>JBEKHO010000011.1:0-134894 GCA_050012215.1 Steroidobacteraceae bacterium
AAATCGGCCCGGACATTTGGGTGGAAGCCCAAGACAACATGCTTGCCTAAAACGTTATCATTAAATTTCTGGGGTATCGATAGATGAAGACCAAACTTGCATTAAGCGCTTTTGTCGCTGCAATGGTGCTGAGTGCCTGTGGCAGCAAGACCGAGGCTCCTGCTCCGACCACCGACACGACTCCTCCGCCTGCTGCGACGCCGGCTCCGGACGCTGCCGCTTCTGCCGCTGCCGATTCGGCTGCTGCTGCCAGCGCCGCCGCCGACGCAGCTTCGTCCGCGGCTTCCGCTGCATCGGCTCCGAAGCAGTAATCGCTTCGATCGCTGATCCCATGCCCGGGCGGACGGCCTTCGCGGTTCGTTCGCTCGGGCAGTGTCTTTCTAGGGCATCAGGAAACCGGCATCTTTGCTCGTCAGCATTCGCGATTGCAGACATTCGAAGAAGGATCGCCAGTGGATCCAGGCCGTTTACCCTGAGTATCTCGATGCGCTCGCCGACCTGAACACGGGTCTTTTCTCCGTGTTGGGCACGAGCAACCCGCACCAGGACGAGATCTTCGCGAATTGGTTTGCGAACGATCACTCCCATCCTCTGGTCATCTCCAAGGGGCCCGAAGCGGTCGGTTTTGCGCTCGTCACCCGTCCGCGGGTGGCTCCCGCCGGCGAAGCGGCGGTCACTTACCATATGTCAGAGTTCTTCATCCGCAAGGCCTATCGCCGCGCAGGCGTCGGCAGGGACGCCGCCAAGCTGATTTTCGATCGCTTTGCGGGCGATTGGGAGATCGTCGAATACGAGCGAAATCCCGCCTCCGTGACCTTCTGGCGCCGGGTTCTGACCCACTACTGCAAGGGCCGCTACACCGAGCGCAGCCGGAACGGCGAAGTGCACCAGCGCTTCACCAGCCCATTCTCCGCAACTCGCTGAATCTCTTAGGGTTTATCGCGCGCTGACGGGTTCTCGAGCGCGAGTCGATGCGGCGCTCAAGTCTCGCACGGCGCGGCCGACTCAAGGGAAAGCGATCCTATGGATGGCAGTTGACGCCATGACTTCGAGAGTGCGAATTGACTAGCGCCCCATTGCAAAAATCCTCGAGTGAGCCTGCGACGCAGTACGCGAGCGCGTTCGATTTCATCCGTGCGCTGGCCGGAGAGCTGTCGGGGGGAAAGGTGGATCTGCCCTCGTTCCCCGAAGTGGCAGTGCGTGTGCGCAGGATCCTGTCCGATCCCAAATCCTCCGTCGATCAGGTGGTGCGGGTGGTGGGGTCGGAACCCGCGCTCGCCGCGCGACTGATGCGGATCGCCAATTCGGCGTCCCTCAACCGCAGCGGCAAGACCATCACCGAATTGCGCACCGCCATCAGCCGCATCGGCTACAACATGGTGCGCAGCGCCTCCATCTCCTTCGCCATGGCGCAGATCCGCAACAGCAACAAGCTGGCGGGACTCGAGCACTACCTGCAGGATGTTTGGGTGCGCAGCACCCGCGTTGCCGCCTTTGCCTATGTGCTGGCCAAAGCCTGCACCCGCTCGCGCGTCAATCCGGACGAGGCGATGTTGACCGGCATGATGCACAGCATCGGCAAGCTCTATGTATTGACGCGAGCGGCCGCTCACCCCGAGCTGTTCGCGAACTCCGCCGTGCTCGATGAGATTCTGGAGCAGTGGCATCCCTCGATCGGCAAGGCCATCCTCGAGAATTGGGAATTCTCGGACGTGATGGCCCAGGCGGTGGGGGAGCAGGAGGAGCACGACCGCACCGAGCCCGAGATCGCGGATTTGAGCGACATCATCGCCGTCGCGGTACTAATGGCGCGGCACTTCGAGGATTTGGCGGCGCTGCAGGCGGATCTCAAAGACATGCCCGGCGCGCTGCGTCTCGACTTGACCGACACACGCATGGCGAGCGTGATCAAGGAATCCGCCACCGAAGTCAGCGCGCTGAGCGAGGCGCTCGGCGCTTGAGTCAGCCTTCGGCGGCGATCGCCTCCGCCACGTAACCGACATTACCCGGCGTGATCCCCGCGAGGTTCATGCGGCTGTCGCCCAGCATGTAAATGTGATGCCGTGATCGAAGTGCTTCGACGGCCTCGCCGGAAACTCCGAGCAGCGAGAACATGCCGCGCTGCAGCTCCAAAAAATCGAACGTGCCCCGCTGGGTGACGGCTCTCAGATGCGAGGCGAGAAGCGATCGCATGTCGGCGATCCGGTTGCGCATCGCCGCGAGCTCCTCGATCCACGATTGCCGGAGCGCGGCGTCCGCGAAAATGCAGGCCGCAATCGCCGCACCGTGATCCGGCGGCATCGAGTAGATGCTGCGCGCGATCTGCAGCACGTGGCTCTGCACGGCGTCGGCGCGGTGCTCGCTCTCGCTCACGCTGATGATCGCGCCCAAGCGCTCGCGGTAGAGGCCGAGATTCTTCGAGTACGACACGGCAATCAAGGCTTCGGGCACACGGTCGACCACCAGCCGGATCCCCGCCGCGTCCTCCTCCAGTGTCGAGCCGAAGCCCTGATACGCCAGGTCGAGGAAAGGCGTGAGCTGTCGTTCCAGCAGAAGCTCGGTGAGCCGCTGCCATTGGCTGACGGACAAGTCCGCGCCCGTCGGATTGTGGCAACAGGCGTGCACCAGCACGACATCCCCGGGGGCGGCGCCATTCAGCCGCTCCAACATCGCGTCGAAGCGCAGCTCGTGGCTGCGCGCGTCGTAGTAGGGGTAGCGTTCGAGCCTCAAACCGGAACTGCCGAGGAGCGGCATGTGATTGCCCCAGGTGGGGTCGCTCACGTACACGGTCGCCTTCGGAGCCGCCGCCCGGATAAGTTCGGCGCCGACGCGCAGCGCACCACATCCGCCCGGAGTCTGGGCGGTGCGCACGCGCCGCGCACTGCGCACGCGGTGGGCGGGTCCGAGCACCAGCTGCTCCACGGCCTCGTTGAATTCCGCGCGACCGGCGGCCGCCACGTAGGATTTGGTCGATTGCGCTTGGAGCACGATCTGCTCCGCGCGGCGGACGGACTGGAGGATCGGCGTGTTGCCGCTCAGATCGCGAAAGACGCCGACGCCCAAGTCGACTTTTTGGGGAGAAGGATCAGCGCGAAATTGAGCCATCAGGCCGAGAATGGCGTCCGGGTTCAGGCGGTCGAGTTGCTGGAACAAGTGAGCTAACCCCTTGAGTTTCGTGCGCAGCAGTATAGTCGATGGGGCGCGGGAGCCGCGCCGGCACCCGGCATGCACGTCGGGGGAGGACCCGCCAGGAATTTGCAGAGGTCCGCGCCGCTCACCGTCTCCAATCTCAGACAGTGGTCCGATAACATTTTTACACGGTAGCGTGTAACCTTCAGTTCCTCACACGCGGGAGATTGCAGTATGGCACTTTGGAATGAAAAACCCTCACCTGCGCCGGCACCCCGGAAAGAGCCGATGACGCCGTCGCCCGCGGGCACTCTGGCGCCTGCACCGGCCCCTGCGGCTCCGCATCCTGAGCGCTCGGTGAGTTCGAACGAGGTCGCGCTGGCGACCGCGCCGCGACGCGCAGCCCCTGCGCCGGCCCCGCGCGATGCGGGCGGCGAGTCGGTGATCGCGGCCAACCTCACCATCGAGGGCAAGATCGAGGGGTCGGGCAACGTCCGCATGGCCGGACGCTTCAAGGGCGATGTGCGCATCGACGGGAACTTCAACATCGAACCGGGCGCGCATCTGACGGGCCAGGTGCTGGCCGCGGTGGTCGTGGTCGGCGGTGAATTACAGGGCAACATCGAATCGGCGAAGCGAGTCGATGTGCTCGAGGGCGGCGTCATCGTCGGCGACGTGAAGGCCGGATCGATCACGGTCGCGGCGGGCTCACGCATGCGCGGGCATGTCGAGTTCGGTTGGGAAGACGAAAAGAAGGGAAAGCTTCCGGGCTCCGCGGTCGGCAGTTAGGCCGGCCGGCCCCGGTTCATGGCGAACGTCGTTCGGCAAGGCAGTCTCGGCGCCACACGGACCTGTCCGCACTGTAAGGCGGTGGTGCTACAGAGCGCGAATGTTTGCCCGGGCTGTCAGCACCACCTGCGATTCAATGTTGCGAACTCCGAGCCGCAAGCCGCCGGTCACTCGGCGATGCGGCTCGAGGGTTCCATCCAGCATCCGAACCGCGGTCCCTGCGAGTACTGCGTCGTCGTGTCGATCACCAACGAGCAGGGCGAGAAGATCGCGCGGCACGTGGTCGGCGTCGGCGCGCTCGGCGTCAATGAGCGCCACAACTACAGCTTTTCCGTGGAAGTGATTCCGGCGCGAGGCTCCGGCGGCGTCAAGCGCTAGTCCGGCCCGGCGCCGCTCAGCGGCTCGCGCTCCCCTCGATGTCGATGAAGCGCAGAAACTCCGCGCGCGTGCTGGCGTCGGCGCGGAACGTGCCGAGCATGCTCGAGGTGATCATCGAGACCCCGCGTTTGTGCACGCCGCGTGTGGTCATGCATTGATGGACTGCGTCGATGACGACACCGACTCCGCGCGGTTTCAGCACTTCGTTGATGCAGGTGGCGATTTGTGCGGTGAGTTTCTCCTGCACCTGGAAGCGGCGCGCGAAACCGTCGACCACCCGCGCCAGCTTGCTGATGCCGACCACCCGCTCCCGGGGTAGGTAGCCGACGTGAGCGCGGCCGATGATGGGCGCCATGTGGTGCTCGCAGAACGACTCGAAAGCAATGTCGCGCAGCACGACCATCTCGTCGTACCCCTCGACCTCCTCGAAGGTGCGCCGGAGGTATGCCCTCGGATCGGAGGCATACCCCGAGAACCAATCCCGGTAGGCATCCACCACGCGCTTGGGCGTGTCGCGCAGCCCCTCGCGATGCGGATCCTCTCCGGCCCAGCGCAATAGTGTCTGCACGGCCCCTTCGGCGGCGGCACGGGTCACGGGGCGTTTGCTAATTCTGGCCATGAGGCGCTCCTTTGTCGTCATGCGCATCGAACACGACCGCGCCGGAAAGCAGCGTGATCTCGCAGTGCAGATTGCGAAGCTCCGCTGACGGCATGTCGTAGGGATTTCTGTCCCACACCGCAACATCCGCATCCTTGCCCACTTCCAGCGAGCCCGTGCGAGCGTCGAGGAATAATTGCCGCGCGGCCCAGATCGTGTATGAACGCAGCGCCGCATGGATGTCGACCGCCTGCGCGGTGCCGAAGGGATGGCGCCCATAGGTCCCCTTCAAGGCTTCGCGCTCCACGGAGGACCACAGCCCGTAGCGGGCGGGCAGCGGGGTGACGGAGTAGTCCGAGCCGCCTCCCCAGATGATGCCCTTGTCGAGATAGGTCTTGAATGGCATGAGGCGCTGCGACCGCTCCGGCCCGAAGTTGCCGGCATAGGTGTCGCCAATCCACCAAGTGAACGGAGCTTGCGCTTCCGGATAGCCGGCATCGTACTTGCTTTGCAGCAAGGCCATGGTCTCGATCGCATGATCGGTGGGGATGTTGGCGTGGATGATGCTATGCCGCAGGCCCCGGGTGGGCTTCTCGCTCAGCACCTGGGCGTAGGTGTCGACCACCCAGTCGATGGCGCGGTCGCCGATCGCGTGAGTGCCGACGTGTACCCCCGCATCGTGAAACAGCCGAACCTGCTGGCGGTAGACCTCGGGATCGAGCGCCGGGTAGCCCGAGTTGCCCGCATCGACGCCGGTGGAGTTCTTGTTCCAGTCCCTGTACAGCCACGCCGTGCGTGCGCCGCCGCTGCCGTCCATGAAGATCTTGGCCCCGCAGGACAGCAGTCGCCCGTCGCCGAGCGATTGCGGCGGCCGCGGCTGTCCCTGAATTTCCACGAGCGCCTCGCGTGCCGAAGCGAGCGTGGTGCCGGCGTACCAGAGCACGCAGATGCGCTCCGCGAGCTTGCCCTCGCGCAGCAGTCCCACGTAGGCATCCCACGTCGGACGGCCGATCCAAGGATCCTTCACGGCCGTCATTCCTTCCCGGTGAAGCAGCTCGAGGCTCTCGAGAATGCCAGCCCGGCGCTGATCCGGCGTGGGCGGCGGGATGAGATCGCCCACCAACGCCTGCGCCGACTCCTTGAGCACGCCGGTCGGTGCGCCGCCCGCGTCGTGATCGATGGTGCCGGCGTTCGGGTCCGGTGTGCTCGCCGAGATCTTCGCGAGACGCAACGCCGCTGAGTTCGCGACGCCATAGTGGCCGGTCGTATGGTTCAACCATACCGGGTTGTCGGGCGACACGGGATCGAGGTCCGCGGCCTTGAGATAGCGACGCTCCACGAGCTTGCCTTCATCCCAACCGTCGCCCTCCAGCCACTCGCCGGGTTTGAGGTGCGCAATCCCCGCGCGCACCCGGCGGACCGCCTCCGCAACCGTGGCCACGTCGCTCAAGCGCACGTGGTAGAGCTCGGCGACTCCGCCGTCGGCGATGTGAGCATGACTGTCGATGAGTCCCGGCGTCGCCGTGCGGCCGTGCAAATCGATGCGGCGGGTGCGCGCGCCGGCGAGCCGCAGGATGTCCTGATCCGTGCCGATCGCGACGATCTTGCCGCCGCGCACCGCGAGGGCCTGCGCAACGGAGTCCTTCGCATCGACCGTGAGAAGGGTGCCGTGAATCAGCACGAGATCGGCCGGGACTTCGGAGCGGGCGTTGGGCGCGAGCACAAGGAGCGCGACGGCGGCAAGCGCAAGTCCGCGGACCGCGACCGGCGTGATTGCGTTGACTCGGGTGAGCATTAGCGACATCCTCGCATTCTTTTTTGGTCTTCGTTTCGCAGGAGATGCTAGTGGAACACCGTGCCCGCATGAAGTCGATCGGTATCGTACTGGCCGCCCTGGGCGCACCCATCGCCTGGTGCGCACCGCTCGGCGATTCGGCCGTTCCCGACACCGCGCACGACATCTTCAAGCAGCTGATCGAAATCAATACGACGGATTCTATAGGAAGTACCACGCTCGCTGCGCAGGCGATGGCGCAGCGGCTGCTCGCCGCGGGCTTCCCGGCGGCGGACGTGACCGTGCTCGGACCCAACGATCGGAAGGGCAACATGGTGGCGCGCTACAGGGGCAAGCCGGGATCGAAGTTGAAGCCCGTGCTCATCATCGGGCACACCGACGTGGTGGAGGCGAAGCGCGAGGACTGGACCACGGATCCGTTTGAGTTCGTGGAGAAGGACGGCTACTACTACGGACGCGGCACGCAGGACATGAAGGACAGCGATGCGATCGCCGTGACCGCATTCATCCGCATGAAAAAGGAAGGATTCGTGCCCGATCGCGACATCATCCTCGCCCTGACCGCGGACGAGGAGGGAGGCACCGCCAACGGCGTGAGCTGGCTGCTCGATCATCATCGCGAGCTCGTCGATGCGGAATTCGCCTTGAACCCCGACTCCGGCGGCGTGGTCACCGAGCATGGCAAGCCGATGACGGTCGAGTTCGAGGCGACCGAGAAGCTGTATGCGGACTATCAGCTGCTCGCGACCAATGCCGGCGGCCACAGCTCCCTGCCGCGGCCGGACAATGCGATCTATCACATCGCGGACGCTCTCGCCGTGCTGCAAAAATCGCCGTTTCCGTTCGAGTTGAACGAGGTCACCCGCGGATATTTCGAGGCCATGGCGAAGATCGAGCCGGCCGAGACAGCCGCGGACATGCGCGCCATCTTGAGCACGCCGCCCGATGAGGCGGCCATCGCGCGCCTGTCGAACGATCCACGCTACAACTCGACCCTGCGCACCACCTGCGTCCCGACCATGCTCGCCGGCGGGCATGCCTACAATGCCCTGCCGCAGCGCGCGGAGGCGAACGTCAACTGCCGCATCTTTCCGGGTCATTCGCAAGAGGAGATCCGCCTCGACCTTGCGAAGCTGTTCAACGATCCGGCGCTGTCCATCCGCTACCGAGCCGACTCAGGCACGTTGTCGGACCACGGATCGGACCGCAAGGCGATGACGCCGCCGCCGCTCAATCCCGATGTGATGACGGCGTTGCGCGGCGTCTCCAGCAAACTGTGGCCCGGCACCCCCGTGGTGCCGATCATGGAAACGGGCGCCTCCGACAGCATCTACACCATGATGGCGGGGATCCCGAGCTACGGGATCAACGGCGTGGCGATCGACCGCGACGACCTACGCATGCACGGCAAGGATGAGCGGGTGAAAGTCGAGTCCTTCACCCGGGGGGCCGAGTTCTACTACGAGTTCTTGAAGACGCTGACGACGCGCAAACACTGAGCTGCGGGCGAGGCCGCGGCCCCGTCAATCGCCGATCTCAATCGTGATAAAACATCTGCACCGGCTCATCGGCGGTGTTCGGGATGTCGGGCGCGGCCGAGCCGTCATGGGTGTCCATCCGCCGGTATTGGCCGCGAAAGAAGATGAGCGGCTTGAGCGGTTCTACGCCGCGGTGCAGCTCGCGCACCTCCAGAGTCACCAGCCAGTGGTCGCCGGCGTCGTAGACGTCGCGCTTGGCGCAGATCAGCGAGGCGAGGCAGCCTTCGAGTCTCGGCAGCCCCGCCGATTTCACGAATCGATATCGCGGCGGTTCAGTGTCCTTCCAGAATCCGGCGAAGTAAGTGGATAGCGCTTGCTGCTCATCGCGCAAGAAATTGATGGAGAAACCGGAGGCGAGGGGCACCAGCTGCGAGAAGCGGGCGCGCTTTGCGGGGCAGAAAAGCACCAGCATCGGATCCAACGAGAGCGAGGACACGGCGTTCGCTGTCATGGCATGGATCTGTCCCTCGACCTCGGTCGCGATGACGGATACGCCGGTGGCGAACAGGCCCAGGGTCTCGCGAAATGCCTTGGGGTTGGGGGCGCTCATGTCGGTGTGCGCTCAGCGAGGCGCAGAGGCGAAGGCCTCGTCCCGTCCCTCGCGGACGAAGGCGCTGACGCGTTCCGCGCGCTCGAGGATTTCGGATCGGTGGCTGGCGAGAAGGGCGCCCGCCATCCGCACGGGGTCGCCGAAAAAAAAGCGTTCGTACAGCACCTGGCGCGAGGCGAACGCGGAGAGCGATGCGTCCCAGGCGAGACGGAACAAAGGAATACGGTCGAAGGCCTCGGCCCGCGCCGCCTGGTAGTAGTGCTTCACATCCGCGGCGAGCGGGCCCTTCAGATCGGCCTCCACGGGCATGGCGACGAGACCGGAAGCGCCGATCTGCTGGATGATCTCCACCATGCGCGGGTAGAGCCGGGGAAAAAGATTGCGCGCCGCATCCAGCGGATTCCAGGCGGGGCGCATCACTCCCCACTCGTCGAGCGCAGCGTCCGCTTCCGCGGCCCGCAGGAACGCTTTCATGGTTTCCATGTTGACCCAGAGCTCGGCGAGCTTCTCGTGAATGTGTTGGAACCCTTCCGCGCCGATGGCGTCGACCAGCAAATGCGCGAGGCCCATCATGAACTCCGCTTTCGCGATGTTCTTGACCACCACCTGATGGGTCATGTGCACGACGGCGCCGGTGCGCGAATAAGCCTGGTTGCAGCGGCTGATGTCCCGATAGAGAAGGACGTTCTCCCACGGCACGAACACGTCGTCGAAGATCACCACGGCGTCCATCTCGTCGAAGCGGGAGGTGAGGGGGTGATCGAAGTGTGATCCGCCGTCGTCGAAGCCTTCGCGGCAGAGGAATTTCAGGCCCGCCGTACGAGTCGGGATCACGAACCCGAATGCGTAGGGCGCGTCCTCCTCGGAGCTCTTCAGGAGCGTGGAGGGGAACACCATGATCTCGTCGCAGATCGGCAGCGTCGCGAGCATCCGGCAGCCGCGAACGACGATGCCGGCGTCGGTCTCTTCCTTGACCCGCGCCGCAAGGTACGGATCCGCCTGACGCGCCTGATTCACCGCACGATTGGCCTGGGGCGGAATGAGGGTATGCGTGAGGCACAGATCGTTCTCGCGCAGATACTCGTGGTAGCGCAGCGCATTGGCGCCGAAACGCGGATCCGCTTCCCCGAGAAACGCCGCGCCGGCGGCGTATCCCGACATGGCGCGATTGATGTAGTCGGGCACGCGGCCCATCATGCCGCGCGAATGGTCCGCCCAGACCCGCATGGCGGCGGAGATACTGCAGAGTTCCTCGCGGGTCTTCGGCAGCATGAACGAGCGGGCCACTTTGCGGCCGCTCGACGGCGAGTCGAACAGCATCACCTCGGCCTCTTCCCACTGCAGGTCGTACAGGCGCTCGAGCGTATGCACGCCGCCGCGAAAGGCCGGGTGTGCCGTCACGTCGCTCACCTGCTTTCCCCCATACCAGATCGTCGGCGGCGATTCGCGCAGGCGCGCGAGGACCTCACTGCCGCGCCTCGCGCCGGCACCGGCGAATCGGGGAAGTCCGGGAGAGGTACGCGGGTCGCTCATGAGGGTGCACGCCAGAGTTCGGGGAACAAGGGATGATGCATCGGCGCGCCGGCCGCAAGCTCGGCGGCGAGCACCGGAAATTCCGGCGATGTCTTCCAGCGCCTGGGCGCATGAACGATGTCGTCGCCCAGAAAGCGCACCGAGAACACCCGCCTGTGGCGCGCGCCGTCGACGCCACGAGAGGCGTGCAGCGTCAGCATGTGGAAGCACACAGCGTCGCCCGGTTCGAGCTCCCAGCCGAGGATGGGATACTTGCCGCGATTCGACTCGATGTCCGGCAGGTCCGCGAGGCTTCCCTCGGGGAACCATTTCGCCTGCGCGTCCATGAAGGAGCGCGGCATGAGCCAAGGCCCGCGGTGCGACCCCGCGATGAACTCCAGGGTCGAGGCACGGCTCACCGGATCGACCGGTATCCAGAAACTGATGTTCTGGTGGCCCTCGATGTTGTAATAAGGCTGGTCCTGGTGCCAGGGCGTCGGCTGGCGGGTCGAGGGTTCCTTGGTGAGCATGTGATCGTGATACAGGCGCGCCGTCTTCGATCGCATCAGGCGGGCGGCCGTCTCGGCCAGCGGCGTGTCGAAAATGATTCGCCGATAGTGCGGATTGTCCTGCCAGTTGCAGAAGTCCTCGACGAAACGCCCGGGGTCCGTCGGGGCGCTCGCGATTTTGGCGCGCGGGCTCAAGCGCGAGAGGTTCATATCGATGCCGGCCTCGAGATCGGCCATCTCGGCGGGCGTGAACAGGCGGGGGATGCAGACGGCGCCGTCGCGCTGAAACTGTTCGATGAGCGTTTCGCTGATCATGAATCCATCATCCGGGCGGCGGTGAGGCGCGATTGGCGATGCGGCCGAGCGCATCGAGCACCTCCTCGATGAGCGCATGGCCCCGATAGGCGAATCCCGTGTAGATCTGCAGCAAATTTGCACCCGCCCGCAACATGGCCAATGCCCGATCGGCATCCACGATACCGCCCACGCCGATGATGGGGAAGCCGCTGCCGAGCTCGGCGCGCAATTGTTGTACTACGGCGAGGGATCGAGCGTGCAGCGGAGCTCCGCTCAATCCTCCGCGATGGTCGCTCGGCCAGCCGGGGCCGAGCGATGACAGATCGGTCGTGGTATTTGTCGCGATGACGCCGTCGATCCCGAGCGAGCGCAGGGCGGCCGCGAGTGCCGCGACCTGGCCGGGCCCCAAGTCCGGAGCGATCTTGACCAGCAAGGGAACCTGCTTCGCGTGATCCTTGCCGAGCATCGCCCGTGTCTCGAGGAGCGAGCCCAGGACCCGTTGCAGTCCGTCTGGGTCCTGCAATTCGCGCAAGCGCGCGGTGTTCGGCGAGGAAACATTGACGGCGATGTAATCGGCGTGCGCATACACCTTGCGCAGGCAGGTCACGTAGTCCTCCGCGGCGCGGTCGATGGGGGTGTCGGCATTCTTGCCGATGCTGATCCCGCGGATACCTTGGTAGCGCGCTCGTTCGAGGCGCGCGACCAGATGGTCGACGCCCTTGTTGTTGAAGCCCATCCGGTTCACGAGCGCCACGCCTTGCGCAGCCCTGAACATACGCGGCCGGGGGTTGCCGGGTTGGGGGCGCGGGGTCACCGTGCCCAACTCGATGTGGCTGAATCCCAGCGCTCCGAGCGCGTCCAGATAATCGCCGTTTTTGTCGAACCCGGCGGCAAGGCCCAGCGGGTGGGCAAAGCGAAGGCCCAAGCAGGACACGGCGAGCGCCGGTGGGACTTGGGGCGCGGTCCAGAGCGGCCGCAACCATTGCAATCCGGCGAGACCCAGATCGTGCGCCGTCTCGGGCGACAGATGTCTCACTACGGGAAGCGTGCTGCGGGTGATGGCGCCCGCGAGACCGCCACGGCCGACGCTCATGACTGAGCTAGGACTTGGCGGGCTTGGGCGCCGGGGAATAGTGCACGTGCGTGATTTTCCACCCCGCCGGCGTCTTGAACCAGACATCGGTTTCTTGAAAGTCCTCATCCGTGACGGGCTTGTCGGCCGCGCGCGTCCTCACGTGCAACAAGTAGCTCGCGATGGCGGTGTCACCCAGCGGGCTTACGCGGACGTGCAGATCCGAGAACTTCGCCTGCTCGAGGGCCGCGCCGCTCTTGATGTAGTCGGTCCATTCCTTCTTGTAGGCCGGTACATCCGTGCGGCCTTCCGGAAACCAGAGAACGGCATCGTCGGCGTAGAAGCCGAAATACTTGTCCAGATCGTTGGCGCCGTAAGCGGCGTTGAAGTCGACCTCGAGCCGGCGTATGTCGGCGGACGGTCCGGCGAAGCTCGGCGCGCAGATCGAGAAGGCGAGGAGCGCCGAGAGGGTGGCGAGGGCTCGGATGCGTATGGTGTTCTTTTTCATGCGACGACCTTTGAGGGCATATGAGTGGCCAGAAGATAGCACGAACGAGCTGGACGACGGAGCCCGCGGGGGTGCAGCGGAGCTCGATCGTGGATGTGTGAATCGCGCCCTTGCTGCGGCGGGCGGAGCTGGCGATATTTCACGGCATGCAGGACGCAATCAACCGCCGAAAGGCCGTCCGGCGCGGCCAGGTAGTCGGGACCGCGGCGCTCTTGTTCATCGGCTTCGGCTGGGCGCATTCCTTCGGCGGATGCAAGATCAGCGATTGGCCGCTCGGCATTCCCGAGGGGCCGGACGGATGGGTCGCGACCATCCGCACGGCGGCTGCGAATCCGCCCCGCATCGTTGTCCAAGAAGTCACCCAGGCGCCGCGCGCCGCCGGTGTCGTCCCCGCGCCGGCCAACGGCTCCGCCGCCAGCCCCGCGCGGCGCTATTGGAAAGCCGGGCGGCATCCCGACGCCAATGACTTTGAGCGATTGAAATACGCCGTTTACGACGACTGCCGGCGCGGATCCCAATGAGGGCTTGACCCCTGCCGCATCGCCTTCGCCCTTGGCGACGCTCCTTTACACGCCGCGATTCGAAGGCGATGTGGAGCTTGCACGCCTGCTCCTGACTCATGGGGCTGTCGCAGATGCCGAAGGATCCTGGCCCGCGCCGATCGTGATTGCCATCGAGAAGGGCTATGTGGACTATGTGGATGCGCTCCTCGGAGGGCGCGTGAGTTCGGCGACCCTGAATGCGGCATTGATCGCGGCGTCCCGTGGCGACGAACTCGGCATTGCCGAGAAGCTGCTGGGACATGGCGCCGATCCGAATACCGTGGACACCCATACGCCGTTGCTGTGCGCGGCGCTGCGCACCCGCGAGCGGCGGCCGATGGCGCTCGCGCTGCTCGTGCATGGGGCCAACGTGAACGCCGCCTGCGGCAGTCCCTCCAATGGACCCTATTCGCCCTTGACGCTGGTCGACAAGAGCGATCACGAACTCGTCGATCTGATGACGAATCGCGGCGGACAGCTCGCGATTCCTCAGCACGACCAAGATGAGTACGAGTCCCATGGAGTGTCTGCCGGCCCGATAGTCTGGTCGATCATGCACGATGCCGACTATCTGGCATCGAAATTGATCGCGCGCGATCCGCACCTTTCCAATCGGGAGTGCGGCGCCGTGGTGTACGCCAGCCGCTTCGGCGCCACCCTGACACTGGTTGAACTGTTCAAACATGGCGCCGATCCCAACAGCACCTCGGAGCACGGCATATCGGCCTTGATGGCCGCTGCATTTTACGACCAGACGTCTGCGATGAGGGTGCTCCTGGCGCAACCGCGGATCGACATCGGCCAGAGAACTCCAGTGCACGCCAATCTCGGATTCTTCACGTCGCTGGGTTTGGAAGGCTCCCGGCCGCCGCTGACGATCGGAGGGCGCACGGCGCTTGCGTATGCGACGCTGGCTGGATCACGCAATGCCGTGACGCTGTTGGCGGATCGCGGGGCCCGGTAACACCCGGGTTGGAACGCGCAATCCGGGCGGTGTCAGCGCCGCCTCATTCAGCGCTGAACCGGGAATCCCCGAAAAGGTACTCATGTTGTGAGGGTGCCTGTAGACGGCGTGCCATTCGGGCATCGGACCAACGGCTTGCAAGTGTCGCCGTCCACAAACACCTTTGCCTCGCCCAGTTTGCAATCTTTTACGTTTTGCTAACGGCTATTTACTTCGCGCCTCGGCACCATGCACCCCGGGGATGACGATTGGATTTTGTTAGTACCACTTAATCAGGAGATGCTCAAATGACCCCGACCACCCCCAAGAATACTTACTTGTTCGAGCGCATATTCGTGTGCCTCGCGATCCTTAGCCCGATTGTCATGGTCATCGTCGCCGGCATGCGCCCGGAGGGAACCCGCGGCGCCATCATCGTGACCGGCCACATGTACCTGGCGGCGACACTGGGACTCGCGCTCGCGTTGCGGGTCGTGTATCTGCGGGCGATGACCCGAAGGGCGGAGAATTTCGGCGATCGCGTGAAGCGGGTCGGGCTGACGGGGCAGGGAGGCGAGCAGCAGCTTGGCGAACATCGCTACGGGTGAGCGCGACGGCTTCGATGGACGGCCTTGCGGAAGGCCGTCTGCTAGCGAACGACGCTCACGCCCGCTTGCGCCGCGCCGCCGGCTCGCGCTTCGCCGGTGCCAGCGCGGCCTTCAGATACTGCCCGGTGTACGAGGAGGCGCTCTGGGCGATCTCATCGGGCGTTCCGGTCGCGATAATCCGGCCGCCGCCGTCTCCGCCGTCGGGGCCCAGATCAACCACCCAGTCGGCGGTCTTGATCACGTCCAGATTGTGCTCGATCACGATCACGGTGTTGCCCTCGTCGCGCAAACGATGCAGCACCAACAGGAGCTGCTCGATATCCGCGAAGTGCAGCCCGGTGGTTGGCTCATCGAGGATGTAGAGCGTGCGTCCCGTGGCGCGCTTGGACAGCTCTTTCGCGAGCTTGACCCGCTGTGCCTCGCCGCCCGAGAGGGTCGTTGCGCTTTGCCCGAGGCGCACATAGGAGAGGCCCACATCGAGCAGCGTCCGCAGCTTCGGCTGCACCGTCGGTACCGCGGCGAAGAACGGCAGCGCGTCCTCCACCGTCATGTCGAGGACCTCCTGGATGTTTCTGCCCTTGAAGCGGATCTCGAGGGTTTCGCGGTTGTAGCGCAGGCCGCGGCAGACATCGCAGGGAACGTAGACGTCGGCGAGAAAATGCATCTCGACCTTGATCACTCCGTCGCCCTGACAGGCCTCGCAACGGCCGCCCTTGACGTTGAAGCTGAATCTTCCGGATTCGTAGCCGCGGGCGCGGGCTTCGGGCACCGAGGCGAAAATCTCGCGAATCGGTGCGAACAGCCCGGTGTAGGTGGCAGGATTGGACCGCGGCGTGCGGCCGATCGGACTCTGATCGATATCGATGACCCGGTCGATGTGCTCGAGACCCTCGATGCGGTCGAAATGGGCGGTGCCGGGCGATGCGCGGTTCAGCTGGGTGGCCACCGCGCGAAACAGCGTGTCGTTGACCAGGGTCGATTTGCCCGAGCCGGATACCCCCGTGACGCAGGTGAAGAGCCCGAGCGGAAACTCGGCCGTGACGTTCTTCAAATTGTTGGCCGTAGCCCCCATGACCCGCAGGATCCGCTTCGGATCGGGCCGATGACGCATCGAGGGAATCTCGATGCGTCTCCGTCCGCTCAAAAATTGTCCGGTGATCGATTCAGGATTTCCGGCGACCTCGGCCGCCGTGCCCTGCGCCACGATCCTCCCGCCATGTGCGCCGGCGCCGGGACCGAGGTCGACCACATGGTCGGCCTGGCGGATCGCATCCTCGTCGTGCTCGACGACGATGACGGTGTTGCCGAGGTTGCGCAGATTGACGAGTGTGTCGAGGAGCCGCTGGTTGTCGCGCTGGTGCAGTCCGATCGAGGGCTCATCCAGGATGTACATGACGCCCACCAGGCCCGAGCCGATCTGGCTTGCGAGGCGAATGCGCTGCGCCTCGCCGCCCGACAGCGTCTCGGCGCTGCGATCGAGCGTGAGATAGCCGAGGCCCACGTTCGACAAAAAGCCCAGACGGTCGCCGATCTCCTTGACGATCTTCACCGCGACCTCGCCGCGCCAGCCGGGAAGCTTCAGTTCGCGAAAAACATCCACTGCATGCGCGACCGAGAGTGAGGAAATCTCGGGCAGGCTCCGGTTCTCGACGAATACGTTGCGCGCGGCCCGGTTGAGCCGGGTGCCGCCGCAGTCGGGGCAGGGCCGCGACGAGCGGTACTTGGCGAGCTCCTCGCGCACGGTGGCGGATTCGGTCTCGCGGTAACGGCGCTCGAGATTCTTGACGATGCCTTCGAACGCATGCCTGCGCTTGAGGGTTCCGCCCTTACCGTCGAGGTACTTGAATTCGAGCTGTTCGTCGGCGCTTCCGAACAGCACCAGATCCTTGATGTTCTGCGCAAGGCTCTCGTAAGGCGCTTCGATGTCGAACTTCGCATGCCGCGCCAGGGATTGAATCAACTGGAAGTAGTAGGCATTGCGCCGATCCCAGCCGCGCACGGCCCCGCCGGCGAGGGACAGATGCGGATTGGCGACGATCTTCTCGGGCCGGCGCCCAAGCGCAGCGCGGTCTCGAAGGATTCCGCGAGACGCTGCGTCAAATCGGGACGCACCCGAAAGCGATCGACGATCGCCTCGACCGTGTGTTTGCGGCGAACGTCGAGCTTGGGCGCCTGGTCCAATTCCACGACCTTGCCGTCGATGCGCGCGCGCACGAAGCCCCCGGCCTGCAGTTCCTCGAGGAGCTCCGCATGCTCACCCTTGCGCTCGGATATGGCGGGCGCCAGCAGCATCATGGCGGTCCCTTCCGGATGCGACAGCACGGCATCCACCATCTGGCTCACCGTCTGCGCGGCGAGGTCGATATGGTGATCGGGGCAGCGCGGGATGCCCGCACGGGCGTACAGGAGCCGCAGGTAGTCGTATATCTCGGTTACGGTACCGACGGTCGAGCGCGGATTATGCGAGGTGGATTTTTGCTCGATGGAAATCGCCGGAGACAGCCCCTCGATGGTGTCCACGTCCGGCTTTTCCATCATCGACAGGAATTGGCGTGCATAGGTGGAGAGTGACTCCACGTAGCGCCGCTGCCCCTCGGCGTAGATGGTATCGAACGCCAAAGAAGACTTACCGGACCCCGAGAGGCCGGTAAACACGATCAGACGGTCCCGCGGCAGGTCGAGATCGACATTCTTGAGATTGTGGGTCCGGGCACCCCGGATTCGGATATTTTGCATGCAACCAATTACTATACGCCCGGCGTCAAGCGGCGAGGTAGGGTGGGGCGGCGGCGTTCGGAATCGGGCGGCCAGCCAGCCGGCCGCGCATTTCTCGACGAGCGCGGGGGTCAAGGGCCTCATATGGGGACTCCCCGCGCGTGTACAATGTTCGGCATCCAAAGTGGAGGGAAATGTCATGGCTCGCGGAGTCAATAAAGTCATTTTGGTCGGGAATCTGGGCGCTGACCCCGAGACCCGCTCCATGCCGAGCGGCATGACGGTTACCAATATCCGCATTGCCACCAGCGAGTCCTGGAAGGACAAGGCCTCGGGCGCACAGCAGGAGCGCACGGAGTGGCACAGCATCGCCCTGTTCGGACGCCTCGGCGAGATTGCCGCCGAGTACCTGCGCAAGGGTTCCCAGGTGTTCGTGGAAGGGAAGCTCCGCACCCGCAAATGGCAGGATAAACAGGGCAACGACCGGTTCACCACCGAGATCATCGCCGACAACATGCAGATGCTCGGCGCGCGTGGCGGCGGCGGCGGCGGGGGCGGCGGCGGCATGGGCGGCGGCGCGGATCGCGGCGGTGCAAGCGCCCCACCCCGGGAGGACTACGATCAGTCGCCGGCACCGGCGGGCGGCAAAGAGGACTTCGACGACGACATTCCGTTCTAGGGACGTGTGAAAAGCCGCGGCTCCCCCCTGGCGCTGGCCGCTGCGTTGACCTCGGCGGTGCTCTTCGGTGCGACCACGCCGATCGCGAAGCAACTGCTGACGGGGGTCAGCCCGCTCATGGTCGCCGGCCTGCTCTACCTCGGGAGCGGCGTCGGCGTGAGCCTCCTCTGGGTCGCCCGGGGAGGCGACAGATCGCCGATCGGACTGCTGCGCACGGATTGGCTGTGGCTCGCGGCAGCCACCCTGGCGGGCGGCATCCTCGCCCCGGTGCTGCTGATGACGGGCTTGCGCCGTCTGGATGCCGCCACGACGTCGCTGCTGTTGAATCTGGAGACCGTATTCACCGCGCTGCTCGCCTGGATCGCGTTTCGGGAGGCGACCAGTGCGCGAATGATCGCCGGCTTCCTCGCGATCGTGGCAGGCGGCACGTTACTGGCGTGGCCGTCGAGCGCCTCCACACCGGCCTCGATCTTGGGCTCTTGTCTGGTCGCCGCCGCCTGCCTCGCCTGGGCGCTGGATAACAACCTCACCCGCAAAGTGTCCGGCGCCGATGCTCGAATCATCGCGGCGGCCAAGGGGCTCGCGGCGGGCAGTGCCAACACGGCGCTGGCGTTTGCGATCGGCGACAAGCTTCCGGCGCCCGCGCATGTCGCCGCCATCCTGTTGCTCGGGTTCGTCGGCTACGGGCTGAGCTTGGTGCTGTTCGTCCTCGCCCTGCGTCATCTCGGCAGTGCACGTACCGGCGCCTATTTCGCGACCGCGCCGTTCGTCGGGACGGCGATCGCGATCGCGTTCTTCGGACAACCCATCACGGGGTCGCTGGTTGCCGCCGCAGCCTTGATGGCGATCGGCGTCTGGCTGCACTTGACCGAGCGGCACGAACACGAGCATCTGCACGAGCCGCTCGCCCACAGCCATGAGCACGTTCACGACGCGCACCATCGGCACTCGCACGAGGCCGGCTGGAACGGGGAAGAGCCGCATTCCCACGAGCACCGCCACGAGCCGTTGCTGCACCGTCATCCGCACTACCCGGACATTCACCATCGGCACGGACATGGGTGAGGGGCGCTCACGAGCCGCCGCATGCCGCTATACTTCCCGCGACAATCACGCCGCGAAAATCGCGGCTCGAATTGGAGACTGATTCGCACATGAGCCGCTGGGCACGTTTTCGCTCGAACGAGGGCCAACTGGGCTTTGGCCTCGTCGAGGGCACGCACATCCTCGAATACCAAGGCGAGCTGTTCTCCGACAAGCAGCCGACGGGGCGTAAATTCGCGCAGGACGCCGTTACGTTGATCTGCCCCTGCGCGCCGTCCAAGATCGTCGCTCTGTGGAACAATTTTCACGAGCTGGCCGAAAAGATCGGCAAATCAGCCCCGACGCATCCCCAGTTCCTGCTCAAGCCCGGCACGTCGGCGATCGGCCCGGATGAGGCGATCGTGAGGCCGAGCGGGTACGCGGGCAAGATCGTCTATGAAGGCGAGCTCGGCATCGTCATCGGCAAGCGCTGCAAGGATGTCGCGCCGGGCGATGCAGCCGACTACATCTTCGGCTATACCTGCGTAAACGACGTGACGGCGATGGGCGTGTTGAACGAGAACCCGGACTTCGCTCAGTGGTGCCGTTCAAAGGGTTACGACACCTTTGGATGCATCGGCCCGGTCATTGCCACGGGGCTCAACTGGTCGACCCTGCGGGTGGTCACCCGGCTCGACGGTGTGGAGCGGCAGAACTATCCGCTGTCGGACATGATCTTTCCGGTGGAGGAGATGGTGAGCTTGGTCTCCCACGATATGTCGCTGTTGCCAGGCGATGTGATCGCGGTCGGCACCTCGGTGGGTGTCGGATCGATGAAGGATGGCTGCACCGTGCAGGTGGACATCGAGGGAATCGGTCAGCTCCAAAACGCGTTCGAGCCGGGCTCGTCGCGATCCTGATTGCGGCCGCAGCGCTGCCGGAGCGGTGCCGGCTCTGCACGGACGGTCAGCGCGCAACCCCGCGCACCTTCTGCAGCGCTTGTTCGAGCGCCGCTGCAATGCCCAGCACGCGCAGATCCGAATGGCCGAGCGCGGCGAAGGTAAGCCCGACGGGCGGTTCGCCGTAAGCGTGGCAGGGGAGACTGATCGCGCAGCCGCCCAGGAAATTGACGATGGAGGAATTGCGCAGGACTCGTTTGTTGGTCTCGACATAGGCCTCGTCGTCGGCCAAGTCGGCGATCCGTGGAGCGATGATCGGGACCGTCGGCATCAGCCAACCGTCGAATCCCTGCAGCGCACGTCCCGCCGCCGCGATGCTCGCGCTTTGGCAGGCGAGCGCATCCAGATATTCCCAGGCGCCATAGGCCGCTCCCCGCTCGAGGCGCGTGCGCACGCGCGGATCGTAGAGCGCTCCGCGCGCGGCGAGGTTCGGTCGGTGCCAGGCGTAGGCTTCCGATCCGACGATCACCACGCCCGCGCCCACGCTCGGTACTTCCGCGATTTCGGGCAGCGGCTGCTCGGCGATGGTCGCGCCCGCACTCGCGAGCGCGGTGAGCGCCCGGGCGATCGCGGCCGCGACCGCCGAGTCCGTGTCGGCGCTCAGCAGCTTGCTCGGGATCGCGAGGCGTACGCCCTCAAGGTCGCGTCGCGGCTCGGCTCTTGCGGATTCGCCGCTCATCACCTGGTCGAGCCGTGCGCACGAGGCAACATTGGCCGCGATCGAGCCGATGGAATCGAAGGAGCTCGACAGGGGATAGACACCGACCCGCGAGACCCTCGACACCGTGGGCTTCCATCCGACCAAGCCGCAGAGCGCCGCCGGAATGCGAATCGAGCCTCCGGTGTCGGAGCCGATGGCCGCAAACGCCATGCCGTCGGTCACCGATACGGCGGCCCCGGAGGAGGATCCGCCCGGGATGCGCTGCGCCGCCCGATCGAAGGGATTCAGCGGCGTGCCGAAGTGGGGATTCAGACCGAGGCCGGAATACGCGAATTCCGTCATGTTGGTCTTGCCCACCAGGATCGCGCCTGCGGCCCGCAAGCGAGCAATGACCGGTGCGTCGACCGCGGCCGGCGTGGCATCCGGGAGCGCGATCGAGGCGGCCCGGGTGACCGTGCCCGCGACGTCGAACAGGTCCTTGACCGATATCGGCAGCCCCTCGAGCGTACGCGCCGGATGACCGCCTGCCAGGCGGCGATCGCTTGCTTTGGCGTGTTCGAGCGCGGTGTCCTCAAACAACTGCGTGTAGACACGGGCTCCCTCGCCGCCGGGGTCACGTGCCGCGGCGAGACATTCCTCGGTCAACGCCGTGGCGGAGGTTGCCGTCAATCGTCCGCCAAGTCCTCACCGGGGAAGAGCGCCTCGGTGAAGCCGAACTGGGTCAAGTCCCGGATTCTGCGCGGGTACAGGATCCCGTCCAGATGATCGACCTCGTGCTGCACGACGCGTGCGTGAAAGGCCTCCACGCTGCGATCGATCGGCCGGCCGGCGGCATCGAGGCCGGTATAACGCAGTTGACGATAGCGAGGGACCAGGCCGCGCATGCCGGGCACCGACAGGCAGCCCTCCCAGCCTTCCTCCATCTCCTCGCCGAGCGGCGTGAGCTCGGGGTTGATCAGCACGGTGAACGGGACCGGCTCGGCATCCGGGTAGCGCGGGTTCGCCTCGATGCCGAATATGACAATTCGCAGCCCCACGCCGATTTGCGGCGCTGCAAGACCCGCTCCATTGAGATCTTGCATGGTATCCCGCATATCCCGCAGCAGGCTCTCCAGCTCCGGCGTGCCGAATGCGGCCACCGGCTTGGCGACCTCGAGCAGCCGAGGGTCACCCATTCTCAAAACTTCACGTATTGCCATGGTTCCTAGTATCTTAGCGGCCTTTTCAGCGTGAGCCTACGGCGAGCTATGTCAGGCCTTGTCTACATCAAAACGTTCGGCTGCCAGATGAACGAGTACGACTCCAGCAAGATGCTGGATGTGCTCGAAGAGGCCCACGGCATGACCCGGACGGACGATCCGGCGCAGGCGGACGTGCTCTTAGTGAATACCTGCTCGGTGCGTGAGAAAGCCCAGGAAAAGGTGTTCTCGCTGCTCGGTGAATGGCGCGCAATCAAGGAGTTGCGGCCGCACGTGGTGATCGGCGTCGGCGGCTGTGTGGCGAGCCAGGAGGGCGAGGGGATCACTGCGCGGGCTCCGTATGTGGATCTCGTGTTCGGTCCGCAGACCTTGCATCGGATACCCGATCTGATCGAGGGATTGAAGCAAACCGGCCGACCGCAGATCGACGTGAGCTTCCCGGAGATCGAGAAATTCGACCGCTTGCCTTTGGCTCGCGCGAGCGGTGCGACGGCTTTCGTCTCCATCATGGAGGGCTGCAGCAAGTACTGCACCTTCTGCGTCGTCCCCTATACCCGGGGCGAGGAGATCAGCCGGCCGTTCGAGCAGGTGCTCGGCGAGGTCGAGACGCTGGCGGCGCAAGGGGTTCGCGAAGTGACGCTGCTCGGGCAAAACGTCAATGCGTACGCGGGTGCCATGGGGGATGGGAGCGTTGCGGATCTTGCGACGCTGATCCATTTCGTCGCCGCGATCCCGGGCGTGGAACGCATCCGCTTCACCACGTCCCACCCGCTGGAATTCAACGACAGTCTGATCGAGGCGTACGCCAGCGTTCCGAAGCTCAACGACCTGCTTCATTTGCCCGTGCAGAGCGGCTCGGACCGCGTGCTCGCGGCCATGAAGCGCGGCCATACCGCGCTCGAGTACAAACAGAAATTGCGCAAGCTGCGCGCGGTGCGGCCAGGCATCTCGATCACCACGGACATCATCGTCGGCTTTCCCGGAGAGACCGACGAGGACTTCATGTCCACCATGAACTTGATCGCGGAGGTGGGCTTCGATCAATCGTTCAGCTTCATCTACAGCCGGCGCCCCGGCACACCCGCGGCCTCCTTTCCGGACGAAGTGCCGCCCGAGGTCAAGCAGCAGCGGCTCGAGCTCGTACAGCAACGCTTGAACATCCAGGCGCGCGCCATTTCGGAGCGCATGGTCGGCAGCCGGCAGCGGGTGCTCGTCGAACGTCCCGCCAAGCGCAATAAGAGCGAACTCGCCGGGCGCACCGACAACAACCGCTGGGTGAATTTCGACGGCCCTGCCGAGCTCATCAATCGATTCACCGACGTGATCATCACCGAAGCGCGGCCCAATTCGCTGCGCGGACGGCTCGTGACCGAATCAGCCGCATTGGAAAGCCCGGCGTGAATTCGGTTTCAACGCCGCGCGATGTGGTTCTCGCACCGCTCGACAACGTGCGCCTGGTCGAGCTCTGCGGCCCGCTCGACGAACACCTGCATCAGATCGAAGCGAGGCTCGGCGTGGACATCCGCCGGCGCGGCAATCGATTCCAGATCATCGGACCGCCGGCCGCGGCCAAGCGCGCGGAGACCGTCTTGCAGGACTTGTATGCCCGCGCCCAACGCGAGCCGGTCGATTCCGAGCGCGTGCACATCGCGCTCCAAGAGCTCCACTTGGAAGCCGGTGATCCCGCGGCCGGAGCGGGGCAAGCGCCGGCTGAACGCGGTGCTCCGATCAACCACGGTGAAGCCGCGGATGAGATCAAAGTTCGCACGGCGCGCGGGACGCTGCGGGCGCGCGGCGCAAATCAGACCGAGTACCTGAACAATATCCGCACCCACGATCTGACCTTCGGCATCGGTCCGGCCGGAACGGGCAAGACTTACCTGGCGGTGGCATGCGCGGTCGAGGCGCTACAGTCGGAGAAAGTGCGCCGCATCGTGCTGGTGCGTCCCGCGGTCGAAGCGGGGGAGCGGCTGGGCTTTCTGCCCGGAGACTTGAGCCAGAAGGTCGATCCGTATCTGCGTCCGATGTACGACGCGCTCTACGAGATGATGGGGTTCGAGCGGGTCGCCAAGTCGATCGAGCGCAACATCATCGAGGTCGCGCCGCTCGCCTTCATGCGCGGGCGTTCGCTGAACGACTCCTTCGTGATCCTGGACGAAGCGCAGAACACCACCAACGAGCAGATGAAGATGTTCCTGACCCGCATCGGCTTCGGCTCGAAGGCGGTCGTCACCGGCGACATTACGCAGGTCGACCTGCCGATCTCCAAACAATCCGGCCTGCGCACGGTGATCGACATCCTGCGCGGTGTACAGGGCATCGCGTTCACGATGTTCAGTTCCCGCGACGTGGTCCGTCACCCGCTGGTGCAGAGAATCGTTCAGGCATACGAGGCCAAGGCACCCGACGACGGGTCCAAGGGCCCCTGAGCGGTGCCGTCGCGGCTGGAGCTGGACGTGACCTTCGCAGCGACGCGTCCGTGGGTGCCGCGCCGCGCCGCATTTGCGCGCTGGGCGGGCGAGGTGCTCGCCGATCGGGCCTTGCGCGCGCCCGTGCCTCGTGGCGATGCCCAGCGGGTGTCGCTCTCGATTCGCGTCGTGGGCGCGGTCCGAAGCCGCACGCTCAATGCGCGCTATCGACATAAAGACCGGCCTACGAATGTGTTGTCATTCGGCGGCGCGGGAAGGATGCCGGACGGCTCGACCGATCTCGGCGAGCTGGTGATTTGCGCGCCGGTCGTCGCCCGGGAGGCGTCGGCGCAGGGGAAGAGCGCGGCCGCGCATTGGGCCCACCTGACCGTTCACGGCGTGCTGCACCTCTTGGGTTTCGATCACGAAGTCCCTCGCGAAGCCCGGAAAATGGAGGCCAGGGAGATTCAAATCCTTGATCGGCTTGGGTTTTCAAACCCATATGTCGGGCCGGATGCCTGATCGAGTATGCTAAAGCCCACATGTCCGAACAGCCCACTGGCAACACCGGCCGCTGGTTAAAGCGCATCACGCAATCGATGTCGGGCGAGCCGCGCGACCTCCCCGAGCTCATCGAGGACTTGCGCGAGGCGAGCGAGCGCGGGCTTTTCAACGGCGATGCGCTCGTGATGCTGGAGGGGGTCCTCGCGGTGGCCGACATGCAGGTGCGGGACATCATGGTGCCCCGCGCCCAGATGGTGTTCATCGAGCGCGATGAGGCCCCCGACAAATTGATCGAGCTCGTGGTCGAGTCGGGCCATTCCCGGTTTCCGGTGATCGGCGAGGACCGCGACCAGATTCTCGGCATATTGCTGGCCAAGGATCTGTTGCGGCTGCAGATCGCGGAAGGCGAGCCGTTCGAGATTCGCGAGTTCATGCGCCCCGTCGTGTTCGTGCCCGAGAGCAAACGGCTCAACGTGCTCCTCAAGGAATTTCGCGTGAGCCACAACCATCTGGCCATGGTCGTGGATGAGTACGGCGGGGTCTGCGGCCTGGTGACCATCGAGGATGTGATCGAGCAGATCGTCGGCGAGATCGACGATGAGCACGACGTCGAGGATGACCAGTCGATACGCCGTGAGAGCGAGCGAGAATTTTCCGTGCGCGCGCTCACGCCCATCGCCGAATTCAACGAATACTTCGGCACCGCATTCTCCGACGAGGAATACCACACCATCGGCGGACTCCTCATGCAGGAATTCGGCCGTCTGCCGCGGCGCGGGGAGACCACCCAGATCGGCGATCTGGAGTTTCGCGTGGTGCGCGCCGATCGGCGCCGGATCGATTTGTTGCGGGTGATTGCGCCGCGGGCGATCGATAAACCCGCATCGGAACTGGACGGCGGTTAGCGCGGGCCACTCCCCCCGCGCCGCTAACGCACCGCTAACGGGCGCCTTCTTTCTTTACCTCGATCTCGTCGATCACCCGTCTGCCGCTGGCGTTACGCGACGCGATCTTCAAGGCGTGCCGGCGATCCCAATCGTCCCACACGAATCCTCCGAGTCTCACCTCGTGCTCGTTCACCGTCACGGTGACGTGGGTCTCGAGCGAGTATTTCGCAGATTGCAGCGCCTTCTCCACCCGCGCCTTGATGGCGCCATTGCTCGATGCCGTATCGACCTGATCCGAGCCGGCCGCGACTGAACCATCGGTGAGAGTCGCGGGGGCGGCGCTCGCCGACGCGAGTGCCAACGCACCTGACAGGAGCGCGACGAAGGGAAGTTCTTTGATGGGGACCATGACCGCTCCTGGTTCGCTTGGCCGCGCTCGCGTCCTATACTCCGCTCATGGGGGGTATTCACGCAATGGTCGGTTGGTCGCGGGCTCAACGGAGGGGGGCGCGACCTCCCCGGCGGGGGCTGCTGGCTCATGCGCTTTTCGCGGCAAGTGGGCTGCTGGCATCGACTGCGCTGCTGCCGGGATGCTCGGCGCAGCGCTACCAGCCTGCGCCGCTCTCCGCCGAGGCCTCCGCGGCCGCGCTCGAATCGCGCTCGCTGTCCGACCCGGGGCTGCGCTCTTTCGAAGATCTGCATCTCGGGCACACGGCTCGCGAGTGGCCGCCGAGCACGTGGGATTTTCAATCGCTGTCTCTCGCCGCCTTGTATTTCAGCAGCGAACTCGACCTGGCTCGCGCTCGCGTGGCGGAATCGCGGGCCGCGCTCACCACGGCGGGCGCACGGCCCAATCCCACGCTCGGAATCACGCCGGGCATTCCAAGCCCTTATCTGCTGACACTGGACCTGTCCTTTCCCTTCGAGACCGCGGGCAAGCGGCGCTACCGGATCGAGTCGGCGCAAAGCTCGGTTCGTGCGGCGCAATTCGATCTGGCGCAAGCCGCCTGGACCGTTCGCAACGCCGTTCGCGCGGCGATGATCGACGATATCGTCGCCCGGCGCAGCGTGGAATTGATTCGATCGGAAGCGAAGACTCGGCAGAGTCAGGTCGAGTTGAGCGATCGGATGGCTGCGCTCGGCGAGATCACCCACCTTCAGGCGGACGCCATGCGCATCGAGCTGTCGAAAGCGCACGCCGCGCTCGGCGCGGCCGAGAGCCAAGCCGCCGAGTCGAGGGCGGCGCTGGCCGCCGCGATCGGGATTCCCTCGGCCGCGCTTCAGGAGGTGCGGCTGTCCTGGCCCGACATGGAAATCCCTCCGACCGCAGCGACGCTGCCCATCGCCGAGGTCCGCCGCACGGCTGTGATCAATCGCCTCGACGTGCGCAGCGCACTCGAGAAATATTCCGCCGCGGAAGCCGATTTACGGCTGCAGATCGCCCGGCAATATCCGGATATCGACATCGGACCGGGATACACCTACGAAGAGAAGCGAAGCTATTTCACCCTGGGGTTCTCGGCCGCCATTCCGATGTTCGATCGAAATCGCGGCCCGATTGCTGAGGCGGAGGCGGGGCGACTCAAGGCGGCGGCGGTCTTTCTCGCCACTCAGGCGGATGTGATCTCGAAGAGCGAGCGCTCGCTCGCCGTCTACCGCGTCGCGCTCGAGGAGCTCGCCGAGGCCGCGCGTCTGAAGGAACTGACCGCGAATCGGCAGCGTACCGTTCGGGAGGCGGTGAACGCCGGGGAGGAGGGTCGTCTGGAGCTCGACGATGCGGACATCGAGCAGCTGATCGCCGCTCGTGCCGAGCTCGAGTCCGTGGCTCGCGCCCAACGCGCGCTCGGCGATCTCGAGGATGCGGTGCAGCGCCCGTTGACTCTCGGGGATCAGCTGCCGGCGGGCGCCACCATCGAGACCCTGGGGCAGGGACCTGAGGGGCGGCTGGCCGAGCCGCCGCCTTCGACGCGTTAGCGGGGGCGTATCCCACACGATAGGATTTTGTGGGATACGAGGCTGATTGTCGCTTAGTGCGGCCGCTCGCCGAGGATCGCCTGCCAGTTGATCAGCGTGTTCCATAGAAAGCGCTGATCGCCCCGGTTCATGTCCCGATGCAGCGGATTGAAATTGAACGCCACCACCCGGCCCTTCCCCACGGGCATGTCGAGTATGGCGGGATGGCCGATCAGATTTTCCTCTCCCCAGGCTTGGCCGCTGACGACGAAGGGTGCGCCGTCGCGATCGCCCCATTCCATGATCACGCCGCTGGGATCGAACGGACCGTCGAGGCAGGTGGTGCAATAGGCCATGCGCAGCCAGCGGCGCGGCGTCGCATAGATGGCGTAGTTTTGGCGGAACACATGGGTGTGGGCCGGATAGCCGTACAGGATGGGACTGTCGGGCCGGTCGAAGGAGACGCGCAGATGCGAGCCGGGCGTGCGGGTTTCGGCCACCTGCGATGCCGCGGCGGCGGCGGCACCGCCGCCGGTGGAACTGCGTGGCACACCACCCGATTCGCGGCGCACGCCGCGCACGATGCCGCCCTCCAGAGCCAGCATGGTGCCGTTGCCGAGCGTCACCAGGAGACCTCCGTCATCGACGAAACGCTGCACCTGGGCGATTCCTTCATATCCGACGCCGCCGGTGATGTCATCCGACTCGGCCGGGGTGCCGAAGCTCGGCGTCGCGGCGGTTTTCTTGAAGGGCATCGGACCCCAGGCTTTGGGAATCCCCTCGATCTGCTCGGCGAGCTCCAGGTCCACGTGTCCATAGACGATTACGTCGAATTTCTTGCTCAAGCTGCCCTTGCGGATGTCCTCGTCGCGCACGTACGTATAAGGGATGTGGCGCTGATCCAGCGCGTAGCGTTCCCAGCCGATGGTGTCCGTGTCCGCCCACGGCACCCAGACGCCGAGCCGCGGAACGGGTGCCGGATGGGTCGGCGCGGAAGGCGGCGCGTCGAGGGTCGTGACATCGAGACCCAGGCTTGCGGAGATCGCGGCGAGCGCGGCTGCGAGGCCCGGCTGCGCTCGAATGATCCACGAGCCGCGGGGATATGCCATGCCGTCGGCGGTGAACGGCTGCTCGGCGATCTCGAGCTTGAAGCGGGCGAGCCGGAAGCGCGCCTCGAGCAGTCCCTCCTGGCCCGAGTCCTTGAGCACGAAGACGGGCCCCGAGCCTCGAACCTGTCCGGCGGGATGCGGCGGCACTGCCACCGGCGTGAGCGCGGCATCGCGGATGCGCGGATCCGCCGTTGCAATCGTCGCCAGGTGGAAATTGGCGGGCAGCTCCCAGGAGATGTCGTCGTAAGGTTCGGCGGCATCTTTCGGATAGAATTTCGGCGCCAGGAGATCGACGGCGTAGTTACGATACGGTTGATCGAGCCGCACCACATAGGTTCCGGCCGCAAAGGCGCCTTCCTGGAGCGTGATGTCCGCCGTCGAGCGATGCACCTCGATGCCCTGCGCCAGAAGGCGCGACACCATCTGCGCGACACGCGTCGGATCGCCCTGATCTTCCGGAATGAGGAACGCGAACGGCGCTTGTTCGAGTCCCTTGCGCCAAGAATTGAATCCGGTGCGATAGAAGTTCTCGAGCATGGATTTCGACTGCTGCGCAGAAAAATCGAGCGCGGCGAGCGCCGCAGTCTCCATGTAGTTGACATTGTCGCGGGCTGACCAGCGAAACGGCTCGCTCGGGGGCGGCGAGGGACGGTACCAGTCGCGGCTCACCTCATCCGTCGGCGATGTCTGTACCAACGTCTCCGCGGTGCCGTTGCCGAACGTCTCGTAGCCGCGGCCCAGGGCGTTGTGGTTGAGGCCGATGGAGTCCATGAACAGATGAGCGAAATCGTCGCCGAAGTTCCAGCTCCAGACCCCCGGCATCCCGAAGCCGGTCAGGGTCGTCACTTCGTGAAAGCTCATCTCGAGACGCTCATCGTAAGTCACGGCATCGACGTCCTCGTTCGTGGGACCCGTGCCGTTCCAGGTGATGAGCAGCGCCACGCTTTCATGCAGGTCGTGCACCACCGTCGGGTGCCATTCGAAGAACATCCGCTGCACCGCCTTCGTGGTCTCATGGGTCAACTGCGTCGCGTCGCGGTTGATATCCACGAACGCATAGCGCGACCAATAGGGCGGCGATTGCCTCGGGAGCGTGGCGAGCTCCGTCTTGCCCTTCAGGTACCGGTAGAACCACTCGACCTGCTTGTCGCGTCCGTCCGGATTGCACACCGGGTTGATGAGCACCACCATGTTTTCGCGGATGCGCCGGATCATGGGCTGCTCGGAGACAGCAAGCCGATAGGCGAGCTCCAGCATGGTTTCTGTCGAGCCGGTTTCGTCGGAGTGCAGAGCGGCGTTGAAGTAATAGATCGGCCGGGCATCCTGGATGATTTTTTCGGCGGCCGCTGGATCGGTGGTTCGAGGGTCTGCGAGCGCCGCGGTAGCCGCCTTGAGACGGTCCAGGCTTTCTATGCCTTTCTCGTCGGCGATGGCGAGCAGCACGATGTCGCGCCCTTCCTCGGAGCGCCCGATGGTGAATAGACGGACGCGCGGCGACGCCGCCGCCAATGCCCGGCTGTACGCATAGGCGGTGGCGGAATTCGCGAGCTCCCCCGGTGCGCCGGGGATTCGATGCAGGAACGCACGCGGCGAGGGAACGGTCGCTGACTCGGGAAGATAGGAGACCCAGGGAGACAGGAACCGGGGTTCCGTGGTGGCGGCGGCGATTTCTCTGGTGGCCGTCTCATCGGGGGTGTCGGGAGCGGCGGCCGATTTGCTGCGGGAATTCCCGGGCGCCAAGGCTGCAAGGGTCAGGATGACGGCGCAGATACCTGTGAGTCTGTCGTGCATGAGACGGCGTCCTGGAAAGGAGGGCTGCCGCGATATTACCGTAGACCGCTGGACCGCTATTGAACGATTGATAAGCAGATGCGCGACCCGCCGTATTGCTGGCGGAGTCGCGGGAAGATTACGATGTTGTCCTGAAAATGGAGTTTAGGGAGTTAACAATGGATCTATCGCCCTTACCGCGGCGCATTGCGATGACCGTTACGGCGGGGTTGATGGCCTTGCTGGCATTGTCGTCCGCAGCAGCACCGCTGATCTCGCCTGCTGCGGGCAGCGATGCCGTATTGGCGATGCGGTCGGATGCGCAGGGGGAGTTGAGGCTCAAGTACCGCATCGAGCGAGACAATCAACCGCCCGAGATCGTCACCACGGGTCTGGCGAAGGATTACCACTACAAGAATTCGGCTGTCGGCCTCTGGATCAATGACTATCGCCTGCGGCGGATCTTCCGTGTGCAGCCGGAATCCCAACTGATCAACGACTCGCTGTACGCCGACGTGTGGTACCGAAGGGCGGAGCTCGAGAATCGGGCCGCGATATCCGGCATGCTGAAGAAGGCCGGCGTCGATGCGGTCAAGGGCTTCGCCGCCCAGGATCCTTTTTGGGCAGAGACAGAGCTCGGACTCGTTACCGCGAATTTCCCGCGCCCGGATCTACATCGCCTCGAGTCGAAAGGCAGGATTCAGTGGTCCCTCGGGACCGATGAAGTGGTGGGGATCCGGTACCGGCGAGAGCCGGTGCCCGAGGGCGTCCGCGCGGGTCTGCGGCGCTGGTGGCCGTCGCTGGTATCCATACATCCCCAGATCGCGGATGAACTCGCGCAGAGCGGCCGCGTGCCTGAGGAGCTTTGGGTCAAACAAATGGTCAATGCGGGGAAGTCTTTCGAGACCGCCCATTGGTCGTTGATCCAGGCTGAATGGATTGCCCAAGCGAAGTACCCGCTACCGGCAGGTGGGCGGGCAGTCCCGACAGAGTCGCGGGGAGCGTATCCGCAGATATTCAGTACCCTGTCCAGCATCGTTGCCGACCAACGCCAACCGCCGCCGCAAGATGTGTATAGCGCCCGTACGGAGTCGGCCATTGCGCAGAGCGCCGGTCTCGAGGCCATGGTCTGGATCATAGAGATGCAATTGGCCGCAGGGGCAAAGTCATCTTGCGCGGCGCCCTCGACCACCGACTCCTGCGCCCTCGCGGCCCGGGCGGGGCCGCTCGCCAAGTTGGATACTCGCACGGCCATTGCCTTTGCGGCCCACTCACCCGACGCGGCGGATCGCCCGCAATTCGATAGTTTGCCGAATGCCTATGTGCTTCGTTTACTGTGGGCCACTCGCCCACCCGGGAAGGACGTCAAACCCGAGGACTCGGAACACGATTTGCTGGTTGCGTTGCAGACGAGTCCGATCGCGAACTTCTGCAAGGATACGGGGGACTTCTACGCAAAATCGTGGCATCCGTTCGCCGCCTGGCAAGTGTGGGATCTGGGGCGCTTGATGGCGGGGCATCGCGGCGGCGACTTGCTCGATGCGGTGGATGCGATTGAGGCCGATGTGGTGCGGAGGGAGCCGGCGTTTTTTTAAGGCAGGCACAGACCGGCCCCCGATTGTTGTTATTGCCCTGTCTTGAATTTCTGCCAGATGCGAGTGATGGTGCGCGATTGCTCAGGCGAGTCTGCCAAATGCACGATCAGCTTCTGCCGCTGATCAGGGGGAGGAAAGATGGCAGGATCCTCCGCGGTCCGCTTGTCGAGCAAAGGCGTTGCCGCCGTATTGCCGTTGGCGTATCGACATCTGTAAGATCCTGTGCGGTGGGTTCGTTGGGATTTCTTCCCAAGTATTTGAGCGCGGCACGCGTCACTCCGGCGGGCGTATCAACGATGTTGATCCCGCAGGGAGCAAGTTTGGCGGCAAACGCGGGGTCGAAGATCAGCCCCCAGCTTCTCAAAGGTGTGTTCGGCAATACCTGCGCCGCCTTTTGCTCGTTGTAGCCAATACCGTACGTGCCCCAGGTATATATGACTCCGTAAACATTTCCCGGATCATTGAGTGCAGCCTGCGCCATCAATGCCGGGTCTTCGTTAACTAGATTGGGAAGCTGCTTCTTATCGAGGGGCAGGTATGCGCCGCTTCGAATTTGGCGCTGGAAATACGGACCCGCGGTAACGACGACATCAAATCCGCTATGTCCCGTCAACATTTGAGATTCCAACATCTCGTTGGTGTTGAAATAGGCGACATTTACTTTGATGCCCGTTAGCTTTTCGAAAGAGGCGATCGTGTCCGGAGCAATATAATCCGACCAGGTGAAGAAATTGAGTACCTGTTCATCGTCGCTCTTGGCGGCGGACGGCGGGTTTATGGTCCCAGAATGATGGTTGCCGCAGCTGATTGTGAAACTCGACGCGAGGCAGAGCATCCCAGTTGCGAATAGTTTAGCGTAGCGACGCTCCGCTCTTGGTCTGGACCTGTAGGACATCCTAGTAGCTGACCTAAACGTTGGCGAATCCTCCGGCCTCGAGCGCCTACGATCATAAATCCAAGTCGTCGCAATATTCGCATGCCCCAACCATTCCTGCACCTTGGCAACCGGGCGGCTACGATGATTCGCCGAGCAAGCTCCGATCAGGTTCATTTCGGTCAACCATTTTTCGTTGTAGCTATGTATCCCGCATCCGCCCCCCGTATTAAACTGCCTACGTTCGCGCGATGAGACCTGCCCGACGGCGCACGCGAACTCACATCGTATTTTTGAGGACCAGAAATGAAATTGCTCCGCTATGGGCGCGCCGGTTCGGAAAAGCCCGGTTTGCTCGACCACCACGGTCAAATCCGCGATCTGAGTGCCGAGCTCGAAGATCTCGGGCCGGAGCATCTGTCACCGGGACGGCTGCGAGACATTGGGGCAATCGACGTCGATAAGCTGCCGGTGGTGAGCGGTACGCCGCGTATCGGAACTCCCTACCGCGGGATCGGAAAATTCGTGGCGATCGGTCTCAATTACAGCGATCACGCCGCGGAGACGGGGTTGCCGGTGCCGGCGGAACCCGTGATCTTCATGAAGGCGACGAGCTGCATCGTCGGACCCGACGATGACATCATGCTGCCCAAGAACTCAATCAAGACGGATTGGGAAGTGGAACTTGGGGTGGTGGTGGGCACAACGGCGCGATATGTTTCGGAGGAGCGAGCTCTCGATCACGTGGCGGGGTGTTGCATCGTCAACGATGTGTCGGAACGCGAATATCAAACCGAGCGCGGGGGCACCTGGGACAAGGGCAAGGGATGCGATACCTTTGGACCCGTCGGACCTTACCTGGTCACGCCGGACGAGGTGGGCGATCCGCAGCATCTCGACATGTGGCTCGACGTGAACGGCAAGCGCATGCAGTCGGGCAATACGCGCACCATGATCTTCCCGGTGCGCATGCTGGTGAGCTATATCAGTCGCTTCATGACGTTGAACCCGGGCGACCTCATCACCACGGGTACGCCTCCGGGTGTCGCGATGGGGATGAAGCCGTCGCCCAAGTATCTGAAGGCTGGCGATATCGTGGAACTCGGGATCGCAAGGTTGGGCCAACAACGACAGAGGGTGGTTCCTTACTCGGCGAGCCACGGCGGCTGACCCGGGGAGCCGCATGAGTTCACTTGCACGCGCAGCATCGGTATCGGATTATCGCGAGGTGGCCCGTCGGCGCCTGCCAAAAATCTTGTTCGAGTACATCGATGGGGGTGCTTATGGCGAGGTCACACTGCGCCGCAATGTAGAGGACATGGCGGCACTCTCGCTGCGGCAACGGGTGATGCGCGACATGAGTTCGCTCGATACAGGCATCCAATCATTGGGGCAGCGCTTCAGCATGCCCGTGGGGCTGTCGGCGGTCGGCATGGCCGGCATGTACGCGAGGCGCGGCGAAGTGCAGGCGGCGCGCGCTGCCGCACAGGCCGGCATTCCATTCAGTTTATCGACGGTCGGTATCTGTTCGGTGGAGGAAGTTGCCAGCAACGCTGCGCCGCCATGGTTCCAGCTCTACGTGCTCAAGGATCGCGGCTACATGCGCGAGCTGGTGAGGCGCGCCAAGGCGGCAGGCAGTCCCGTCCTGGTTCTCACCGTGGATTTACCGGTTCCCGGTGCCCGCTACCGCGACGTGCGCTCGGGATTTCGCGGGCTTACCGGGTTACCGGCGCTGGCGAATCGATTCTGGGACGGCCTCACTCATCCCGAGTGGGTGTGGGACGTCTGGCTGCACGGGCGCCCGCACAGCTTGGGTAGCGTAGCGGACGCCTTGCAGGCCGGCGGTTCAGCCGGCGACTTCCTCACCTGGATCGCTGCAAACTTCGACCCTTCCGTGACCTGGTCGGATCTTGACTGGATACGGGCTGAATGGGACGGCCCGATCGTCATCAAGGGCGTGCTCGACGCTGAGGATGCGCGGGACGCGGTCAGGGTCGGAGCGCAGGGCATCGTCGTATCGAATCACGGCGGTCGTCAACTCGACGGTGTTCGATCGTCCATCTCGGCGCTGCCGCTCATCGCGGACGCCGTCGGCACCGATGTCGACGTATTTCTGGATGGTGGCGTGCGTTCCGGGCTCGATGTCTTGAAGGCGTTGGCGCTCGGCGCGAAAGCCTGCTTCATTGGCCGACCGTGGGCTTACGCGCTGGGTGCCGGAGGTCAGGCCGCGGTCACGAGGATGCTCGGCACGATCCGCGCAGAGCTCGAGGTGGCGATGGTACTGACCGGCTGTAAATCGCTGGCGGCGGCAGGACGCGAATTGATCGATGCCGAGAGCTCCTACCTCCCGTGAGGCGCGCGCGAGCGAGCGAGGCATCCGGATGGCGCGCCCGTCCCGGGCTCAGTCGACCGTGCGCCTCGCCGCCACCCAGGTTTGAAATTCGGGATCCTCGAAACGGTAGGCGCCGTGATCGACGCGAGCCATGAGCTGCAATTTCGGTCCGGTGAGCCGGCGGATGGACGCGCGGATCATGTTGGTGCCCGCATCCTTGGAGCCGAGACGCTCGCGCAATTGGTCGAGCGCCGCCGCGCCATATAGATCCTGCACGCCGCGTGCCGCGAGAAACAGCACCCCGCGGTCGGCGCGGCTCAACTCCTTCCAGGTCTTGGCGTAGTTGGTATCATCGTGTACGCGGGCCTTGGTATAGGCCAACGCCTGCTCGGCGCCTTGCGCCTGGTACATGACGTAGCGCTCGATGTACCAGCGAAAGAACTCCGGCGTCTCCTTGAGCGCGGCGTACGCCTTCATGGCATCCTCGAGCTTGAGCGGATGCTTCGCCACCTTGGAGAGCTGCTTGACCATCGCCGCCACGAACTCGCGTCCGAGCAGCGGGAAGGGCTCGACCGGCGCCCAGTTGTAGAAGGGAGCGGCCGCGCGCGAAAACATCTCGCGCAGTGCGGCTTCGGAAGAGCCCGCGAACAAAACCTTGATCTGCGCCTTGCGGATATCGAGTCCGGCGCGCAATGAGTGGGCCAGTGCCGCATGTTCAGGACCCGCCAGCACCTGAGCCTCATCGATCACCAGCAACAATCGTTTCCTCGATTTGTCCACCGCTTGCAGGGCGGCTTGGATCGCGGGAATCGCCATCTTCTCGCGCTCATCGGGGTCGAGTTCCACTTCCAACGAACCCTCGATGCCGAGCGGAAGCTTGCCGCCGCCGGTGAGCTTGCGGATGGGCGTATTGAGGTCGTTCCAGAATCTGCGCAGTCCGCGGGGCTTGGTGGCGAGCAATATGGCGCTCGCCAACGCCTGCCCGGGGTGCTCCGTCGCGTCCCATAGATTGGTATAGGCCGCTGCATATCCCACGTGCAGGGCGGCGGGCAGAAGGTCATGCTTCAAGAACTCGCTTTTGCCCATCCGTCGCCGGGCGAATAGGCCTCGGGCCGAGGTCAAGCCGAGCTCGAAGCTTTGGAGATAGGCCCGGGCCAGCTCGGGACGCGCGAAATGCCACGGATCCTTGATCATGTGACAGTTTCCGACAAGAAACGGTCAATTGACCAATTAACGACGGCAAATGTCGGAGACATCAGGGATGGCCAGCGCTGCGCTCGTCCCGCCGCGCGACAAAGCCTCGATCATCGGGCCGAAGTCCTCCAGGCGGGAGGTTGCGAGGCCGGCGACCTTGCCCCGATCGTCGCAGCGCCGGATCAATACGGCCTCCCGATGGAACGGCTCCGTCTCGAATTGAGCCGCTTCCCGCGCCGACATCGGACCCCCCTGCAGCTTCAACGTGACCACCGATGCCGGACTGAGCATCGCCATGTAATCGCCATCCGTCGCAAGCAGGTAACGCTTGGCCGGAACATGCAGACGGACGGGTTCCGAGACCTCAAGTGGAAAGCGCCGCGCCAGCCATGCGCCGCCGACCCGCTCATGCGCCGCATCGGTGGTCCACTCAGCAATGTCGTTCGCGACATCCTCGATGAGATGTCCGACATCGTGCAATAACGCCGCCACGACCAGCGCCGGTGCTGCGCCGGCTTCGCGGGCAAAATGCGCAGCCTGCAGGCCATGTTCGGTCATCGATACGCATTCGCCGAAGTAGGCCTCGGACCCGTGCCTGCGGTACAGGGCAAGTATCTCTTCAATGACTGTCATGAACCTTCCCCAGATCGAGCGTGCGGCGTAGGACCGCCGCCTGACTGTACACACTGTCGCGTGTGAGATAGCACCCCCGCAGATGGCGCGCATGGCGTAACGAAGAGAATGCCGTACGTCCGTGCAGGATGCGCTGATTGTCGAACACCACGATCTGTCCGGCGGCCAGCTTGAACTTCAACTGGTAGCGAGGCTCGCGCAGCAGCGCTGCGAAGCGTCGATAGGCCGCATAATAGCCCGCGGTCCCGGGAGACGAGGGGTCCAGGGGGGCGATCGAGCGGCTATTGTAATGAACGGCCGCAATCTCACCCCGGCAGGAGATCTGTATCAGTGGACGCGCCGCATACAGCTCGGCGTTCGAGGAGCGGTAGTGGAAGGGCACCGCGGTCCGGCTCAAGAGTTCAAAGTCGTCCGGATGAGTGGAACGCACGTGCTCCGCCAGGGCGAAGCCATCCGCAAACAGGCTCTCGCCTCCGTCCGGCGAGACTACCAGCGCGTGCAGCGCCTGGAAGCCGGGCACGGGCTCCCGGTACGGGTTGTCGGTATGGAGGCCCAACCCCAGTTCGGAATAGGCCAGATTTTCCGGCTGCGCCACCGAGCGGACGTCGAACACCAAGCCATAGTTGGTCTCGGCCACTTGGCCGACCAGCTTCATGGCCTCCAGTATGCCAGCCTCATCGGGTGGCGCCTTCGACAAAAAGGCGACGCCGTCCTGAAGCAGCCGGGTGAGCCACTCGAGGCGCAACGCTGCGTCGTCGCGCGCGTGCGCAAATTCCGCCCAGGCGAAGTCGGACGCCTGCAGCGTCGAGCCCTCGAGCCAGAGACGTACGCTGAGCTCGGGACGGCGAATCCGGACGCCGTCGGCTTGCGCAGCGAGCCATTCGATGTCGAAACAGGATGCGCGCGCCTCGCCAACCCACTCGACGTGCACTCGGCCATCGCGGACGCCCGCCGAACGGATCCGCGGCTCGGCCGGCAAATCCGCGATATCGACCAGGCGCTGGCCGCTGTGCGGGTCGCGGTGTTCCGGGACGTTGTCGCGCAGCCAGATGCCCGCGAACTCTTGGCGAGTTCCATCGCGCCACTCGATCGCCAGGGCGTCGGGAGTCGCGGATACCCGCTCGATGAAGCCATGCGAGCTCATGGAAGTCGACTGCCTCTCTCGGATGCCTTGCTGCCCATGAAATACAATCGTCCTGCGCCGACCGCCGCCAGCGCGCTCACGGCCGCGAGTACGACGAACACCCCCTGCCAGCCGGCGGCAACCGAGATCCTCCCGACACTGTCGCCCGCGGCCACGGCGCCCAGGTAGCCCACGCCGTCGATGATACCCGAGGACACCGCCGACGCCTGCTTGCCGCCGAAATCCAGCGCGAAGGCACCGCCCAGATAAGAATACGGTCCGAGCAGACAGAAGGCGATCAGGCCGATGGTCAACAAGGGAAGAATCGAGTGATGAGCGCCGGAGCGAAAGGTCATGAGCAGCAACAAGGCTGCCGCCGAGGCAATGAGTCCGACGAACAGAATCAACGCGCGTCCATTGACGCCCAGCCGATCGCTCAGCCACCCGGAGAGCAACACCGACACCGCGCCAACGGCCGGGAAGATCGCGCTCGTGCCCGCGGCGGCACTGGTCGAGTAACCGAGATAGTCCCGCAGATACACCGGCGTCCAAATATTGAACGTCTCGCGGATGATGGTGCAGCCCAGGGACAGGAGGCAGACCAGGATGAACGCGCGGCTTCGCATCAGAGGTCCGAGCAGTGCCCGGATGTTCGGAGCGCGGGATTCGGAGGACGCGAACAAATTGAGCGGGTTGGTGCGCGCCTCGGTAAAGCCGCTGTCGACCCGGGACTCGCGCAGCAGAAACCAGTTCGCGGCGAAAAGGATGGCTGTCACCGCGGCCGCATAGCAGAACAGCGTCTGCCACGAAAAGCCATGCTCGATCAGCGCGCCCATGGTTTGACGTGCCACCGCGTCGCCGACCAGGTAGCTCAAGCTCAGGATGCCGAGGATCATGCCGTAGGACGAATAGTCGAACCACTTGGAGGAAACCTTGATGAGACCCGCCCAGGCGATCGATTGTGTGAGGCGGTTGCCGAACCAGGCGATCATGAACAGCGGAATCGTGCTGCTGGCCGCGAACTGCAAGGTGAACAGGGTCGCCCCTGCGAGACCGATCAGAAAACTGATCCGGCCTCCCCAGTAATCGCCGAGCCCGGTGAGGAATAGTTTTCCGAGCGCGTAGGCGAGCACGCCCAAGGAGGAGATCGTGCCGATGCGCACAATGGCCTCGTCATGACTCATGCCGTGACGGCTCAATTGATCGATGATGAGCGGCGCGCCAACGGACAGATCGGCCCGGCAGAAGTACAGCGCACCGTAGCCCGCGAACAGCAACGCGAGGACCTTGCCTTGTTGAAGGCGCACTGCACGCATGATGATCCCCCGAAACCAGGGATCATCCCATTATGGAAGTGTGCGGGCTACTAGGCGCTCGCGTTGACGCTGTTTCCGAGCGCACTCACGGTCGGGGAGCCGCCACCTTGGAGGTTCTGCAGCAGGCTCGACAGGAAGGACTGGAGGGCGGTGGTCGAGCTCGAGGACGAACTGCTGGAGCCGGTGCCCCCGAGATCGCCGATCAACTTTTGGAACGCCGAGTTGAGCGTCGACAAGGTGCTCGATGACAAGGTGGCGGAAGAATCGGTGCCGCTGATGAGCTGGCTGTTGCTCAAGTCCTGAACGAGGGACTGGAGCGCCGCGACGATTCCCTGTTGCCCATAGGCAGATGCGCCGGTCGAGGCCGTGGAAGATGTCGAGCCTGTGGAAGAAGTCGGGGCTGCGGCGGAGGTCGCGGCCGTTGACGAGGTCGAAGCGGCGGCGCTCGACGCGGCGGTCGATCCGCTCGCGGCTTGCGCGACGACCGGCGAAGCTGTGGCGGCGACGACGCCCGAGGATGAGGAGCCATCCGAGGGGGTGTCGTTCGATGCGGCAGCAGGCGCCCTGTCTCCGCGACCCGAACCGCCGCGGGAACCGCCGGCTTGCCGAAGCGCGTGAAAGAGATCATGCAGAAACCCTTGCAGGTCCTGCGCCAGATTCGTGCTCGAGGCACTCGAACTCTGCGCCGCCGAGGAAGAGGCCGCGGAGCCGGTCGAACTCGTCGCGCCATTGGAGGTGCCCGTTGTCGCCGCTCCCGATTGCGCAGCGGCGGCTGCCTGCGTCAAGGCAGCCAGCAGGCTTGAAAACAGGTTCGTCCCGGAGGCCGCTTGCCCGTTCGAAGCCGCCGAATTCTGCGCGCTCCCCGTGCCGGTGACACCCGCCGAGAGGTGGGGCGGCGATTGCAGCGCGAAGCGGCCGTGAAAGCCCGAAATGCCGTTGATTGACATAATCTAATCCGGTGACGTCGATGCCACCTTATCGGCCCGCATTCAGAAATCTGAAGTGCCCACCTTCGCCTTTGGCATGGAAGCTGCTTTATCCCCCGGCATGGTTCGATCGATTGACCGAGATACGAGGGCAGACCTGCCGGATGCGCAGACGGCCCGCCTGCGGGCGGCAAGTCCGCGCCACGGCGGCAATCCGCGGCCGCAACGGCAGCGTACGGCGGCAAACCGTTGCCGCCCTGACCGATGACACACTTTCCAGGCTGAAGGAACTCTCATGAGCTTAAGCGCCATCTCCTCCGCTGCATCGACGGTACTTTCCGCCGTCGGCTTTCATCCCCATGGCCATCGACGAGGGGCCCAGGCGGACAAGAGCAGCACCTCGAGCACGTCGAGCATCACGGGCAGTACGAGCGGCATCCCCATCGGTCAACTCCCGGTGGGGGCGTCGACGCCTCTGTTCAACAACATCCTGCAATCGCTGCAGCAGACCGTCGGCGCCGCGGCTGCCGTCTCGGGGGTTGCGCCGGCGGCGGCAACCACTGCGGGAACGGCGGGTGCAACTGCTGCCAGCGGTTCGACGTCGACAAACGGTGCGAGGGCGAACGTTCAGGCGTTCATGCATACGCTTTTCCAGGCATTGAAGCAGGACGGGCTGGGCGCGGGCACCAGCGGCGCGGCCCCCGCCACCTCCGCATTACCCTCAGGCGCGACACCCGCGGCAGCAGGCGGACAGTACCAAGCGAACCTCGTGGCTTCATTGCAAACGCTCGTCCGGCAAGTGGGTTCGGGCACGGCGGCCAACTCGGCCACGGCAAATTTGAACGCGGCGTATCAGAATTTGATGAACACAGCCGGCGCGGGCACATCGGCAGCGTCCTCTGGCGCAGCTGCCAATCAGTCGTCCACCACCGCGCTGCAGAACTTCCTCAACAACCTGTTGCAGAATCTTCAAAGCGGCGGCGTTCATTCGCTGAGCGGTGTCGGTAACAACCTGAACGCCAGCGTGTAATCGCCGGCGGCGCCCGCCGAAATTGACGTCCCCCATCGCGACGGCTAATCTGACCTGGCCGAAATTCGCTGCGCGTGGACGACCTCAATATGCTGCCGACCTTGTACATTCCGCATGGCGGCGGCCCGTGTTTCTTCATGGATCCGCCGCCGGACGACCCGCATCGGTGGGACGGATTGGCATCCTATCTTGGCGGGATCGATGCAAGCCTCGGCGCGAGGCCTCGAGCGGTATTGGTGATTTCCGGGCACTGGGAAACCGAACAGCCCACCGTCAACATGGCGGAACGGCCGACGCTCTTGTTCGATTACTACGGATTCCCTGAGCGCACCTATCGGCTGAAATATCCAGTCGCCGGTGCCCCGGATCTCGAGCCGCGCGTGCGCTCACTCCTCGCCGCTGCGGGGTTTGATCTCAATCTCGACTCCAAGCGCGGCTTGGATCACGGCGTGTTCGTGCCCTTCATGTTGATCTACCCGCGCGCGGACGTGCCCATCATGCAGCTCTCGCTGCAGCACAACTTGGACCCGAGCCAGCATCTGGCGATTGGCCGAGCCCTGGCCCCCCTTCGCAACCAGGGAGTACTCATCGTCGGGAGCGGCATGAGCTACCACAATCTTGCGGCGATGTTTTCGGGGAACGGTGCGGAGGCTGCCGAGGCGTTCGACGGCTGGCTCGAGGAAACGATCAAGGACCCGCAAGCGCGCGACCGGCGCTTGACGGCGTGGCGGGATGCCCCGGGCGGGCGTGAATCCCACCCGCGTGCCGAGCATCTCCTTCCGTTGATGGTCGCCGCCGGGGCCGCGGCGGGGGAGAGCGGCATCCGCACCTTCAGCGAGTCCATCGCCGGAAAGCCGATCAGTGGATTTCGATTCGGGTAAGGGATCGCGCTTCACCGACGAGCGTCGCTGCCGCGTGTCGAATTCGGAGCCGCCCGGAGCGGCGTGAGCGAGCGAAGGGGGGGCGCCGGCCATGGCCAAGCAAGCACTCGCGACCTATCGCCAAAAGCGCGATTTCTCCAAGACGGCCGAGCCGAGCGGCGAGAAAAAAGTCGCCGCCTCCAATCGACTCAGGTTCGTGATTCAGAAGCACGATGCGCGCCGTTTGCACTACGATCTTCGGCTCGAACTCGACGGGGTATTCAAGTCCTGGGCGGTGACCCGCGGACCATCGAACGACCCCGCCGATAAGCGCCTGGCTGTGGAAGTGGAGGATCATCCGCTCGACTACGGCGATTTCGAGGGCACGATTCCCGCCCGCGAGTATGGCGGGGGAACGGTACAGCTATGGGACCGCGGATATTGGACGCCCGAAGGATCCAAATCTCCTGAGCAGGGACTGCTTTCCGGCGATTTGAAATTCACGTTGGACGGCGAACGGCTCCACGGCAGTTGGGTCCTGGTGCGCATGAAGCAGGATCGCAGCGGCGGCAAACGCACGAATTGGTTGCTCATCAAACACCGCGACGCGAGCGCGCGCGCCGATGGCGGCGCGGAGCTGATCGCGGAGGACCGATCCGTCGCCTCCGGCCGTGCGATGAGCGAGATCGCGGCGGGAAAAGGCCGCGCCCCCAAGCCGTTCATGCTGTCGGGCGCCAGGGGCGCACGGGCCGATGCGGTTTGGAAATCCAAGGGATCGGAGCCCTCGCCGGCCGTCGACAAGCCAACGGCTCGAAAGCCGGTGCCCAACTCAGCGGCGAAGGCGTCGGTGAAATCACCGGCAAAAGTGCCGGCAAAAGCGCCGACGATCAAGCGGATTCCGGAATTCGTGGAGCCGCAACTCTGCCGATTGGTGGCGACTCCTCCGGTGCAGGCCGGCTGGGCGCACGAGGTGAAATTCGACGGCTACCGTTTGCAGCTTCGCGTGATCGATGGCAAGGCGACGCTGAAGACGCGCAGCGCGCTCGATTGGACCGACCGATTTTCCTCGATTGCCGAGGAGGCCGCGGATTTACCCGACTGCCTGATCGACGGCGAGGTGGTCGCCCTGGATAAGCGGCGAGTACCGAATTTCTCGGCGCTGCAGGCGGCATTGTCCGCCGGCCGATCGGAGGATCTCGTCTATTTCGCGTTCGATCTTCTGTTCGAGCAGCGTAGCGATCTGCGCGCGTTGCCGTTGAGCGAACGCAAAGCCCGGCTCGAGCTATTGCTGCGAGGAGCGGCGGGGGAGCACATCCGGTATGTGAGTCACTTGGAATCGAGAGGAGACTCGGTGTTGGAATCCGCGTGCAGCATGGGACTCGAGGGCATCGTCTCCAAGCGCTTGGCGGCGCCGTATGGTTCGGGGCGGAGCGATAGTTGGCAAAAATCCAAGTGCCGTGCGGGGCACGAGGTCGTCCTGGGTGGGTGGACCACCGAGGCGGGGACTGTTCGCTCGCTGCTTGCGGGCGTCAATCGCGACGGCCACCTCGTCTATGTCGGCCGCATCGGTACCGGCTACACACGAGCAACCGCCGAGCAGCTGTTGCCGCAGCTCAAGGCGCTGACGGTGGAGGAGAGCCCGTTCGGCGGGGAAAACGCCCCGCGCAAGGAGCGGAACGTCCGTTGGCTGCGCCCTCGGCTGGTGGCCGAAATCGAGTTCGCGGGTTGGACGGATTCCGGAATGATCCGGCAGGCAGCCTTCAAGGGGTTGCGGCAGGACAAGCCCGCGAGCGAGGTGGTGGCCGAGAGGCCGGAAGTCGTCGAGAAAACGGATCCCGCCCCGGACGAGGAGCTGCAAAAGCGCGAACTGCGCAGGGAAAGCAACGGCGGCAGGGCGCGGTCGACCGGGGCGCGGTCGACCGGGGCGCGCGCAGCCGAGAAGCGCCCAGCCGGGACGCGGGCGGCGGGCGCGCGAGTGGCTGCGGCGCGCACCGTCGGATCGGGCCCCACGGTCCTGGGCGTTTCGATCTCCAAGCCGGACAAGCCCCTGTGGCCGGACGCGGGCGACGGGCGCCCGGTCACGAAACTCGATCTGGCGCGCTATTTTGAAAGTGTGGGGACCTTCATGCTGCCGCATATCGAAGGGCGGCCGTGCTCGCTGGTGCGTGCGCCGGACGGGATCGGCGGCCAGAACTTTTTCCAGCGCCACGCGATGGCGGGCATGTCGAATCTGTTCGAGCTGGTCAAGGTCAAGGGAGACCGCGCGCCGTACGTGCAGATCGACCGCGTCGAAGCTTTGGCCGCGGTCGCGCAAATTGGAGCGCTGGAGCTGCACCCGTGGAATTGCGCGCCTCATGAGCCCGAGATTGCAGGGCGCTTGGTGTTCGATCTCGACCCGGCGCCCGACGTAAAATTCGACGCGGTGGTCGACGCGGCGCTGGAAATGCGGGAGCGACTCCGCGCCGTGGGTCTCGAGTCCTTCTGCAAGAGCACCGGCGGCAAGGGGTTGCATGTGGTGACGCCGCTCAATAGTGCCTCGCCCCATGCGGTGGAATGGCCTCCCGCCAAGAATTTCGCGCATGTCGTGTGCGCGCAAATGACGCAGGACAGCCCGACCAAGTATTTGGACAACATGTCGAAGAGTCAGCGCGTCGGCCGGATTTTCCTGGACTATCTGCGCAATGACCGCATCGCCACCGCGGTCGCGCCCCTGTCTCCGCGCGCGCGAGCCGGCGCGCCGGTGTCCATGCCGCTCAACTGGAGCGAGGTCAAGCACGGGCTCGATCCGATGCGATTCACGGTGCGATCCGCTGCGGCGCTGCTTGCGAAGAGCAAGGCCTGGAAAGACTATGAGGAGTCGGCGAAGTCGCTCGCCGGCGCGATCCGGAAAATCACCTCATCGACGGGCGCCCGCAAGCGCTGAGCCGATAGCCGGCGCATCGAGGCAGCCGCTCCGACCCGTGGACGCTGCCGGACGCGCTACACTACCGGGCGTCGTAGGCCTAAAACTTCAAATGAGATCAAGGACCAGCCCGCCCTCGCAAGTGGCCTCCCAGCTCGTCGTCGCCCGTGCCGTCGCCCGCTGAGCCGTCGTCGCCCGACGAGCGAACGGAGCGCCTGAATACCCGCGCCGCGGGAATCATCGGGCTCGCAGTCATGTGCAGCCGCGTGCTCGGCTTGGTGCGGGAGCAGGTGTGCGCCGCGCTGTTCGGCGCGGCGGCGATGGACGACTTCACAGCCGCATTCCGCATACCCAATTTGCTGCGCGACCTGTTCGCGGAGGGCGCACTGTCCACCGCGTTTGTCACCACGTTCAGCAAGACGATCGCGCGCGAAGGCGATGCGGCGGCGTGGCGGCTCGCGAACAAGGTGGCGACACTCACTTTTTTGGTGTTGGGCGCGCTGTGTGCGCTCGGAATGGTGTTCTCGCATCAGCTGGTGGCGCTGATCGCGCCCGGCTTCCATGCCGGGAAGGCGGAAATGACGGCGCAGCTCACGCGCATCATGTTCCCCTTCATCCTCCTGGTATCGCTTGCCGCGCTGGTGATGGGCATGCTGAATGCGAAGAGCATCTTCGGCAGACCGGCCATGGCGTCGAGCTTTTTCAACTTGGGATCGATCATCGGCGGCGTCGCACTCGGTTGGATGATCGATCCACATTTCGGACCCCGAGCGCTCGTCGGGCTCGCGATCGGCACGCTGATCGGTGGCGGCCTGCAGCTGGCCGTTCAGCTCCCGCCGCTGAAAGGGCTGGGGTACCGGTTTCATCTGGATTTCAAATGGCGCGACAAGGGTGTGTTTGCCATCCTGGCGCTGATGGGACCTGCGGTGATCGCGGCAAGTACCACCCAGGTCAACGTCCTGGTCAATTCCATGTTTGCTTCGACGCTCGGCGATGGCGCAATATTCTGGCTCGCCATCGCCTTTCGGTTGATGCAGCTTCCCCTCGGTTTGTTCGGGGTCGCGCTCGGCACGGTCACGCTGCCGCTCTTGTCGCGGCTCGTGGTCGCGAATCAAATGACGGCGTTTCGGTCCGAACTCGCGCGCGCCCTGAGGCTCATGTTCCTGCTGACGATTCCGTCGACCATCGGACTCATGATGCTCGCCGAGCCGATCATGTCGGTGCTTTATCAGCACGGAAAATTCGATGCCTTCCAGGCGCTGCAGGCGGGCGGGGCGCTGAGATTTTATGCCGTCGGCCTCGCCGGTTACGCGGCGCTGAAAGTGCTGGTCAATGCCTTCTATGCGCTCGACCGGCGCAAGACGCCGATGCTCGTGAGCTTTCTCGCGGTGGGCCTCAATCTTTTCTTCAACTGGTTGTTCACGTTTCATCTGGGCTGGGGACACCGCGGGTTGGCGTTCTCGACCGGGCTGGTCGCGACCTGCAACTTTTTGCTGCTGTACGCGCTGATGCATCGCTATCTGGGCACCCTGGATTCCCGGCGGCTGCTGCTCACCCTGTTCAAGATCAGCGCCGCCGGATGCGTGCTGGCAGCGGTGTGTTGGGCCTCCACGCATTGGCTCCTGGCCGATTGGGCCACCCAGGCGTTCTGGAGCAAAGCCTTCATGCTCTTTGGCACGGTATTCGTCGCAGGAGCCGCATTCCTGGCCGCCGCCGCGCTGCTCCGGATCGAGGAGCTCACGGCAGTGCTGTCCGCCGTCAAGCGCCGTCTGCGGCGTGCGACATGATTCACCGGTGAGACAGAAACCGCCCGTCTTTGCAGAACTTTACCCGTCGCCTCGATTACTTAACCGGCCTTAAGGTTGCATTGGCGGGGCATCGCGACGATCATTTGCCCCATCGTGAAATCAGCCATCGTATCCAGAGTCGGCTATGCGCTTTTATTGTGCGCCGCGTCCGCCATCGCCGCAGGCCACAGCGAGCCGGAGACGTTCTTCATTCCCGCGAATTCCAGCGGATCGGACGCCATCATCAAGTTGCCGGTCGGGGCCGTGTCGTCGTTCTCCGCGAGCAACGCCGAAGCGCTGACCGACTACGCCGGTCCGGAAATCGAGGCGATGCGTCTTTCGGGCGACGTTCGCATCGACGTGATCGGCACCGGGGAGCCCATCCAGATCAAGGCGGACCGGGTCGTGCTGGAGCTGACCGCGGACGAGGTCGTGCAGCGCAAGGGCTCGCTGCCGCTCGCCGGATCCCGTCAATTGCACTCCAGCCGCGTCATCGAGGACGGCGACGCCACGCAGACCTTCGTGGGCAACGTGGTGTTCACGCTGCAAACTTCCTCGGGTGCCCTGCAGATCAAGGCGGATCGGGTGGAGCACACCGAGCGAATGGGAGTGCGGCCGGAGCCTCCCGCGGGCGTTTAGAGCGCTGCCACAATCATCGTCCGGGTGATGGAGAGACTCGGCGCCTCTTGAATGCGATGAAGCCCATGAGGGCGAGTGCCGCCGTACAGGTATAGGGAAACCAGCATCCGAGCCGCACGAAAAGCGTGTCTCCGCCCAGGAGGCGCGGCACACTCACCACGATGCCCTCCGCCGGACGAGGCTCACGGTAGGGATCGTCCGCGTAGGTTTTGACCAGGACCCTGCCGTTCGGATCGATGAGCGCGGAGATGCCCGAGTTCACCGCGCGCACCATGGCCGCGCGCAGCTCGACGCTGGCGTATACCGCCAGCGCGAGATGTTCCCACGGTTCCGCGCGTTTCCCGTACCACGAGTCGACGGTTATGTTCACCAGTACATTGGGATGCGCGCGGCCGATGTCGACGAGATAGTCGGGCAGGATGTCCTCGTAGCAAATGACCGGGCCGAGCCCCCAGGAAGTTCCGGCGGGGTCTTGATACTTCAGGACGCGCGCCCCCGTGCCGGAGGTGAAGCGCGAGCTCCCCAACGGGACGATTCTTTTCAACCAGGGGAACAGCTGCACTCCCGGTATGTATTCGCCGAAGGCGAGCAGCTGGACCTTGTCGTAGCGCCCCGTCATTGCGCCGCCGCGATCGACGAGAATCGCCGAGTTGTAGACGTCGCCGGTCGCCGAGTCGTAGGTGTCCGCTCCGATCATCACCGGGCCTTCGAGCCCGCGTCGGATCATCGCTGCGGAATCCGGCGGAAAATCGGCGTAGAGCTCCCGCGGCAGCGCAACCGGATAGCTGCCTTCGCTCCAGACCACCAGTTGCGCGCCTGAGGTTTCCAGTCGACGCGACTCCTCCTGAAGCGCGGTCAGTTCGCGCCGCGCCTCCTCCGGCGAGAAATCCGGATCGTTGCTGTATGCGATGTTTGGTTGCACCAAGCCGATCTTGAGCTGCGGCGCATGCGCGACGAGCTCATCGACCTGCCGCATGCGAACCGCGCCGAATATCAGCGCGACCGCGAGGATCGCAGCGGCCGATATCGCCGGAATCCGCGCGGCCTTCGGAGCCGTCCACAAGTCGTATAGCGCACCGTTCACCATCATCAGGAGTGCCGTGACACCCCAAGGTCCGGTGATCTCGGCGATCTGAATCACCAGCGGATGCCAGGCCTGCGTGATCCACTGGCCGCAGGGAAATATTTGCGGTACCAGGAATTCGCACGCGGCCATGCCAATCGGCGCAATGAGCGTCATGGGCACGGCGATGCGCCGGCGGATCGAGCACACGACGGCCGAGAACAACAAGAAGATCAGTGCGCGCGCCGCGCAGAACAGCAACAGCACCAGGAACCCCGCAATCCACGGGAAGCCGGCGAACCTTTGGGTGGTGTCGATCAGCCAGTAGAAACCGCCGCCGGTCTCGACCACGCCCGCCCACCAACCGAGGAAAAGCGCGCGCCGATAGGTGGGCGCGCGGTCCACCGCCGCCAGCATCGGAACCGCGGCGATCCACGCGGCGGCAGACCCGTCGAAGGGCGTGCAGGCGAGGAACCAGAGGCAGCCCGAGACCGTGGCCAGTCCGAGGCCGCCCGGGAAACTGGAGGCGAACTTGGGTACGCGCATTACATTATTGTCAGGTCGCACTGCCGCAGTTCGCGGCGAGTGCGCATCTTAAGGTATTCTGCGGCGTAATCATGCAAGAAAGATATGAACCCACCGCGGTCGAGGCGGAGGCACAGCGCTATTGGAACGAGCACAAGAGCTTCGAGGTCAGTGAGGACCCGGCGCGCGAGAAATACTACTGTCTGTCGATGTTCCCGTATCCGAGCGGACGCCTGCACATGGGTCATGTGCGCAATTACACCATCGGCGATGTGGTCACCCGATTCATGCGCATGAACGGCAGGAACGTGCTTCAGCCGATGGGTTGGGATGCGTTCGGGTTGCCCGCGGAAAACGCGGCGATGGCGAACGGTGTGCCGCCAGCGAAGTGGACCTTCGACAACATCGCGACCATGAAGGGTCAGTTGCAGGCGCTCGGTTTCGCTCTCGACTGGAATCGCGAGGTCACGACCTGCCGCCCGGAGTATTACCGTTGGAACCAGTGGCTGTTCCTGCGCATGCTGGAAAAGGGCATCGCGTATCTGAAAACGGGCGTGGTGAACTGGGATCCGGTCGACAAGACCGTGCTCGCCAACGAGCAGGTCATCGACGGCCGCGGCTGGCGCACCGGCGCGCTGGTCGAGCGGCGCGAGATTCCGATGTACTACCTCAAGATCACCGACTACGCCGAGGATCTGCTCGACGCTCTGGGGCACATGCCGGGATGGCCGGACCGAGTGCGCGCGATGCAGGCCAACTGGATCGGCAAGAGCGAGGGCGTGCGGATCGGCTTTCCCTATGAGATCGGCGGCGAGACCGGTGTGCTTCACGCCTTCACGACCCGCGCCGATACGGTGATGGGCGTCACTTTCTGCGCCGTGGCCGCCGAGCATCCGCTCGCGACGCATGCGGCCAAGGGCAATGCGACACTCGCGGCGTTCATCGAGGAATGCAAGCGGGGTCCGGCCATCGAAGCGGAGCTCGCCACGCAGGAGAAAAAAGGCATGGCGACGGGACTCACCGTGCGCCATCCGCTGACTGGCAACTCGGTGCCGGTTTGGGTCGGCAACTACGTGCTCATGAGCTATGGCGACGGCGCGGTCATGGGCGTTCCTGCGCACGACGAGCGGGACTTCGAATTCGCCAAACGATACGGCTTGGCCGTGGAGCCGGTCATCGAAGTCGACGACCGCACCTATTCCACCGAGGCGTGGCAGAGCTGGTACAGCGAGCACGGACGCTGCGTCAACTCGGGCAAGTACGACGGTCTCGATTTCGCGGCAGCGGTGGATGCGGTGGCCGCGGATCTCGAGCGCCTCGAGCTCGGCGAAAAGCGCATCACCTGGCGGCTGCGCGACTGGGGCATTTCGCGGCAGCGCTACTGGGGATGTCCGATCCCCATCATTCACTGCGCCGACTGCGGCGTGGTGCCCGTTCCCGACGATCAATTGCCGGTGGTGCTCCCCGATAATCTCGTGCCGGACGGCAGCGGCAATCCGCTGCTCAAGGATGCGGCGTTCCTTGTGTGCGCCTGCCCGCGCTGCGGACGGCCGGCGCGGCGCGAGACGGATACCATGGATACGTTCGTGGACTCTTCCTGGTACTTTCTGCGCTATGCCTGCAGCGACAACGGCAGCGCGGCGCTCGACGAGCGCGTGAACTATTGGCTGCCGGTCGACCAGTACATCGGTGGGATCGAGCATGCCATCCTGCATCTGCTGTATTCACGCTTCTGGACCCGGGTGATGCGCGAACTCGGCGCGGTGTCCTTCAAGGAGCCTTTCACCCACCTGTTCACGCAAGGCATGGTGCTCAACGAGGCCTTCTTCCGGAAGACCGAGTCCGGCCGCATCGAATATTTCAATCCCGCGGATGTGGAGGTGGTCGCCCGCGATCAGCATCGCGCGGCGATTCTGCGCAAGGACGGGCGCGAGGTGGAGTCCGCCGGCGTCATCACCATGTCGAAATCCAAGAACAACGGCGTCGACCCGCAGGCGTTGGTGGACGAACTCGGAGCGGACACGGCGCGGCTTTTCACCATGTTTGCCGCGCCGCCGGAACAGACCCTCGAATGGTCCGACGAAGGCGTGCAGGGTGCCTTTCGCTTCATCAAGCGGCTTTGGAAGGCGGTCTACGAGCACGTGTCGGGAGGCGCGGTTGCGCCGCTCGACAAGCAAGGTCTCGACGACGCGCAACGGTCGATCAGACGCCAGGCACACCAGACGCTCGGCAAGGTGACCGATGACATCGGTCGGCGACGCACCTTCAATACGGCCATCGCGGCGGTGATGGAGCTCTTGAACGCCCTGTCGAAATTTCCGCAACGTTCGCCCCGGGACCGGAGCGTGATGCAGGAGGCGCTCGAAATCGCCGTGGTGGCATTGTCCCCGATCATTCCCCATGCAACGCATGCACTGTGGCGCGAGCTCGGGCATCGCACCGCGCTGATCGACGAGACCTGGCCGCAGGTCGATGCGGCGGCCTTGGAACGGTCCATGGTCGAGATCGTCGTTCAGGTGAACGGCAAGCTGCGCTCGCGCATCACCGTGCCCGCGGGTTCGGACGATGAGGCGGTACGCGGAGCGGCGCTCACCGACGCTCACGTGCAAAAGTTCGTCGGGGCCGGTCCCGTGCGAAAAGTCATCGTCGTGCCGGGCAAGCTCGTCAACGTGGTCGTCTAGATGATGCGGCCGGCATCCCTCGCGCTCGCTTGCACCGCGGCGTTCATCCTGTCGGCGTGCGGCTTTCGCCTCGCGGGCAGCGATCATCTGCCGCCGGTCCTCGCGCGGCCGTATCTCTCGGTCAAGAATCCCTATACGGATTTCGCGCGCGAGTTCGAGCACGAGCTGAAAAGCGCCGGAGCGGTGCTTGAGCCCGGGCGGCAAGATGCCACGGCCACCATCGAAGTCACGAAAGACCTGGTGGAGCAGCGGACCTTGGCGGTGTCGGCGCGCAACATCCCGACCGATTATGAGCTGACCTACACCGTCACGTTCGCCGTTCACGGGCCGGATTCCGAGCTCATGGCGCCGCAGACGATCACATTGTCGAAGGATTACAGCTTCGAGGAGAACGTGCTGCTTGCCAAGGAGCACGAGGCCGACATCCTGCGCGCGCAGATGGCGCGGGATTTGGTCGGGATGGCCATGCACCGGCTGACCCGTCTGAAGTAGCGGCAGGGCACCGTGTGCTCAAGCTCAACGCCATCGACCGACTCGAGTTGCTGGTGCTGCTCGACCGCTATGGATTGGAGCTGACGCTGGTAGCGCGCGGCGAGGCGATCCCCGGCTCCCATTGGGGAGATAGCGAGGCCGGTCTCATCGGCTCGAAGTTATACGCACGCCTCGATACTCCCCTGCATTCGGTACTGCACGAGAGTGCACATTTCATTTGCATGACGCCGGAACGCCGCGTGGGCCTGCACACCGATGCGGGCGGGGACGACGCGGAGGAGACCGCGGTGTGCTACTTGCAAGTTCTGATGGCGCAGGCGCTTGCCAAGGTTGGTGCACAACGATTGTTCGCCGACATGGACGAGTGGGGGTACAGCTTTCGGCTGGGCAGCGCGGGGAAGTGGTTCGCGGAGGACGCCGCCGATGCGCACGAGTGGCTGTTGCGGCATGGCCTGATCGATCAACGGAACCGCATCACCTACGCGCTGCGCCAGTGACGCGCTCGGCCGGCTCTCCGGCGAGGCGTCAGGCGGCGTTTGACGCCGCGACCGCGGGGGTGGCGTAGACCCGGCCGAATCGATTGGCCAGAAACGCCTCCAAGCCGATCTCTTCCTGCTTGATGAGCCCGGATTGCGGCAGATGCCCGGTACGAAGCATGTCGAGCACGGCGCAGATGCCGCCGGCGGTGGTGATCTGAATGGCGCTGCGCACGCGGCCGCCCATCGGCGCCGCATAGATTTTGTTGGCGTAGGTCTCCTGAACCAGCTGGCCGCCGCGCATGCCGCTGACGGTCACGAACACGATCACCACGTCCTGCAGCGTCACGGGCACGGCGTTCTCCAGGATATCCTTCAACAGCTCGCGGCGGTCCCGCAGCCGCAGATCGTTCAACAGCGCCTTCATGATGGCCGCGTGTCCGGGATAGCGGATGGTGCGGTAGTTGAGATTGCGGACTTTACCCGCCAATGTCTCGCAGAGGGTGCCGAGACCGCCTGAGGTGTTGAAGGCCTCGTACAGAATGCCGTCGAGCGAGAATTCCTCGAGCTCCTCGAGCGCCTGGGTTTCGCGAAGCTGGCCGTTGACGATGGCTTCGCACGGCTCGCAATACTCGTTGATGACCCCGTCTGTGCTCCAGGTCAGATTGTAATTGAGCGCGTTGGATGGAAATTTGGGCAGCGCGCCGACGCGCATGCGCACGTCCTGAAGCTGATCGAAATGCGAGGCAAGGTCGCTCGCCACGATGGTGATGAATCCTGGCGCCAGCCCGCATTGAGGAATGAATGCCGTGCGCGCGCCCCTGGCGAGCTGCTTGACGGCCCGGGTGCTCGCGACATCCTCGGTCAGATCGAGGTAGTGCGCGCCGGCCGTCTTGGCCGACTCGGCGATCAGACGGGTGGCGTGATAAGGGGCGGCGGAGAGCACCGCGTACTTGCCGGCAAGCAATTTCGCCAGGGTGTCGCCCTGGGTGATATCGGCGGCCACTTTCGTCACGGCAGCGCCCGTCTCCAGCCGATCCAATTGGGCTTGCGAGCGGTCGATCACCGTGACGGCATAATCGCGTGAGCTCACCAACAGCTCCGCAATCATGGACCCAATTTTTCCTGCGCCTACGATGGCAATCTGTTGCATGTGAAACCCTCCCGTCGGTCCGCCATTTTCGCGTCCGGACCCGGCGAATGGTAGGCGCCAATTACCCGTTATTAAGGTATTATTAGTCGATTTGCAGGCTAATAACGGCGAAAAGCATGGATTTGATCGATCAGACGCTCATCGCGGCGTTGCGGGAAAACGGCAGGGCATCCACGGCGCAGCTCGCCCGCTTAGTGGGCCGCTCGCGCACCAGCGTTCAAAGCCGCATCGAGCGGCTCGAGAAACAAGGGGTGATCGCCGGGTATGGCGTGCGCCTGGCGCCCGAGCACGATCTGGGCGCGGTGCGCGCGCACGTCATGATCAAGGTGGGCCCCAAGGAGGCCCGCGCGGTGACGGCGGCGCTTCGCGCCATTACGCAGGTGCGCGTGCTGCACTCGGTGAGCGGGGATGTGGATCTCATCGCGGTTGCCGCCACCGCCTCGGTGGCCGACATGGACGAAGTCATCGATCGCATCGGCGCATTGGATGGCGTGGAGCGCACGACCTCGTCCATCATCCTGTCGACCAAATTCGAGCGTTAGGCGGATTTTTGGGGTTTTCTACCAGGAGACGCACTTGAAGTTTCCCATCGCGTTGGCATGCCTTTCCCAAGGTGCCGGACGCTTTGCCACAGAAGCCGGCTGCTTGAGGCGCGCCGCCATCTGGTTTGCAGCGTGGGTATAACCGTGGTTATACTACCGCAATGAAAACTGCGATCTCCATTCCGGATGCAATTTTTGAAGAGGCTGAGCGGCTTGCGAAAACCCGAGGCTGGTCCCGAAGCGAGCTTTATTCGAATGCAGTGTCTGCGTACGTCAATAGCGAGAGATTCTCGGGCGTTCGCGAAAAGCTCGATGCCGTATACGGACAGAATGTCGATGACTCCGCTGTGGATCCGCTCCTCGCTAAGGCCCAAGCACGCTCCGTGCCGAAAGAGACGTGGTAATGCAGCGCGGAGAGATCTGGTGGGCATCTCTCGGAGAGCCTCACGGATCCGCGCCGGGATTCCGAAGGCCGGTACTAATCGTTCAGTCTAACGAGTTCAACGAAAGCGCGATCCGTACCTCAATCTGTGCAGTGATTACACCGAACATGCGCTTGGCAGATGCTCCAGGCAATGTGCGTGTCACCCGCCGCGTCAGTGGCCTGCCCCACGACTCAGTGGTTAACGTATCGCAGTTAGTTACCTTGGATAAACAAATGCTGACCGAGAACGTGGGTCGGTTGCCTTCGCAATCGCTGCGCGAGGTGGAGGCGGGTATAAAGCTGGTGCTGGCGCTATAGATCAGCCGCGACGGCTCGAGGCCACTGCGCGGCAGTAAGGGAATGCGTCAATACCTATGGCTTCGTACGCACCCGAGCCAGCGGGTCCTTCCTTGCAATCACAGTCCGAGACTTGGGCTCAGGACCACAACATGTCTTAACTGCGATGAGTCGCTCACAATCTTCAAGCCGGCGGCATTCACAGTGAAAACTCGCGTTCAAGATGGATCGCATCCGACTGAGGCGCGTGGTTAGCTCGTCAAGCTCTGCGATCTTGCGTTTGGCCATTGCCCGCCATCGCAACGCAGGTCTGGTACCAATGGGGAAGCCGTCCAAGAACGTGCGCGTCTCGCTGATCGAAAAGCCAGCATCGCGAGCCAGAAGAATAATCCGTATCCGACCGAGCACACCTTGATCGTATAGTCTGCGATTCGACGTACGTGCCGGCGAGGGAAGCAGGCCGGCTTTCTCGTAATACCGCAACGCAGACGCTGCCACGCCCGCCTGGCGAGCAAGCTCACCGATCATGAGTCCTTTCATCGTCGTAAGCTCCTCGACACGGCTCCAAGCTAAATTTCCCTTGACTTGAAGCGCACTTTAACTTGTAGGCTGCAGGAATGGTAGTTCGGCGTGCGACGCCGTCACAGCAAGGAGCAGCGTATGGATCTCAAAGCCGGCCTGTGTTTAATGGCTTTTCTGGGCCTATCGGTATGCACCATTGGACGAACGGACAATGCGCCGCTCACGGCCGTTGTCGTCGATGCGGCCGTCTCGGACCCGCGCAGACCGGAAGAACAAGTCAAGCTCGACGTGACCCGGAATCCGGTGCCTTCGGTCCTCTTCTCTGGAGCGAAAGCGGGTGATCGAATTGCGGACGTGATGTCTGGCAATGGCTATTTTACGCGAATTCTGAGCGATGTCGTGGGACCGAGCGGTCGCGTTTATGCGTACATTCCAGTCGAACAGATCGCCCATTGTTCGCCCAGCGAAATTGCCGGCACTCAGGCAATTGCCCAAGACTCTAGCTATAAAAACGTAACATTGCTCACCGGTTCACTCGCCGACTTGCATATGCCCGCGAGGCTCGATTTGATATGGATGTCGCAAAGCTATCACGACCTACACAACTCCTTTCTCGGGCCGGCGAATGTTGTGGCCTTCAACAGGACCATCTTCGAGGCGTTGAAGCCCGGCGGAGTTTTCCTGGTCATCGACCATGTCGCCGAAGCGGGTTCCGGGCTACGGGATACGGAAACCCTGCATCGAGTCGATCCAATCCGCATGAAGAACGAGATCGAAGCGGCAGGGTTTGTGCTCGAAGCGCAAAGTGATGTGCTTCGCAATACTGATGATGATCACAAACTGGCGATTTTCGATCCGAGTATTCGCGGCAGGACGGATCAAGTGCTGTTTCGATTCCGCAAGCCACAACAAAGCGTCCATACCAAGGTCCCGCCTCATGCAGGCTGAGCCAGCGGCTCAATTGGATTTGGAGGAGCGCAGCGCGTCGGCGAATCGGAAAAGGGCGGCCTCGATTTGCTCGCGTAAAGGCGAAGCGACGCCCTCCTCGTGCAGCGCGCGGTGCATGCAAGCCAGCCACTGATCGCGCTCACTGCGCCGATGTCGTACGGGGCATGCGCCGACATCATGCATTTTCTGTCCTGACGACCTCGGCACCGCCGATTCTCTCGTACACCGAAGCTTGAGCAGGCACGCTCGAAGGCGGTGTGGCATTGATGTCAGCACTCATCGGCCCACGATAATTCAACCCGCCGATGAGTCCATCCGGGAATATACGGACTTGCGAATTCGATGCGTCCGCGATGCGCCGCTGCCCCGAAGATCTACGGCTGAGCCGCGATCATGGAGATTTCGATCTTGTATTGTGCCCCCGCCAATTTGGCGCTCTCCACCGTCGCTCTCGCAGGGGTCGAGCCGGGTGCGACCCACTGGTCCCACACCTTGTTCATCTCGCCGAATGTGGACATGCTGGTGAGCCAGATGGTGGCCGACAAGATCCGGGTCTTGTCCGTTTTCGCTTCCGCCAACAGGCCATCGACGATGGACAGGATCTCCTTGGTCTGCTCGGCGACGCTCTTGCCTGCGGCCTCCTCGGCGACCTGCCCGGCCAGATAGACGGTTTTGTTGTGAATCACGACCTGCGACATTCGAGGTCCCGGATGCAAGCGTTCGATCGGCATGAAATCTCCTCCCTTGGAGCCCGCATTGTAGGGTCAGACACAGGGTGAGAACGGGAGGGTCGGAATAAAAAACGGCGTGGGTCCTATTGAGGTGCCCACGCCGCCGGATTATCGCACCGACGGGGGAGTTGGCTGGCTTGCCGGTACGAGACTTCCTAAACCTTGTCTGTCTTCGCGTCAGTCATCCGCGAACACGACTTCATACTGCCAAAATCTGGCGCGCCCGCACGCGATACTTTGTAGCGGTGGATCCAATTTTTTTCACTTGACACACCGCACAAGATCGGACGGTACACACTCAGCCATCGGCTGAGGCATCATGATCCGACGGATCTTCAATCGAGTGAAATGATCTTTCGGCTTAAGCTCATGCACTTCGGGGCTGGCGCAGCCGCTTGACCACGAAATAGGCTGCGATCGAGACCACCAGGGTGACGGCGCTCGCCTTGAAGTCCTGTTGCGACCCGGGCGTGAACGCCATGGCGATCAGGACAGCGGCCATGGCTGCGATGGCCGCATAGCTCAGCCAGGGGAAGAGCCACATGACAACCGGCGGCTTCGGCTCGTTGGCGAGCTCGCGGCGCCTGCGCAATGCGATTTGCGCGACGGCGATGGTCATGTAGACATAAACGATCAGCGCGCCCGAGGAGCTCACCAGAAAATCGAACACGGCTTGGGGCGCCTCGGTGGCGGCAATGATGCCGAGAAAACCGGCCACCGAGCCCATGAGCACCGAGACCACGGGAACGCGCCTCGAATTCAACGTCACCAGCATTTTCGGCGCGTCGCGGCGGTCGGCCAGGATGAACAGCACGCGGGAACTCACGTAGAACGCGGAGTTGAGGCAGGAAAGGACGGCGGTGAGAATGATGACGCTCATGATCTCGGGCGCCCAGGGCACGTGCATTGCGTTGAGAGCCAGGGTGAAAGGCGACTCGCCGGAGCGAACATTGTTCCACGGCGTGACCGAGACGATCAGGAAGATCGAGGCCACGTAGAACACGAGGATGCGCCAGATCACGGCAGCCCCCATGCGTGCGACGGCCCGCTCCGGCTGCGCGGATTCCGCCGCGGCGACGGTGGTGATTTCGGCGCCGGTCATGGCGAAGAATACGGTGGGCACGGCGGCGAGCACCGCGATCCAGCCGCGCGGAGCGAAGCCCCCAAAGTCCGAGAGGTTGCCGAATGTGGCGCCATGCGGCGATGTCCAGCCGAAGGCGAACGAGGCGGCGATGACGATGAACACGATGATGGCGGCCACTTTGATGGATGCGAACCAGAACTCGAACTCCGCATAGGAGCGCGCGGACATGAGATTGACGCAGGTCATGACGGTCATGAGCCCGAGGCCGATCTGAAGCGGCGAAAACGGCAGCCAGTGCTGCAGGATCTTGGCACCCGCGATGGCCTCGACGGGTACCACCAGCACCCAGAAGTACCAATACAGCCAGCCGATCACGAAGCCCGCCCCATCGCCGAGCCCCGCGCGCGCGAATTCCGTGAAGGAGCGCACGTGGGGCATGGACGTGGCCATCTCGCCCAGCATGCGCATCACCAGCAAAATCAAGAATCCGCAGATGGCGTAGCTCACGAAGCTCGCCGGACCGGCGGCAATGATCGCGGTGCTCGAGCTCACGAACAATCCCGCGCCGATGATCCCGCCGATCGAGATCATGGTGAGGTGCCGCCCTTTGAGCGAACGGCTGAGCTCGTTCGTGTGCGTGCCCGGGACCGGAGGGATTGCCGTGGCAGGATTCGCCGTGGTTGTGTTTGCCTGCGCCATCACTAGTACCTTTCCCTTATGCTCATCGGGTGTTCCGTGTCGACTTTCGCGGGGCCCACGGTAGCGGATAGATGGGGCGAGAGCCAGCAATGCCGTGCACGATGCAATTTCCGTTTCGAGCGAAGTACATCTTCAAGCCATAGGCGAACGGCGAAGCGGCCGGGACGATTTTCATCTAGGCGTCGAGGTGGGCAACGACGCTCCCGCCGGTACCTACCCTTGATCGATGCGCATCCCCGGCGGGCGCATTGCCGCGCTCGTACGGCTTTGCCGTGAGCATGTACAAAGTCCCCAGCACGATCACACCCACCGCCGTCACGATCATCCCGAAATTGCTGTACCAGGGATCCTGCGGGGCGCGGGGCCACATCATGTCGAAAATCGCGCTCATCCCGTAGGCGAACCCGACGAGATTCACCGGCCATCCCCAACGGCCGAGCGTGAAGGGACCGGTCGGTGTCCAACCCTTCGATCTGGCGATCAACGCCCCGAGCACCAGCATCTGGAAGGCCATGTAGATCCCGACCGAGGCGAAGCTGATGATGGTCGCAACGGCATTTTGCAGCCACAGGCCGCCGAGCGCGATTAGCGACGGGATCAGGCCCGCCAGCGCCAATGATGCCACGGGTACGTGCGTGTGCGGCGAAATACGGCTCAAGAGCTTGCTGCCGACGATCATCTCGTCGCGCGCATAGGCGAACAAGAGGCGGCTCGCGGCAGCCTGCATGCTCAAGCAGCAGGAGATGAACGACACGAGAACCACGGCGAGCACGGCGCGAAAGCCGACCTCGCCCATGGCATCGCGCAGAATCGTCGCCACGGGATCGGTGTCCTTCCCGGAAAGTATGGCGTTCATGTCGGGCACCGCGAGAATCAGTGCAACGCAAACGAGCATCGCTGCCGCGCCGCCGACGTAGATGGTCATGCGCATGGCCTTGGGGATCATGCGGCTGGCATTTGGAGTCTCCTCCGCAACGTCGCCGCAGGCCTCGAAGCCGTAGTAGCAGAACATGGCGGCGAGTGCCGAGGCGAGAAACGCCGGTACGTAGCTGCCGCTGCTACTGCGAAAGGAGAAGGTGTCGAAGAGCACGCTGAACGATTGATGGCGCGCAAACAGCAACAGATAGCCGCCGACCGCAATGGCGCCGATGAGCTCGCAAATGAAGCCGAACATTGCCACGCGCGCGAGCAGTCGGGTGCCGCTCACGTTGCAAGCCGTCGCAAACACGATCATCGCCAGAGCCATGGCCGTGGTGTTCGTGGGGGTGACCGGGAAGCCCAAGAGCTGTGCGACGAACGGCGCACCGCCGGTCGCGACGGCAGCGATCGAGACAAGCAGCGCCCAGCCATATATCCAACCGGCCATCCAGGCCCAGCGCTTGCCGACCAGACGCCGCGCCCACGGATACAGGCCGCCGGAGATCGGGAATTGAGAGACGACCTCGCAGAATACAAGACAGACGAACATCTGGCCGACACCGACGATCAGATACCACCAGAACATCGGCGGACCGCCCGCCGCGAGTGCGAAGGCGAACAGGCTGTAAACCCCCACCACGGGCGAGAGGTAGGTGAATCCCAGCGAGAAATTTTCCCATTTCGACATGGTTCGGTCGAAATGCGATTCGTAGCCCAACGCTCGAAGCTGCTCGGCGTCGTGGTCGATCGCCTTACCGGAATTGGCGGTCACTCATGTCTCCTAAGCTGTCTCGCCTTGCCGGACCCCCGGCGGGGAAGGTCCATATTACGAAAATCGGGGGACTTGCGCCCCCCGATTGCCTCCGCCCGATCGAATCGATGAGGCCTCAGAACTTCGTGTCGAAGCCGATGCCGATTGTTCGCGGCTGATTGGTGGATACACGAGTGATCGTCGGCTGTTGCCACGCGAAGACCGTGTTGTCGATGGTCAAGCCGGCATGCTTGTTGGTCAGATTGGTGCCGAACAAGGATAGCACCCAAGGCTCCTTGCCAAAGCCCAGTCTGAAGTCCATCAATCCGTAAGAACCCAAGACTTCGCTGTAGTAGGCCGTGTCCACAACCGGCCCGACATAGGCCTCTGCGAGGCGTGCCGTGAACTTGTAGTCCGCGGTCACCATCGATTCGTAGTTCAGGGCCACGTTGCCGGTGTATTTCGGGATATTGTTGATGCGCGTGCCGGCCGTGACCGGAAGTCCCGGCGTGTCCTTCGGAGCGCTGATGTAGGCCTGGGTGTACGCAGCGGAAACGTCGACGGTGAGCGCATCGGTCAACTTCGCCGCCATCTCGAGCTCCGGCCCGTAGCTCTTGGCGTCGCCCACGTTGGTATTGTAGGGATAACCGCAGGAGAGCACGATCAGCTGCTGGATGTTGTGCCACTTGACGTAAAAGATGTCCGCGTTGACCGTAAAGCGGCGATCGTCGAGCTTCGCCTTCTCGCCGAATTCTAGACTCCAGATATCGTCCGGCGCGTAGTAAGCCGGCTGACTGGTGAGGTAGCTCGGTCCGGTGCCCTGCCCGCAATAGTAAAAGGCGCCCTGGCTGAACGGGACCAGGGGGATCGGCAGATTCACGCCGCCGGGTCGGGAGCCCTTCGCGAGCGTGCTGTACAGCGTGAGATCCGACGTTGGCTCGTACGACAAATTGAGCTTTGGCAATAGACTCGTGTTGCTTCCGGATGCACTGTCGATGGTCGGTGTGGCATCGCCCGAGGCCGTGCCAAGACCGGCCTGATTGGCGTTGTTGCCGATGTTGAATTTATAGAACCGCAATCCCGCGGTGAGTTTCAGGTCGGGCCGCAGCTTGTACGAGGCCTCTCCGAAGATCGCCTTCTGGCTGAGAATGTTCGGGTTGTTGTCATTGAACATGATGCCCTCGGGATTCGCTCCCGTCACGGGCGGTGCGTAGAAAAACTGGTCGGCAGTCGGACAATGGCCGCCGAGCGGACCGCCGGCGGGACATACGGGGGTCGTGACAAACCCAACGGTCTGATTTCTCGTGACGTAGCCCGAATGCAAATTCGAGTAATAGAGGCCGCCCACCCACTGGAAGTCGCTGTCGCCCCGCGAGGTGAGGCGAAGTTCCTGGGCTATCTGCCAGGTCGTATCGTTCTCGGAGTAGATATTCGGGACGAACTGCGTGTAATTGAAGATGTTTTGCAGCGCTTCGGTCGAATCCGTCGATTGATACACGTCGCGCTTCCAGTACGAGGATGCCGACGTGAAGTTGGCAAACGGCATGTCGTAGCTGATCTTCAGGCTCCACATGTGAAACGAATCGTAGTAGGGCTCTTGGATGTCGTAGGGCTGGTAGATCGCCTCGTTCGCAGGCGGAGATTGATAATTGGCGTAGCCATCGGCATCGATGCGCTGATACATGAAGCCGCCGGTGATGGACAGGGCATCGGACGGCTGGATCAGGAGCGACCCTCTCGAGGAGATGAAACGCTCGAGGTTGGAGCCTGTGATGTTGTCTGCGACCGGCGCATCCTGAACGGCGCCGCGCGTACAGTAGTAGACGCCGCAATTCCCGAAGTTCGTCGGATAGGGAAACTGGCCGGGCGCGATCACCTTGCGGTCGATCCAGCCGCTGATGTATTTATCCGTGGTCACGAACCGAAACGCCGCGATGTCGCCGATGGGAAGATTCAGCATCAAGCTGCCGCGGCCGTTTGTGCTGCCGCCGGTGGTTTGAGAGGCGTCGACCGCCGCCGAACCTTCGTAGGTGTTGAGCTTCGGCGGATTGGTCACCAGCTTGATGGTGCCGCCCATGGATCCTGCTCCGTACAAGGTGCCCTGCGGTCCGCGCAGGATCTCCGTGTGATTGAGATCGAAGAGGTCGGCGTCGATGACCGTGCGGCCATTGAGCGCCACGGCGGACGCCGACAAGGGGGTTTCATCGATGTAGAAACCCACCGTTGCGACGGAACCGCCGGATGAACCCAAGCCCCGCATTTCATATTCGGTCTGGCCCGGGCCGGCCGTGCGCAGCGATATTCCGGGGATGGCGCCGACCAGATCCTGGACGGATCCGATGTTCTGCTCGGCGAGATCGGCGCCGCTCAAGGCCGTCATGCTGATCGGCGTGGCCTGCACGGTGGAATCGCGCTTCTCCGCGGTGACGACGATTTCCTCCAGATCGTTGCCGCGCCCCGGTGCGGTTTCGCCGGCGGGAGAGGCCGCCGGACCGCCCGGTTCCGGATCGGCGAAGGCCGGTGCGCACATCAATCCGGCACAGACTATGGCGAAGAGCGAGCTCACGCGCGATGCCAGGGCCGCTTGCGCGGCGCACGATTTTCTTTTCATTGACTGTTCTCCCTGAGATGAACAAGGCCGCGGCACGGGCATCTGGCTTGCTTGACGATCCCTCTCTCGCAAGCCTCCCGCACCGCCGCCTCTCGCCGAGGATCGCTTATGATCCGTCTGGTCGATAAGTAGCATAGGGTTTACTAGCACGCAAGTTTGTTGCGTGCTGAGAACCCTCGATCAAAGATATGGACGCCGGCCGTGGAGCCGCGCCGTCGCTTCGAACGAGCATGGGGATGGACGATGCATGGATTATGCCGAATGCACGGCGATGGGGCGGCGCGCGCGCCTCGCGCTCCGGAAGCGGGCACTTGAGCGGCACCAGCCGCCGTCTGACGCTCGCGGCGATTCTTTCCTCGAGCTTGGGCGTCGGATTGATCTTCGGCTTCCAACCGCCCCTGATCACCATGGCCTTGAGCCGCATGGGAAGCTCCGCTCTCGCCATCGGTGCGGTCACCGCCGCAAGTCTGATCGCGGTCATTCTTTGCGGGCCGCTGTATCCCCGGCTCATCGGGCAACTCGGGCTGAAACGCAGCGTGATCATCGGCATCGCGACCGGCGCAGTGGTGCTGGCATTCATGCCCGCGGCTTCGGGCGTCGCTCCGTGGATGTGCTTCAGATTCGTCACCGGCTGCGTGCTCGGGTTGAGCTGGATCGGCAGCGAAATCTGGCTGAACACGGTGAGCAGCGATGCGGAGCGCGGCACCGTCATGGGGGTCTACGGGACGGTTTTCTCGGTCGGAATCGTCGGCGGTCCGCTCCTGCTGGAGTTCACCGGGACGGACGGCTGGCGGCCGTTCGTGGTCGGCGCTGCCTGCCTGCTGGCGACGCTTCTGCCGATCATGATGCTGAAGGAAACCAAGACGGACGACGGCGCGCGCACGTTGCCCGTCAACCTCGTCCGCGCGGTGCGCGTCGCACCCATCGTGATGCTGGCAGCGGTGGTCGCGGGCTTGGTCGAATCGGCGGATCTGGCGCTGCTCCCGCTGTTCGGATTGCACGCCGGCATGCACGAGCGAGCAGCGCTGTCGCTGGTGACCGTGTTCATGGCCGGCAACGTCGTGCTGCAAATGCCCATCGGATTGATTGCGGACCGCTTCGGGCGGCGCGCGGTCCTCGCCGGGTGCGCGGTCGCGAGCGCGTTGGGCCCGCTAATCCTGCCGTTTTGCCTCGATGCGCCGGCTTGGCTCGGTCTGCTGTTGTTTCTCTGGGGCGGAACACTGTACGCATTCTACAGCCAGGGAATCGCGCTGTTGGGCGAGCAATTCCCGGCGGCCGAGCTCGCTGCGGCGAACACCGTGTTCGTAATGGTGTATTGCGCGGGCGGGGTCATCGGTCCGAGCCTTGGAGGGTTCGCGATGGACCACTGGCCGCAAACGGGCCTTCCGGCCATGCTGAGCGGCGCGCCGCTCTTGTTGCTCGCGGGTCTTGCGATTCGTGCGGCGCGCGCGCGCGCCGCAAAGCGGGCTACGGTCTGACCGGGCCGCCCGGGCTCAACCCACGGCGGTGCGCTTCTTCTTGTCCGGATCGTCGAACGGCAGCGTGTGCGCCGTGGCGGGGCCCTTGAGGTTCTTGCCCCGGATCTCGAGCTTGGTGCCGTGAACCGCCGCCGGCACGTCGAGGCGCGCGATGGCCATCGATTTGCCGGTAAGGCTCGATACCATGGCGCAGGTGACCACACCGACCTTTTTGTCGCCCAAGTACACTTCATCGCCCATATCCGCGGGCAGCTTGCCGTCCACGAGCAGCCCAAAGATCTTGAAGCGCTCCCGCCCCTTGAGGCGTGCGTGCGCATCGGCGCCGCGGAAGTCGTTCTTGCCGGGACTCACGGTGAATTCGAGGCCGAGTTCCCACAAGCTGTCGCCCGGCGGGTCATGTTCGAAGGGGTACATCTGGGACATGTCGTACGGATAAAACAGCAGGTAGCTCTCGACGCGCAACCAGTCGAGCGTGGTGAAGCATGCGGGGATGATGCCCGAGGGCTTGCCTTCGCTCAGAATCGTGTCCCAAATGAGCCCTGCGTCTTCGCCCTTGCAGAAAATTTCATAGCCGCGCTCGCCGGTGTAGCCCGTGCGGGAGATCGTCACGGGCTTCTTGAACAGCGTGGCCGGCATGTGATGGAAGTAGTTCAGGCTCCTGATTCCCGGAACGTGCTTCGCCAGGAAGTCGACCGCGAGCGGCCCCTGGAGGGATAGATCGTGCAGGTCGTCATCGACGATCACCGCGGCGTTTCGGCCGACGGCGTAGCTCGTCAAGGTCTCATGTCCGGCGCCGCTTCCGTGAACCACCATCCAAGCATTCGGTGCCAGGCGGTACAGGATGCAATCCTCGATGAAGTGGCCGGATTCGTTCAGCATGCAGGCATAGGCGGACTTGCCGGGGTAGATCTTGGTCACATCCCGGGTCGTCGCATAATTCAAGATGGGGGAGGCGTGCGGACCCACGAGGTAAAGCTTCTTCAGGCCCGACACGTCCATGAGCGCCGCCTTGGTGCGGATCGCGGCATGATGCTCGGCGATATCGTTCGAATACGTCCAAGCCGTGCCCATGCCGTTCCAATCCTCGAGCTTCGAGCCGAGGGCGCGGTGCCGGTCCGCTAAAACCGAGTGACGCCAACTGAGTGCCATGAATGTCTCCAATCTTTGTTTAAAATCGGGCACGCGCTCGAATTGCCGCGCGGGCCGCCTGAACCCAAGCCGCCGCGCCGCCGTGGGGCGCACTGCGGTCTCTATGAAGTAACTCAGTCCGGGGCTGCTCCGGGCGTGGTGGGCGAGCCGTCGTCGAAGGGCGCCAGCCACTCGACCACCGTGTCGCGATAGCGGGTCAACCCCTTGTAGTCTACGAGGGCAGGATGCAGCCCTTTGAGCGCCCTGCGCACGCGCCGCGCCCATTTGGGAATGGTCGAGAGCTCCCGCACGCTGATGAGATAGCAACGGATCCCGAACATCACCGCATTGCTGCGCGGCAAGCGCCACAGACCTTGCATCTCGACCCGCAGATGCACGAGGTCGCCGGCGTTTTGCTGGGTCACCTTGGTGCGGTCCGGTCCCCACTTCGGGTAATTTTCGGGCGAGGTATCGAGCCGCGGGTTCACCGTCATGGTCCAGTTGAGACGCCGTACCGGCTGGCCGAGGCGTAAATTCAATAAAAATTTGAGGGCCCTGTCGAAGACACCGAGCTCGTGCGCCAAAGGAACGGGTCCGTGCCACTCCTTGAAAGTCATACCGACGTCGAAGTCCAGAGACCAGTCGGCGGGCGTGGTCACCATGCCGGCCTCCGTCCAGAGATCGCCCTCGCGCTGGTCCATGACCACGAAGTCGCCCTGCGCCTGTCGGGTGATGAAATCGAGCGGCTCGCGCGGCAGGCTCGACGGATCACCGAATGTGAATACTTGATCGATGCCGAGCGGTTTGTTGATCCAATGCCATCGATTTGCGCGCTTCGCGAGCGAGAAATGCGCGGGGTAATCTCGCGCCAGCGATTCCATGATCAGCTCCAGGCAATCCCATTGCGCGCTCATCATGTGCGGCAGCGCCTGGTAGCGCAGCGGCTCGGCGGCAAGGACGAGCTCCCGCTCGCGGCATTCGGCGACGTAATGTTCGTCCACGTCGAAGGCAAATTCGACCACCGAGCCCTTGGGGCCGGGGGCATGCGGCTCGATGTTTACCGAATACATATACTGGTCATCCACGAAGGGCAGCGGAAACCGCCGGATCGCTTCGGGGGAGTTCTCGAAGGTGAAGTCGTTTCTAAAAGTTTCGTGAGGCTTGAATACGGCGCTCATGAGCGTTCCTCGAGGTTCAAGGCGGCTACAGGTCGAGCACCAGGCTCTTGCAGCGTGCCCGTGACACGCAGGGCATGATGGTGTTGCGCTTCGCCTTCTCGGCGTCCGACAAGAAATGATCGTTGTGAATCAGCTCTCCATCCACTTCGAGCACGCGGGTCTGGCAAAAGCCGCAGACGCCGCCCCGGCAAAGATAGGGCACCTCGACGCCTTGCGCCTCGATGCTTTCCAGGAGGCTCTGATCCGGTGCCACGTGCACGGTCATCTTGGAGCGCGCGAGGAACACCTCGAAGGCGTCGCCCACCGGCGGTGCGCTGAACTGTTCCCAGTGAATATGGCTGTCCGGCCAGCCCCACTCACGGGCCGTGGCCGCGACCCTGTCGATCATGCCTGCCGGACCGCAGACGTACACGTGCGTGCCCAAGGGTTGGTGCGACAGCAGGCCGTCGAAATCGATGCTTTGTCCCTCGCTGTCGTAATACATGCGCACCCGTTCGCCCGTGCGCTGCAAAATCCGCGGTAGAAAGGCGGCATGCTCGCGGCCGCGAACCGAATAATGCAGCTCGTAGGGCACGCGCCCTTCGTGCAAGTCCTCCAGATGCGCCATGAAAGGTGTGATGCCGATGCCGCCGGCGATGAGCACATGCTTGCGTGCGATCTTGTCGAGCGCGAACAGATTCACCGGGTGGGCGATCTCGAGCCGCGTACCCACGCGGACCCGATCGTGCATGAAATGCGATCCGCCACGCGATTCGTCCATGCGTCGCACGCCGATCTCATAGGACTCGAGACGGTGCGGCGGACTCAGCAGCGAATAGGGGTTGCGGTACACGCGAGTGGGCGTGCGCATCACCACCACGATGTGCGAGCCGCCGGAGAAGGCGGGCATGCTTTCCCCGGCCACCGGCCGCAACTTGAAATGCTTGATCAGCGGCGTGACCTGCTCGATCGCCGTCACCTCGACTTCGAGGGTTTGAGCCTCGCTCATACAAACACTTCCTTGATCTGCGGCAGCTCGCCGGGCGCCTCGGCATCGACCATCACGCCCATGTAAGCGGCCAGCCGCCGTGAATAATGGTCGCGCACCAGGAGCCAGCTGCCGCAGTCGACGCAGCGCACGATGTTGGTCCGCACGTCCTCCGTCGTGGCCCGGCAATGGATGCAATAGACACGCCGGGCGCTCGTGCCGAGCTCTTCGGCGCGTATCTCGTCCTTGTTCAGATCGAATTCGAGCGCGATCTTCATGGCCAGTCCGATGAAGCTTTCGGGCCCCGCCACATACAGTCGTGTGCCCATCAGGGCGCCGTCGAGGAGCGAGCGAAACTCCCGCAACAGGGAAGGGACGTCCGAAAACTCGCGCAGCGCCTCGAGTCCCAGCGCGGCGAAATTCTCGGGCCTTGCGTCGGACACGGGCGGATCGGCCGGGGGGACGGGCAAGGCGGCTGTCGTCGCGGGGGTTTGCTCCGGGATCAAGAGGACGCGGGTTCTCCCAAGCGCCTGCGGCGCGGCCGATTGGAGTTCCCGCAGCACGCGCATCAGCGCCACGTTGCCTATGCCCTTGCCCAGCATCAGGTGGTAGCGTCCGCCCGTGTCGGCGCGCAGCGGGGCGTAGACGGGTTTACTCTTGATACCGGTTACGAGCATGACGGACCCTTCAGGCTAGTACACCGCGAGGTGATGGGTCACGGCGACGACCGCGATCCCGAGCGCGAGCACCGCATAGGGCCAGAGGCCGGCGCGGTTCACGATGCGCTCACCGTCCACGATTTCCAGGTCTTCCGACATTTGAGGCGGGAATACGCCCTTGTCCTGGATGTAGTGACGGTAGATGAACACGGGCACGATCAGCGTCGCGAAGACGAGCCCTATCTTCAGGGTCCCCGAGCCGTAGACGTCGGCGCCGAACCCCATGAAGGCGAGGTTCACGAACGAGAGCACGGCGCCCGCGGCGAGTATCCACGACGGGGCGCGCCACGGCCTGTCCTGACGCGGGCGGTCCATGCGATGAATCCAACCGGCGTTCAAATTGAGGAAATTGTAGATGAGGTAGCCGATATTCGCGGCGCCGATGATGAACACGGTATCGGACAGGAGCAGCAGCACGAGATTGAATCCCAAGTTGGTGAGCATGGCGTTGGTCGGCGCCCCGTGCTTATTCACCTTGGTCAGGTACTTCGGCAGCCAGCCGTCAAGCGATGCCTGATAGAGCGTGCGCGACGATCCCGCCATGGAGGTCATGAGCGACAGCACCAGCGCGAGAATCAGCATGATGACGACGACAACGCCGACGAACTGGCCGGCGTGCACCATGCGAGCCATCACCGAAGCGACGCCCGTGCCGGAGTAGATTTCCGGCGCCAGCATGCCCGAGTACTCGGCCGGGGTGACGATGTTGCCGGCCGCATCGATCACGGCTGGGTGCACCAGGTTGCCGAGACCCAGGTACCCCTGGAAGGCGAACGGCACCAAGGTATAGACCACGACGCAGAGCAGCCCTGAGTAAAAAATCGCCTTGAAGGTGTCGGTCTTGGGGTTCTTGAATTCGCCGGTGTAGCACACGGCGGTCTCGAATCCGTAGGTGGACCAGGCGGCGAGGAACATGCCCGCGGCGAACAACGTGATGCCCGCCATGTTCCAGGAGCCGACGGTGACGAGGCCGGCGGCGTCGTGTGCCAGCGGCGCCAACGGGAACAGGTTCGCCTTGACGATGTCGCCGGTCAAAATCGGCACGATGCCGATCAACAAGAGCGGGATCATCGCCGAGATTCCCAGGATCTTGGTGATGTTCGCGGACCGCAGAATTCCGCCGTCCTGGATGAACTTCACCGCCAGCAGAATGACCGCTCCCAGGATGAACGTGGCGTTGATCCGGAGGGTGAGCCCCGTCTTGATCATGCCGAGATCGAGCAGCGTCCATTGCCAGGTGTTGATCAGGGAGTCGGGCGCGTACAGTCCGGCCAGGATGTAGCCCGCCGCGAGCGCGGACCCCGTGGCCTGCACCGGCGACCAGGCGAACCAGTTGCACCATACCGAGATGGGCGCAATCAGCTTGCCGTAGCGCACCCAGGCGATGGCGCCGTAAATCGACGTGCCGCCCGCTTTGTTGGGGAAGAGTCCCGCGATCTCGGCGTAGGTGAACGATTGGATGAAGCCCATCGCGATCGAGGCGATCCAGATGACCCAGGAGAGCTTGCCGACGGTCGCCGAAACGCCACCGATGGAGAACAGGACCAGGGGCGGAACCCCGCTCGCAACCCAAAAGGCGCCGGTCCAATCGATCCCACGCTCCAAGCCCGCACTTTTCGCGGTGGAGTCATCGGCAGTTGCTTCCACGGTGGCGTTCATTCCATCCCCTCGACGTTAGAAAAGCCGACGCAACTCTTCGGCAATCTCGAAGATGTCCCCGACGACTCCGTACTTGGCGACATTGAAAATAGACGCCCCGGCATCCGAGTTCACGGCGACGATGGTCGACACGTGCTTCATGCCGGCGAGATGCTGGATGGCTCCCGACACGCCCATGGCGATGTAGAGCTTGCACGAGCTCGCGGTCTTGCCCGACTGACCCACCTGGCGGCTTTTGGGAAGCCAGCCGGCATCGGCGATGGGCCGGGAGCATCCGAGCGTGGCGCCGACGGCGTCCGCGAGCTCCTTGAACTGCGCCACGTTGGTTTCCTCACCGATGCCGCGGCCGATGGTCAGGATGAACTCTGCGGCCGTCATGTCGACATCGTCGTTGGAGGAAAGCTCAATGAAATCGCGACCGCCCGAGCGGCTGGCGGTTGCGGGCGCTGCGAACTCGCTGATTCGCGGATCGCCGGGCTGATCCGGCGGTTTGTATACGTTGGCACGGATGGCGAGCAGCACCGTGTCGCGGCCGGGGAAATCGACTTCCACGTTCACCTTCTGTCCGTATCCGCCGCGGGTGGCGACGAGCGTGCCATCGATGTACTCGGCCTTGAAGACATCGGTTGCGAAGCCGAGCTTGAGCTTCGCCGCCAACGCCGCGGCGTATCCGAACGAGTCGACACTGTGCGCGACCAGCACGACCCCGGGCTTGCGCGCCTCGATCAATGCACCGACCGCGGTCTCGAAGGTGTCCGGGTCGAATTCCGCCGCCGCCACCTTGACGGTGACGATCTCGTCGACGCCGGCGAGTTTTAAGGAATCGAGAAAGAGGTGGGGGGAATTGGCCAGGATCGCGACAGTGACGGTACCACCCTCAGCACCTTGTAGTCCCTGCGCTGCGCTGATCAGCTCAAGGGACACGGGACGGAGTTCTCCGCGCCGCTGCTCCGCGATCACCAGTACACCGCTCACGCTGCATCTCCTTTGAATTCACGGATGATTTCCGCGAGCCGCCGGGCCTTCGCCGCCGCATCGCCCTCGATGAGCTGCGCCTGGCCCTTGTCGGGAATATACATGCGGCGGATACGCGAGTGAGAACCCGATTCACCGACATCGCCGGCGGACAGGTTCAGGTCGGTGAAGGTCCTGACCTCGACGGGCTTCGCCGCCGCTTGTTTGATGCTGCGGAGCGAGGCATATCGCGGCGTATTGATGCCCAGCTGGATGGTGAGCACGGCTGGGCATTGAATCTCGACTTCTTGCAGCAAACCGCCCTCCAGTTCGCGGCGAAACACCGCACTCTTCGCCCCCGGTGAATAGTCGAGAGAGCTGACCACGGCGGCATGCGGCCAGCCGAGAAATGCGGCGGTGGCGATGCCGGTGGAGGCGAAGGTCTGATCGGAGGATTGCACGCCGGCGAACAGCATGTCGGGCGCCTCGACTTTGGCCGCCGCCGCCAGGACCCGGGCAATGGCGATGGGATCGGATCCCTCCAAGCCATCGTCCCAGATGCGGATCGCGCGGTCCGCGCCCTTCGCAAGGCATTTGCGCAACACCTCGTCGGCCTCTTCGGGGGCAACGGACATGACCACCACCTCGACCGGTTCGCTCGACGCCTCTTTGATCTTGACGGCCTCTTCCAGGGAATAGTCGTCCCACTCGTTCAGATCGCGGATGAGAAACTCCTCCTCCACATCGCGTCCGTCCTCGCGGATCTCGAAGTCTTCGTCGAGCGCGGCGACCTGCTTCACGGCGATCAGGATCTTCATGCGGGCACCGCCAGGGTCTGCGGCGCCGAAACCGCCTCTCGAACCAGTTCAATCAATTCCTTCACCACAAATTTCCCCTCGTTGCCGGTGGTTTTGAGCGCGTCCTCGAACATGGTCAAATCCTTCGGACAGCTCACGACGTAAACTTCCAGGCCCGGAATCGCCGCGGCCTCGCGCATGCGGTTCTGGGCAGGCTTTTCCGCTCCCACGGGGTCGGGGATCCATATCCTGCCCCCGCCTGCGCCGCAACAGAAAGAATTGTCGCGGCAGCGCTTCATGTCGATGAGCTCGCAGCCCAGCAGCTTCAACACATCGCGCGGCGCCTCGTAGCCCTTGTTGAAGCGGCCGAGATGGCAGGGATCGTGGAACGTCGTCTTGAGCGTGAGCGGCCGCGTCACTTTCAATTTGCCATCCGTGAACAGCTGCTTGAGGAGGCTGGTGTAATGCTGAATCGGGTATTTCCCGCCGAAGTCGGGATATTCGTTGAGGATCGTGTTGTAGGAGTGCGGATCGGTGGTGACAATGGATTTGAAGGTCGCGCCCGCGAGCGAGGCGATATTGGATTCGGCCAGGACCTCGTAAAGGCCTTCCTCGCCGACGCGCCGCACATCGTTACCGGCGTTGGACTCCCCGTCGTAGAGGATGCCGAAATCCACTCCCGCCTCGTGCAGGAGCGTTGCAAAGGTCTGCGTCACCTTCTGATTGCGCGGATCGAACGAGGCGTAGTCGCCGACGAACCAGAGCAGATCCACCGGCTCCTTGCGCGCGTCCTTGACCTTGAACGGCAGGGCCTTGCTCCACGAGCCGCGCTTGCGCTTCGATTCGCCGAAGGAGTTGCCGGTCTTGTGAATGGTCTGCAGCGTCTTGGTGAGCAGCGGATCCATGGCGCCGTCTTCGACGAGCTTGCGGCGCATCTGCACGATGATGGGAACATGCTCGACGGCCACCGGGCAGATCTCCACACAGGCCATGCAGGTGCGACAGGACCAAAGGGTCTCCATCGCCACCTGACCCGGCGCCTTGCCGTGGACGCCGAGTTCGGCCTCGGGCGGAAGACTTCCCGACTCCAGGGCGGCATTCGCGAACTCGCGCAAGCTCAAGATCACGTCGCGCGGCGACAGCGGCGCGCCCACGGCCCGGGCCGGGCAGGCTTCATGACAACGGCCACACTTGGTGCAGGCGTCGAGGTTCAACAGCTGCTTCCAGGTGAAATCGGTGATCTTGGCGACTCCGGGCGTCTGTTGAGTCGCCGGTATGCGCGTAAGCCGTTGCGCAGCCTTGGGATCTCGGACCATCAAGGAAGCGGCCGAAGTAAAGATGTGCTTGACCTTGGTGAAAGGAATGAGCGCGATGAAGGTCAGCGCCAAAAGCCCGTGAAACCACCAGAGCGAGAGCCGGAGCACGCCGCCGCCATGCGCCGTCAGGCCGACGGCCTCGAGCGCCTCCGCGACGGCGGCGCCCACCGGCGACCACCAGCGCGTGTCCCAGGCTTGGGGTTGGGCGTGGAGCCATACCAGGCGTGCGGCTTCCAACAGGAACCCGGTGCAACCGATGATGACGAGTGTCCAGAGAAACGCCCAGTCCTCGCGCCGGTACTCGGGACGGAGGAAATCGGGATCGCCGAGCGCGCGGTCGGTGCGCGCATAGTCGAGCTTGGGCAGCTTCATCCAGCCGCGGCGGTACATCATGTAAAGCAGACCGGCCAGGAGGGCGATGCCGGCGATGTCGAGCACGAGCGAGAAGATGAGATAGAACTGGCCCTGCCAGAAGCGGATGCCGAAAAGCGGCTCGAGAATGTCGTATTGCAGCGTGATGGTCGCCGTGCCGAGAAACAGCAGTACGAAGCCGTAGAAGATCAGCCGATGCGCGCCGCCCGCCGCATGATCCCGTCGATTGACGGTGCGGTGGCTTAGTACCTTCCCCACCATGTCGCCGGCCCGGGACCAGAGGCTTCCCTCGAGTGCCAAGGCGGTGCCGCGACGGTACTTTCGAATCTGGACGTATACGCCCCAGCAGAAGATGCCGATGGCGGTGTATCCCAATGCATAAAACAACCGCACTTCGGCCGTCGGAAACGCCTCGAATAGAATTCGAGTGACAGCGTCAGTGCGGCTCACGGACCCGCAGGCTCCTACGTCTTGTACTCGATCTCGGACCGGCCGCCGGGCAAATACGCCGTCCCCCACACGGCGACCTCGCGCTTGTACGGTAGCGGCAGCTGCGCGTTGGGCTCCTCGATCTCCCGCGCGAGCCTGTGTCCGGAGAAGGTCGCGTCCGCTATCAGCCGCGGCGCCTCGGCGTCGCCGATCAGGTATACGGCCTTCACGTCGTTCTTGTCCCAATCACCCTGTCGCTGCTTGATGTCGCGGAACAATTGGTCGTTGGAATGACGTCCCGTGACGAGGATCAGGGAGTCGAATTCCACCCAGCGATGGCTCTTGTTGGGCTCGCGCGGGATGTGACCGACGCCGCGATAGGTGCGCTTGGATCCGTCGCCCCAGATGTCGTAAACCTGAAGTTTGCCCTTCTCGATCTTGCTGGCAAAAGCGTTGTGCATTTCGTGGATGTGAAGCTCATGGAGCCTGCGCATCATGTTCGGATATTCGAGCGTGAAGTGCATGTAGTTGGCGAGATGCACGCCCGTCACGATGGTCACCTCGTGACCGGCCACCGCCAGCTTCTCGGCAATACTCGGGGCCATGAAGTAGGTGTCGGCGTTCAAGATCACCACGCGCTTGCCGATCTTCTTCTTTCCCTCGAGGACTTGTTCGGGCGTGAGCTGATCCGGCTGCGATGCATCGGCTCCGGGGATGGGGTCATGCGTCAGGCAGTTCGTGCCGTCGGTGTTCCAGGACGATCCCGTGGCGATGACGATCTTTTCAGCGCCGTATGTAATGGCCTCTTCCGCGGTCATGGGCTTCTGACTGAGAGCGATCTGGCTCTGCTTGTTTTTCTTGACCAGCTTGCCGATCTGCAGCTCGCGGTAGTCGCGGTGATAGCCCCATTCGCCGAGGCCGGGAAGCGTCGCGAGGGAGTTCACGTGGCCGCCGACCTTCGCCGCGGTATCGTATAAATGGACGGAGTAGCCCCGCTCCATCAGCACGCGCGCACATTCTGCGCCCGAGGGACCGGCGCCGACCACCAGCACGGAATCTTGCGAGCCTTTCTTCGGAAACTTCTCGGGATGCCAACCGCGGCGATATTCCTCGCCCGCGGTGGCGTTCTGCGTGCAGATCATCGGCGGTCCGCCGATCTCCCAGCGCGAAATGCACACATTGCAGCCGATGCATACGCGAATGTCGTCGTAGCGGCCTTCCTCGATCTTCTTCGGGAGCCAGGGATCGGAGATCGACGGACGCGCAGCGCCGATGATGTCCGCGATCCCCTTGGTCACGATCTCGGTCATTTTTTCCGGATCCGTGAACCGACCGACGCCGAGCACCGGCTTCTTGGCAACCTGTTTCACGAAGCGGGTCCAGGGAACCTGGTGACCTTGCTGGTAGAAACGCGACGGGCCGGCGTCCTCGCCCCACTCGGCGATGTCGCCCACGTCAACGTCCCACAGATCGACCAGCGGATCGGCCATGGCGACGAACTTCATGCCGTCGTTCTCGATCTCGACGCCGGAGTCGCCATATAGCGTATCGACGGCGAAGCGGGTCGCGATGCAGCTGTCATGTCCGACGGCACGGCGCACTTTCTCCAGAGTTTCCAGCCAGAAGCGCGCGCGGTTCTCGAGGCTTCCGCCGTACTTGTCCTTGCGCTTGTTGTAATAGGGGGACAGGAACTGCACCGGCAGGTAGGAGTGGGCGCCGTATACGTAGATGATGTCGAATCCCGCGTCGCGCGAGCGCAGAGCGGCATCCACGTAATACTGCTGCACCATGGCGATGTCGTCGAAGTCCATTTCCTTGCAGTACGTCAGCGTCTCGAACTCGGAGGCGTATTGGCTCGGCCCGCGCGGCGTCGCGCGCGATTCCATGCAAGGCGCATGCGATGCGCCGTACCAGAGCTCCACGCCGGCGAGCGCGCCGAAGTGATGGATGTGGTCGCACATGGCGCGCAGATTCCGCACATCGCCCTCGTCCCAGATGCGCGCCGACAGGCGGTGCGTATCGTCCGATTCCGGGTGGATCGAACAATATTCGGTATTGATCCCGGCCCAGCCGCCCTCAGCTTTCAACGAGCGGTGCGCCGCCTGGAAACCCGGCCTGTCGGACCCGGCGCCGATGCAATGCGGCACCTGGTAGAACCGATTGCGCAGCGTCTTCGGCCCAATCTTGATGGGTTGAAACAAAATATCGTGTTTGGGATCGCGCGCCATACTCCTCATTCCTCTGTGCTGCGGTTGCGTACTTTAGTAATTGTTTCGCGAGGGGGGGCGTCGCCGCGGGCGACGAAAAGTATCATACTGCCTTCAGAGCGGACATCCGGAGTTAAATAGCACGCTGGTTACTGTTGTGCAAATTAATTGCGTGCCGTGTAACACCGCTGCGCGCGGCCGCCACCGGGGAGGTCCCCCGATACGCAGCCTTTTCGGCCGGAAACAGGCGCTTAGCGCGGCGCCTGCGTAGCGTCGAAGGGCGGAAATCTCGCCATCGATTCGAGGTCGCCGAGATCGATGTCGTTGCGCACGTAGAGCTTGCTCGCGTCCTTGTGCGGCTGATGGTCCCAAGGCGTGAAGCGACCCGCGCGCAGGGCGCGATACACCAGATGCCGGCGTCGTTGGCTCTCCAGCACGGCGGCGTGAATGTCGGATAGCTTCCAGCGCCTGTCGACCTCGGCGAGAAGCTCGCGCACCTGAGGAGCATGCCGCGCAGACAGGGCGAGATTCTCGAGCTCGTCCGGATCCGTTGCGAGGTCGTAGAGCTGGTCGGGGTCCGCCGGAGAATGCACGAATTTGAAGCGGCCGCGCCGGATCATCACCAAGGGAGCGACCGCGCCTTCGCCGAGGTATTCGCCGATCACCTCATCGGCACCTTCGCCCTGGCCACCGATCTGCGCGTAGAGGCTCCGGCCGTCCAGCGGCGTCGCGCGCGCGGCCGGATCGCAGCCCGCGAGCTCCATGAGCGTCGGCGCCACATCGAGCAGGGAGGCCGATTGCGCGATACGGCGCGCGGGGAACCGTCCTGGCGCGTGCACGATCAACGGAATCCGGCAGGCGGGCTCGAAGAAATTCATCTTGTACCAAAGACCCCGCTCGCCGAGCATGTCACCGTGATCGGCGAGCACCAGCACGACGGTATTGCCGGCGTAGCCGGAATCGTGGAGCGCCGAGAGCAAGGAGCCGAACTGATCGTCGACGTACGAGACCGCGCCGTAATATGCGCGGCGCGCGGCGCGCACTTGCGCATCGTTGACGGGCTGAAGGTCGAGACCGATGACATGGCGCAGCCGACGGGAATGTGGATCGAGCAGGCTTTCGGACCCGCGCACGCGCGGCATGTCGATGTCGACGCCGGCATATCGGTCCCAGTAGGTTTTCGGAATCACGTACGGATCGTGCGGATGGGTGAGCGAGGCGACCAGGCAGAACGGCCGGCGATCCTTGCTGCGCGCGAGATCGAAAAGTTTTTGCCGCGCTTGAAAGACGGCATCGTCGTCGAAATCGATTTGGTTGCTGCGTGCGCAGGGGCCTGCCTGGGTCACCGAATCCATGGTGTGGTACCAGCTCGGCCGCTCCTCGAAACGAGTCCAGTCCGGAGTCCAGCCGAAATCAGCGGGATAGATGTCGGTGGTCAGCCGCTCTTCGAAGCCATGCAGTTGGTCCGCGCCGCAGAAATGCATCTTGCCGCTCAGCACCGTCTGATATCCGGCAACGCGCAGGTAGTGTGCGAAGGTCGGAACCCCAGATGGAAATTCGGCGGCGTTGTCGTAAGCCCCGATCGCCGATATATGCCGGCCCGAGAGAAACGAAAAGCGCGAGGGGGCACAGAGCGGGCTGTTGCAATAAAACGAGTCGAACACCACGCCCGACTCGGCCAGTGCATCGATGTTCGGCGTTTTCGCAAACCGGTTGCCGTAGGCGGGAAGCGCGCGCGCGGTCAGTTGGTCGGCCATGAGGATCAGGATATTCGGGCGGGTGGACATAGAGAGATCCTCCGAAGCTTACTTATTGGCCGCGCCGAGCGGCATCCTCCGATGGGAGGGCAGGCGCTGCCGGAGGTGCAGCGTACCGGCCGGCGCCGTTCGCGGCTAGGAGCGGGTGGAGCTTGCGCTCATGGCGACAGGCCGGATTTTGCAAACTCGTCCGCGATTTTCGGCGACAGGGCTTGAGCTTTCGCAATATCGGCCTGGCCTGCCGGGGCATCGTTTGCGCGAATCTCGGCGATCCCGCGGCCGTAGAGCGACGAGGCTTTCTTGGCGTCGATCTTGAGCGACGCATCGAAGTCGGCGATCGCCTTGTCGTAGCGCCCGAGCCGCAACAAGACGAGAGCCCGGCTGTTGGAGGCTGCCGCGAAGAACGGGCTCGATTTCGCGGCGTGCTTCAACGCCTGGTCGCAATCCGCAAGAGCGAGCGGCAATTCGCTACCCTGCAGGGCGCGAGCGTAGCAGCGATCGTTGAGCGCGCTCGGCAGCCGCACATCCGTGGGGTGAGAGGCAATCCACAGATCGTCCTGCTCAATGGCCTGAGGGAGGAGGCGGAGGTGCAAAAAGTAGGCGGCCAGGGACTCACGCACGGCGTCTTCCTTGGCAACGGTCGTGCTGATGGTGCCGAGATCGGCGGCGGCGCCTGCCGGATCATCGTTCTGGATGCGCATCGACGCCCGCGCGAGCAGAGCGGAAACGTGATTCGGCTGTAGCTGCAACGTGCGATCGAAGTCCATCAGCGCGAGTTTCGGCTGCTTCGATTGCCAGTAGATCATGCCGCGCTGGTAGAAATATTCCGGCTCCCCCGGCGCCAGCCGGCAAGCGAGAGTCAATGCGGCCAGCGCTTGATCGAACTGCCGTCGGGAGGCAAGCGCCTGCCCGCGGCGCGCGGCGTCGGCCGCGTCAGCTGCATTCGCGGGCGGTTCATTGGTGGATGACGGTTGCGCCGAAGCCATGTCGACCGGCGGGCCGCCGGGCTCGGCAGGCGTGGCCGGATTCTGGTCGGGTTGCGCAGCAGGCACGGCCGGACCCTGGTTGGATTGCCCGGCAGGCGGCGCCGCGGACGCCACGGCGCCTGCAGGTGTCTGCGCCCCGGCCAGTACCGGCTTGAGGTTGAAGACCGGACCCCCGTTGTAGGAGAAATAAATCTTTTTCTGGCTGTTCGCCACGTAGACATGATGGGACAGGAAGAAATCCGCTCCGATCAGCATGTCCACGCCCTTGATCTCCTCATCGCCGAGGCGCAGCTTGGTGTTGCGAATCTCCTCATCGCCGATCTTGAAGCTCGACACCGGGGCGAGGTAATTCGCAACGGTGCTTCGCCCGATGCCCCAGCCAAAGCCCGCGGGAGTCACTCCCGGCGAATCGAGCTTGATGCCGGCTCTCGCCGCGGCTTTGAGGGACAGGATCGATGTGCCCGCGCCGGTATCGAACATGACACGCATCTCCACGCCGTTGACGTAGGCGTAGCTCATGATCGGTTGCCTGAACGAGGCCGCTTTGGAGAGACGCGTGCCCAAAAGCAAAGAGTCGTCCGGTCGGGCAATGCCAATCACCGAATAGCCATCCCCCGCATGCAGCCAATAAGCGACCTGCGCATCTCCGCAGTCCTTCGGGACCAATAGTCTTGCCACGCCCCGCGCGAAGTCGTATTCCGTGTCGGCGAGCTGAAGAAAGTTGCGGCCGAGCACGCCTATCCTGCCTCCGCCCAACTCGTTGCCGCCAACGATGAACTCCACGTTGCGAAGCGGGACGCCGTTCAGACTCAATTCATCGATGCGGGTCAGCGCCACGCGAATCGACCCACCGATACCCGTAACGTAAAACCCTGCGGGTGCGGGATAGGTGCGCAAATGCAGCCGCGCCGCGCTGGCGCCGTCGATCATGCTGTAAAACGCACCGCTGTCCAGCACGAAACGCACCTCGCTGCCGTTGACTTTTGCGGTCACCTCGGGCTGTAGGTTGTCCATGGAAACCGGAAAGTCGGCCATCTTGCCGAGCTGGCACGCGCCGGCGAGCGAGGGAATCGCGGCGATGATCATCGACATCAGCATGCCGCCGGCGACGAGCAACCGACGCTGAAGGCGTGGGTGCGTTTGCCTCGAGAAAACCTCCCTGTCGAGTTCCATGCGGCCCTACTATGCCCGTGGATGCCATCCATCGTCAAAGCCCGCTGCGCGCCGAACTGCAGGCCGTGCGCCGCGAGAAGATCCCGGCCTTGCTCGGGAATATTTCCCGAGCGCACATGGATAATCTCGCTGTATGGGGGAAATTCATGGACTCTCCCCGGATGCTATCCCTAAACTTCGCGCTCGCGAATTACCGCGGGCAGTCGCGTCGACTGGGGAGCAGAAGTTTTTGATGGCGCGTGGGCAGGGACAATTCGGACGCCGCGCGCACGCGCGGTACGCCGTGGCGGCGTACTGCGCGTACTTGGCGGCGATGGCGCTGTCCGCAATGGTCGTGCCCGTCCTCGCACGGGCCCAGTCCAGTCCTTCCGCCGCAGCATCCACCAATCCGGCCACGGCTCAGGAGCTTCCCCAGGTCACGGTGATCGCGAACACGCCGCTGTCGGGTCTCGGATTGCCCATGAACCAGATCCCCTCGAACGTGCAGACCGGCGACAGCGCGGACATGCAACGCCAGCAGACTCTCGGGCTCGCGGACTACCTCAACGCCAATTTCAGCGGCGTCAACGTGAGCGAGAGCGCAGACAATCCCTTCCAGCTGGACATCAATTACCACGGCTTCACCGCCTCGCCGCTCCTCGGAACCCCGGAGGGGTTGTCGGTCTACGTGGACGGTGTGCGGGTCAACGAGTCCTTCGGCGACACCGTGAACTGGGATTTGATTCCGGAGTCCGCCATTTCCACGGTGACGTTGATGTCGGGTTCGAATCCGGTATTCGGCTTGAATACGCTGGGAGGGGCCCTGTCGGTTCACACCAAGAGCGGCCACGACAATCCGGGAACCGAGCTCGAGGCGTATGGCGGCTCGTTCGGGCGACGCGTGTTTCAGGGCGAGACCGGCGGAGAATTCGGCGCCTTCGATTATTTCCTCGCCGGCAACTATTTCGACGAGACCGGATGGCGCAATCTGTCGCCCACGCGCGTCTATCAGGGCTTCGGCAAGGTGGGCTGGCAGAGCGACAAGACCGACATCGATCTGAGCTACACCTATGCGGACACCAGCCTCTACGGCAACGGCGCAACGCCGCTCTCCATGCTGGATTACGACCGGGAGGCGAGCTACACACCGGATTATACGCAGAACCTGTTGAACTTCCTGAATCTGACCGGTACGCAGTTCCTGACGGAAAAGCTTCTCCTGTCGGCAAACGTCTATTATCGCCGCCTTGTGACCGATGCCATCAACGGGAACATCAACGACAGCTACCTGGACAATGGGTATGACGGGCCGCCGATCGATTGCACGGCTGCGCCCTCCAATCGGGCCGATCTGAGCTATTGCGCGCCCGGCCAAAACGCGACCTCGCGGCTCAATCAGCGGAGCGCGGGCTTCGGTCTGCAACTCACTGACTCGCAGGATCTCTCCGGCTGGAGCAATCAGGGCATTCTCGGCGCGGATTACGACGACTCGAGCGACACCTTTGCCCAGTCCTATCAATACGGCGAGCTGGCGTCGAACCGCACGTTGATCTACGAACCCAGCCCATTCAATGACGAGACCGTGATCTCCCTATCCGGCATCAACAAGATCCTCGGCGTCTATTTCACCGACACGCTCTCGCCGACCAAGCGCCTGCACTTCACGGCATCGCTCCGATACAACCGGAACACCGAGACGCTCGACGGCTACAGCGTGGACACCGCAGTGAGCGATGTCGGTGCGGGCTTCGATCAAGCCAGCGCATTGAGCGGCGATCACACCTTCAGCCGGGTCAATCCGGCTTTCGGCTTCACGGTGACGCCGAGCGATTCGCTCACTTTTTATGCCGACTACAACGAGGCGAGCCGCGCACCGACGGTGATCGAGCTCGGCTGCGCGAATCCGGCCGCGCCCTGCGGCCTGCCCAACGATTTCGCGAGCGATCCGGATCTGAAGCAGGTCGTTGCGCGCACGGTAGAGCTTGGATTCCGCGGAAATCTGCCGGATCAGCGGCTGGTGTGGAGCGCGGACGTTTTTCACACCGTGAACAGCAACGACATTCAGTTCGTCGCGACCGCCGCGAACCAGGGCTATTTCGACAACGTCGGCGCCACGCGGCGCCAGGGACTGGATTTCGCGGTGGGCGGCAAGCAGGGCGGATTGACGTGGCGCGCAACCTACAGCTTCGTCGACGCGACGTTTCAGTCGAATTTCGCGGTCAGCGCCGAGTCCAATAGCACGGCCGATGTCGACGGCAATATCCGGGTGAAGCCTGGCGATAGGATCCCGCTCATCCCGCGCCATACCGGCCGTCTGATACTCGACTACGATCTCAACAAGCGCTGGGGCATCGGCGGCAATATCGTCGCGGCGTCCGGCTCTTTTCTGCACGGCAATGAAAACAATGCCAACCAGGCGGGCGGCGTGAATGGAGAGGGCGCCTACATCTCGGGCAGCGGCTGGATTCCCGGCTACACGGTCGTGAATCTGCGCAGCACTTATCATGCGACCAAACAGCTCGACGTGTTCGCGCGCATCTCGAATCTGTTCGACAAGCGCTACTCCAGCGCCGGTTTCCTGACCTCCAATTCGTTCAATCCAAACGGCTCGTTTCGCCCGAATCCCGACGACTGGAGCAACGAAAATGCGGTCTCGCCGGCGCCGCCGCGCGCGCTGTGGGCGGGAGTCCGGATTCGTTTCGAATGAGACGACGTGGCTACTTGTGCCCGGCCTCCTGTGCCCGGTAGGCGACCCAGCTCTGGTCGATGAGGTAGGCGTGGATGTTCTCGACGTCCTTCTCGCTCAGAATGTCGTCGAAGCGTTCCATGCCTGCCGGCGCGAGTAATCCATGCAGCACGATGTCCTTGAACTCGGCGTGCAGGCCCGCATTGAGGCGGCGTAGGTCGGGCGTGACATTGATGCCGAGCGCGTGGCAGCGCGAGCATTCCGTCGCGAACGTGACCTCGCCGGCATCGATCGCGGCCTTCGAGGCCTTCTGCTCCGGCGGCTTCTCGAACGGCTCGTCGACGCGGGCTGGGGGCGGGGGTACCGCACTGCCCCCGAGCTTCAAGGCGATGACGCGGCTCACGTTCTGGTACTTGTTGGTGGCGCTCTGCGGCGGGACCGGGCCTTCGGCGATGCCGGTGCCGCCGTAGCCCACCTGCACGGCGACGTATTGCTCGCCGTTGACAGAGTAAGTGGTGGGCGCCGCCATGATGTGGCTGCCGGTTTCGATGATTCTGAGCACCTTTCCGGTGTCGCCCGCATAGATCCATAGGCCGCCGCTGCCGCGGCCCTGGAACACCAGATTGCCGGCCGTGGACATCACACCGCCGTCATAGCTGCGCATGCCGCTGGAGGTCTCGTGCTCCCACACGATCTTCCCGGCGATCGGGTCCCAAGCGCGAATCAGCTCCCGCACCAGCTTCACTTTGCGCTCGGATTTGAGCTGCGCCAGATCGGGCAGGGGACCGTACAACCGCTTGAGATCCGCAGCGTCGTAGCTGTCGTCGGGAAAGATGCCATTCGTGGTGAAAAAGCCGTCGAGGAATTTCAACGCTCCCCCGTTGGCCACCATGTCCACCCACACCGCCGGTGTATCGACCACCGGGATGTAGACGAGGTGGGTTGCGGCATCGTACGACATGGGATTCCAGGTATGTGCGCCTGACCAGGAGGGATAAATGTTTTTCGGCGAGGACAGCCAGTCGGATTGCGGCGTCTGGATCGGACGGCCGGTTTTCATGTCGACGCCGGATGCCCAGTTGACGTAGGTAAAATTCTTCGCCGAAAGCAGCTCTCCCGTGCCGCGATCGAGCACGTAGAAGAAGCCGTTCTTGTTCGCCTGCATGAGCACCTGCCGGTGCGCGCCGGGGAGGTCGAGGTCCGCGAGGATCAATTTCTGCGTGGCGTCGTAATCCCAATGATCGTTGGGAGTCGTCTGGTAATGCCAGGCGAGACGTCCCGTGTCCGCGTGCAGGGCGATGATCGACGCCGTGTAGAGCCCGTCGAGTTTTGGGTTGCCCAACTGCCGCAGGTCATAGGGCGCCGCATTGCCGGTGCCGAAATAAATCAGTTTCAGGGCTGGATCATAGGCGAAGCCGTCCCACACGGTGCCACCGCCCTTGAATTTCGGGTCGCGATGCGGGTCCCAGGTCTTCGCAGCCGCGGCGAGATCCGGACTCTCGAGCGGCTGATCCGGGGCGGGAGGCACGGTGAAGAAGCGCCACTTGAGCGCTCCCGTCTCCAGATCGTAGGCAGAGACATAGCCCCGCACGCCGCCGACACTCATATCGCCGCCGCCGTTGCCGATCGCCACCACGTTGCCGGCGATTTGCGGTGCGCCGGTGCTCGAGTACGGGAGTTTATGGTCGACGATGGTATCGGCTTCCCAGATCTTCCTGCCGGTGGAAGCGTCGAGCGCATGCAGCCGTCCATCGGTGGAAGCGACATAGACCTTGCCCTTCCACACCGCGACGCCGCGGTTGACGAGGTCGCAACACGGCTGGCGTCCGGCGAACGGGGCAGCCTGCGGGTCGTAGCGCCACAGTTCCTTCCCCGTGGCCGCGTCGAGCGCATAGACGTAGCCCCACGTGCCGGAGGTAAACATCACGCCGTCGACGACCGTCGGCGTCGACTCCTGACCGCGCTGCGGAGCACCCAAGTCGTAGGCCCAGGCGAATCCCAGCTTGCCCACGTTCGCGGCGCTGATGCTCGACAGCGGCGAGTAGTACGTGCCGCCTTGATCGCGTCCACCGGTAAACCAGTTCTGCGGCTCCCGATCGGCGGCAGCGAGTCGCGCCTCGTCGACCGATCCGGTTGCGGTGGAAGAGCCCGGCGCGGGTGGCGCGGCGGCGGCGAGTTGCGTCGAGGTCGTCAAACCCACACAGCAGAACAAGAAGCCCGCGCGCATCAAGGCGCCGCAGGACCGGTCGATTCTTGGCAACTCAGTTCTCCCTTCGAAATCGAGGTCTCGAACAAAGCTTAGCGGACATCCGCAGCGAGCGGTATCTCCGGCAGGGCCTCGGCAGGGCCGCCCGCAGCCGCGCTAGCCGGACTCTTCCCCGGGGCCGTAGATGATGATGGAGAGCATGCGGATCGGCACCTTCTCCAGCCGCTCGGGTCCATGCGCCACATCGCCGGAGAAAGTGAGCGTATCGCCCGGGCGCATGACGTAGGTGTGCCGGCCGTGGCGATAGTGCAGGATGCCGCTGAGCAGGTGGATGAACTCCACGCCGGGGTGCTGGAATCCCGGGAACACCTCGCTGCGATCGTTCAACGTCACCAGGAAGGGCTCGAAAATCTTGCGGGGCCCGCGTTGGGCGGCGAGCAGATGGTACGTATGTCCGCGCCGGGTTCCGCTGCGCACCGTCTCCAGGCCCTCGCCCGCCCGGATCAGTTGCGCGCCGCCGTCGTCGGCCCCTACGCGCTGCATCAGCACCGAGGCGGTCACACCGAGCGACTGCGCCAAGGCGACGATCGTCTCCAGGCTGGGTGAGACCCGTCCGGTCTCGAGGCGGCTCAGCATCGCGCTCGAGATATCCGCCCGCTTGGCCACGTCGGCGAGCGTAAGATTCTGGCTCTCGCGCAAGCGTCTCGCGGTGCGGCCGAGATCGATTGCCGGACTGTCGGCGCGGTCAGGACCCAAGGCGGAGGCCTTGACCTTCGGGCCGGGGGTTCGCCGGAGATTTGCGCGGGGCGGCTTGCGGGTCATCGAGGTCTTTGCGCGTTACGCAAATTAAGTTGCTCCACAGTTAAGCTTCGTGCTTATATTCGCACATGCCGGCTCCGAAAACGATCATGCCATGGCTGCCATCCATCCGCGCCGGAACACAATAACGAGGAGTATCCAGCATGAATCGGGAAGAGGCGCAGAAGTTTTGCCGCGACAATGGGATTCGCTATGTGCTGGCGCAGTTCGTCGATATCCATGGCTCGGCAAAGGCCAAGGCGGTCCCGGTCGAACACCTCGACATGGTACTCACCGACGGGGCGGGTTTCGCGGGTTTCGCGGTTTGGGGCCTCGGGATGGGACCGGAGGGGCCGGATTACATGGCGGTGGGCGAGCTGTCGACGCTATCCTTGATTCCCTGGATGCCGGGCTATGCCCGGCTGATCTGCAATGGCGTAGTCAATCGCAAATCGTATCCGTTCTGCTCCCGGGTCGCGCTCAAGGCGCAGACCGCGCGCCTCGCGGAACGTGGATACACCCTGTTCACCGGCATCGAACCCGAGTTCATGCTGCTCTCGCGGCGCGCCGACGGAAGCTTGGGACCCGCGGATCCGACCGACGATTTGGACAAACCCTGCTACGACTACAAGGGGCTTTACCGTACGCGCGAGGCCCTGGATGAGATGGTGGCGGGGCTGCGCGCCGTCGGCATCGACGTGTATCAAATCGATCACGAGGACGGCAACGGCCAGTTCGAGATCAATTTCACCTACGCCGATGCGCTCAAATCGGCCGACAACTTCACCTTCGTTAAAATGGCGGCAAGCGAAATCGCGCACAAACACGGCATGATCGCGACGTTCATGCCGAAGCCGTTTTCCAATCGCACCGGCAGCGGTGCGCATTTTCACGTGTCGATGGGCTCGAAGTCGCAGAAGAACGCCTTTCACGACGCAAGCGACAAATCCGGCATGGGACTGTCCACGTTGGCCTATCAATTCCTCGCCGGCGTGCTTGCGCATGCGCGCGCGCTCGCCGCGGTGGCGGCACCCACGGTGAATTCCTACAAGCGGCTGGTCGTGGGCCGATCGCTGTCGGGATCGACCTGGGCGCCCGCGTACATCGCCTACGGCGACAACAATCGCACCGCCTGCGTACGGGTGCCGTTCGGCCGGCTGGAGGTCAGGCTTCCCGACTCCGGCTGCAATCCATACCTGGTGTCCGCCGCATTGATCGCTGCCGGACTCGACGGCATCGACCGCAAGCTCGACCCGGGCCCGGCGCAGAACATCAATATGTACGAGCTCACTCCCGAGCAATTGAAAGAAAAGGGCATCAAGCTGTTGCCGCAGTCGCTAAACGAGGCGATCGACGCGCTTGAGGCGGACCCGGTCATCTGCGGCGGCCTCGGCCAGGATCTGGCGCGCGAATTCATCCGGTTGAAGCGGATGGAGTGGACCGAATACTCGCGGCATGTCTCGGAGTGGGAGTCGAAGCGCTACCTGGAATTCTTTTAGCGCCCACGAGGGCGATCGGAACCGCAGCAATGTGTGGAATCGTCGGATTGTTGATCAAGAATGCGCCGCTGCGCGAGCGCCTCGGTGAGCTCATGGTGCCCATGCTGACGGGCATGACCGAGCGCGGTCCCGACTCCGCAGGGCTTGCGGTATACACGACTCCGGTCGCGGAGGAGCGCCGCAAGCTCAGCTTGTATGTCGGCGAGCACTTCCTCGATTGGAACGATCTGCTCCAGGAACTGCGCCAGGAATTCGGCCCCGACCAGGAGATCGCCGCGCACGGCAACCATGCGGTCCTGACCACGGGGTCGGATTCGGATGTGGTGAGCGCGTGGCTCTCGCGCACCTTCCCTAAGGTCGCCGTGCTCTCGGTGGGGCAGTCGATCGACTTGTACAAGGATGTGGGGGCGCCGGCCGACATTGCGCGGCGCTATCGATTCGCCGACCTCAAGGGCACCCACCTGGTCGCGCACACCCGCATGGCCACCGAATCCGCCGTCACGCCGGCGCACGCACACCCGTTCACCGCCGGCCGCGATTTCTGCCTGGTGCACAACGGCTCGTTGTCGAATCCGCACCTGGTCCGAAAAGCGCTCGAGCCGCTCGGAATCGAGTTCGAGACGGACAACGACACCGAGGCCGCGTGCCGTTATTTCGAGTGGCGGCTGCGCGAGGGGGATGACCTCACGACGGCGGTGCAGCGCGGGTTCAGCGTGCTCGATGGGTTCTACACCTTCTTGATGGGGACCGACACGGAACTCCTCATCGTGCGCGATGCGTTCGCCTGCAAGCCTGCGGTGGTCGCGGAGACCGACGACTATGTCGCCATCGCATCGGAATTCCGATCGTTGGCGCATCTGCCTCACATCGCGCACGCCGAACTGTTCGAGCCCAAGCCGGAGGAAATCTATCGATGGCGAATATGAAGCCCGTACCCTCCGCTCGCGAGTTCGATCTGACCAAGGAGACGCTCCGCGATCTGAATCTTTTCCTGCATCGGCGCGCGGCGGACGAGGGGGTGTCGCAGATCCGCGTGCATCATCCCGACGGAGCGCATTCCATCGCCTGCGGGCTCGACGCAAAGCTCGACGTGCACATTCACGGCCACGTGGGCTACTACGTGGCGGGCATGAACAAGCATGCCTCCGTCACCGTTCACGGCAATGCAGGCCCCGGGGCCGCCGAGAACATGATGTCGGGGCGCGTACACGTGAAGGGATTCGCATCCACGGCCGCCGGCGCGTCCGCGCACGGCGGACTGCTCGTCGTCGACGGTGACGCGTCTTTGCGTTGCGGAATTTCGTTGAAGGGCGCGGACATCGTGGTCGGCGGCAGCGTCGGGAGCTTTTCGGCGTTCATGGCACAAGCCGGCCGGCTGATCATTTGCGGGGATGCCGGCGACGCCCTGGGCGATTCGCTGTACGAGGCGGTGATCTACGTGCGCGGCAAAGTGCGCTCGCTGGGAGCCGATGCCCGGTTCGAGCCGATGTCGGACACCGACCGCGCCAACGTCAAGAATCTGTTGGCCGCGGCGGGGCTGAGCCACGATGCCGCCGACTTCAAGCGTGTGGCATCCGCCAAGAGTTTGTATCACTGGAATGCCGATGCCGATCAGGAGTACTGAGCGATGAGCGCGGAACGGCCGATCAGCGATACCCCGCGTCCGGACGGCGACCCGTCCGGCGCCCACCGGGAAGAGTCCGCCGGGTTCGACCGCGCGACCCTCGATTACATTCAGCGCGCCGCCGCCACGGGTCTTTATGAGATTCGCGGGCTGGGCGCGAAGCGGCGGGTGCCGAACTTCGACGACCTGTTGTTCCTGGCTGCCTCGCTGTCGCGCTATCCGCTCGAGGGATATCGCGAGCGCTGCGCCACCAAGACGGTTCTGGGCACGCGCTTCGCCACCAAGCCGATCGAGCTCGGCATTCCCATCACCGTCGCCGGAATGAGCTTCGGCGCCCTCTCCGCGCGGGTCAAGGACGCGCTCGGCCGAGCCGCCACCGAGGTGGGGACCTCAACCACCACGGGCGACGGCGGCATGACGTCGGAGGAGCGCAACTCCTCGAAAACCTTGGTCTACCAGTGTCTGCCCTCTCGCTACGGGTTCGACCCTGACGACGTGCGCCGCGCCGATGCCATCGAAATAGTCATCGGACAGGGCGCGAAGCCGGGCGGCGGCGGAATGCTCCTCGGCCAGAAGGTCAACCCGCGCGTCGCGCGCATGCGCACACTGCCGGAAGGCGTGGACCAGCGCTCCGCATCGCGCCATCCGGACTGGACCGGTCCGGATGACCTGGTGATCAAGATCAAGGAGCTGCGCGAGATCACCGATTGGGAAAAGCCGATCTACGTGAAGGTGGGCGCCACGCGCGTGTTCAACGACGTGAAGCTTGCAGTGCACGCCGGGGCGGACGTGATCGTGGTCGACGGCATGCAGGGCGGCACCGCCGCCACCCAGACCGTGTTCATCGAGCATGTCGGCATACCGACCCTCGCGGCGCTGCGCCAGGCGGTGGACGCGCTCGACGATCTGAACATGCGCGGCAAGGTGCAGCTGGTGATCTCCGGTGGCATCCGGAGCGGCGCGGACGTCGCCAAGGCGCTCGCGATGGGGGCGGACGCGGTGGCGATCGGACAGGGTGTCATGATGGCCCTCGGCTGCAACAGCGAGAGCTACGTCGTGCATGGGGAGCATCGTTCCGCCATCAAGGACTATGCGCGTCTCGGCACGGCGCCCGGTTACTGTCACCATTGCCACACCGGCAAATGCCCGGTGGGCATCACCACCCAGGACGCGGAGCTGGAACTGCGGCTCGAGCCTGCGGTGGGCGCCAAGCGGCTCCGGAATTATTTAAAGACGCTGACCATGGAATTGACCACCATCGCGCGCGCCTGCGGCAAACAAGATGTCCACCACCTCGAGAAGGAGGATCTGGTGGCGCTGACCGTAGAGGCCGCCGCCATGGCGGGGGTGCCGCTCGCGGGCACATCGTGGATTCCCGGGGCCAACTAGGGCGCCAGGCTAATTTCGCACGGAATCCGCGCGCAGCACGACCTGGCGGGAGCGTCGCCACGGCGCGGGGCGGGAGCGATCGGTGATGCGGCGGCAAAAATTGCTACTGCGATGAGGTCGCAGTTTATGGGCTGGCGGGCCACACGCTTTGCGCGACGAATCAATCTCGAGGCCAACCCGATAAGGGCCCACGAAGTCTCTTCCCTGGAACCGTCCGGCTGAAGCAGCGGCCGACGGGTTATATGTATGGCTCCCGGCGGGCGGGGCGTCAACAGATCAATCCAGCGTATTCGCCCAGAAATCGGTAGCGGGGCAGACCATCGCGCGAGCACGGCCTTCTGACGCTCCGCTACGGTCTGGATGTGGGCAATCAGACCCGGTAGCGACGGGGGATTTTTTCGATGTAGCAGCTCCATTACCCTGGCCTGCCGCGGTGCATTTGCGACTTTGCCACCCGCCGTTGGAAGGCGGTGTAGGTCTTCCCCACCGTGAAACCGAAGAGCGCGAGATTCAAATAGAATTTCAATCTGTTCCGCATGCGTCCCTCTGAACCAACCGCGCTCGGGGCAGCCATCATGAGAGCGACGAGCTGCGTTTCGCAATTACCCAGCATTGGCTCGCGGCGTAAGATTTGGCCGATAACCCGCGGGCGGGGCGACGCGCGGGCGGGGCGACGCGCGGCCGGGTTTGCATTGCAGTACACGGCCCTAGCGCGGCGCTCAAATCATGGGCAGTGGCCGGGCTCTCCCGCGGGGGAACGCTGCATCGATCCGTGCGATCTCCGCATCGGTCAGAGCCAATGCTGCGGCACCGGCGTTCTCCACTACGTGAGCGATACCCGCGGCCTTCGGGATGACGAAGGAGTTCGGATGGCGCAGCAGGAACGCGAGCGCCACCTGTCTGGCGGTAGCCCCGCGCGCCGCGGCAATTTCGCTCAGCACGCGCCCCGTCGGCTGCTTCGGATCGAACGGCGCCTTGGATTCGCCGAACGGAGTGTAGGCGACCACGGCCGTACCGTGTGCGAGGCACCACGGCAAGACGGCGTGCTCTATCGCGCGCTCCTGCACGTGATAGAGCACCTGGTTGCAGACGGGGAGACCCGCGCCTGCGATCCCCGCAATTTCTTCCAAATCGTCCACGTCGAAGTTGCTGACCCCCCAGGAGAGAATCTTGCCGCTCGCCTTCAACGACTCGAATGCAGCGACCGTTTCCTCGAGCGGATGACTGCCGGGCCAATGCAGCAGGTAGCAATCGAGCCGATCCGTGCCCAAACGCGCCAGGGATTTTTCGCACGAGGCGACCGTGCCGCGCTTCGAGGCATTGCTCGGCAGGACTTTGGACACCAGGAAAACCTCATCGCGGCGTCCGTCAATGGCCTTGGCGATGAGTCGTTCGGCGGCACCGGAGCCGTACATTTCCGCGGTATCGATGTGCGTCATGCCGAGATCGAGACCCCGGCGCAGGGCCGCGATCGCGGTGCCTGCCGATGATTCCTCGGCTCGCCACGAGCCCTGACCGACCAGCGGGACCTCGCGGCCGGCGGAGCCGAAGGTCCGATGCGCGGCTGCCATACTACTTACCCAGGCGTTTCGTCATGCGCAGCGCCGGCTCCACCCCCTGGTAGTAGCCTTGAACGACGTTCAGCGCCTCGAAACTCAAGGATTCGTAAAACGAGCGCGCCACCTCATTGTTCGCGCGCAATTCGAGGTCGATGCGGAACACGCCCGCTTCGAGGCACGTCGCCGACATCCATTCGAGCAAGCGCCGTCCGATGCCCTGGCGACGGTGTCTGACGGCGACCGCGAGAAGGTTCAGATGGGCCACGTCGTCGCCAAAATACATGATGGCGAATGCCGCCACGCGGTCCTCGCGTCGAGCGACGATGACGCTCGAGTCCCGGCTCATGATGGATCGCCGCACGCGCGTCGGCGTCCACGACCAGGGCAGTCCGCCCTCGATGGAGTCGCGGGACATCACTGCGATCTCTTCAGCGTCCTCGCAGCGGGCGAGGCAAAACGTCGCCAGCTCGGACATTGTCAGTGCGTCTCCGTTTTTACGGGCGCCGCCGGCCGCGGTGGCAATCCCTCGGGGTGCGCCGGCAGAAGTTTCATCAACTCGGCGACACCTCGTTCGAGCTGTGGATCATGGCCATGCAAGACCTCCACGGGATCCTCCTCCACTACGATGTCCGGGTCGACGCCATGGCCCTCGATGATCCAGCGGCCCTCGGCGTCGGCGGTACCAAACTCTGGCACAAACACGATGCCCCCGTCGAGCAGCGGCCCATGGTCGGTGATGCCGACTGCGCCGCCCCAGCTTCGCTTACCGATCAAGGCTCCGATCTTCCAGTCACGGAACGCATTCGCGAATATGTCGCCGTCCGAGCCGGTGTCCTCGTTGATGAGCGCCACCTTCGGGCCGGGCTGAACGACACGGGGATAGGTACTCGGTGCGTCGTGATTGCGCGAGTAATCCATGCCGTGCAGGGTGCGCGCCAGCCTTTCGATCAGCATTTCGGAGATATTTCCGCCGCCATTATCCCTTTCATCGATCACCAACGCTTCCTTGCGGACTTGGGGGAACCACCATTTGACGAACTCGCGCATGCCCGCATCCTCCATGTCGGGTATGTGGATGTAGCCGATGCGTCCGTTGCTCAATCGATCGACGCGCGAGCGATTGGCCGAGACCCACTCGAGGTACCGAAGGTCGGTTTCGTTCGCGATGGGAAGGTAACGGATGGTGCGTGCTGATTTGCCGTCGGCGGCGCTGGATACCCGCCATTCGACCGGTTGATCGGGAGTCGCCAGCAGCAGTTGATACGGATCCATGTCCGCGCGCAGTTCGCGGCCGTTGATGGCGAGCACGTAATCGCCCACGTGCACGTCGATGCCGACCTCCGTCAACGGCGAGCGATAGCGCTCCTCCTCATTCTCACCCGCGTAGATCTTGGCGATGCGATAGCGGCCCGATCCGGCGTCGAGCTCGAACCGCGCGCCGGGGAGCGCGACGAACGGCCGCTTGGGCAATCCTAGATCGCCCCCCTCGATGTATGCGTGTTGCACCGTGAGCTCCGAGATCATTTCGGAGATGACGTAGTTTAAATCCGCGCGGTGGCCGACCTGATCGACCAGCGGCGCGTATTTCTTGCGCAGCGCCAGCCAATCATAACCATGCATGTTCGGCACGTAGAAATGGTCGCGATAACGACGCCAGACTTCCGTGAAAATCTCGTGCCATTCCTCGACCGGCACGCGGGTCGTCGTAAGACCGGCGAGCGACACGGTCTTGGCGTCGTCGCTCTTGCCGACCTCGTAGTATTTGATCTCCTTCGACGCGAGCCGCGCCAGCACGTGCTTTCCGTCCGCCGTCGCGGACCACGCGGTCACGTCCTCGGCCACCGGTTTCGCTTCCCGATCTTTGATGGAATACGACATGACGCTGGTCTTCGTGACCGAGTCGCGCCCGTAATAAAAGGCGCCGTTTCGTTGATAGAGCAGCGCATCGTCGGCCGCACGCAAATCGCTCAAGTTGTCCGCCTCGACGGGCACGCGGATCACCCGTCCCATGATGCCGTTGAAATCGATCGTGACCGCGACGGCGCGCTTCGGTTCGGCGCCATCGGTGGAGCGCCCGTCCTTGCTCGGCTTTTTTTGGTCCTTGTCCGAATCGCCATCGTCCTTGCCCGATTCCTTGCTCTCGTCGCCTGGCTCGTCGTTGCGCACCCCGAACGGATTCTTGACACCCCCGCGAAGAGCGACCGCGAAAATGCCGGTTTGCCGATCCGTGGCGAATTCGAACTCCACCGTGCTGATCAGCGGCGCATACTCGCGCGCGCTCAGGAAATACAGCAGCTCGCCGTTCGGCGCCCATGCCGGGGATTGGGCATTGAAGAACTCCGGCGTCACGCGCCTCGAGACGCCATCGGCCGTGGACCAGATGTAGACCGCGGAGAAGTTGTTGCTCTCGTTGAGTGTGTAGCTCAGGAACCGGCCGTCCGGCGACCATTGGTAGTCGAGCGCGAGATCGAGCGGATCCTTGGCGACTTCGAGCCGGCGCCGTGAGCCGAGATCGACGACAAAGAGCCGTCCGGTTTGATCCGAGATCGCGATGCGCTTGCCGTCACCCGACCAACGAGGCGCGTAGTAGCGAGACCCGGGTCCGGTGGTCACCGCCTGAGGCGGTCCGCCGCCGTCCTGCGCCTGCACATACAGCTCTTCTTCTCCGCTTGCGTCGGAGACGTAGGCGAGCCGCCGCCCGTCCAAGGACCACGCCGCCTCGCGTTCGTGAGCGTTCGAGGTGTGGGTCAGGTTGCGGGTGACGCCGTGCTCCAGCGGGATGGTGAACACCTCGCCGCGCGCGACAATGGCGGCTCTTCCTCCGACGGGACTGAGCTGCAGACTTTCGACAGCGTCGGCCGCGTTGACCATCTGCGGCCGGGCAGTCGTATCGTCCGTCGGCACATCGATATCGAGCGCGCGGTCCCGATTGTCGCGGGTGTCGTAGATATGAAGGACGCCGTCGAGCTCGTAGACGATTTGACCGGCCGCGTCCGCGCTCGGCCAGCGCACGTCCCACTCCGTATAGTGGGTGATCTGAGTGGTTTGCCGGGTGGCTATGTCATAGCGGTAGAGATTGAATACGCCGCTCCGATCGGAGTTGAAATAAACGGCGGAGCCAATCCACATCGGGTCGCGGTCGGAGCGCGGATCGTTCGTCACCTGGGTAAGAGCGGGGTGTTCGAGATCGAAGATGTAAAGGTCGTTGGCCCACCCTCCCTGGTAGCGTTTCTCGCTGCGAAAATCCCGCCACAACGGCGAATATACGATTTGCGTGCCGTCCGGGGAGAAGTGGCCCGCTCCGGAAATTGGCATCGGCAATGCGGTTGCGCCGCCTCCGGCCGCCGGCACGGTGTAGAGCTTGCAGTCGACCCGGCTGCGGCCGTCGCGCACGGAGCGGAATAGAATGCTCTTGCCGTCCGGGCTCCAGCCGTAAACCTGATTGTCGTATCCCCAGCGCTCCGGAAGCGGACCCGGGGTCGGATAGTAGGTCAGCTGACGGGGCGCGCCGCCGCCGGAGGGCATGACGTACACCTGCTCGTCACCGCCGTATTGTCCGGTGAACGCGAGTTGTCGGCCGTCGGGAGAGAACTTGGCAAACAGTTCCATGCCCGGATGGGAGGTGAGGCGGACCGCGGTGCCGCCCGCAGTGCCGACCGTCCACAAGTCGCCGGCATACGTGAACACCACTCGGTCCTGCCACACGTCGGGAAAACGCAAAAGTCCTGTCGCGGCCTCTCCCGCCGTGGGCGACAGGCACCCCGCCATCGCGAGCGCCGCGGCTGCAAAGATCGCTCGATGAAACATTCCCGGCGGACTCACCGGCTCCGATATCGATCCGTGGCCGTCACCAGCTCGTGAATGTTGCCGGGCTCGAATGCCGAGTGACCGGCATCGGGGACGATCCGGAAATCGGCTTCGGGCCACGCCTTGTGCAGATCCCAGGCGCTGGTCGCCGGACAGACGACGTCATAGCGTCCCTGCACGATCGTGGCCGGGATGTGACGAATGCGCGGAACATCGTCGATGAGCTGCGATTCGCTGCGCAAGAAACCCCGATTCACGAAGTAGTGGCATTCGATGCGGGCCACGGCGAGCGCGAATTGATCCTCACCCCAGCGACGGATGTTGTCGAGGTTACTGTGCAAAAAGCTGGTGGACGCCTCCCAGACGGACCAAGCGCGCGCCGCCGCCAGGGCGGCTCGCTGATCGTTGCCGGTCAGGCGTTGATGATAGGCGCGCAACAGATCATCGCGCTCGTCGAGCGGAATCGCGTCGCGATAAGCCTCCCAGCAGTCTGGAAAGATTTCCGAGGCACCGTGCTGATAGAACCAACGAATCTCGTTATATCGCAGCATGAAGATGCCGCGCAGCACGAGTTCGCTGACCCGCTCGGGGTGCGCTTCGGCATACGCCAGGGCGAGCGTGCTGCCCCAGGACCCTCCGAACACCAGCCAGCGTTCGATACCCAAATGTTTGCGCAATCGCTCGATGTCGGCAACCAGATGCCAGGTGGTGTTCTCCACAAGGCTCGCACTGGGCCGGCTGCGCCCGCAGCCTCGCTGGTCGAACACCACGATGCGGTAGTGATGCGGATCGAAGAACTGGCGAGCTCGTCTATCGGATCCCGCGCCCGGTCCGCCATGCAGGAAGATGGCGGCTTTGCCCGCGGGATTGCCGCATTCTTCGTAATAGATCTCGTGGACGTCCGATACGCGCAGATATCCCTGCTTGAACGGCTCGATGGCTGGGTAAAGCTCGCGTCTCGGCGGGGCGGAGAGGCCGGCTTTCGACGTGCTGCGCGATGATGAGCGCGCAGCGGAACGCGAAGCGGAGGCGGCGCGGGTCGCGAGCTTTGCGGCGCTGGCGGCGGCCCGCGGCTTGGATGGATGAGAGGGATTCTTCGCCGTTCTCGACGGTGCGGAAGCTCTCGAAATTCGTGGCGTCGCCTTTTTCTTGTTCATGACTTGTTCTTCTTCATGACCTATTCCTCTGCGTTTCGATCAGGTGCGTTGTACCAACGGGCCAAGCGGCCTTCCGCCCAGCAAGTGCAGGTGCAGGTGATACACCTCCTGGCCGCTGTCCGGATTGCAATTGATGACGAGCCGGTAACCGCTTTTCGCGATCCCGCGCTGGCGCGCCAGGTCGCGAGCGACGATGACCATATGGCCAATGAGGGACTCGTCGGAGTCCTCGATGTCGTCGGTTGTCGGGATGGGCTTCAAGGGGACGATCAACAGGTGTACCGGCGCGGCCGGACGGATGTCCAAGAATGCGACCACGCGTGAGTCCCGATAAACGATGTCCGCGGGGAGTTCTCCCGCGATGATCTTTTCAAAAAGTGTAGGCATCTGGTATGCCTCTGAATCCCTGGGACCTCAAGAGTATCAGGAACGCGCAGGGATGCCCGGAGCAGAGCCTTCGCGCCAGCCGCTCGCCAGATGAATTTATCATGTATTTTCAATAGGTTAGTTTGAAAAGAGCTCCCGAGCGAGCCGACGGGAGGCGGCCTCCCGGGCTTCTTCAGGCCACCACCGCCGAATAGTAATGGGAACGATTCTCATATACACTTCGGTCATGCACATCAAGCTGACTGACTTGAAGACCGGCGCCAAGGCGCGTGTGGTCTCGGTCGTGCCCGCTGAGGGGGCGGCTGCGCTGGAGTTGGGACGCCGGCTGGCCGAACTCGGCTTCCTGCCCGGCGAGGCGGTTCGCGTGGTCGCACGCGGCCTTCTGGCACGCGAGCCGATTGCAGTGCGGATCGGCACGGGTACTTTTGCGTTGCGGCTGTTCGAGGCCGCCTGTATTCGCGTTTGCCCGGAGCAGACGCCGGCGGGATAGCGTCATGGAAGCGTTGTCCGGTGCGCATCCGATTCCTCTGGTTGCGCTGGTGGGTAACCCCAACTGCGGCAAGACCGCGTTGTTCAATGTTCTGACGGGCAGTCGCCAGAAGGTTGCGAACTATGCCGGGGTCACCGTCGAGCGCAAGGAAGGCGCGCTCCTTACGCCGTCAGGCTCGCGGGTTCGAATTCTCGATCTTCCAGGCGCGTATAGTCTCGATCCCCTAACTCCCGATGAACAGGTGACGGCCGACGTGCTTCTCGGCCGCCGGGCCGGGGAAAGCGCGCCCGATTTCGTCGTCTGCGTCACCGATGCCACCAATCTGCGTCAGAATCTGCGGTTGGTGCTCAGCTTGAAGCGCCTGGGACTGCCGATGGTGGTCGCGCTCAACATGACGGACATCGCACGCCGCAAAGGCATCGTCATCGATGCCGAGCGTCTCGGCCGCGAACTCGGCGTACCCGTGGTCGAGACGGTGGGCGTGAAGGCGTCCGGCGCGAAACGGCTGATCGAGATGCTGGAATCGGCCGCGATTCCTGTTCGCGCCGCGGGCAAATTCGACTGGCGCACCCCGACCTCCGCCGATATCGCACAAGATCAGGCTGAGGTGCGGCGCATCCTCACGGCGGTCGGCGCCGACCGGATCGACGGCGTGACGTTCAGCGACAAGCTCGATGCCGTCGTGCTGCACCCTGTGGCGGGCCCGCTGATTCTCGCGGCCATTCTCTTTCTCGTATTCCAAGCCGTGTTTGCCTGGGCGCAGGTGCCGATGGATGCGATCAAGGCCGGCGTCGATGCCCTCGCAGGTTGGCTCGGGCACGTGATGCCGGACAGCCTTCTGAAGGGGCTGCTGGTCAACGGGGTGCTCGCGGGGGTCGGCAGCGTGTTCGTCTTCCTGCCGCAGATCATCATTCTTTTTTTCTTTATCTTGATGCTGGAGGATTCGGGCTATCTGCCGCGTGCCGCGTTCCTGCTCGACCGTCTCATGGGAAGTGTCGGACTGTCCGGACGTGCGTTCATTCCGTTGCTGTCCAGTTTTGCCTGTGCGATACCCGGGGTCATGGCTACACGTACGATTCAGAATCCGCGCGATCGGCTGGCAACCATCATGATTGCGCCGCTGATGACGTGCTCGGCGCGCCTGCCGGTCTACGCGCTGATCATCGGGGCGTTCATTCCGCAACGCACGCTGTGGGGCGGATTACAGCTTCAGGGGATGGTGTTGTTCGCGCTGTATCTCGTCGGCGTGGCCAGCGCCATGGCGGTGGCCTATGTGTTGAAGCGCGCGGGCGCCGGGGCACGCTTGCAGACGCTGATGCTGGAGCTCCCTGTCTATCACTGGCCCAATCTGCGAAACCTGACCATCGGTTTGTGGCAGCGGGTGGAGATCTTCTTGAGCCGGGTCGGTACGATCATTCTGGCGCTCATGGTGATCCTCTGGGCGCTGAGCTCGTTTCCGACGCCTCCGCCCGGTGCGACCGGTCCCGCAATTCAGTACAGCATCGCAGGCCATCTGGGGGCGTGGCTCGCCGTGATATTCAAGCCCATCGGTTTCAATTGGCAAATCTCGATAGCACTGGTGCCCGGCCTCGCGGCCCGAGAGGTGGCGGTCGGCGCGCTGGGCACGGTGTACGCGTTGTCCGCCACCGGGGAAAATGTGAGCGGCGCGCTGACGCCCTTGATCACTCACTCCTGGAGCCTGCCGACGGCGCTATCGCTGCTGGCGTGGTATGTATTCGCGCCTCAATGCCTATCGACGCTCGCGACGGTCAAGCGCGAGACCAATTCGTGGCGTTATCCCATCATCATGGCGGCGTATCTGTTCGCACTTGCGTATCTGGGCTCGTTCATCACCTTCCGCGTCGCGACGGCGCTGTCGTCTCTCGGATAGCGCTGCAATGAGTCCCCTGCTCGACAACTTGCTGGTCGTTGCCGCGCTCCTCGCGAGCGCCGTGTATGCGCTGTTCAAGCTCGGGCCGCGCTCGTTGCGGCGTGCAGCACTCTCGCGCGTGGCCAGCTGGGCCGCGCGTGCGCCCGGCTGGTTCGGTGTGCGCAGCCTCGCCGCGCGGCTCGACGCGGCGGCCATGCAGCCGTCGGGGACCTGCGGTGGGTGCGACAACTGCGGCAGCGAAGGCGGAACCGCGCAAGGCTCGCCGCCGGCGAGCCTGTCGGCAAGCCAATCAGCCAGCCTGTCGGCGAGCGGCTCCGAAATCAAGGTCCCGCTGGCGAGCATCGGCCGACGGCAACAAAGATAATCCGATGTGCGGCGGCACGGCAGAGTGCGCCATAATGCTCGAGACGCGCACCTGGCCGCGCCCCCCGGAATCGAGAGAAGATGCCCATCCCCCGTATTTTGCAAGGTTGCCTGCGCCTGCCGGTGATCGGTGCGCCCATGTTCATCGTATCGACACCGACGCTCGTGCTCGCGCAATGCAAGGCCGGGATTGTCGGGTCATTTCCGGCGCTCAACGCGCGGCCGGCCTCGCAACTCGACGACTGGCTCGGCGAGATCACTGAGACCCTGGATGCGTGCCGTCGGGCGGACTCGAAAGCGAAGATTGCGCCGTTTGCCGTGAATCAAATCGTGCATGCCAGCAACGAACGCCTGGAGCACGACGTGAGGCTGTGCGTAAAGCATCGGGTTCCCATCGTGATCACCAGTCTGCGGCCACCGGCCGAGGTCGTCCAGGCGGTGCATTCCTACGGCGGCCTCGTGTTCCATGATGTCATCAATTTACGCCACGCCGAGAAGGCAGCGGCTCAGGGCGTCGACGGCATCATCGCCGTGTGCGCGGGCGCCGGCGGGCATGCGGGCCTCCTCAGCCCCTTCGCGTTGGTGAAGCAAATCCGCGCGGTGTACCCTGGCACGATCATCCTGTCGGGAGCCATGAGCACCGGCGCGGATGTGCTCGCCGCGCAGGCGCTGGGCGCCGACCTCGCCTATCTCGGTACGCGGTTCATCGCAACGGAAGAGGCCAATGCGAGCGAAGTCTACAAAGCGATGCTGGTTGACGCCTCAGCTGAGGACATCGTGTACACCTCGCTCTTCAGCGGCGTCTCCGGCAATTATCTGCGTGCGAGCGTGGTGAGAGCAGGCTTTGATCCCGACAAGCTTCCGGAGGCGGACAAAACCAAGATGAATTTTGGAACCGGAGGGAATACGGAAATCAAGGCGTGGCGGGATATCTGGAGCGCCGGTCAGAGCGTGAGCGGCATTCGCGAAGTGCTGCCGGTTCAGGCGCTGGTGGATCGCATGGCCGATGAATATGAGGCGGTCCGCAACCAGCTCGCACCTGCGCCGTGAGACTGAGCCCCGATCAATTGTCCGGCGCGCTCGAGCGAGGCCTCAAGCGGGTCTATCTCGTTTCAGGCGATGAGCCGCTGACGGTAGGGGAGTGTGCGGACGCGATTCGCGCCGCGGCGCGAGCAGCCGGCTACGCGGACCGAACGGTTTTCTTCATCGAGCGCGGATTTTCCTGGGATGAGCTGCGACATTCGACCCAAGCGCTTTCCTTGTTCGCGGATCGCCGCCTGTTCGAGCTGCGCATGCCGAGCGGGAAACCGGACAAGGGGGCGCAAGTGCTGCTCGATATCGCGACTGAGCCGCCGCCCGATGTGCTCACTCTGATCGTCACCGACAAGCTCGACCGCAAGGCGAGCGAGGCGCCGTGGGTGCGTGCCGTCGAGAAGCACGGCGCCTGGATTCCGGTGTGGCCGGTCTCTGCCGAGGCGCTTCCCGCGTGGCTCGAGCGGCGGGCGGCGATTCGCGGACTCACTCTGGAGGCGTCCGCTGCCCGGGTCATCATCGAACGTGTCGAGGGGAATCTGCTCGCCGCGAAACAAGAGCTCGAGATCCTGGCGCTGCTCGCACAGGGCGGCATAATCGACGAGGCACTCGTCATGCGCACCGTCGGCGACAGCGCACGCTATGACGTGTTCCAGCTGGCGGAGGCTGCGGCGGCCGGCGATGCGGCGCGCGCGCTTCGCGTGCTTACGGGACTGCGCGGCGAGGGGGCCGAGCCCACGCTCATCCTCTGGGCCTTGGTGCGCGAGTTGCGTGGCCTCTGGCAGGCGCGAGAACGTGATCGCCTAGGCTCGAACGGAGGCGGCGGATGGAACCAGGCGGCAAAGCCTTCGCCGCGTGCGCTCCGGCGTGCGGGTAAAATGCCGCTGGCCGCGCTGCTGCAAGAGGCGGCTCGCGTGGACCGCACCATCAAGGGCATCCTGCCCGGCGATTCGTGGTCCTCGATCGTTTCGTTGACCATGGGCATGGCCGGCGCTTTGCAAGCAACCCGAGATTCAGGCAGGGTAGCTGTATGAACCCGATGGGAATATTCGGCGGCACCTTCGATCCGATCCACTACGCACATTTGCGGACGGCCTTCGAACTGCAACAGGCGCTGCGTCTGAAGGAGATTCGCTTCCTTCCCGCGGGCAATCCGCCGCATCGCGATCAACCCCTGGCGGATGCGCAGCTGCGGCTCAAGATGGTACAGCTCGCCACCGCAGAGCAACCCGGCTTCGTCGTCGACGATCGTGAGGTGCGCAAGGCGGGTCCGTCGTATTCCGTCGAGACGCTGGGGGAGTTACGGCACGAGTATCCTGATCGCAGCCTCTGTCTCATCGTCGGGATGGATGCCTTCTTGAGTCTGCCGAAATGGCATCAGTGGCGAGAGCTTTTGCAGCTCGCGCATCTGGTGGTGGCGCATCGTCCCGGATGGCGCGCCCCCGGGATGGGACCGCTCGGTGAGCTGCTCGTGGATCGCGGCACCGGGAGAATCGGCGATTTGCACGAACAACGAGCCGGTTGCATCTACATCCATGCCGTCACCCAGCTTGAAATCTCCTCCACGGAAGTGCGCCAGCTCATTGCCATGGGCCGTGATCCCCGCTTCCTCATGCCCGATTCAGTGCGTAAACTGATTCTGGACACCCGCTGCTACGCCAAATCACGGACGCCCTAGTGCCAACCGAGAAAAAGCCGCCGAAACCGAGAGCCTTGCAGAAAAAACTGCCGCCACGAGCGCCCAAGGGGAACCCGAAGGGGGCCGCCAAGGCCAAGAGCAAACGCACCCCCGGCAGCAGCGCCGCCCCCAAACCCGCGAGCGGCAAGCTCGCCATCCACCGGAAGGCGGCGACCAAACCCGCTTCCTCACACCGGTCCCTCAAGAGCGTGGTGCTCGACGCGCTCGACGACATGAAGGCGCTGGAAGTGAAGGTGTTGGATGTGCGCGGGCTCACGGATATCGCGGACTACATGGTGATCGCGAGCGGCACGTCGGACCGCCACGTCCGCTCGGTGGCCCAGCGGGTGGTCGAGAAAACCAAGGAGGCAGGCTTTCGGCCGCACGGCCTCGAGGGGCTCAAGGACGGTGATTGGGTGCTGATCGACCTGCACGAGTACATCGTGCACGTCATGCTGCCCCGAGTGCGGGAATTCTATGGATTGGAGAAGCTGTGGGACATGACGGCGAAGCGCGCCGTCCGCGCCTGAGCGTCGATGCAAGGGAGGCGGTTGGCGCATGAGGTGCCGATTGCTCGCCGCGGGAACCCGGCTGCCGGAGTGGGTCAATACCGGGTTTCGGGAGTATCAGAAGCGGCTGCGTGCACCGCTGGTGCTCGAGCTCGAGGAGATACCGGTTGCCACCCGACGCGCCGGCGAGAATCCCGGGCGCGCGGTCGCACGCGAAGGGCAAAACATGCTGGCTGCCATCTCACCCAAGGATTACGTCGTTGCATTGGACGTCGCGGGCACTGCCATGAGCACCGAGAAGCTGAGCGGCTGGTTTGCCGAGCGATTGCGTGAGGCCAAGCCCCTGGTGCTTCTGATCGGCGGTCCTGACGGACTTGCCCCCGAGTGCGTGAAACGCGCCGACCAGATCTGGTCGTTATCGCCGCTCACGCTGCCGCATGCCTTGGTGAGGGTGGTCGTGGCCGAACAAATCTATCGCGCCATGAGCCTTTTGGCCGGCCACCCCTACCATCGCGCATAACGGCGTCACCGGCCTTCGCCTGCCCAAGGTATTCTTGGCGAATGAGCGTGGATTTCGTGTATCTCGCCTCGGGTTCGCCCCGCCGGCGCCAGCTGCTTCAACAAATAGGGGTGCCTTTTCAGGTGCTTAGCGTGACCGTGGACGAGTCGCTCGAGAGCGGGGAAGAGCCGCTCGCGTACGTCTCGAGATTGGCCGTCGCGAAGGCCGGCGCGGGCCTCAAAGCGGCAGCCGGCGCGGGCCGCGTGGGGGATGCAGCTGCGGAGCGGCCGGTGCTCGCGGCCGACACAGCGGTGGTGATCGGCCGCGAGATTCTGGGAAAGCCCACCGGGAGGGACGACGGGGTTCGCATGCTGCAACTGTTGTCGGGTCGAACCCACGAGGTGCTCACGTCCGTCGCGCTGGCCGCCGGTGGCCGCACCTCAACCTGCGTGAGCCGGAGCGAGGTCACCTTTCGCGAGATCGCCGTCGCCGAGGCAGGCGCCTATTGGGATACCGGCGAACCCCACGACAAGGCAGGCGGCTACGCCGTTCAGGGTCTCGGTGCGGTTTTCATCGCGCAATTGCGGGGCAGTTTCTCCGGCGTCATGGGACTGCCGCTGTTCGAGACGGCCGGCCTCCTGCAGGCGGCCGGTGTGCCGCGATGGAGCGTCCAGACGGCCGCCGGTACGCGATGAGCACCGAGATCCTGATCAACGCCAACACGCACGAGGCACGCGCGGCGGTGGTCGAGAACGGTGTGCTGCAGGAGGTGTACCTCGAGCGGTCGAGCCGGCGCGGTCTCATCAGCAACATTTACAAGGGGCGGGTGTCGCGCGTTCTGCCGGGCATGCAGGCGGCCTTCATCGAGATCGGCATGGAGCGCACCGCCTTCCTGCACGCCTCCGATATTGTCGATGCGCGCCACGCGGACACCGGCATCGAGGCGCCCCGCACCGAGAACATCCGTTCCCTGGTGGCGGAGGGCAACGAGATCCTGGTGCAGGTCGTCAAGGATCCGTTGGGCACCAAAGGGGCGCGCCTCACCACTTACATCACTTTGCCCTCGCGGCTTCTCGTTTACATGCCGCAGGGCCGCGGGGTGGGCGTATCCGCACGGATCGAGCTCGAGGCTGAGCGCGAGCGGCTGCGAGCGGCGGTGCTCGCCGGCATAGAGACACCGGAGAACGCAGGATACATCGTGCGCACGGCCGCCGAGGATGCCCCCACCGAGGCTTTGCGGGCCGACATGCTGTACCTGCGCAAGCTCTGGGAATTCATCCGCCAGAAGGGCTTGCGCACCGGCGCGGGACATCTGGTGCACGCCGACCTGCCGCTGCACCTGCGGGTGCTACGCGACATGCTGCGGCACGACGTGGACCGGGTGCTGATCGATCAGCCGAGCGCGCACTCGGAGATGCTGGAATTCGCCGCCTCCTTCGTTCCGGAGATGCTCGAGCGCATCGAGCTTTACGTTGAAAAGCGGCCGATATTCGAGCTCCACCACGTCGAGGAAGAAATCCATAAGGCTTTGGATCGCAAGGTTCAGTTGAAGTCCGGCGGCCATTTGATCATCGACCAGACCGAGTCCATGACCACGATCGACGTGAACACCGGTGCGTTCGTCGGCCACCGCAATCTGGAGGAGACGATTTTCCGCACCAATCTCGAGGCGACGGTGACCATCGCGCGCCAGCTGAGGCTCCGCAACCTCGGCGGCATCATCATCATCGACTTCATCGATATGGAAGAGCCCGACCACCGCCGTCAGACGCTGCAGGCGCTGGAATCGGCGCTGGGCGACGATCACGTCAAGACCAACATATCGTCCGTGTCTCCTTTGGGACTCGTGGAGATGACGCGCAAAAGAACCCGCGAAAGCTTGGAACATATGTTGTGCCAGCCTTGTCCGACATGCGAGGGGCGGGGGTTCGTAAAAACGGCCGAAACCGTCTGCTACGAGGTGTTTCGTGAGATCGTCCGCCAAGCGCGCCAGTTCGACTGTCGACAGCTTTTGGTCCTGGCGCATCAGGACGTGATCGAACGGCTGCTCGATGAAGAATCCTCCGCGCTCGGGGAGCTGGAACTCATCACCGGCGTGCCCATCCGGCTGCAAACAGAGGCTCTGTACGGCGTCGATCAGTACGACGTTGTGTTGATGTAAATGGACCCGCGAAGGATCGGCAAGGCCCTTGCGTTCACCGTGGCAGGGTTCGCGACACTGATCGGATTGTTGCTGCTGGGGATGAAGCTCGCGCTCGATCGCGCTCCCCGATATCAGGCCGAGATCAAGGACTGGGTCCACCGCCAGACCGGTTATCACATCGCTTTCGGCGCGGTCTCGCCAGCGTTCCGATGGTATGGGCCCGAGCTGTATTTGAGCCGCCTGGAGCTTCGCTCACGCGACGATTTGCGAGTGCTCGGACGGGCGGCCGGCGGCCGGATAGGCTTGGATATCTGGCAGCTCCTGCAAAACGGAAAACTGTTTGCGCTGCGCGTCGAGCTCGACGCCCCGGACATCGTCGTCGATCGTCTGGGTTCATCCGAGTTCGCGCTGGCATCCGAGATCGTGCTCGGCGGAGAGCGCTCCACGCCGTCGAAGCTGACGCTCAACGACCTGCCCGCGGGCACGCTGGTCATACGGCAGGGATCGATCAGTCTGAGGCATTGGAATCCGGAGCTGCCGCAACTCGAGCTGCGCGAGGTCGACCTGGATCTTTCCCGCGTATACAACCTCGGCTCGGCGCGTCTGTCGGCGCGTCTGCCTGCGGTCCTCGGTGGTCATCTGAGCTTTACGGGGACCGCGAAAGGCCCCGGCCTGCTGGACTCTGTCCAGTGGAGTGCGGCGGCCAATGCCGACGGCGTGTTCTTTCCCGGCTGGCGGCACCTGTTGCCGGAATATCTGGAGCGGCTCGATGAAGGGACGGGCGCATTTCAAACGACGGCACACGGCCGCGGCGCGACACTCGAACGCATGGATCTGAACTTCGGCGCGCAGGGAGTCGTGACCAAGCTCTCCGACGGGGTGAACACCCGCATGGATGAAGTCAGCGCCTCCCTGTCCCTCACTCACGCGGACAATCGCTGGACGGTGCTCGGGCGGCGGGTGCGCGCGCAGCGCGGCGGCCGCCGCGATCCGAACTCGGAGTTCGACGTGAGCTGGCGGGACGACGAAGCCGGCATGCTCGAGCTCCAGGCGAAGGCAAATTATCTGCGCGCCGAGGCACTCCTGCCGCTGATCGGGTTGATGCCGCAGAAGGATGTGAGAGAGCGGCTGCGCCAACTGGCGCCCACGGGCGAATGGGTGGATATGCGCCTCGCGCTCGGGCGTCGGTCGGCCGGCGATCCTTGGGCGTTCGATGCGCACGCCAAATTCCGCGGCGTGGGATTCGCGCCGCTGGGCGCCGCTCCCGGCCTTCGCGGTCTGTCGGGCTCGCTCGCCGGCAATGAATCGGCGGGCCACGTGATCCTCGACACCGGGACCGGAGTGTTCAACTGGCCCAACCAAATTCCGCAGCCGATCGAGATCACCCTGCTCAAGACCTCGCTGTATTGGCGGCGTGATGCGGAGCAGCTCCTCGTCGCGACTTCCAATCTCGAGCTGCGCACGCGCGACGCGACCGTGCACGGCAAGGTTGCCTGGCGTCAACCGCTCGACGGCAGCTCGCCGATCCTGACCATGGCGGATACCGTCGACAACGGCAACGCGGGCGAGGCGCACCGCTACCTTCCTCACGAACTGTTGCCTTCGGGTGCGCTGGAATGGCTCAACCGCGCCTTTGTCGCCGGACACGTTCCGCACGCCGATGCCATTTTCGACGGTCCGGTGCGGAGATTCCCGTTTCGCGACGGCGGCGGATTGTTTCTGATCCGTTTTCGCGTGGATCACATGACCTTGGATTACCGCGAGGGCTGGCCGAGGATCGAGAACCTCGCCGGGCAGGCGGAGTTCCGCAATCAAGGCATGGATGTGAAGATCTCGGGCGCCGACATCGGGGAAATCAAGGTGGATTCCGCGCAGGCGCGGTTCGCGGACTTCGGCAACGGCGAGCTCGACGTGCATGCGGCCGCGCACGGCGACGCCTCGGCCGGTGTTCATTATCTGGCGGCGACGCCGCTCGATGCGATGGCGGAGAATGTGTTCTCCAGCATTGAGGCGAAGGGGCCGCTGAAAACCGTGGTCGACCTGCACTTTCCCTTCAAGCAGTTCGATCAGCGCCTCGTGCTGGTCCATGTCGATCTGGACGGAGCGTCCTTGAATCGAAAGGGCTCGTCCTTGGCAGCGACGGAGCTGACCGGGGGCGCCGACATCGATGGAGCCCAGGTTGTGCGAGCGGATATCCGCGGCCGTGCGCTCGGAGGCACGCTGCAGATGACGGCCCGAGCGCCCCACAACCGGCCGTCGACTCGAACTTATTTGGATTTTCGCGGCACCCTGTCGGGCGATGCACTACGCAATGCGTTGACGTTGCCCCCGAGCGTCGCCATCGGCGGGCAGACAGACTATCGCGCGGTGCTGCGCATAGCGCCCGACCCGGCGCGCGAGCGTGCGTTGAACATCAGCTCGAGCCTCGTGGGCCTGGAACTCAAACTGCCCGCGCCGCTGACGAAGCCTGCCGAAGCGGCGATGCAAACCGGCGTCGCGATTCAGTGGCCGGCGAGCGGAGGCGCGGAGCTTCGGGCGAATCTCGGATCCGTGCTGCGCGGTGCGGTGATGCTCGATTCGGACCCGAACGGGCCGAAACTCGCGCGAGCGGCGGTCGCCTTCGGCGGCGGGGATCCGACGTTCAGCGACTCCCAAGCGGTCAACGTGGGAGGCGACATCGGCGAGTTGGACCTCGCGGGTTGGCTCAAAATCCTGGGCGGCACTCCTGGCGGCACTGCTGGCGGCGCCGGCAAAGCCTCCAATCCGTTGGCTTCCTATTTTCGCGCCGCGACATTCAAGGTCGGCAAGATCGACTATCTGGGGTTTTCGTTCAGCGACGTTTCGGTCGCGATCTCGGCGGCCGGCGGCGGCTGGCGAATACGAGCCGACGGTCCAAACGTCGCGGGATCCATGTCGTTGCCGGGGGCACAGGACCCTTCCGCACCGTGGGACCTCGAGTTCGAACGTCTCAAGTTTACCGGTGATTCCGACAATCCCGCGGTCGGCGCCGATCAATCCGTCTCGACGGAGCAGAAAATCGATCCACGCGGCATACCCCCAGTCGAGTTCCATGCGGGGGAGCTGACCTGGGATGACCGGCAATTCGGCGATGTGCGCGCGACGCTGCAGAAATTGGACGATGGTGTCAGCCTCAAACAACTGACGGCTACCAACGACACCTGGAGCGCCAACGCGGCCGGCGAATGGCGCGGCAGGGACGGCGGCACGAGCCACGTTCGAGGCACGATCACCAGCACCGACGTGGGCAACACCCTGAAGGAGCTCGGCTTCGCCCCGATCCTGCAGGCCAAGACCGGGCACCTCGAATTCGACATGGCGTGGGCCGGGGCTCCCAGCAGCGATGCGTTGGCGGCGGCCACGGGCCGCGTCCAGGTTGCGCTCGAGAAGGGACAAATCGTCGGGCTGAAACCCGGCGCGGGGCGTGTTCTCGGACTTGCCAGCCTCGCCGAGTTGCCGCGTCGCCTAGCGTTGGATTTCAGCGATCTTACCGACAAGGGTTTCGCTTTCGACACCGCCCGGGGCGATTTCGATCTGCGCGACGGCAGCGCCTACACCGATAACGTGCTGGTGAAGGGGCCGGCGGCGGAAATCGGCCTAATTGGACGGGTCGGCTTGAAAAACCACGATTACGACCAAACTGCAGTGGTGACGGGCAATGTCTCGAGCACGCTACCGTTGGCGGCCTTCGTCGCAGGCCCGGTGGTCGGAGGAGCCGTGCTCTTGTTCACGCAAGTGTTCAAACAACCGCTGAAGGGGCTGGTGCGGGGGTATTATCGAATCACCGGTAATTGGGACAACCCGACAGTCGAACGGATCAAAAGCGCGGATGCCCCCGCGGCGGCCGCGGAGCCGGCCAGGGACAAGCCGAAGGAGACGCTGTAGTTGATGAGTACGGTAGCTGCCATTCAAATGACTTCGGGCCACGTGGTCGAGGACAACCTCGCCGCCGCGGGGAAACTGCTGCGAGAGGCCAAGGAGCGCGGCGCCGACATCGCGTGCCTGCCCGAGAATTTCTCCTTCATCGGCCTGCGCGACGCAGACAAGCTGGTCGTGGCTGAGGCGGACGGCGACGGCCCGGTGCAGCGGTTTTTGAGCGCCACGGCGCGCGAGCTCAAGCTGTGGATTCTCGGTGGCAGCACGGTGATCAAGGGCGATGACGCGAAGCGCGTGACGAATACCTCATTGCTGATCGACGCCGACGGCAAGCGCGTTGCACGCTACGACAAGATTCATCTGTTCGATGTGGCGATCCCCGGTCGCAACGAGCAATACCTGGAATCGCGGCATGTGATGCCGGGTCAGGCAATCGTTCTGGCGGATACGCCGGTTGGGCGGCTCGGGATGTCCGTGTGCTACGACATGCGCTTTCCCGAGCTATACCGCGAATTGGTGGCGCAAGGCGCGCAGTGGCTGTCGGCGCCGGCAGCGTTTACCGTGCCGACCGGGCGTGCGCACTGGGAAACACTCCTGCGCGCGCGCGCGATCGAGAATCTGTGCTACGTGGTGGCGCCGGCGCAAAGCGGCACGCATACGAGCGGGCGCGAAACTTATGGCGATACTTTGATCGTCGACTACTGGGGCCAGGTGCTGACGCGCCTGACCAAGGGTGAGGGCGTGATTACAGCGGAATTCGATCTGGCGAAACAGGCGGAGACGCGTGCGCGCTTCCCGGCGCTCGACAACCGGCGGCTCGGCGCGCGCGCCGATGAGGCGGTGCCGGCATGAGCGCGGCGCCGATGTTCGACGTGGCGGAGAGGATGATTCTCGCGCCTTCGGGGCTCACCGAGAGTCGCCTGTCGTCCGTGCTGGGCACGGTGATGAGCCGGGGCGTCGATTATGCCGACCTGTACTTTCAACTCTCGCGGGAGGAGTCCTGGTCGCTCGAGGACGGTATCGTCAAGGAGGGGTCGCACAGCATAGAGCAGGGCGTCGGCGTGCGTGCCATCAGCGGCGAGAAAACGGGCTTCGCCTATACCGACGAGGTGATGTTGCCGGCACTGGTCGAAGCCTCGGACGCCGCACGCGCCATCGCGCGGAGCGGCGGTGCAAACGCCGTTCGCGCCTGGCAGCGGCCCCTCACGCATCGGCTGTACCTGCCGATCGATCCTCTCGAGGCCGTGCGCGACGAGGACAAAGTGGACTGGCTGATGCGCATAGACCGCGAGACGCGGCGCGTCGATCCGCGGGTCAAGCAGGTGATGGCGTCGCTCGCCGCCGTGCACGAGGTGATCCTGATCGCCTCGAGCGACGGCACGCTGACCGCCGACGTGCGTCCCCTGGTACGCATCAACGTGTCGGTCATCGTCGAGCAAAACGGCCGCCGCGAACAGGGTTACAGCGGCGGGGGCGGGCGCTTCGGGCTCGACGAGCTGCTGCGCGGCGATGGACCGCTCACTCATGGCCGGGAGGCCGTGCGGCAGGCTCTGGTGAACCTGGAGGCCGTGTCGGCGCCGGCCGGCTCGATGCCGGTCGTGCTCGGTTCCGGCTGGCCGGGCATCTTGCTGCACGAAGCCATCGGCCATGGGCTGGAGGGCGACTTCAACCGCAAAGGCACGTCGGCCTTCAGCAACCGCATCGGTCAAAAGGTTGCGGCGGAAGGGATCACGGTCGTCGACGACGGCACGCTCGAACGGCGGCGCGGCTCGTTGAACGTCGATGACGAGGGCACGCCGACACAATGCACCGTGCTCATCGAAAACGGCGTGCTCAAGGGTTACATCCAGGACAAGCTCAATGCGCGCTTGATGGGCATGCCGGCCACCGGCAACGGACGGCGGGAATCGTTCGCGCACATGACCTTGCCGCGCATGACCAACACCTACATGCGCGCGGGCTCGCGGCCGCCCGAGGAGATCATCGCGTCGGTGAAGAAAGGCTTGTACGCAGTCAACTTCGGCGGCGGCCAGGTCGACATCACCTCGGGCAAATTCGTATTTTCCGCGAGCGAAGCCTATCTCATCGAGAACGGCAAGATCGGTGCGCCGGTCAAAGGCGCGACGTTGATCGGCAACGGCCCCGACGTGTTGACCCGCGTCAGCATGGTGGGCAACGACATGAAGCTCGACGGCGGTGTCGGCACCTGTGGCAAGGAAGGCCAATCCGTGCCGGTTGGCGTGGGTCAGCCCACGCTGCGCATCGACTCCCTGACCGTCGGGGGAACCGGCTAGCGCGTTTTATTTTGCCACCGGCTTAAGCTGGGTTATCGTCTCCGTTCCCTCACATTGGAGAGAGCGCATGAGACTTTGGCGATGGATCGTGGTTGTGGTTGGAACGTCCTCGGGACTCGCGTCCGGCTCCTGGGCGGCACCCGATCCCGCGTCGCAGCTCGGTCTTGCGCCGGATGTGGCGGCCGCAATGGAAGGGATCAGCCCCGACCGGATCCGCGCGCACGTGCAGTTCCTCGCGGACGATCTGCTCGAAGGGCGAGGCACGGGCACCCGCGGCGGCGACATTGCCGCCCACTACATCGCGACGCAATTTGCGCTCTACGGCTTAAAGCCCGCCGGCGACGAGGGTGGCTACCTGCAGCGCGTGGATTTTACCGGCGTGCAGACGCAGGACGGCACGATGGCCGCATTGGTGCCCGCGCACGGCTCACCCGAGGATCTGACCCGCGGCGCCGACTACGTGGTCGGCAACCAGACCCAAACCGACTCCGTCGACATCGACGCGCCCATCGTGTTCGCGGGCTACGGCATCGATGCTCCGGAGTATCGTTGGGACGATTTCAAGGGCGTGGACGTGAAGGGCAAGGTGATCCTGATCATCGTGAATGAGCCCCCGTCGAAAGATCCCAAGTTCTTTTCCGGCGAGACCATGACGTATTACGGCCGCTGGACGTACAAGTTCGAGGAAGCGGCCCGCAAGGGTGCGATCGGCGCACTCATCATCCATCGCACCGGCCTCGCGAGCTACGGCTGGAACGTGGTGCAGAGCTCCTGGAGCAACGAGCAGGTGTACCTCGCCAGCGACAAGGATCCGAAGCTCGAAGCCGCCGCGTGGCTTCAATGGGAGGTGGCACGCCGGATCTTTGCCGACTCGGGACTGAAGCTCGACGACATGGTGGCGCTCGCCGGTACGCGCAGGTTCAAGGCGCGCGAGCTGCCGGTGCGGTTCAAGGCTCACATCGAAAGTCATGTGCGCAAGTTCGTCTCCTACAACGTGCTTGCCATGCTGCCGGGCACCGATCCTGGTCCTCCCGCCCAGGCGGTGATGTACACCGCGCACTACGATCATTTGGGCATCGATCCAAAGCTGCCCGGCGACAAGATCTACAACGGCTTCGTCGACAACGGCACGGGCTGCGGGATATTGCTGGAGCTGGCGCGCGCCTTTTCCAGGTCCGCGGCGCGTCCGCCGCATCCCGTCCTGTTCGCATCGGTGACGGCGGAGGAGAAGGGGCTGCTCGGCTCGGAATATCTCGGCAAGCATCTGCCCATTCCCGCTTCCGGGATCGCGCTCGATCTGAACTATGACGCGATCGCGCCGCTCGGTATTCCGGAGGCGGTGAGCGTGACCGGAGCGGAGCGCACGACGTTCTATCCCACGGTGCAGAAGACGGTGCAGGCGTTCGGCTACGACATTCAACCGGATGCGGAGCCGGGGGCCGGGCACTATTACCGCTCGGATCACTTCAGTCTGGCGCGCGTCGGCGTGCCGTCGTTTTCCATCAATGAGTCGACCAAGTTTCGCGGGCATCCTGCCGAATGGGGCAAGGCTCAGCGCGACGACTACACCGCACACCGCTACCACCAGCCGAGCGATGAGTATTCGCCCGACATGGATTTCTCCACCGATTCGGAGCTGGCCAAATTCGGCTTCGCGCTCGGCTGGCAGGAACTGACGGCGCCGCAGACGGTCAACTGGCTGCCGGGCGATGAGTTCGAGGCGAAGCGCAAGCAGCACTAGCCGCGATCGAAGCCGGCAAGGACCCAACTCATGCAATTCGAAGAGTGGATCGAGCAGGCCTATTCGCTCGGCGCCAGCGATCTTCACCTCGAGGCGGATACGCCGATCGTCGCGCGAATCCGCGGCGATCTGCAAACCATCGGAAACGTCGTTTCCGGTTCGACGCTCATGCAGGTCGCGCACGACCTCCTGGGCGCCGAGCGGTGGCCGGATTTCGTCGAGCGCGGCTCTGCCGATCTGTCCGAATCGGTGGGCGGCATCCGATTGCGGGCGAACTTCTTCCAGACCGTGCGTGGGCTGGCCCTCGCCATCCGGCTCCTCGCACCCAGCGTCAAGGACCTGCGCAGCTGCAACCTGCACAAGGACCTGCGCAAGCTCATCGAGCCCGCAAGCGGCCTGATCATCGTTTCCGGACCCACGGGGTCCGGCAAGTCGACGACGCTCGCGGCGCTGCTCGAGGAGATCAATGCCAGCCGGGCCCGCAACATCATCACGCTCGAAAGCCCGATCGAGTACCTGTTCGCCAATCGACAGTCGTTCATCCGGCAACGGGAGGTCCCCACGCATTCGCCGAGCTTCGAGCAGGGCATCGTCGATGCGTTGCGCGAGAATCCGGATGTGCTGGTGATCAGCGAGATGCGCACCCCCGAAGTCATGCGCCTCACTTTGAACGCCGCCGAGACCGGCCATCTCGTGCTCGCGACCATGCATTCGGCGAGTTGTGCGGAGGCGTTGTCACGCTTGTGCATGTCGTTTCCGTCGGACATCCAGGCGAGCGTGCGGGCTCAGCTCGCCGATTGCCTGGTCGCGGTGTGTTGTCAGCGGCTCGAATTCCTCGCAACGCATCGATTGCACGTCCCCCGATGCGAGCTGCTGCTGCCGACTTCCGGCGCCAAGGGGACGATACGGGGCGGCAATTTCAGCCAGATCGCCACCGTCCTGCAATCAGGCGGCGAGGAAGGCATGTGGACATTCGACCGCTATCAGCGGTGGATGGATCAGGCGACGGAATGGGTGCGGCCGCCCACGGCCACCGCGCTGCGCGGCGCGGCTGACCCGGGCTCCCCGCGTCCAGCACCGGGCCTCCGGGCTGCGCCGGCGCCCGCGACCAAAACCGCGGGCCCGGCCAAGACGATGGGCCCGGGCAGGACGACGGGCCCGGTCAAGACGAACCCGCCGTCGAATGCGCCCCCGTCAACGTGGATTCCGCCGACAGGTACGACTGCGAGGCCGGCTCCGGCCGGCAAATCGCCGTCGGACGATGTGATCGACGTTCCGGCGGAGGAGATGGATCTCGCCGCGCTCGCGGAACTGGCCAAGAAGGTGGTGGAAAGAAAGCCGTAAAGCGCGGCGGGTGGTGAGCCCGGTGCCAGCGCATTCTGACTTCCGATCGACATGCGGGCCTATATCGGCCGCCATTGGCTGGCTCAGTATATGAGCGCATGCCGTCCGCTAGCATGCCATCGAGAGTCCCATGAGCCACAAGCCGCGTTTCGAACAAGTCGACACTCCTGCAGGCGGATGGGAGTCGGCACAGACGAGCGCATCGCTCTAGGGCGGCGCCCGGGCCGTCGATACGGCCTTCATCGACGAGCATCGATTGGGATCGCTGGGTGGGCGATTATGGGATCGTCCGCGACGAGATCGCGGCCATCTATCCGGCCATCTTCCATGACTTCAACGCGCGCATGTGGACGCCCGGCGGTTTCAGGCGCCCGCTGCCGGCGGCCGAGCGGCAATGGAAGACACCAAACGGCAAGGCCAATTTCAAGACGCCGCGCGGGTTCGACGAAGATCCGGACGTGCACGCCGAGGATCACCAGGTGCTTCGCCTCATGACGAGGGTAGTTTCGTGCCTGCCGCCAAGGCGATTCCCATCCGGCTACAGATTTCCGGATGACGGGGCAGTGACAAGCGTGCCGATGAGCAGGGGCTCTTGGCGGCGAAGCTGACGCCTCCGTATCGGCGTTCGACAATGTACTGAGAATCCCTGGCGCTCGCGCTACCGAAGATTTCGCGCCTATCGCGTCAGGACGTCGAACAGCGACAGCGTGATCATGATCGCGATGCCAAAAAAGCCGATGATTGCGATAACCCGCATCAGCGGATGCGCGGAGCTCAGGTGCATCGAAAACAGCATCACGAGGGCCGCTTGCGTCGCGCTGATTGCGAGGTTGACCGGCGTGTGCGCCCGCCCTAACGGCATGAAGGCGCTGCCCACGGTCAGTGCCAGCAGCACCATTAGGGCCAGCCAGACGAGGAAGTAGACGATGGGGCGGGTTTCGGCGTGGCTCGTCATGATCTGGAGACCAGATAGAGGATTGGAAATACGAAGAGCCAGATCACATCCACGAGGTGCCAATATAGGCCCGTGACGTCGACTGGTGTGTAGTAGGCGGGACTGAAGTTATCGCGCGCGGCCATGACCGCGATCGTGGCGATGCAGCCGACGCCGATCAGCACGTGCACTGCGTGGACGCCGGTGATGAAAAAATACATGTAGAAGAACAGCTCGACCTGGTCGGCTTGGGGACCCGGGTATCGAAAATCGAGGTGTGGCACGAGGTGCTCGAGGTAGTCGAAGCGATATTCGACGGCTTTGATGCACAAGAAAGCGATGCCAAGGGTAACCGTGAGGCTGAGCCAGCCGATCAACGCGCGGCGCGCCCCGTGCCGTGCCGCATGCACCGCGAGCGCCATCGAGAAGCTGCTGGTGATGAGCACCGCGGTGTTGACGCCGGCCAGTGGCAGATTCGTCAAGCGGCTCGCTGCCGCAAATGCATCCGGAAAGCGCACACGGGTGATCGTATAAGCAGCAAATAACACGCCGAAGAACAAGATCTCGGTCGCTAAAAACAGCCAAATGCCGAGATTCGCGGCCGTACGCTGCTGGTCGGCGTCGTCGAACTGCGGCGCGAACGCGGCGGCGTGATCAGCCATGCGCAGATTCCGTGTGATACGCATAGGCTTCTTCGGTCACGACCGGTGTCGTGTGGAAATTCTCCGACGGTGGCGGCGAATCGGTCTGCCATTCGAGGCCCGTGGCGCCCCAGGGGTTGGCCGGCGCTCTCGCCCCGTAGCGCAGCGACCATAGGAGATAAGCGAGCGGCAGCAGATAGCCGACTGCGAGCAGCGAGGAGCCGGCCGAAGAGAGCACGTTCCAGACTTGAAATTCCGGCGGATAGACCGGATAGCGCCGCGGCATGCCGAGATAACCGAGAATGAACTGAGGGAAAAACGTGAGATTGAAGCCGATAAAGGTGAGGATCGCGCAAAAGCGCGCCCAGCCCTCCGGATACATGCGCCCGGTGATCTTCGGCCACCAAAAGTGGATGCCGCCGAAGAACGCCATGACGGCGGCGCCCACCATGATGTAGTGAAAATGCGCGACCACGAAATACGTGTCGTGCAGCTGCACGTCGAGCCCCAGCGAGGCGAGAAACAGGCCTGTCAGGCCGCCGATCGTGAACAGGCCAACAAAGCCGAGCGCATAGAGCATCGGTGCGTGAAACGTAATGTGCGCCTTGTAAAGCGTCGCTGTCCAGTTGAACACTTTGATCGCCGAGGGCACCGAGACGAGAAAGGTCAGCAGCGAGAACACCGTTCCCGCATAGGCGGACTGACCGCTGACGAACATGTGATGGCCCCAGACCACGAATCCGAAGGCGGCGATTGCGAGGATCGCATAGGCCATGAATCGATAGCCGAACACCGGGTTGCGGCAAAAGCAGCTGATGATCTCGCTCGCGACCCCCATCGCCGGCACGACCATGATGTAGACCGCCGGATGCGAGTAAAACCAGAAAAGGTGCTGGAACAGCAGCGGGTCCCCGCCCAGCCCCGGGTCGAATACGCCGATGCCGAACGTGCGCTCGATGCCCATGAGCATCAGCGTCATTGCGAGCACCGGAGTCGCCAGCACCAGGATCAGGCTGGTCGCGTACATCGACCAGATGAACAGCGGCAGGCGAAACCAAGTCATGCCCGGCGCGCGCATCTCGTGTATCGTCACGATGAAATTCAGGCCGGTCAGAATCGACGAGAAGCCGGCGATGAAGATGCCGGTTGCGACCGCGAACACGTGTGAGGTGCTGAACGAGGTCGAATACGGCGCGTAGAAGGTCCAGCCCGTGTCGACGCCGCCCGCGAGCAATGCGTAAATGGTGAACAGGCCGCCGAAGATGAACAGATACCAGCTCAGCAGATTCAGGCGTGGAAACGCGAGATCGCGTGCTCCAATCATCATCGGAACGAGAAAATTGCCGAGCGTAGCCGGAATCGAGGGGATCAAGAAAAACCAGACCATGATCACGCCGTGCATCGTGAACAGTTTGTTGTAGGTCTCGATACTCACGAGCTGGCTGTGCGGCGTCAGCAGATCCAGGCGAATCATCGCCGCGGCCGAGCCGCCGATACCGAACAGCATCGTGATTGCGATCACGTAGAGGATGCCGATGCGCTTGTGGTCGAGCGTCAGCAGCCACGAGCGCCAATTCCAGCCGCTGCTCAGATAGCTTTCATGCGACGCGATGTTCTCATGCGCACCGATTACCGCGCTGTTCATTGGCCGACCTCATGCGTTGCGTTTCCCTTCGACTTGACGTACTCGATGATATCGAGCAACTCCTCTTCGCTGATCTGCCCACGATACGACGGCATGTTTGCCTCATAGCCCGCAGGCACGTTTTCGTTGGGCAGCAGCACGGCATCGCGAATGAAGAGCTCGTCGGCGAGTACGGTTCGTCCGTCGCGCAGCGGGATCGGCCTGCCGAACATGCCTTCGAGCTTGGGTGCACGCACGGCCGCCTGCGCACCGTGGCAGCCGTCGCAGCCGAGTTCATGGTAGCGGCGCTCGCCGCGCGAGGCCATCGTCGGCATGTTGGCGTGCGCCGACAACCATTCCTGGTAGGCCGCGGGCTCCATGACGACGACGCGGCCGACCATGTGCGAGTGGGAGGTGCCGCAGAACTGCGTGCAATACAGGCGATACTCACCGGGCCGGTCGGCCGTGAACGAGAGTGTGGTGTAGCGGCCCGGCAGGACATCCTGCTTGACGCGAAAGTCCGGGATCGACAAGCTGTGGATCACATCCTGGGAAGTCATCACGAGCTCGACCGGACGGTCGACCGGGACGTGCAGTTCGTTGATTTCGCGCTCTCCGGCGGGGTGCTCGGCGTGCCACATCCACTGTTTGGCGACGACGTAGATCGGCAGCGCATCCTTGGGCACCCGGATGCTCCGGTAGTAGACCTCGGCGCTCCAGGCGAACATACCGAGAAACAGCACGATCGGCACGATGGTCCAGGTGATTTCGATATGGTGCATCGTGCGTGCGTGTTCGGCGGCCCCGGCGATTACGCGACTCGCGGGCGAGCCGAGCCGATAGCGGACCGCAAACCAGACCATCGTCACAGCGACCGCGATCGCGACGATACCGGCGAGGATGAGCCACGCAAAGTAGAGCTCATCGATCGAGCCCCCGATCGTCGAGGCGCGAGTGGGAAAAAATGGCAGAGAATCCATGTTCATGCCTGCGAATGCCGGCGTCGCCGCGCGCGGCGGAGCATGCTCCAGCCGAACGCAAGCGCGGCGAGCAGCGTGATCGTCGACAGGATGCGCAGCACCTCAAGGATTCGGCCGGTGTAGCGCCCGGTGCTGATGTCGTAGTGAAAGCAGACGAGCAACAAGCGCGCGATCGGCGAGGCGATATGCCGTGCCGCGGCCGCATCGAAGGCGTTGCCAAGGTCCGCGGCCGTGTAGTCGAAGCCGAAGAAATAACGCGCGATCCGGCCGTCCGCATTGATCAGCGCAAAACCTGCCGGATGGGCAAACTGACGGGTGGCCTGGTCGTAGCCGTAACTGAACCCCAGGGCCTCTGTGAGCTGTGCAATCTGCGCCGATGCGCCGCTCAAGAAATGCCAGCGCTCGACGCGCGCGGCCGGGAGTAGATCGTCGAGGTACTTGTGCTTGGCGCGATCGGCGAGTGCCGGCGTATCCAGAGGATCGATGCTCACGACGAGAACTTGCGCGTCGGCTGCGCCGCCCGAGGCGAGCGTCATGCGCTGTGCGAGGTTGCGAATTTGCATCGGGCACAAATTCGAGCATTGATAATAGGCAAAGATCAGGCCAATCGGAGCCGCTCCCAGATAATCGCCGAGTTGCACGACCTTGTCGTGCTCGTCGCGAAAATGCAGTCCGGCGGGAACACGGCGGCCGAGATGCTGCGCGAAATCCGCGGTGCCGGCGTAGCCGGGACCACCGAGGCCGGCGGTCCCGTCCGCCGCGGCCGCCGCGGCGATCAGCGCGAGCGTCATACCCATACCGAGGAGGCGTGCGATCTTCACGGTGTACGCCCCCGCGGTTGCGGCGGGGGGTTCACCAGGGGCGTCATCGGCGGCACTGCGGCTGGCGTGCCGGCTTCGGCCGCGACCAATTCCATCGCGTGCTCGATCGGGATCCGCACGACGCCGCCGCTGCGATCGACCCAGTGATAACCCTCGAGCGCGGCGGCTTTGCTGCGCCGATAGTTGCGCAGGTCGTCCTGCGGCGTGTCTTGCAGCGTCGCGAACGGCCCCGACACCGAGCCCGCGGTGCTCTGCTTGTCGATCACCACGTTGGAGATGCGCCAGCCGCCCAACATGGAAAAGGCTATCCCGGCAGTTGCGATCAGCAGTATCACGAGACCCACGGAAAACCAGCCGATATAGCGCACGTCGAAATCGAACAGTTCGTGTCCCCGTTTTTCAGCCGCTGTGTGGCCCTCAGGCGCGTTGTGTGCCATGTTCATCGCTTCCAGGGACGAGTCCGCCGCGCAGCGGCTGCGCCGCCGGCAAGCCGATCACGTAGATCAAGCAGCCGAGCCACAGCCCGCCGATCGCGAGCAGCGCGCCCAAATCGCTCCAGCGCAGTGCGAAGCCTTGCGGCCTGAAGATCGGCACGACCAGCCAGAAGCTGTCGGCAAGGGAGGCGAGCAGCACGACTGCGCTCACGCCGGCGAGCATCGCCGGTGCCCGCTTCGCGCTGCGCGAGAGCAGCAGCAAGAACGGCAGCAGGAAATGCGTGACGGCCACGAACCAGGTCAATGCGCCCCAACTGGTTCGGCTGCGCAGCAAGAGCCAGGTAATTTCGTCGGGCAGGTCTTCGACCCAGATGATCAAGAACTGCATGAACGCCAGATATGCCCACACCAGCACGAGCGCAAGCGACAGATTGCCGAGATCGTGGAAGCGCGCCCGCAGCGACGCATCGACCTTCGGTGCGAGCGCGTTGGCGCACAAAATAGCGGCGGCGAGCGCTGCGAGCGCCTGGCTCGTGCCGATCAGCAGGCCAAATACAGTCGAATGCCAGCGCGGCGTCAGCGACATGGTCCAATCGACCGCGGCAAACGTCGTCGTGAGCGCATAGAGCACGAAGCCGATTGCCGAAACGCCCTGCAGTGACCAGCGCGCACCATCATCGCGCAGCAGCCGCGCCAGCGACAGCCAGATCACGAAATAGACGATCGCGCGCAGGTAAAAGAAGACCGAGTTCAAGTACCAATGCTGGCCTGCGGCCAGCACCGTGTCGGCAGCGCCTGGGCTGGCATTCATCCACGGCAGGAGCTGTGCCGGCGCAAACAGCAGCGGCGCGGCGAGCAGCGTGCACACGGGAAACAGGCGCAGCGACGCCTGCGCGAAGGGCCGCACGACCTGCCCCCAATCCCCGCCCGTCAGATTATGAACGGTGACCCATGCGAGGCTGCCCAGCGACAAGCCGAGCACGAAAAGCCAGACGAACAGATACGAGGGCAGCCATGCCTGGGCGCCTTGCCGGCCGGCAACGACCAGCAGCGCCGCGCCGGCGCCGGCGGCGATCAGGCAGGCGTTGCGCAGTCGCCGCGCCGGCTGTGTGGGCGCGGTCATCACGGCTTCTCCGCGAGCAGCGCCTGGCGCTCGTCCGGCGGTACATCTGCGATGGCGGCGTGCTGACTGCGCTGCAAGGCGCGCAGGTAGCCGACGATCGCCCAGCGATCGGGCGGCTCGATCCGATCGGCAAACGCGTACATCACCCCGTGACCGTTGGTGATCACATCGAACAGATGCGCGTCCGATTCCGCGCGCAAGGAGGCACTGTCGAGGCTCGCCGGCGCCGGGAAGCCGCGGCGCACGACCATGCCGTCGCCGTCGCCGCTGACGCTGTGGCAAGGCGCGCAGTAGACGTCGTAGCGCTGGCGCCCGCGCTCGAGCGCCTCGATGGTGACACGAGGCGCCTCGCGCCCGGTGGCACCGGCGGCCCAATTGGGCAGCGCGAGATCGCCGCGGCGCCCGCTCGAGGACGCCGCAAGCTCACCGCCGCTGTAAGCGACCACGCCCGGCTCCAAGGGGCGCTCGGAGCGGCCGTCCGGCCAGAGGTGGCTCGCGACGAACGGCTGATACTTGGGCTGATCGTACATGTTGCGCATCGATTTTTCGCAACCCGCGAGAAGCATCAGGCCGAGACCGCCGGCGAGCAGCAGCCCGATCGGGCAGGGGGATTCTTTCATGATGCGGCACATGGCGGTCCCCTCACGCCTCGATCACGCTGACGCGCAGCGGCCGCAAGCGCTCGAGAAAATCCCGCGTCCGCGGCTCATCGTATTGTGGATCGACAGCCTCGATACACAGAAAAAAGCGATCGCTCGAAGCGGCCGAGAAGCCGGCATCGTTGAAGATCGGGTGGTAGAGCCGCGGTAATCGGCTACGCAGAAGCACGCCGAAGAATACCGCGAGCACGGCACCGAGTACGGTCATCTCGAAGGTCGACGGGATCAAGCCGGGCCAAGCGGGCGTGCGCCCGCCCACGTTGATCGGATATATCGCGGTCGCGCTGAACCACTGCAGGGCGAAAGTGCCGAGCCCGCCGATGACGGCGCCGATCAACGCGAGCCGCGGTAGCCCCGTGTCGCGAGAACCCAGCGCTTCGACCAAGCCCTCGACGGGCATCGGTGCGTAGGCCTCGAGCTGCCGGAAGCCCTCGGTGCGGGCGGCGCGCACCGCGTCGAGCAACGCCGTCGGGGTCGAGAACTCGGCGAGCATGCCGTATGCGCGAGTCCCGTGGTTCATGGGGCGCCCCGTTCGTGGGTCAGCAATTCACGCATTTCAGCCATGGAAATCACCGGTACGAAGCGCACGAACAGCAACAACAGCCAGGCGAAAAAGCCGATCGAGCCCAAGAGGATCGCCCAGTCCCAGAACGTCGGGTAGAACATGCCCCAGGCGGAGGGCAGAAAGTCGCGATATTCGCTGGTGACGATCAGCATGAAGCGCTCGAGCCACATGCCGATGTTGATCACGATGCTGATCGCGAACAGCACCCAAGGTGCGCGGCGCACGCGCCGCGACCACAGGGCCTGGGGCACGATGACGACGCAGAAGATCAAGGTCCAGTAGACCGGCGCATAGGGCCCGCGCATGCGAGTCAGCGATGTGTAGATCTCGTAGCGATCGGCGCTGTACCAGGCCATGAAAATCTCCATGACGTAGCTGTACGCGAGCACCAGCCCCATCGCGAGGATCAACTTGGCCAGGTTGTCGAGATGCCGATCGGTGATGAAGTTCTCGAGATCGAACGCGCGCCGCAGCAGGATCACGATCGTCATCGCCATCGCGAAGCCGGAGAACATCGCGCCCGCGACGAAAAACGGCGGAAAGATCGTCGAGTGCCAACCGGGGGTATTGCCGGCCGCAAAATCCAGCCCGACGACGCTGTGCACCGACACGACGAGCGGTACCGCCAATCCGGCGAGCAGCAGCTGCGCGCTCTGGCGCCGCTGCCAAGCCCGCGCTTCGCCGCGCCAGCCCAGCGCGAGCAGGCCATAGATCACCTGCTTGCCTCGCGTGCGCGCGCGATCGCGCAAGGTCGCAAAGTCCGGGATCAGGCCCAAATACCAAAACATCAGCGACAGCAGCAGGTAGGCCAAAATTGCAAAAAAGTCCCAGACGAGCGGACTGCGCCACTGGGGCCACAGGCTCATCATGTTCGGATACGGCATCAGCCAGTAGAAGAACCAGGGCCGGCCCAGATGCAGGATCGGAAACATGCCGGCGATCGCGAGCGCGAACACCGTCATGGCCTCGGCGAAGCGGCTGATAGATACGCCCCAGGGCTGGCGCGTCAAATGCAGCGCCGCGGAAATGAAGGTTCCCGACATCGCGATTGCGATCCACCAGACATAGTTCGTGATGTCGAAAGCCCATACCACAGGCATGTTCAATCCCCAGATGCCCACGCCCTTGTAGAACAAATAGCCGATCGACCCGAAGAAGAACAGGGTGAGCGCCGAGCAGGCCGCAAACGCGATCAGCCACCAGCGCGCCGTATGCGTTTCGAGCACGATGTCGCTGATCTTGGCGGAAATGGACTCGTAGCTCTGTGCGCCGGGCAGCACCGGCTCGTGTGCCGGACCCATATCGGAGAGCAACTCGGAGGGCGCGCCGCTGCTCATTTCAACCATCCACCTTGCGGTCCGCGGTTGACGGGTCGGCGAGCTCGGGATTAGGGTTGCTCAATTTGGCGAGATAGGTCGTGCGCGGACGCGTGTTGAGTTCGCTCAGCAACGCATAGTCGAGCGGCGAAGCCTTGTTCCGGCGCACCCGGCTTTTAGGATCGTTGAGATCGCCGAAGAGAATCGCACCGGTCGGGCAGGCCGCCTGACACGCCGTGACGACTTCTCCGTCGGTCAAGCGTCGGTTGCCTTTTTCCGCTTCGATGCGCGCGTTGGTGATGCGCTGCACGCAGTAGGTGCATTTCTCCATGACACCGCGCATGCGCACCGTGACTTCCGGATTGCGCTGCGCCTTCAGGCTCTCGGTGTTCTCGTCACTGTATTGCAGGAAATTGAAGCGGCGCACTTTGTAGGGACAGTTGTTCGAGCAAAACCGCGTGCCGATGCAGCGGTTATAGACCTGCAGGTTCAGCCCCTCGGAATCGTGGACAGTCGCTTCGACCGGGCAGACGACCTCGCAGGGTGCCTGCTCGCATTGCATGCACGGCACGGGCTGGAACAGGGTGCGCGGCTGTTCGGCCGATCCCTCGTAATAACGATCGACGCGGATCCAGTGCATTTCACGCTCGCGTATCACTTCCTTCTTGCCGACGACCGGTATGTTGTTCTCGGCTTGGCAGGCGATCGTGCAGGCGCTGCAGCCGATGCAGGCATCCAGATTGATGCTCATCCCCCAGGCGTAGCCGTCGCCGGGCACGGGTTGATACAAGTTGGGGGTCGGCCGATTCTCGTCGGCCGTTGCGAGCGTAGGATCGCTGCGGAACTGCGCGAGCGTCGTCGTCCGGATGGGCCGGCGGCCCTCCATAGAGAAATGGCGCTGCGTCGTCGCAAGGTCGATTTTTGCGCCGGTCTTGCGCAGCTGCAGTCCGTGCGCATGCCAGGGATCGTCCGACTGACGCAAGACATAGGCATCGTAGCCCACGCCGTCGCCGATCCGACCGGCGCGCTTGCGCCCATAGCCGAGCGTCACGGTGACGGTCGAATCGGCCTGGCCGGGAATGATCCAGACCGGTGCGAGCGCGACGGCATCGTGTACTCTCAATTCGACCTGATCGCCGTTGGCGAGTCCGAGACGCTCGGCGAGCGCGGGACCGACGAGCGCGGCGTTGTCCCAGGTCAGCTTGGTCAAGGGCTTCGGCAATTCCTGCAGCCAGGCATTGTTCGCGAAGCGCCCATCCCAGACCGTGGGGTCCGGTGCAAAGATCAGGTCGAGTGAGGCCGCATTCGGCGCCCCCGCCGCCTCGGGCGACGCGCTCAGAAAGCCCGATCGGATCGTGGCGGCGTGCACGGGCAGTCGCGAGCCTTCGATCAGGCCTCGGTGCAGTGCCTGATTCCAGAATGCGTCGATTTCGGTCGGCGAGCGGGTTTTGGTCCAGAAGTCGCGCACCGTCTGGTAGTCGTTCGAGGCGGCTTGGCCGAGCAGCAGTGCCAGCAATTCGTACGCCGATTTGCCGCCGTAGAGAGGCGCGATCAATGGTTGCTGGATCGCAACCGTGCCGTCGTAGGCGCGCGTATCGGACCAGCTTTCGAGAAAATGCGCTTGCGGAATCTGCCAGTCGCAGAGCGAAGATGTCTCATCGTCGTAAAGACTCAGGTGCACGCTCATCGCGAGCTTGGCGAGATGCGCGCCGAACAGCCGGTCGGCCGGAGCGGTGTAGACCGGGTTACCGCCGAGCATGATCAGTGTGTCGACACGTCCGGCGGCCATGTCGTCGGTCAGCGCTCGAATCGACTCTCCCTGGGATTCCGCGCGCGCGAGGATCGGTGCGCAGTAGCTCACCGTGCGGCCGACGTTCCCGAGCGCCTCATTGATCGCATGAGCGATCGCATGCACGATCGGCGGCTGTGCGTCTCCGACCATGACCAAGGATCGACCGGCGTTCTGTTTCAAGTCGCGCGCGCAGACGGCGAGCGCATCGGCGGGCAGCAAACGCGCTTCGGGCGAGCCTGCCGCGGGTCCGCCGGCCCCGGAAACACCGAGCGCCTGTGCGAGCGCACGTGCGAGCGGCTCGATTTCCCCGAAGCGTACCGCGTATCTATGATCAGCGAAACTTCCCGTCAGCGTCGGTGTGGACTCGACAACATAGAGCCGGCCCGGATCGGGTTTGCCGTCGCTGTCGCGCCGCGCAGTTACGAAATCGTGTGCGTAGCGCACGCCCGGGGCGCCGAGAAAATCACCGCCGAGGCTCAATACGACGCGCGCCTCGTCGAACTTGTAGACTGCTTCGAGCGCTTCACCGAACGCGAGACGGCTGCCCTCGTAGGCGCGGTCGCGATTGATTGGCTCATATTGGTGCCAGCGCGCGCCAGGAAAACGATCGAGCAGCGCGTGCAGCTGGTTGCCGAGCGTCGGCGAGCTCACGCTCTCGGTCAGGATCCGCAATCCGGTCCCGGTGACGACCGCGAGCCGGCTCATGCGCGCACTCAACGCGTCCACGAAGCTCTCCCAGGTAGTCTCCTGGCCGCGATGGCGCACGGCCTGAGCGCGATCTGGATCCCACAGATCGAGCACCGCGGCCTGCGCAAATATGTCGGTTGCACCGAGGCTTCCGGGGTGCGCGGGATTACCTTCGATTTTGGTCGGCCGGCCATAATTGCTCTTGACCAGAAACCCCTGCGCGGCCCCGCCGAGCGACGCGGCCGTCGCAAAGTAGAGCGGATCGCCGGCGGCGAGCTGCGGCGGCGCGTGCACGTAGGGTACGATCGTATGTTGAGGCTGGCGGCTGCAGGCGCCGGCGCCGGCCAAGGACAAGGACGCCACCGTATAGCCGAGGAACTGGCGCCGATCGAGCCGCGGGAAGTCCAGCGGCGAGCCCGACGGCTCGTGGTGGTGCCCACTCGCGCGTGCGGCATGCGCTTGCAACTCGTCGAGACCGCGCCATTGCGGCGCCGGGTCCTCGTTCGGATTAAGGTTCAGCGGCGCATGAATGTCGTTGGCAGCCATAGCGTTGTTCTAGCGGTGACAGTTAGAGCAGTCGGTCAGTCGGCGGCGATCGATTTTGTAGGCCGTCAAGAGCTGCCGACCCTGTTGCAGCTGATCGGGCGGCGCTGTCCAAGTCATGTCGAAGACGCGGTTTTGCGGACGCAGGTATTTTTCGGGGGCGCGGTGACAGTCGAGGCACCACGACATCTCGAGCGATTGTGTCCGCCACAACAGCGGCATCTGGTCCACACGCCCGTGACAGGTTGAGCAGCCGATGCCCTTGGAGATGTGGATGTCATGGTGAAAATAGACGAAATCAGGCAGCCGGTGCACGCGAATCCAGTGCAGCGGTAGGTCGTCGCGATAGCTCGCAGCGACCGGCGCGAGGATCGCCTGACCCTTGAATAGTTGGGAATGGCAGGTCATGCAGGTTGAGGTCGGCGGCAAGCCCGCAAACGCCGCGGTTTCCGCCGATGCGTGACAAAAGCGGCAATCCAATCCTACGTCGCTGACGTGATGTTTGTGGCTGAACGGAGGAGTTTGCGCGACCGGCGCATCAATCGCCGGCGATTCGGCGGTCACATTTCGCCAGATCAGGATGCCGGCGATCAAGACAATCACAACCACACCGGCGCCGAATTTTAGCGCAAAGACTTGATGGGGTCGAAAGATCTGTGCCATGACACCTGACGTTGCCCGTTTTCATAGGGAGACGTTGCCTTGAGCGAGGACCTACAGACCTGCGGTGAAGGCGTGGCATGCACACATCTGTGCCTCCGCCCAGCCTCAAAACGCATGACGGGACTCAGACTAGTCCTATCGTCAGCATCATTCAAGATTCACCGGAAGGATTCCTGCGGATGCGCGGCCGACCATGCCGGTGGCGCGAATGGTGCGCCAAACGCGTCAGCATTTTCTGACACCAAGACACGGAGCAGCGTCATTGAAAGCGAGTGCGAGTAGGCGTCGTCGTAGATCATGGTGCCCGCTTCACCCCACCGAGTGACGATGGGCACCGGCGAGCGCAGAATCAATCCGACCGTCGTCTTGATCGAGATCGGCCAGCGAAGGGTTGCAAAAGACCCGCCGGGTGCGAGGCTCAAGAGCCAGTGAGATCGTGGGTCCGCAGGTTACTTTAAGCGCAAATTCCTACGCGATGAAAGCTACATTCTCCGACAGACACGGCGCACCCCATGGGGCAGATGTGCCAGCCTCAGCGCACCGTCGCGACCGCTTCCTGCGGTCGCGCAAGGAATGCGCTGATGATCGGATTGAGCCACTCCGGCCTGCGGAAGAACGTGCCGTGATCCGTCCCCGGCAGCACGCAAAGCTCGGAATTCGGCAGCGCGCGAAAGATCTGCAGCGTGTGTTCGAGCGTGATCACGTCGTGGTCACCTGATACCAACAGCACCGGCTGGAGGATCCTGGCGAGAAGCGCCAAGCTCAATTCCTCCTCCGTGGGCGAAGTTGCCCAGAGGTGCCCCAGCTTCTCATCGATGGTCTTGGGGTTCTGAGTGTCGTCGGCGCGAAGACCCTCGAGATTTTCGGTGACCAGCCCTTCCGGAGAAATGTTCACACCGCTGATGACCAGGCGCCGCACGAGTTCGGGATGACGCACCGCCAACATCAGCGCGAGGATACCTCCGTCGCTGAAGCCGACCATGTCGACGTGCTTCAGCTTGAGCTGTTCAAGCAGCGCCGCGGTGTCCTGCATCATCGCGGTATAGCTCAAGGGGCCGGGCACATCGGGTGTGCGCCCCTGGCCGACCTGGTCGGGCGCCACGATATGATGGAGTTCCGAAAAGACATCGAGCTGACGCACGAAGGAGTGCTCCCCGGACTCGCCACCGCCGTGCAGGAACACCAGCGTCGGACCGGAGCCGCGCGTCGCATAAAAAATTCGATGACCGTGAATCTCGGTCGAATGCCATTCAGTGGGTTGCGTCATGGCCCGGGGTGCAGCGGTGGGCAGAAGCGATAAAAGCAGCCCCAGGGCGCCCGCGCCCCAGGCCAGGAGCGCCGGCGCTTGGTTGGATGGTGGTTTCCCCTGAGTCATCAATGCCTCGCACGCGAACTGTTTACAGAGTTTGAGGCTTCGCTGCAATCGAAACAACGCGGTCGTGGCCTCGGCGTTGACCTCCGGACGCTCGCGTCCGAGCCGTTATAATCGACTGAGCGCGGATTGCGCCGTCATTCAAGGTCTGCCATGACATTGCCGGAACCTGAATCGGACGAGAAGACCATTCATCAGGGCGGGTGCCTGTGCGGGGGCGTGCGCTATCGAATTCGAGGCGCACTTCGCGATGCCATTGCGTGCCATTGCACGCAGTGCCGACGCACCAGCGGTCACCATGCCGTAATGACGAGTGCGGCCTCCGAGGACCTGATGCTCATCTCGTCGCGGACCCTCGAGTGGTATCGATCGTCTGCCGCGGCCGAGCGCGGGTTTTGCCGCGTCTGCGGCAGCAACCTATTCTGGAGACCCGAGGGCGAAGGCAGGACGGCAATCACCGCCGGAACTCTCGATTCGCCGACCGGCATCAAGCTCAAGGAACATATCTTCGTCGTCGATAAAGGGGACTACTACTCGATTGACGACGCCCTGCCGCACAAGCCCGGCTGGTAGCGCAAGATGTCAAGCCGGCGCCCATTATGGCAAACCTGAAGCGATACTCACGTCGCTGCCGAGCGACGTCTTTTCCCAAGGCCGGCGGCGTCATTCAATAGCGTGCAGCGCGTCGCATCTCGCGTCGGGCCGCAGTCGATAGGCTGACCCCAGGTTTTCAACTCTTGCCGGAGCTTGCATGGTCGACAAATCAATGACGGGAACTTTTCAGATCAATCTGCCCAAGGACCTGTTGTCCGAAGCGCGGCGGCAACCGAAGCCGAAGAACGAGCAACTCAAGGTCGAAGGCTGGAGCTCGTCGTGGCTGTCGAAGGTCTCCGAGATGCTGGTGGGCAAGGACTGAGGCGATGGGCCGCGCGCGGAGCCGCCCGCGCCGGCGATCACATATTCCCCGGATTTAAGTCAAATCGCGCCGGAATTCGTGCGGCGCGGTCTTACCATGGGCGCAGGGGTTGCAACCATGCGTCTGTCTCGTCCCGTTTATGAAACCTTGCCGCTGGTTTACGCGGCGATCGCCGTAATCGCGTGGCTGATCGCGTACCTCGATGGGGTCGGTACGCGGTCCGTCATCGCGTTCGTAATCGGAATCGCCGCCGCGGTCGCCGCGCTCACGATCTTCCTTCACCGCCAGGATTGCCGCGCGCGGAGCCGGCAATACAACGGCGACAACATCGAGTTTCCGTCGACGCTGCGTGGATGAGCGGCGACTCGGGCAGCGCAATACTCATTCTCCTTCCTCATCCCGGGCATCCCGCGAATTAGACGAATCGCCGGAGTCGGCTGAGTGGCGGCCTCGCGACGGCGAACGCTCGTCGATGTACATGATCTCGTGCTGACCTACGAGGACCACGTCTCCATCGTTCAGGTTGTGGCGGCGTACCCGCTTCGAGTTCACGTAGATGCCATTCGTGCTGTTGAGGTCTTCGATCAGGCAAGAGTTGGATTGCGTGACGATTTGACAGTGATGGCGGCTGATGAATTTGCTCTCGATTTGTATGTCGTTGTCGGGCGTGCGGCCAATGACCAGCCGCCCCGGCCGAAGCTCGCGCTCCGCTATCGTCTTCCCGCCGCTCGCTAGAAGGATTCTACCAATGCGACGTCCTGTCCCGGGCTGAGCTGGTGGTGTAGCCTCCATGGCGGCAATCTGCATGCGGTTGGTGCGCGATGCGAACTCGGGCCACTGCAGCTCCTCAATGGCAGCTTTGACGTCCTGCGCGGCGACCAAATCGCTGTCCCGGCCAAAGGCGGCCATCATGCTGGTGTCGCAGAGCGTGTTGACGAGGCGCGGCACGCCGCCCGAGTACTTGTAGATGATGGCGTAAGTGTCCTCGTCGAAAATTCGCCGTCCCTGCGAACCCGCGACTTCGAGCCGATGGTCGATGTACGCAGTGGTCTCCGCCGTGGTCAGCGCCGAGAGATGAAATCTCAGACGAACACGCTGCACCAGCTGGATGAGATCCTTGGAATTCAACTTGTCGTTGAGCTCCGGCTGCCCCGCCAGGATGATGCGCAGCACTTTTTCCTTGGTGGTCTCGATGCCGGACAGCATGCGGATTTCCTCGAGGACGCGGAAGCTCAAATTCTGAGCTTCGTCGATGATCAGAAGGACCTTGCGTCCCGCGAGGTGCTGTTCCGTAAGGAACTGATTGAGCGTCGCCAGCACTTCCGGTTTTTTCATGTCGAACGGCGTGAAGCCGAACTGCACCAGGACCGTTTGCAGGAAGGCCGTCGGCGACAGCTGGGTCTGATTGATCTGAGCCACGACCACATCAGATTGAAGCTCCTTGAGGAACGTCTCAATCAGGGTGGTCTTCCCGGCCCCGATCTCGCCCGTGATGATCACGAAGCCGTCGGTGAACCAGATGGTCGACTCCATGTACGCCTTGGCGCGTGCATGTTGTTTGCTCAGGTAAAGGAACTGCGGATCGGGGCTGAGGCGAAACGGCAGTTCGTGCAGCTTGAAAAGTTCTAGATACATCGCGTCATGCCGTTCGGAAACTTCCGCCCGTGGGGTGGGATGCCTCAGGACCAGTGGATCGATTTTAATGCATCCGCGAGCGCATGATCGCGATCCCGGGAGGTGGGCCTCAATATGGTGCAATGGCCCAGTTTTCGGCCCGCCCGCGGCTCCTTTCCGTAGTCGTGGAACGCCAGCCCCTCGATGCCGAGCAGCCGCTCGCGGTCCGGCATCCCGCCCAGGAAATTGATCATGGCGGTGTGTCCGAGCGCACGCGTGCTTCCGAGAGGCAAGCCGCAGATGGCGCGAAGATGATTCTCGAACTGGCTGGTGACGCAGCCCTCGATGGTCCAATGACCGGAATTGTGCACCCGCGGCGCCATTTCGTTGGCGATCAACCGGCCCTTCACCACGAAGAATTCGATCGCGAGCACTCCCGAGTACTCGAGCGCGGAAAGGACCCGCTTCATGTAGATTTTCGCGGTGCGTTCCAGCGCGCGGTTCGCATAAGGGGCGATTCCGTAGCGCAGGGTTCCGCCGCCATGGGTGTTCGCCGACAGAGGATAGTAGACGACATCGCCGACCGGAGAGCGCGCGGCGAGGAGGGAGATCTCGCGGGAGAAGTTCTGGAACTTCTCGTAGATCAAACCCGCAGCACCGAGCGAGCCCCAGGCGTCATCGATGTCCTCCGGGCGTCTGAGCACGAATTGCCCCTTGCCGTCGTAGCCCATTCGCCGGGTCTTGAGCACCCCGGGGATTCCCAGCTTGCGCACGGCCTCGACGAGATCCCTGCGGGAATCGACCGCCGCGTGTTCGGCGACGGGAATTTTCAGGCGCTTGAACAGCGCCTTCTCGTGCAGACGGTCCTGTGAGACCTCGAGCGCCGCGCGAGGCGGACGAACCTGGGTCAGCGATTCGAGGGGAGCCAGCGCGTGGCCCGAGATGTTTTCCCAATCGAAGGTGAGCACGTCGCTATTCGAGGCGAGTTTCGCGAGAAGCACCGGATCCTCCAGGCCCCCGGTCAGAATCGGTGCGACCTGAGCCGCCGGCGCGTCGGCGCTCCTGTCGAGGAAGGAGCATCGAATCCCGAGAGGATACCCGGCGAGTGCCATCATGCGCCCCAGTTGTCCCGCACCGACGATGCCGACGTTCACGGGCTTCAAGACTGTCGTGGATCGGGCTTATTGAGCACCGCGGCCGTTTGCGCGGCACGAAACGCGTCCAAGGCCGCGCGAACCTCGGCAAACTCGTTGGCCAGCAGCGCCGCCGCGAACAGCGCCGCATTTCGGGCACCGGCGGCGCCAATGGCGAAAGTCGCGACCGGGATGCCGCTCGGCATCTGGGCGATGGAGAGCAGCGAATCGATTCCCCCCAACGCCTTGGTCTGCACCGGCACGCCGAGCACCGGCACCGATGTCTTGGCTGCCGTCATCCCGGGCAGGTGTGCCGCGCCGCCGGCTCCGGCAATGATGGCCTTGAGGCCCCGCTCGCGCGCGGACTCGGCGTACTCAAACAACAGATCCGGGGTGCGATGTGCGGAAATCACCCGGATTTCATGGGCGATATGCAGCGAGTCGAGCGTATCGGCCGCCCCCTGCATCGTCTCCCAATCGGACGACGATCCCATGATGATTCCGACGCGGACATCCATACCACTAGTTTAACAGCCTATCCGAGCAACTCCCTCAGAAAGGCGAAAAGTTCCCGGGCGCCCGCCGGTGAGCGCTGTTCCTGGCGCTCACGCTCGGCCTTATGCAAAAGCCGCATGAGAGCCGCGCGATCCGCCCGAGGGTACTCCTGCACAAGCTCGGGAACCGCGCCCTCGGGGTCCGACAGGAGCCGGTCGCGCCAGCGCTCCACCTTCTGAAAACGCCTGATTTCCGAATCGTGGCGGAGCTTTTTTTCGGCCAGCTTCGCGAGCACCGGCTCCGGATCGATATTGCGCATCAATTTGCCGATATATTGACGCTGCCGGACCTGGGCTCCGTGCGAAGGCAGGCGCTTCAAATCGCACAGCGCCACGAACAAGTTGTCCGGCAAATCCAATTCCTTGATCTCCTGGTCCGGCAGGGAGGAGAGCTTCACTCCCAATTCCTGCAGGGAGGATGCTTCGCGCTTCAAAGCGCTCTTGCTCGGGCGTCCGGGGTCGGTCTCGGCGGAATTTTGCGGTTCTTGCTCCATAGGCATGCGGCCCATGCTACCACCTTGAGGGCGCTTGGTTTCGGCCCGCGAGAATCCGCCCGGGGTAGAATGGCGGCTTCAGACCCTATTGGATCGTGCCGGAGATCATGATGGCCGTTGTGCCCGCCCATTCCTTACGCCCCACCCGGGAGGACCTCAAATCCATCATCGAGCGCG
>JBEKHO010000012.1:0-117949 GCA_050012215.1 Steroidobacteraceae bacterium
ACGCCGAGCGTGAGCCCGTGAGTCGGCGCCGGTCGTCCCCACCCGGCATTGGCCTCGATTCTCGCCCGGGTCGACGCCGACAGTTCGACGACCCGGGTGCGGGTGTCCCAGGCGGATCCCGGCTCGTTGAAGGCGATGTGCCCGTTCTGTCCGAGACCCAGGATGCACAGATCGATGCCGCCGAGATCCGCAATCCTCTTCTCGTAGTCCGCGCATTCCGCTGCAGGATCGGGCGCGTCGCCGCGCAACAAGCGCACGTGGTCCTCGGCGAGCACGAGGGGCACTGTGAGCCGAGCGCGGATGAACGCTGCAAAGCTCGAGGGGTCGCTCGATGCCAGGCCGCGGTACTCGTCCAGGTCGAATATTCTCGCCTCGGCGAGACTCGTAAAGCCGGCGCGCGAGCGGCGCACCAGCTCCGCATACAGCCCGAGCGGCGTCGAGCCCGTGGGCAGCGCTAGCACCGATCGAGGTTTGGACTTGAGTTGCGCCGCAACCAAGTCCGCGGCTGCCTGAGAAAACTCGGCGGCCGTGTGCACGCGAATCACTCGCACAGCGCGGTCTTGGCCAGGTATCCGGCATAAATCGAGCGATAGGCGTCAGCCACTCGCGCGCGAGGCGTGGCCGTGCGCTGAGATGAGGGTGCGGGGCGGACGGCTGAAGGCCCCGGGGCTGCCAGGCGGCTCGCCAGCCAGGCGGCCCCGAACGCCGCGGGCGAGGGCTCGCTGGCTTCGCTGACGGGAAGCCCGAGGACGTCCGCGAGCATCTGCATGCTTGACGTCGAGTGCACGATCTTGCCGCCGACGCGCACCGAGTCGATTGCCCCGTTCTCAGCCAATACCTCGACGCAACGCTTCACTTCGAAAAAGACACCCTCGAGATAGGCGCGCGCGATATCGGCACGCGTGTGGCCGAGCGAAAGTCCGAACAAGGCGCCGCGCAGCCGAGGATTCCACAACGCCCCCTGCTCGCCGCCAGCGAGATACGGCGCGAAGAACAGGCCGTTCGCGCCCGGAGGCGATTGCGCTGCCTGCCGGTCGATGTCCCCCTCCGCCCAGCCGAAAAGCGAACTCAGCCAGCGATACCCCGTGCCGCTGGCCAGCAGATCCATCTCTCGCCCATACCAGGAGGGCACAGCGTGCGGAGTTACCAGGTACCGCGCGGCCGGGTCGAGGCGCGGAGCGGCGCTTGCGGCGAGAATGACGGCGCTCGATCCGAAGCTGACGGAGATCACCCGCTCGTCGAGTCCCGCCATGGCGTAGGAGGCGCAGACCGAATCCGCCGCGCCGGTGCTCACGAGAATGCCCGCCGGCAGGCCGAGAAGCTCGGCGCCCGACGGCGCCAGCGTACCTGCCATCGAGTTCGCCGGACGCACCGGCGGCAACACTCGCAGCGGCAGATTCCAGAAATTGCACAGGTCGGCAGCGAAGCGCTGTCCGTCCAACTCGTAGACTCCATAACCGGCGGCCGTTGATGGCTCGGTCATTGCGAGGCCGGTCAGGGCATGCAGCAGATAATCCTTGGCCGACAGCACGGTACGCACCTCGCTCTCGCGGCCGGCATAATGGAATTGAAACATGGGAGCGAGATAGCGCCCATCGATGGGCATGCCCGTGCGTGCATAATGCTGCGCGCGCACCCCGTCGAGCCGCGACGAAGCCCACGCGTCCGCGCGCCCATCCTTCCATGTGATCGCAGGTCCGAGCGGGCCGTGTTCGCCGAGGCATACGAGCGTCGGGAGCTGACCGGTGAGCCCGATGGCGGCGACGCGGCTCGGCCAATGCGCATCGTGCAGGCGCAACTGCTCATCGAGCGCCCTCATCGCTCCGCGGGTCGCCTCGAGCCAGTCCGACGGAGATTGTTCAGCCTGATGCGGCAACGTCGAGTCGGTGGCGAAGTCGGCGGACCCTTCGCCCGCCAAGTGCCCCGGCGCCGCCCCGTCCACCTCTACGGCCGCCACCTTGACGGCCGAGGTTCCCAGATCGATGCCGAGCACCAGGCTCACGGGCTACACGTGCTCGGCGAGGCCACGCGCCACCCTCTCGGCCGCCTGCAGGGTACGTTCGACATCTTCGTCGGAATGCGCGAAGGACACGAATAAATTCTCGAACGCGCCGGGATGGAACAGCACATCGTTCTCGAGCATGCCCTCCCACCAACGGCGGAACAAATCATGGTCGGCATAGCGGGCGGCATCCCGGTAATTGCGGATCGGCCGCTTCGCGAACCATACCTGCGAAACCGGTCCCACGCCCACCACATACGCGGGTAGGCGATGCTTTGCCAGGACCTCTCGCAGTCCTTCGTAGAGTCTCTCGCAGCGCACGGACAGCGCCTGGTACTTTCCCGGCACGCAGAGCTCATCGAGCGCGGCGTTGGCGGCTGCCACGGCAATGCCGTTGGCGCTGTAGGTGCCGGCCATCGATACCGTTCCCTGCGCGACCAGATTCATGATCTCGCGCTTCCCGCCGAGCGCGGCCACGGGAAAGCCGCCGCCCAGCCCCTTGGCGAACACCGACAGATCGGGGCGGATGCCGTACAGAGACTGTGCCCCGCCGAAGCTCAGCCGAAAGCCCGTGATCACCTCGTCGTAGATCAACACGATGCCATTGTCATGGGCGAGTTCGCGCATTGCTTCGAGATAGCCAGGCTCGGGCAGGATGCAGCCGGTGTTACACATCACCGGCTCCGTGAGGATGGCCGCTATCGACTTCCCCTCGCGCGTGATCGCATCGCGCAACGCGTCGGCATCGTTCCACGGCAGGATGATGAGATGTTCGCCCGCGGCCTTGCTGAGGCCCGGCCCCTGCGGCACCGCGATGGGGCGATGATCCGGGCCCGCCTCATCGAGACCGGGATGCTTGCTCCAATACACGGCATCCGAGAATCCGTGATACATGCCCTCGAAGCGGATGACTTTCTCACGGCCCGTGAACGCCCGGGCGAGCCGCAAACTGTATATGACGGCCTCGGTTCCGGTATTGCACAGACGCACCTGCTCGATGCTCGGCACCGCGGCTATGATCTTCTCGGCGAGTACCGCCTCCGCGGCAGTAGGCAACGCGAACACCGTTCCCCGATTCTGAATTTGTTCCACCACCGCGGCCGTCACCTTCGGCGGGCGATGGCCGAGAATCATCGGGCCGAGCCCGAGCAGATAGTCGATGTACCGATTGCCGTCCACGTCGTAGAGATAAGCGCCCTCCCCCCGCTCGACGAACAACGGATACGGATCCCACCCCGACCACGTAGCCCGTGCCGTACTGTTGACGCCGCCCGGAATGGGTCCGCAGGCCGCCTGGTACAGTTGGGCGCTGCGCGCTGAGCGCGCGGGATTTCGATACTTCATAGTTCCTCTAGTCCTCGGCGCGCCGTAAAGAAAGCCGCGCCCTTGAATCGTAAAAGCAATGCCACCGCGCCGCCGACGGCAATGGAGCCGAGTCCGTAGGCGATGACCGCCGGCGCAACCGCTCCCGTCGCCAAACTTCCAACCAAGACAAAGACGCTGAATAGAACGCCGATCAACGGAAACAGTCCGCCGAGAACGAGATCGGCACGGCTTGCGCCGCGCAAGTTGCGCCGCTGCCGCAGCGCCGCCGCCGCGGTGATCCCGTAAAAAACGATCGAGATCAGCCCCAGGCTGCTCGCCGCATTGGTGAGCGCCACGCCGGTCGTCGTCGTCGCGAGCGCAAGCGCCAGCAGCACCAGGTTCACCGCGCTCATGGTCAACGTGGCCGCCCAAGGCGTCGAACCCCCGGATCGCAGGCGTCCGAAGAAGGCCGGCATCACGCGGTCCCTCGACATGGCGTGGCCCATTCGCGCCGCCGAGATCACGGCCGCCTGTAATGTGGCGAGCGTGCCGAGCAGCACGACCAGCGCCATGAGCGCGCCCCACGGTCCGTGCAGAAGCCCGTCGCTCACAGCGGAAAGCGCGTCGCCCGCGTGAGCCTGCAGTTCATCCGGCGGCAGCACCGCTTGAAAGGAGAGGGTCGCGAGTGAATAGATCACGGCCAGCATCGCGACGCTGGCAATGGCCGCTCTACCGGGATTATTCGCACGATCCCGGGTTTCTTCGTTCACGTAGATGGCGGCGTCCCAACCCGAATACATGAAGCACGCGATGAGCATCCCGCCCATCAACCCCTTGACTCCGCCCATGCCCGCGAGGGAGAACCATTGCCAGGAGAAATGCACCGCCGTGAGCCCGTGGGCGAGCGCATGCAGCGCCACCGCCGCGACCGCGAGCAGCACCGCGTATTGGAACAGCACGATGGCCCACTCGAAGCGGACCACCAACTTCAGTCCGGTGACCGCAAACAGCGTGATCAAGACATTCCACCCGGCACCCGCGGCGAAAACGGCCCAATGCCGGTCGATGAGCGAAGGAGCAATCAATTCGAGCGTATAGACGCCGGCGGGAATGGTGAGCGTGGTCGTGCCGAGCGTGTAGTAGAGAAGAATCATCCAGCCCGACAGAAAACCCAGATACGGATTGAACACCCGGGCGACCCACGTGTAGGTGGCACCCGCACTCTGGTCCCAGCGATTCAGACGTTGATAGGCGAAGGCGATCCCGAGCATGGGAATCAGGCAGATGAGAATGGGGACGGGCCCGCCGTAGCCGCTGGCGGCCACCAAGCCCGCGAGGCTCACCGCGAGCGTCTGCGCGGGTCCCGAGCTCGACAGACCCATGACGATGGCATCTCCCAGCCCTACCCGCTCTCTCGCGTCCTTGGATGTGGTCACTAATGATCGCCGTGGCGGATGATGGATCCTTAGGTCATTATAATGAATCTTTGCCGCCCTGCAAACCAGTGGTGGCGCTCCGCTATGGCTTTGCCAAGCAGGCGTGGACGACAAACCGATTTCGTTGCCAACGTTGCGGGGCGGATGCCCGCCCGCTTTTTAGCGAACCAGCGCGGAGGAATGCCGATGCGGGTGCGTCAACTGAGGGATCTGATGGCGCGAGGCACTCAAGTCCGCAACATCGTACGCGAGGGAATGAAGACCGACCACCCGACCGTCATTGAGGTCCGGAATTAGATGGAGATTGCTGTAGCGTGGTCCGCTGTCATCGTACACAACCTCCTCACGCACCGTAGCCTGTCCGCTTAACGCGCTCTCGATATCATTCGCTGCTCTGCGGTATCGAGCTTCGCCAAGAACGACTCGCATGTGATGACCGAGCGTACGATAGCGCAACACGCTAGATTCCGCTTGAGCCGCGGTGTTCGCAAAGCAGCTGATTAGATCTCGGTTCCAGGAGATAATCCGCGCCGGGACGGCGTTCAGGATCGTTTCCCAATTTGCATGGGCCCGGCGCAGATCGGTCGCCAGTCGATCGCGCTCCGTAATGTCATAGGCGAGCGCGTACACGCCCATTACCGTACCGCCGGCATCGCGGTCCGGCAGGTAGCTTACTTCGTAGTGACGAGCCACCCCGCTTTGCTGAACATCCATTTGTACGGTTGCGGCCTCACCGAACAAAGCGCTTTGACGGCTTGTGTAGGATGCCTTGTACAAGTTTTCGCCAAGGAACGACATGGCCGATGCGCCGATCGGATCATTCTGGTACGTGACCAGAGATCGAAAAACCGAATTGGCGAATTGCACCTTCCCTTTGCGATCAAAGTGGGCAATCGCGATGGGTACGTTGTTGGCAATGGTGAACAACCGGTGCTCGTGTGCCCGAGTCTTCTCCCTCTCTGCGTCCGATTGTCGCCGATGCAATGCTACCTCGATCGTGCTGCGCAGTTCGGCTAGTTTTACGGGCTTTAGTAGATATCCATCCGGTTCGGCTCGTTTTGCGCGGTCGATCATTGGATCATCCGCATGGGCTGTTAAAAAGACCACTATGACGGGATCCTTCCGCTTCAGCATCGTGGCCGTCTGAATCCCGTCCTCCGGACCGTTGATCCGGATATCCATCAAGACAACATCAGGCCACCGTTCCTCGGCACAAGCGACCGCTTCCTCAGCGGATGCCGCAATCGCGAATGCGTCGTACCCCATTTCGTTTAACGATTGTTTTAGGTCATTCGCCACGATGAGATCGTCTTCGACGATCAGGATGCCTGCGGATACTGCAGCGCTCATGGCGCCTCCCCATTGCATATTGAATGAATTGTCGTGCCTTCCTCGTGAGTAAGGCTAACGATGCTGCGACTGGCCCGGACGAGGTGGCCGGCAGCATCAAGCGCGACAATAGGATCTAGCGCCTCTTCGACCAGAAGCTCGTACCGGTGACGCTTAAACCGCCGCGCCGCAAAACCGGGCGAGGTCACGCTAGACCATCCTTTTTGCCTGGACGACCGAAAGCTTACGCCCGCCCGGATGACACTTATAGAAAGAAATCGCCGCGAGCACTAAAGGCCCGACAAAAACGTGCTTGCGTTAGGCGAATCCCTTACACCCATGACTATATGATCGGGTGCATTTCTACTAGATTACGTGCCGCGGGCCATGACCTCGCGGGAGCAGTGACCTACATTGCTCCCGCGCAGCCGCGCTTACTCAATCCAACGCGTTGAACAGGTGGCCGATGGCGTGGATGCCGGCCGCGACCAGATCCACGCCCAACCGCGGGCCGCCACCCGGCATGTCGATTCCGTTCATGAAGATCCGATCGGTGAGCCCGGCCGCGGAAGAACCGGGCTTGTCATCCGGGTGAAGCCTGAGCGCGAGCAGCGCATTTCCCACCGCCTCGGGCGTCGGGGCGAGATGGCGGCGATTCTCGGCGGCGGACCACAGCTCTATCGCCTTTTGCACGGCGTCGGGGTCCAGAAACGACACCGGCGCATGGCAATATTTGCATTCGCTCGAATGCTCGAGATCGATGGGTGCGCCGCATTCCGAACAGGTGATCTGGCGCACCTGCGCCCGCACGCGCTGCAGTTCCGCCGGATTCAGTGTGCGAACGAACTGTTTTTCGCGCATGAACTGAAAGAAGGGCGTGAACCGGCCGTCGCCGACCACACACCGGAAATACGAGAACCTGCCGGTTTTGCTCAGATCGAAGCTCTGCACCAGGGCCTCGTCGCATCGCGGACACTGAAGCCGGCTTGCCCTCGGTTGGCGTGCGTCGTCCCTGTGCGCATAGATTTCCTTGAACAGCTGGATGACGGCGATGGGCGCGAGCTGAATGCTCGCCAGATGGTCGAACCAAATGCCGGCGCAGACGAAACACAGATCCACGCGCACGCTGCCGTCATCGTGACGTTCCAAATCTTGGGGCTGCATTGCTCCGCGACAGTTCGGACAGAATGTCACGGGCGATAGGATGGTACCGGACATGGGGCTCGCTATTGTTTGACGTGCAACTCGGCAGGAACGAAGTCCTGGAGGACGGCTTTGCGCATCAGCGCCGGCGGAAGCAATCCCTGCGCCAGAACGAAATCATGGAATTTCTTTTGGTCGAACTTCTTGCCGAGCGCCTTTTCCGTATCCCGCCGCAGCTCGAGCAGGCGCGTATAGCCATAGAAATAGCTGTTCGCCTGGCCCGGCGAGCGGAAGGTGAACCGCTCGACCTCCTCTTCGGCAAAGGCGTGCGACAGCACCACGTCCTTCTGCAGCACGCGGAAGGCCTCGACGGTGTCGGTCTGTCCCGATTGCAGCTCCGGATCGAGGAACGCTCTCGCGGCGCGCAGAAGCCGCAACTGCAGCGTCATCAACCGCCCTTCCAACGGGATGAAGGGCTCGATGAGGTATTCGGAATATAGCCCCCATCCCTCCGCGTTGGTCGAATTGAACGCATATTGCACACGGGCCTGCGAGACGCCGTGCTCGACCATGGAGTCGAACTGCAGCTCGTGTCCCGGCCGCGCCTCGTGCGCCGTCAAGGTCCACGACACGGCGTCGAAGGTGAAATCGTCGTACTTGTCCTCCGCCCCGCCGGTTGCGGACGGAATATTGAGCGGAAGGACGAACTCGCCCCGTTGACCGGTGTTGTGCAGGAAGGGCGGCGAGTTCATGTGGGGAGCGGGTTGGCGCGCGGTTTCGGCGGCGGTCGCCAGGCGAATGATCGCAGGCCGGTCGGGAAGGCTTACCAGACGCTCCTTCACGATGATCGCCTCGATGTCCTTGAGACGCTGCTCGTAGAACGGCAAAATCGCGTCCCCGGTGAGCTGCACTTTCTTCAATTCGGCGATCACGTCGCGGTAGTCGCTCGAGGGGAGATGCTGCTCGCGCGCGATCTGCGCGGCAATCGGTGCCATTTCCCCCTGGTACCGCGTGAACGCGGCGTGCGCCATCCGGGTTATCTCGGCGGGCGACAGGTCGATCCCATACTCCTCGAAATTCAACGCATATTTTTCCGGCGGCAGCCGGAAATCGGCGCGCGCGCGCGGCAACAAGTTTTCCCGCACCCAGGCATCGTAGTCTGTCAGCTGGGTCTTGACCGCGGCGAATGCCCCCTGCCAGCCGCCCAGCTGATACTTCTCGAACAGCTTGGGAATCTCCTGAACGAAGTTGGAATCGCGCCCGAGATCAGTCTCGATTTCACTTTTCGCCGGGTAAATGACACCCGGCTTCGCCATCTGCTCCTTCACCCGCTCGAGCAGGATCTGCGTGATCGGCAGGGAGCCGCTTTCCATGCCGGCATACTTCTTGATTCGCTCGACTGCAGCCGGGCGCCGCGCCGCAGGTGTCTGATCGTCGAGCAGCATCCGCAGCCCGTTGAATACCCGCTGACTCGCATTGATGAACGGCACCTCGTGTGCGTTGCTCCAATCCTCTTCCCGATCGCGGAGATCGACGGCGCGAATCAGGATCTGCAAATCTTCGGCCACATGGCGGTCTTTCTCGCGAGCAAGCTGCCCTTTGATCTTCTCGATGACGGCGTCGCGCTCTTTGCGTTCCGCCAATTGGTCGGCGAGCGTGGGGATGGCGATTTTCTCGTCGTAGCGGGCGAGTCCCTGAGACGATCCGTATTCGGGGGAGTGATCGAGATGAACCTCGATCAGCATGCCGGTGTAATGATCGCTGTCGGCGATCCAGGATTCAGCCGCGACGGATGCGCGCGGCGAGACTGCCAGCCAAACGGCTGCGAAAAGCAAGGCGAGTGCGCTCGGCTTGATGTTGTCGCTCCCGGTAGGCCTTGTCGCCTAGTTGCCGGGCCCCGGCTTGTTATCCGGTTGCGGCGACGAGGGACGCGGCGCCGGTCTGGTGGACGGCCGCGGCGCCGGTCTGGACCCCCCAGTGGCGCCGGCGCCGCCGGGTCGCGCCGGCCCGCCGGAGCCGCCCGCTCCACCAGTCCCGCCTGGCCGCCCGGCGTTACCGGGATTCGATGGCCGATCCGGACGCGGACTCGGCGTGGGCGTCGTCGGACGTGGTGGCGTGGTCGGTCTCGACGGAGTGGGGCGTGCAGGTCTCGGAGGCGGCGGTCGGGCGGGCCCACCGTGAGACGGTCTACCGGGTAGATACGGAGGCCTCGGACGCAGCGGCGGCGGACGACGCGGAGGCGGCGGCCTGTTAATCCAGTAAGAGCGCCGCGCATACCACGGACGGCCCACGTAGTAACGACCCCAGTAATCGCCGAGATTGAAGGCGACGATGCCGATCCCGAGCGCCGCACCGACATCGAGCACCGGCACCCGCCGCTGTTGATAGTCGTAATACAGGTAGCTGCCATAGAGCCAGCCGTGGTTGCCCTCCCAATCCACGTCGCACCACGTGAAATCGTCGAGGCATCCATTGACCGTCAACAGGCTGCTCGGAGGAATGCTCATGACGATGGGATAGTCGGTGCTCGGACCCGCCCTCAGGTGTACCTCACCCTGGGTGTAGGCATTGCCCGCGTCGGCGGCGGAGCCGAGCATGGCGAAGAGGGTGGCGAACAGGGCGAGCGCCAGCTGTTTCATGTCTGACTCCGTGCGCAAGGGCTCACTGCTGCGCTTGCGGGCAGCAGCAGCACGACACTAGGCATAATCGTCGATCAGGGATTTCGGAGGTCGCGGCGATTTCGTGTCGGTCGACTCGCCGGCGCTGGGCGTCGCGCTGGGGCGCTTCTCGGCGGGCGGCTGTTGGTTCGAGCCGTCCCTACGGCTCTTTTTGTCGGCGATGGGCAAGGCGGGATAGAGACCCGAGTTGCTCAAGCGATCAACTTCGCTCATGGGTGACCTCGCTTATTGGGTCGGGGGCGCATCCTTCACAGCTGGTGGACCCGACGCTGCGGGCGAATCGTTCACCACAGCCGAATCCTTGACCGCATCCGCCTTCGATTGATCCTTCACCAAGACTGTCTTGCTCAACTCGGCGGGCTGTACGCGCCATAGTAGCCGATTTTCGGCGGCATCTGCATCTGCAATTGCGACGTCGGACGAACCGCCTGGCACGGCGGGTTGTTCGTCCGTTTTCGCCGTGACCGGATTCCCGGGAGCGACCGATTCCAGGATCAGGATCGACACCCGGCGGTTCGCGTTGCGGCCCTCGACGGTATCGTTGGATTGACGCGGATGAAACTCCCCGAAGCCGACTATCTCGAGCCGCAACGGATCGATGCCCGCCTTGGTGAATTCGTGCACCACGCTCGCGGCTCGCGCCGCCGATAACTCCCAATTCGACGGGAAAGAGGCGGTCTTGATCGGCCGGTCGTCGGTGTGGCCTTCCACCCGGATGGGATTCTCGAAATTCTTCAGCACCTCGGCCAGCTTGTCCAGCACCGGAGCCGCCTGAGCAGAGAAATCGCCGGCGCCGCTCGGGAACAGGATGTCGGTGTTGATCTCGATCTCGAGCCACATGCTCTCGCGGCGGACCGTGACCAGCTTGGCGTCGATCAGGGACTGCATGGCGTCCTGCACCTGGCGTTCCATGCGGATCAGCGCGCCGGGCACCTTGTTCGGGTCCTGCGGCGAGGTCTCCGCATTTGGATCGCGCGGCGCCTGGGTGGCGTCCACGCCGCTCTTCTGTTCCTTGATTTTCATGAACGCGGTGGGCTGAATGCCCACCAACGGTTTTTCGCCCCCCTTGCCGGGCTGCTTGTCGCCGATGTTGACCGGTTCAATGCTCTTGGGCGCACCGTGAAACGCTGCGATCAGCGAATCCGAAAGCACGCGGAACTTGCCCTCGTTCACCGACGACATGGCGTACATGACGGTGAACAACGCGAACAGCAGCGTCACGAGGTCGCCGTAGGGAATGGCCCAGGCCTCCGCGTTCACATGCTCTTCGTGCTTTTTCTTGCGGGCCATGTCGCCTGTCTCTCGTTACCACACCACCAAGGGGCGCCTCAGTGGTGGAAATAGCCTTGCAGCTTCGATTCGATGTTGCGCGGATTCTCGCCCTGCGCGATTGCGATGATTCCCTCGATCACCATGGTTCGGACCTGTGATTGCCCGTGGATCACCGATTTCAACTTGTTGCCCATCGGCAGGAACAGCAGGTTCGCGAAAGCGATGCCGTAAATCGTCGCGACGAACGCGGCGGCGATGCCGTGACCCAGCTTCGACGGATCTGCGAGGTTCTGCATGACCGCCATGAGACCCATGACCGCGCCGATGATGCCGAGCGTCGGAGAGTACACGCCCATGGCCTCGAACACCTTGGCGGCCTGGGTGTCGAAATGCTCCATGGTGTCGAGCTCGATTTCCATGCTGGATCGGATCGCCTCCGGCTCACCACCGTCCACGAGGGACTGCAGGCCCTTCTTGAGGAACTCGTCCTTCTCCTGTTCGACCGCGGATTCGAGCCCCAACAGACCCTGCTTGCGGGCGATATTGCTCCACTCGACGATCTTTTCGATCACCGCGCTCGGGTTGCTGGCCGGCGGCATGAACACCCATTTGACGATGCTCCACGCCCGGATGAACGTGGACATCGGAGTCTGGATCAGACTTGCGGCCATCGTGCCCAACACAACGATCACGAACGCCGCGCTGCCGACCAGCGCCCCCGCGCTCGAGCCCTTCAAGATGGCCCCGCCGATGATGGCAATGAGGCCGAGCACGACCCCGATGATGGTCAGGATGTCCATGGTTCAATCGGGCGAGAGCCACTCCGTCAGGCGCGAGCGCAGTCGCACCAGCGCCTGTCCGTGAATCTGGCAGACCCGCGATTCTGATACCTCGAGCACCTCACCGATTTCCCGCAAGTTCATGTCCTCATCGTAATAGAGCGACAACACCAGCTTCTCGCGCTCGGGGAGCCCCCCGATCGCGCCGGCCAACGCGGCCCGAAATCCCGCGTCCTCGATATGGTCGAAGGGGCCGGGCCTTTCGTCCCGCGCATGGTCCGCGGGACTCGACTCGTCGTCGTTCGTGCTCATCTGATCGAAGCTGAACAGCCGGCAGGTCGCCGCGTCCTGCACCAGCTTGTGATAATCGTCGATCGTCACGCCAAGCCCCTGCGCGATGTCCGACGGACTCGCGTCGTGGCCCTTTTCGTTCTCGATCTTGCGGATCACATCCGCCATCTGGCGCATGTTTCGATGCACCGAGCGCGGAGTCCAATCCGACTTTCGCACTTCGTCGAGCATCGCCCCGCGAATGCGAATGCCAGCATAGGTCTCGAAATTCGCGCCCTTGTTAGCCGAATAATGCTTGGCCGCGTCCAACAGGCCGATCATTCCCGATTGAATGAGGTCGTCCACTTCCACGTTCGGCGGCATCCGGCTCACCAGGTGATAGGCGATCCGTTTGACCAGATCAGCATGCTTGAGCACGAGCTCCTGCTGCGGTATCTGGTCGACCGGAACGCCGTCGTCCGCCTGCGGCTTCGGACTCCGCTTCTGAGTGTTTGAATACTGTGTGCTTGCTCTCATTGCAATACCGTCGAAGGACCAATCCGGGCCCCCACCATGCGTTCAACGAAGAACTCCAGGTGACCTCGCGCACCTTGTGGCGCAGACCACTTATCGGCCTTGAGGGCGAGATTCTTGAGGGCAACGGACGAATTTGAGGCGGGGTACGCGTCCACGACGGGCGTCTGCCGCTGCACGGCTCGCCGCAGATAGTCGTCAAACGGGACGGAGCCGGCGAACTCGAGGCCCACATTGAGAAATCGATCACAAACCCGGGAGATTTTCTGGAATAGCGCGGGTCCTTCGCCCGAGCGGCGCGTCTGATTCGCCAGGATCTGGAAGCGCTGCACCCCGTGCTCCCGGCTGAGCACCTTGATGAGGGCGTACGCGTCGGTGATGGAGGCCGGCTCATCGCAGACCACCACCAGGACATGATGTGCCGCCTGGCTGAAGGTCATCACGCTGTCGTTGAGACCCGCGGCCGTGTCCACGATCAGGATTTCGACCTGGTGATACAGGTCGCTGAACGCCCGGATGAGCCCCGCGTGCTCGGCCTGCGACAGGCTTGCCATGCGTTTGACGCCGGAGGACGCCGGTACGATCTGCAGTCCATGAGGCCCGGTCACGATCGCATCCTCGAGGGAACAGTGGCCTGAGATGACGTGGCCGAGATGAAACCTCGTGTGCACGCCCAGGAGCACGTCCACGTTCGCAAGCCCGAGGTCCGCATCCACCAGCATCACCTCCCGGCCCTGGGCCGCGATAGCCACCGCGAGATTGGTGGAAACGGTGGTCTTTCCCACTCCGCCCTTGCCGCCGGTTACCGCTATGACCTTCACCGGCCGCGAGGAGTTGAGTTCTTCCAGCCTTTCGGCCTGGGTATTCGAGAGTCGGATGTCACGCATGGGCTTGGGCTCGGCCGAAGTTACGGGCGTAATAAGCGGCATCCCGTTTGTGCGGCGCATGCTGCATGAGCTTGTGCGCGGCGCGCACCAGCCAGACCCTCCTCAAATGGGCGGAGTGCAAATCCTCCGGCACGCGTTGGCCGTTGCACAGATACGCGATCTTCAGCTTGTGGCGAAGAATCGTCGACATGACCGCCCCGAGGCTCGCGGCCTCGTCCACTTTGGTGATGATGCATGCCGACGGCGAGACGGGGGAAAAAGCGCGGAAGATTTCCTCCAGAGCGTGCCCCTCACCCTGGGCGGGCAGCGTCAAGATAACCTTCGCCCGTGCCGCCCCGAGTTGCAGTCCCTCGAGCTGCTCGCTCAAGCGGACATCTCGCGGCCCCATGCCGGCGGTGTCGATCAGGACCAGGCGTTTCGATTTGAGCCGATCGAGCACTCGGGCAAGCTCCCGTCCGGAGTTCGGCGCATGCATGGTCGCGCCCAGAATACGCGCGTAGGTCATGAGCTGTTCGCGCGCGCCGATGCGATAGGAATCGGTGCTCACCAGCGCGAGATCATCGCTCCCGTAGCGCATGCTCCAGCGCGCGGCCAGCTTGGCGATGGTCGTGGTCTTGCCCGCTCCCGTGGGCCCGACCAGTGCGAAGATGCCGCCGTTGACCGTGCTCAGCTGCTCGACGACGGGCAGCTGACGCAGCAGCAGCGCCAGCGGAAGCTTGGAGGTGTCCTCGAGTTTGGTGCGCGAGGGCGTCATCGCGGCGAGCGCCGCGGCAACATCAGGGGCAATGTCCATCGCTGACAGCTCCTCGAGCACACGTGCCTTCAGGGGCTCGCGAATGCGCTTGTCGTTCCAGGATATTCCGGCAAGCTCCGTCTCCAGCAGGTGGCGCAGATCCTTGAGCTCGCGCTGCACCGTGGCGAATCCACGCTGCGGGTCTTGCGGAATTGCGACCGCCGCCAGATCTCGGGCCAGCGCGGACGGCGCACGCTGCTGCGCCATGCGCGGCGCCGCGGACGGCGATTGCGACGAGGCCGGCCGTGCGGTCCTGGCCGACGCAATCACCGGCGCAGTCGTGGGCGCACTTGTCGGCGCACTAGCCGCCGCCGATGCATTGGCCGCCGTCGCTGCTGCGGTCGCGGCCAGCGCATACTGGCGCGCCGCTCCGGCGATCAGCGCCTCGTCGTAATCGACCGCGGCGATGACCTCGACGCCCTCGTCCATTCGGCGGCTCGACAGGATCACGGCATCGGGCCCCTGTTCGAGTCGCACCTGATCGAGCGCCGCGCGCATGCTTACGGCCATGTAACGCTTGATTTTCACGTCAACCTCCATGAGGCAAACAATTCAACTGAACCAGAACTCATCTCTTAGCGTCCCACCGCCGCAACTACGCGGATTCGGCGGCTCTCGGGAATCTCGTTATAGGCGAGCACCGACAGTGTCGGGCTCGAATGGCGCATGAGGCGCGCCACCCACGGCCGGATCTTCGGTGCCACGAGCAGCACCGCCGGCTCGCCCGCGGCCTCCTGCCGTCGGGTACGGTCGACTAGCGATTGCTGAATTTTGTCGGCGAGCCCCGGCTCGAAGCCCGGCGCGTCGGCGCCGCCCGACATGGAATCTTGCAGCACCTGCTCGAGCGAAGGGTCAAGGGTGATGACCGGGAGCTCCTGGCGCAATCCACCGATGTTCTGCACGATGCTGCGCCCAAGAGCGACGCGCACCGCGGCGACCAATATCGCCGGATCCTGGGTCTTCGTCGCAAGCTCGGCCAGCGTCTCGCAGATGGTGCGCAAGTTGCGGATCGGCACCCGCTCGAGCAGCAGCAGTTGCAGCACCTTCACCACGACGCTCATCGGCAGGAGCTTCGGCACCAGATCCTCGACCAGCTTGGGTGCGCTCTTGCCGAGCCGATTGAGCAGCGCCTGAACTTCCTCATGGCCCAACAGCTCCTGCGCATGCGATTGCAGCAGGTGGCTCAGGTGGGTCGCGATCACGCTGCTCGCGTCGACCACGGTGTAGCCCTGGGCCTGCGCCTGATCGCGGCGCGATTTATCGATCCAGACCGCGTCCAGGCCGAACGCGGGATCCTTGGTAGCGGACCCCTGCAGCGTGCCGGATACCTGACCGGGGTTGATGGCGAGTTCGCGGTCGGGGAATATTTCTGACTCGCCCACCGGCGCGCCCAGGATGGTGATGCGGTAGGAGTTCGGCCCGAGCTCCAGGTTGTCGCGAATATGCACGGGCTGCACCAGGAATCCGAGCTCCTCCGACAATTTCTTGCGCACGCCCTTGATGCGCCCCATGAGCTCGCCGCCCTGCGCGCGATCGACGAGCGGGATCAGGCGATAGCCCACTTCCAGTCCGACGGCATCGACAGGCTCGACATCGTCCCAGGACAGCTCGCGCTGCTCGGCCGGCACGGCGGCGGGCTTGGAAGGAGCGGCCGCAGCCGCCGCCTTCTCCGCCGCCTTGCGCGTGGTCATGTGATAGGCACCCCATCCGCAGGCCCCCGCCATGCCGAGGAACACCAGGTTCGGCATGCCGGGAATGATCCCGAGCAGACCCAGGATGCCCGCGGTGACGGCGAGGGCGCGGGGTTGGCCGAGGACCTGACCCATGATCTGCTGGCTCATGTCGTGGGGCTTCGAGACACGCGTCACCAGGATCGCGACCGCCACCGACAACAGCAGCGCCGGAATCTGTGCGACCAAGCCGTCGCCGATCGTGAGGAGGGCATACGTTCGGCCCGCATCCGAGACCGACATGCCGTGCTGTGCGGCCCCGATGATGATGCCGCCAAACAGGTTGATGAACACGATCAATATGCCGGCGATGGCGTCGCCGCGCACGAACTTGCTGGCGCCGTCCATCGCACCGTAGAAATCCGCCTCCTCACGCACCTCCTGCCTTCGTATGATCGCGTCCGCCTGGGTGATGAGGCCGGCGTTCAGATCGGCATCGATGGCCATCTGCCGGCCGGGCATGGCGTCCAGCGTGAAGCGTGCACTCACCTCGGAAATTCGGCCGGCGCCCTTGGTGATGACGACGAAGTTGATGATCACCAGAACGGTGAACACCACCATACCGACGGCATAATTGCCGCCCACGACGAAATGCCCGAAGGCCGCGATCACGTGTCCCGCCGCATCGGCGCCCGTGTGTCCCCGGATCAGCACGACCCGGGTCGAAGCGACGTTGAGCCCGAGCCGAAGCAGCGTCGCGCCGAGGAGCACGGTCGGAAAGCTCGCGAACTCGAGCGCGCGCCGTACGTAGATCACCGCGAGGAGGATGATCAGCGACAGCGTGATGTTGAAGGTGAACAGCACGTCGAGCAGGAACGCCGGCAACGGCAGCACCATCATGGCGAGCACGACCATGACCAGCACCGGCACGCCTAGACCGTTGCGCGCAAACTCCGACAGCATCTGCGTGAATGCGCGTGCGTTCATACGTCAGCGTACTCTTCGCCCAGCGTGGGCTCGGGGCGCGCGAGACGCGCAGCCAGCGTGGGATTCAGGGTGCGGATTCTGAATACGTACGAGAGCACTTGCGCCACGGCAAGGTACAGCCCCGCCGGTATCTCCTGATTGAGATCGGCGGAGCGGTACAGCGCGCGCGCCAGCTTCGGGGACTCGAATATCGGAACCCGGTTCTCCTCGGCAATGCGCCGGATGTTCTGTGCGATCAGATCGGCGCCCTTCGCCAGCACGCGCGGGGCCCGCATGTTCTTCGGATCGTATTTCAGCGCGACCGCAAAATGCGTCGGATTGACGATCACCACGTCGGCCAACGGCACCTTGTGCATCATCCGACGCCGTGCGATCGTTTGCTGCAGCTGGCGGATCCTCTGCTTGGTCTCCGGACGGCCGTCGCTCTCCTTCGCCTCGTCGCGCAGCTCCTGCCGCGTCATGCGCAACGCGCGCTTGAACTGAAACAACTGAAGCGGCACGTCGACGGCCGCGACCAGGACGAGCGATGCGCACAGCCAGACGAACGCAATGCTCATCAAGCTGGCGCCGCGGCCGATCGCGGTGCTCGCCGACATGTGCCCGAGGGCGAGCACTTGAGGGAACAGCGAGGAAATGATACCCGCGGCGACGCCCCCGACCACCCCGAACTTCAGCAGCGCCTTGCCCAGTTCGGTCGCGCCGCGCAGCCCGAACAGGCGCTTGAATCCGCTCAAGGGACTCATGCGGGTGAAGTCCGGAGCCAGTGCGGCGGCACTGAAATTCCATCCCCCCACGGCTATTCCGGCGAGTATGACTACTGTAACGAGCGATCCTAGAATCGGAAGCAGCGCCGACAGTGCGAGCATCGAGGCCTCGCGGAGCGAGGAGAACATCGATTGCGCATCCTCCAGCTCGCGCACATCGATGGACATGAAGCGGCGCATGAGTTGCGACATCTTCGCGGCAAACTCCGAGCTCGTGGCGGCGAGTGCGACGCTGCCGCCGATCATGGCGGCGAACGTGGTCAGCTCGCGCGAGCGTGGCACCTGCCCGCGTTCGCGCGCTTCCTGCAAGCGTCGTTGCGATGGGTCTTCGGTGCGTTCGCCGCCCGTTTCTGCTTCCTCGGCCATCAGTGCACCGGCTGCGGTGGCGAGCCGACCAGATCCAGGACGGCCGAGAGCGCACTGTTGATCAAGCTGGATATGCCCGTCATGAGCCCATCGAGCCCGACGATCAGCACGATGAAGCCCGACATCAGCGTGATGGTGAAGCCGATGCCGAAGAGATTGAGCTGCGGCGCGGCGCGCGTGACCACGCCCAATGCGAGGTTCACGATGATCAACGCAACCACGGCCGGGAGTGCCACCAGGAGTCCGGTCTCGAAGATCCGTGCCCCCCAGAGGCCCATCGACCACAGCAGGCTCTGGTCGATGTTGGCGCCGCCGATGGGCAGGCTCTTGAAGCTGGTCGCCAGCGCGCCGATCAAGACGAGGTGGCCATTCACCGCGAGATAGGTGAGTGTGCCTATCATCATGAAAAGCTGTCCGAGCACGGGCGTGTCGCCGCCGTGTTGCGGATCGATCAAAGTGGCGAATCCGAGGCCCATCGACATCGAGATGCTTTGGCCGGCGAAGGTGAGCGCCTCGAACGCCAGTTGCACCACCATTCCGATGGCGACGCCGATCATGATCTCCTGCACGGCCGCCATGACGCCGGCGCCCGAAAAGATCGACAGTCCGGCAGGCACCGGCGCGAGCGGCGACAGGATGAAGGCGAGCGCGATCGACAGCGCGATCTTGACCGGCGCGGGTATGGACGATTCACTGGCGACCGGCGCCGTCAGCACGAATCCGCCGATCCTGAGCACGGGCCACCACAGGCGCGCCACCCATCGGGACACGTCGGCGGCATCAATCATGATCGGCTGGATGGTGGCCATGCGCGTTTCGTTCAGCCGATCATGTTCGGGATGTTGGCGTACAGGTCGCGCGTGAAATCGACCAGCACCCGCAGAATCCACGGGCCGCTCACGAACAGCGCCAGCACCAGGACCATGAGTTTCGGGATGAAGCTCAAGGTGGCCTCGTTGATCTGCGTCGCCGCCTGCAGCATGCCGATGACGAGGCCCGTGATCAGCGCGGTCAGCAGCAATGGGGCCGCCATCATCACTGTGACGAGGAGCGTCGAATGCGCAAGATCCATCACGTTCTCGGGAGTCATCGGTGAAAGCTTCCGGCGAGGGTTCCGATGAGGAGCGTCCACCCGTCGACCACCACGAACAGCATGATCTTGAACGGCAGGGACACGAGTGTCGGCGAGAGCATCATCATGCCCATCGACATGAGCACGCTGGCGACGACGAGGTCGATGACCAGGAACGGAATGAACACCATGAAGCCGATTTGAAAGGCGGTCTTCAGCTCGCTGGTGAGGAAGGTCGGCACGACCACGCTCAGCGGCACCTCATCCGCGCTGGTGAACTGGGTTCGTCCCGAAAGCTTCGTGAACAATTGCAGATCGTTCTCGCGCGTCTGCGCCAGCATAAATTTCTTCAACGGAGCAAGAGTGCGATCGATCGCGAGCTCTCCCGCCATCTGGCCGTCCAGATAGGGCTTGATCCCTCCCGCATAGGCCTGATCGATGGTGGAGCTCATCACGAAGAAGGTGAGGAACAGTGCGAGACCGAGCAGAATTTGATTGGACGGTGTGGTCGCCATCCCGAGCGCTTGTCGAAGCAGCGACAACACGATGATGATGCGCGTGAAAGCCGTCATCGCCAGCAGGATTGCCGGCAACAACGTCAGCACGGTCATCAGGATCAGCACCTGGAAGGTGAGCGAATAGGTCTGCACGCCGTCGGCGGCCGACTTGATGGCAAGCGCCGGAAGCGTGGCCTGCGCCATGGCGACGCCGGCAGGAATGGTGAGGAGTGCAAGTACGGCGGCGCGTAACCCAAGGGTGGCGCGCGAACCGGCGGCCCGCACTGCGCTCACGGCGATCCGCCCGGGCGCTTCATGAACTCGCGCAGCCGATCGGCGAATGCGGGACCGTCGGGCGACCCCTTGACGGCGATCGGCTTGTCGAGCGGCGTCAAGCCCACCACTCCGCCCGGGCCGACGCCCAACAGCACCTGCGCGTCGCCGACTCGCACCAGCACCAGCCGCTCGCGAGGCCCGAGCGCCAGCTGGTCGATGACGACGATCTCGCCGCGGCTTTGCAGCGTCCCGAGCTTCAGCCTTTTCACGATCCAACTGACGGCGAAGATCAACGCCACGATCGCGGCGAGGCTCAAGGTGAGCTGCGCGACGCTGCCGACCGACAGCGGCGATGCGGGAGCCGCGAGAGTCGTCACCGAGCCTGCTCCATGCGCTCGCTGGCGCTCACCACGTCGGTCAGCCGGATGCCGAACTTCTCGTTCACCACCACGACCTCGCCGCGCGCGATGCGTACGCCGTTCACCAGTACATCGAGAGGCTCGCTCGCCAGACGGTCGAGCTCCACGATGGCGCCCGGCGCCAACTGCAACAGCTCGCGCACCGGCATGCGCGCCCGTCCGACCTCCAGCGCCAGGGTGACGGCCACGTCCAGGATCAGATTGAGGTTCATTTCCTGGCCCGAACCGCCGGTGGCATTCGGCCCCAGCTCGTTGAATTGGGCGCGCGCCACCGGCGCAGCCTTGGGATCGGGAACACTCATGCGGCACCTCCGGGAATGATCTTGAGAGCGTTGTGGCCCTGCGAAACGCCGAATCGGCCTCTGTGCAACGCAACGTCGCCCACCAGCAAAATGACGTCCTGCGGAGGCTCGATGGGAATGATGTCGCCGGGCGTCAGGCGGACGAGTTCGCCCAGGCTGATCTTCGCCTGAGTGAGGACGGCGCGCAGCTCGAGCTCGGCTTCCTGCAGACCTACGCCGAGTGCGGGCCCCCAGGGGTCCTGCTTGCGCGCCGGAGGCTTGCCGCCGTCCGCGGCGAGCGCCTCCCGGATCGGAGCGAGGACCGTGTCGGGTATCAGCAAGTCGATGCAACCGCTGTGCGCGGCGAATTCGACGGTGAATTTCATGACGGTCAGCGCATCGTTGGCACCGCCGAGCTGCAGCAGTCTCGGGTTTACTTCCTGCTTCACCGGCTCGAGCTCGATCGGCGTCACCGGTGCCCATGCGGCGGTGAGTTCGGGCCCGAGGGTGCGCAGCATGAGCGCCAGGAATCGAAGCGCGGCGGGCGCGATGGCCGCCAGCGGCTCCGTTGCGGCGCGCCCCGTGCCGCCGAAAAAGCCGTCCAGCAACGCGAGCAGCAGGTTGGGCTCGACCATGACGAACGCGAACCCCGGCAGCGGCTTCAGGCGCACCACCGCGACGCCGCCGGGGGTCGGCAGCGCGGCCTGCAGGTCCGCGGCCTTGGCGGAATCGACGGAAGTGAACTCAACGTTGGCATCACGGCTCAACAGACCGGACAGCGCCACCGTGGCACGCTCCGCGAAGCTCTTGCCGATGATCTGCAACATGGGCAATTGCGTGCGATTGATCCGCTGTGAGCTGAAATCGAACGCCCGCACCCCGTCAGCAGCGCTCTTCTCGAGAAGAGCCGATACCTCTTCCTCCGAGATATCGCTGGATTCCGCTGCCGGCTCCTCCTCGACCGCGGCTGATTCCGATGCCATTACTGCACCACGAAGCTGGTGAACAGGAGATCGTCGACGGCCTCGCCGCCCTGCTTCTTCTGCACGTCGTTGACCTCGGCAAGCGCCTCGGCGCGCAACTTGTCCTTGCCGTCCCGCGACATCAGCGATTGATAGTTGCGGTTGCTCATGAGCAGCAGGAGGTTGTTGCGGATCAGCGGGATGTTCTTTTGCACGCTGTCGATCGCCTTCTGATCGTGCGCCATGATTTCCATGGTGATCTGAAGGAACCGCACCACCGAGCCATCCTCGAAATTGACCACCAGCGGCGGGTCGATGGCGTAATAGACGGATGCCTTGGCTGCGCCTTCCTCGCCATGGGCTCCGCTGGAGACGGGCACGACCGGAGTGATGGTTCCATCCTTGCCGAGCTTCAGTTCGGGCATGGGATGGAGCTTCGCGTTGATGAATCCGCCGGCCACGACGGCCAGCAGGGACATGACGAAAGCCACGATGGCATTCATCATCAGCCCGCCGCCCGATTTCTTGGGAGGTGGAGTAGGGGTTGATTCGTCGGCTGCTTCTGCCATGTGCTGATCCTTCTGCGGCGTCATGCCGCAACAGCACTGGAGCAAGTTCTATGCCACGCTCCCCCTACATATTTTTATCATTACAATTCAATATCTTACGAAACATGGTCCCCAATACGTCGGCGCGCGGCCTGCGCCGCGCGCCGCCCGACCCGACCCGGCGCCGGGAATTTGACGCTCTCGCCGTCGGCCGGAGCGGAGCCGACGCCGGCTCGCCAGCTACCGCCGGCTTGCCAGCTACCAGATCGATACGCGATCGGGCGGCGCCAGAAACATCTTGTCGCCCGGCTTGACCTTGAACGCCTCATAGAAGCCGGCCTGGTTGCGCACTGGCGCGGTACCCCGCACGGAAGGCGGCGAATGGGGATCCGTTTTGACCCTCTCGACCGCCTCACCCTCCCGCAGCTTGCCGCGCCAGACCTGGGCCCAGCCGAGGAAAAAGCGCTGATCACCTGTGAAACCGTCGATCACGGGCGCGCGCTTTCCCTTGAGCGCAAGGTGGTACGCCTGGTAGGCGATCGACAGACCGGAATTGTCGGCGATGTTCTCTCCCAAGGTCAGTTCGCCGTTGACCTGGAATCCCGGCGCTGCCTGGTAGGCCGCGTATTGCGATACCAATGCCCTGGTCTTCGCGGTGAATTTCGCATGATCCTCCGGCGTGAACCAATCCCTGAGGTTGCCGTCCGCATCGTACTGGCTGCCGCGATCGTCGAAGCCGTGGCTCATCTCGTGCCCGATGACCGCGCCGATCCCGCCGTAATTGACCGCATCGTCCGCACGCGCATTGAAGAACGGCGGCTGCAGGATCGCCGCGGGGAACACGATCTCATTCATCACGGGGTTGTAATACGCATTGACGGTTTGCGGCGTCATGAACCACTCGCCGCGGTCGATGGGCTTACCCAGCTTGTCGATGGTGCGGCGATATTCGAACTCGGAGGCGCGGATGACATTGCCCCAGAGATCGTCGCGCGACATCTCGAGGGCGCTGTAGTCGCGCCACTGGTCGGGGTAGCCGATCTTCTTGGAGAGCTTGGCGAGTTTTTCGCGCGCACCTTTCCTGGTCTCGGCGCTCATCCAATCCAATCGATCGAGGTCGCGCGTGTAAGCTTCGAGCAGATTGTTCACCAGGGCAAGCATTCGCGCTTTGTATTCGGGCGGAAAGTACTTGTGGACGTACAGCTTGCCGAGCGCCTCGCCCATGGAATCGTCGAGCAGCCCGAGCCCGCGCTTCCAGCGGGGCTCGTTCTCGGGAATATCCCGCAAAACCGTGCCGGTGAACGCAAAGCGCTCATCGACGAACGCTTTCGACAGATACGGCGCCGCTTCGGAGAGTACGCGCCACTTGAAGTAGTTGCGCCAGGACTCGATCGGCGTGTCGGTGATCAGCTTGCCCAGATCGGCGAGATAGGTGGGCTGGGAGACGATCGCATAGTCGGTTCTGCCGGCAAGCCGGCTGCCGTCGAGATACGCCGTCCAGTCGAAGCCCGGCATGAGTTGTGGAAGGTCGGCAAGCGCCACCTTGTTGTAGGTCTTGATGGGATCGCGGTTTTCGATCCGCGTCCATTGCTTCTCGGCCATCGCGGTTTCGAGGTTCAAGATCTCTGCGGCGCTTCGATGCGCGTCCTTGTCTCCGGCCATGCGCAGCATGGTCTCTATGTGGACGAGATACTTGGCGCGCATCTCCTTCAGCTTCGGGTCGTCCTTCAGGTAGTAGTCCCGATCCGGCATGCCGAGTCCGCTCTGCCCGATGCGCAATGCATATCGGGTGGAGTCCTTGGGATCCGGATCCACGCCGAAATAGAACGGCGCCCCCATCCCCGTCCGATTGAACTGCGCGATCAATGCCGGGATCTTTTCCTTGGTCGACAGCGCATCGATGGCGGCAAACGTATGCTCGAGCGGTTTGACGCCGAGGCTCTCCAGGCCCGGCTCGTCCATGAAACTTGCGTATAGAGCGGCGAGCTTGCGCTCCTCGGAGCTTGCGGAGGACTCGACTGCGCCCGCCTCGGTGCCTGGCGCACGCGCGTGCCGCGCCAGGTCATCGACGATGCTGTGCAACTGATCATGGGTGCGATCCTCGACCGCGGTGGACGAGACGTACCTGCCCTTGTCGGCCGGGATCTGAAACTCATCGAGCCACTTGCCGTTGAGGTACCCGTACAGGTCGTCCTGCGGGCGGGTCGATGAGCTCACATATTGGGTGTCGATGCCGGAGCTCGTCCCGGAAGAAGCGCCCGCTCCCATCGACGGTGGGCACAGCATTGCCGCCCCGAGGAACGCGCACGCTCGCCCCCATATCCTTTCATTCATACATATCCTCCTCAAAATTTGAGCGATACCCGCAATCCGGGCCCCGCGTCGTCCAAAATCAAGCGGGCTCCGTGCAGCTTGGTGACGGCGGCCACCAGCGACAATCCGAGGCCCGAACCCGGCACCTTGCGAGCCTCGTCGAGCCGCACCCGCCGACCGAGCACGAGCTCGCGCTTGTCTGCAGGTATCCCCGGTCCATCGTCCTCCACGACCACCTCGGGCGCCCCACCCGGCGCCCGAAGGAGAACGCGGATGCGACCACCGTCGGGCGTGAATTTGATCGCGTTGTCGAGCAGGTTGGCGAGCGCCTGCGCGAGGAGCTGACGGCTTCCCTGCACTTCGGCCCCGGCAGCCACCGTGCTTTCGAGCCGGATGCCCCGCTCCTCGCTCACCGGCGCGTAGAGTTCCACCATGCTCGCGACCAGCTCCGAGAGATTGACGGGCTCACGGGCCACGGTACCGGTCTCCGCCAGTGCGATGCGCAGCAGCGCGTCGAGCGTCGAGCGCATGTGATCCACCTCCGTGGAGACGCGCTCGATCACCTTGCGCTCGGCAGATCCCGGCGCGAGTCCGCTCATGGCCCCCTCGGCGGTCGCCTGCAGCCGGTTGAGCGGCGTGCGCAGATCGTGCGCGGCTGAGTCGAGCACTGTGCGCATGCCGAGCGTGAGCTGCTCGATCTTGTCGAGCATGCTGTTGATCTCGCGCACCAAGGTGTTTATCTCGTCGTCCGCATTGCGCACCGGCAGCCGCTGCGAAAGATCGCCGCGCATGATCTGGGTGGCGACCGCGGATATCGCGCCGGCCTGCGCCAGAATGCGCCGGCCCATCCAGAACCCGCCGCCGAGGCCGAGCAAAAGGGTCAGCACGACTGCGGCGATCAAACCGCGCATCATCAGGTTCTTCACGTCCTGGCGCTCCTGCACGTCGTGCCCGACCAACATGCGGTAGCCGCCGGGTAATTTGAACCGCTGTGCACGCATTTCGTGCTCCCGGGTCTCGTCTCCGAACGGTACCGACACCTTGAACTGAATCCACTTGTCGTCGCTGGACCCTATTTTGGGCCACGCGGGCACGTTGCCGGCGACCGGACGCAGCTGCGGGTCGACCATGAGGTAGACGGCGCCGCGCACGTCCTGATCCTGCGAGCGCTGTTCGATCAATTCGATGAAGTCGCTGCGCGACAGCACCAGCACCTGTTCGCGCAACCCCTGCACTTCGGCCTCGATCAGATTGTCGGTGCTGCCGTCGACGATGCGCGAGACGGCGAAGTCCACCACGCCGAGGAGCAGCGCGGCGCCGCAGGCGAATACCATGGAATAGACGATGGCGATTCGAAACGGTGAGGTGTCGAGCAGTCCTAGAAACCGCTGATCTGCACTCAACACCCGGCGGCGCCAGGCGGCCACTACTCGTCTTCGCGCAGGCTGTAGCCCGCGCCGCGCACCGTGTGCAGCAGGGGTTTGTCGAAATCTTTGTCGATGGCCTGCCGCAGGCGGCTGATGTGCACGTCTATGACGTTCGTCTGCGGATCGAAATGATAGTCCCAGACCCCTTCGAGCAGCATGGTGCGCGTCACCACCTGACCGCTATGACGCATCATGAATTCGAGCAGTTGAAATTCTCGCGCGGTGAGCTCGATTTTCTTGCCGTTACGCGTCACACGGCGCGTCATGCGGTCGAGCTCGAGGTCGGCCAATTTCAATTTCGCGGTGTTCTCCGCGTTGCCGCTATCCCCCCGGCGCGCCAGCGCGTCGATGCGCGCCATCAGCTCCGACATGTGGTACGGCTTGGTCAGGTAGTCGTCGCCGCCGGCGCGCAGCCCCGTGATGCGATCGTCGACCTCCCCGAGTGCGCTCAGGATGAGCACCGGAAGCTTGCGGCCGGTTGCCCGCAGGGACTGGACCAGGGCCAGCCCATCGAGCTTGGGCAGCATGCGGTCCACGATGGCCAGATCGATGGCGATAGAGGACGCCATGTGCAGCCCCTTGATTCCGTCCCCGGCCACATCTACCGAATGTCCCACCTCTCGCAGAGCTTTTGCCAAGTAGTCCCGTGCAACTTCATCATCTTCAACGATCAAAATATGCATGAGTGGTATTTTACAGACGTTGGACCCGTGTTTGTCGGCACGTTAAGCTGGACCCCGCTGAGTCGCCCGTTTCACCCAGAAAACCATTGGGAGCCCTGGTTTGACACCCTCCTCGCCGGATAGATCCCCTAGCGGGAGGTTATGTTGAGCACGCCGAGCCCGGCGCCGCGCACCTGCGATGTCCTGGTGATGGGCGGGGGCCCGGCAGGCTCGACGGCCGCCATTCTGCTGGCCGAAAAGGGCCGCCAGGTCGTGCTGCTCGAGAAGGCGCATCACCCGCGGTTTCATATCGGGGAGTCGCTTTTGCCGGCGAATCTGCCCTTATTCGAGCGCCTGGGGGTGGCGGAGCGGGTCCGGGCCATCGGCATGGAGAAATGGGGCGCCGAGTTCATCTCGCCGTGGGATGGACGACATCAGCAGTTCGAATTTGCGGACGCCTGGGACAAATCCTTGCCCCTCGCCTATCAGGTCAGGCGCTCGGCCTTCGATGAGATCCTCATCCGGCGCTCAGCCGAGACGGGGGCCCTCGTCATCGAGGGCTGTCGCGTGCGCGAGGTTCAGTTGCTGGACGATGGCCGTAGCGCCCGGGTCGAGGCCGTGCACGAGGATGGCCGGACAGAGTGCTGGGATGCTCGATACCTCGTCGACGCGACCGGCCGCGACACGTTCATGGCCAACCAGATGAAGGCAAAGCAGCGTAACAAGAAGCATAACAGCGCCGCCATGTATGCTCATTTCACCGGCGCGCGCCGCGAGACCGGCAAGCGCGAGGGCGACATCAGTATTTTTTGGTTCGACCATGGGTGGTTCTGGTTCATTCCGCTCTCGGATGGCGTCACCAGCGTGGGCGCCGTAGCGTGGCCGAGCTACATGAGCACCCGAAGCGTCGGTGTGCGCGAGTTTTTCCTGACAACCATCGCCTTGTGCCCGCCACTCGCGGAGCGGCTCGTCGGAGCGAAACTTGCCACCGAAGTCGAGGCTACCGGCAACTACTCGTACACCTGCGATCACACTCACGGCAGCAACTATCTACTGGTGGGCGATGCCTACGCCTTCATCGATCCGGTGTTTTCTTCGGGAGTGATGCTGGCCATGACCAGCGCCGTTGCCGCCGCGCAGACCATCGACGAATGCCTCCATAAGCCCGCTCACGCCGCACGGGCACTGAAGCGGTATGACCGGCTGGTGCGTCATGGACCGAAACAATTCTCCTGGTTCATCTACCGCGTCACCAATCCGGCCATGCGCGAACTGTTCCTGGGCCCCCGCAATGTTCTTCGCATGAAGGAAGCGCTCCTGTCGGTGTTGGCGGGCGACATCTTCGGGCGCACCCCCATTTGGAGATCGCTTCAGGCGTTCAAGGGTGTCTACTACGCGATATCGTTCGCGAATCTCGGCCGCTCGTGGCGCGCCGCGCGCCGCCGCGCGGCCAACATTCGCCCCGTCGAGTCCGACTTCTCGACCGGCGGCTGATGGGTTGGCGGCTGTGATCCGGCGGCTTGCGGCCGGCCGCGTCAAGCGGACATCGCTCGCACTCTGCGCTTGTGTGTTCTGGGCGGCCGCTTTCGCGCCGATGTCCGATCGTGCCGCCGAAGAGCCTCTCTGGGAGGTCGGCCTCGGGGTAGGAGTGCTCGGCTATGACGATTATCGCGGTGCGAACAGCTCGCACGTTTATCCCGTTCCAGTACCGTATGTGCTCTACAACGGCACGTTCCTGAAGACCGATCGCGATGGAGTGCACGCGCGGTTGTTCAATCAGGACTGGGTGGAGCTCAAGATGAGTTTCAACGCGACGACACCGGTGAGCAACGACCGGACGCGCAGCGCGATGCCGGAACTCAGACCGACCGTGGAGGCGGGCGTGTCGCTGGATTTTCATCTTTGGCAGAGCGACGACGCCCGCGCCAAATTGGATCTGAGGATGCCCTTACGCTCGGCATTCGCCATCGAATCTCCGCCGCGGGCAATTGGTTGGACGTTCTCCCCCGTGTTCGCGCTGGATTTGGTGGATCACGTGGGCTACGACGCCTGGAAACTGGGTTTCCTGTCCGGTCCACTGTTGGCGAACCGCCGCTACAACTCGTACTTTTATTCGGTCGAAGCTCAATACGCGACCCCTTCGCGCCCCGAGTACCAAGCTTCCGGCGGGTACGCGGGCACCGAATTCCTCACCGCCCTGTCCAAGCGCTTTCCCAAGTACTGGGTGGGCGCCTTCATGCGCTATGACAGCCTGGCGGGAGCGGCATTCGAGGCCAGTCCCTTGGTCCAGCGGGATCACTACTGGACCGCAGGTTTCGGCATCGCCTGGCCCATCCGCACGTCTTCGCAACGAGTCGAAGTATCCGATTGACGGCACCGAACCGACTGAATCACCGCACCCGATGCCGCGCCTCCTCAAAACCGCGTATGAATACTTCGCGCTCTACACCTCGTTGGCGCTGCTCGGTCTCATATGCCTCACGTGGTCCTTGTTCGCGCTTCCGCTGTATTACATTTTGCCCCGCAAACTCGCCACCCGGGTCGGCAGGCGCGGCATCATGCACGGCTTCCGGCTCTATGTGTGGTCGCTATCGGTCACGCGCAGCTATCGCCTCGACCTTTCCGCCCTCGACTCGCTGCGCGGCGGCCCGCCGATGATCCTTGCGCCCAATCATCCCTCGCTCATCGACGCGATGCTCATCCTCACGCGGCATCCGAACGTCGTGTGCGTGATGAAGGCCGAGCTCATACGGAACGTGTTTCTCGGCGCGGGCTCGCGATTGGCGCGCTATGTCCCCAACGAGTCATCCCGAAAGATGATCAGGGCATCGGTCGCGGATCTGCGCCGCGGCTGCATGCTGCTTCTGTTCCCGGAAGGAACCCGCACGACCCGCTTTCCCATCAATCCGTTGGTGGGTAGCGTGGGGCTCATCGCCAAACACGCAGCTGTGCCGGTTCAGACCCTGATCATCGAGACGGATTCGCCGTTCTTGAGCAAGGGGTGGCCATTGTTCCGGCGTCCCGATCTGCCCATCGTTTACAAGGTGCGTTTGGGCAAGCGGTTTGAGGCGCCCGGCGATGTTTTGGCATTCACGGCAGCGCTGGACGAGTACTATCGGCGCGAGCTCGAGAATGCCTTGCAGTCCCGATGGATGACGGTTTATCTGAGATGATCGAGCGCTCGACCACCCACTTGGTGCTCATCCCGAGCTACAACCCCGGACCCAAGGTGTACGGGGCCGTCCGCGCCGCGTTGGACCGCTGGAGCCCGGTGTGGGTGGTGGTCGACGGGAGCACCGATGATTCGGCCGCGCGGCTCTCGGCGATGGCCGCGGCTGAGCCCGGACTTCGCGTGCTCGCGTTGCCCAAAAATTGCGGCAAAGGTGCCGCCGTGCTGTACGGGCTCGAACAGGCCGCTTCGCTCGGTTTCACCCATGCCCTCACCATGGATTCGGACGGACAGCATCCCACCGACCTCATCGTGACATTCATGCACGCATCCGTGGCCGCACCCGACGCGATGATCCTCGGTCGTCCGGTGTTCGACTCGAGCGCACCGCTGCTGCGCGTGAGAGGCCGCAAAATCTGCAATTGGTGGGTAAACCTCGAGACGCTCTGGTCGGGCATCGGCGATTCGTTGTATGGCTTTCGGGTCTACCCGATTGCCCCGCTGGTGCGTGTGATGCGCCGCCAGCCATGGATGCGCCGGTTCGACTTCGATGCCGAAGCGGCGGTCAGACTCTCCTGGCGCGGCGTAAGGGCGATCAACGTGTCCGCCCCCGTGCGCTACTTCAGCTCCGCTGAGGGCGGGGTGTCGCACTTCAATTACTGGCGCGACAACCTGCTTCTGACCTGGATGCATCTGCGCCTGTTCATCGGCTTCCTGATACGGATGCCGCTGCTCGCCGCGCGGCGCGCGCGCGGCGAGCAGCCCCGCTAAAGCGGCTTGCGTCCGCAATAGTCGGAGAAGATGCCGAGATCCACGTGGCGATAGACTTGAACCAACCCGGCCTCGCGCATGGCCGAGAGAATGAGGCTGGAGTGTGCGCAGGTCTCGATGGTATCCCAGTAATAGCGCATCAGTTCCGGCATGTCGCGATGGGCGGCCATGCAGCGAGCCACTAACGGCACGACGCCGCGCATGTAGACCTTGAGAGCCGCGCGCCACACCCTGAACTCGGGTGCCGTGATCTCCAACAGACACACCCGTGCGCCGGGTACCAAGACGCGCATGAACTCCCGCAACGCCGACGACAGATCGCCCACGTGCCGCAGCGCGTATCCCATGGAGATGAAATCCGCCGACGACGCGGGCGACGGAATCTGCTCCGCGGTTCCGCAAAGCAGGCGAACGCCTGCAGGCACTTTGGCGCGCTCCATCATGCCGGCACTCGGATCGACCCCTATCACTTCCCCGTCGGGCCCCACCAGATGCGCAGCCTCCCGTGCCGTGAGTCCGGTGCCTGTCCCGATGTCCAGCACTCTCATCCCGGGTTGAAGCCCGGCACGTGCCAAGGCCCGGCGCCGATACCAAGGTCCGCTGCCGAAGGCCATGGCCCGCTCGATCCGGTCATAGTCCGCTGCGGTGCGGTCGAACAAGCCACGAATCCAGTCGGCTCGATCTCGCTCCTCGCCGTAGTATTGGGTCAGGGGTGGGTGGGGTGCCTGCATGACTCGCGAGCATACGCCCTCGATTTCTTCGTATTGGCGTCAATTTGATCGATTGACACACCCAACCGCCGGCGGAGAACATATATGAAGTGGCCCCTGCTATCCCCGGACGGTAGGAAAGAAGCCTGAAGGCTTCGTTGAACTCAACCGCATGGACCGCTAAATCTCCTTGGCCCTTGGTTCGGCGTTCGCCGACCCGCAGTTCCCCCCCCGCGGAGCGGGAGCAGGTGCGCCTCACCAGCGCCGCTCCCTCAGCCTCAGCGCCGCTCCCTCAGCGCCGCGCGCGCATGAGTTGCGCAGAAACCACGCAGGAGCGGTCGCGCCCGCCCGGTTGCCGCCCCCGCCTACACCTATATAATGACCTCGAGCGGCATGTTGGATGCCCAACTCGAAATACTCGTACAGAACCGAATCAAGCCAGAGTCCCATGCCCGACAAAGCGTCGCTCACGCAACCATCGGCGACGTCAGCCGATATCGATTTGCAGCGGGAAATCGCCGCGCTCTTCGTGGACGCATTGAATTTGGAAGTGGCGCCCCAGGATATCGATCCGGACGCACCCCTATATGGGGAGGGGCTGGGCCTCGACTCCATCGACATTCTGGAGGTTGCCCTGATCGTGTCCAAGAAATACGGCGTTCAACTGCGGGCGGACAGTCAGGAAAACCACAAAATCTTCCGTTCTTTGAGGCACTTGGCCGACTACATCGCGACCCAGAGATCGAAGTGATTCGGCGCGCAGGGCGTGGGCTGCAGATCGCTGCGGCCTTTACCCTGCTCGCGGCTTACACGGGCCTATCGCATTACTGCAACACCCACGCCAGGCAGGGCATGGGAGCCGCCCTCGCCCTGACGTTACCGGTCGTTTTGGGATTGAGTCTGCTTTGGCGATCAGCCCGGCCTTGGATTGCCGGACCTCTGACAGTGGCCCTGGCTTTGCTCTTGTATGATGGGTGGGCGCAGCTCGAGAAGAAGTTTTCTATGGTTTACTTGATCCAAGAATGCGGGATGTACAGCCTCCTGGCGTTCGGTTTCGGGCGCTCCCTGGGCCCGGGGAACCTCGCCCTGTGCACCCGCTTGGCCGATCGGCTGCACGGCCCCTTGTCCCCGCGCGAAGTTCGCTACACCCGCCAGGTCACGGTGGCGTGGGCAGTCTTCTTCGGCGCGTTGACCCTGACGATTTTGGGGCTGTATGCATTCGCTTCGCTGACGGTCTGGTCGCTGTTCGTGAATTTCATCGCCCTGCCCCTGGTCGGTCTCATGTTCGTGGCCGAGTATGCCGTGCGGCGTCATGCGCTTCCGGAGACGGAGCGGCGCGGAATACTCGCCTCGGTGCGGGTTTTTTTGTCGAGCCGATGATCGGATGGACGTGACCGCGCTCCTCTCTCACCCGTCGGCGGACTCGATCGTCGCCTACCGCGGCGGGCGCGCCCTGCGCGCTCAACAGTTCCTCGATGACGCACAGCAACTTGCCGAATCGCTGCCGCCGGGGCGTCATCTGCTCAACGCCTGCGCAGACCGCTATCGATTCGCAGTCGGGCTCGCGGCGAGCCTCATGACAGGCCGGGTGAGCCTGTTGCCATCGACGCACACGCCCGAAGTCATCAGACACCTGCTGCAATTCGCGCCCGATGCCTTCTGTCTCACGGACGACGAGGGCTGCACCATCGATCTGCCCCGGATTCGATATTCGGATGCCATGGCCGCGGTCGACTCGCAGGTGCGCCCGCCCGGGACGTTCCGGGTGCCACAAATCCCAGACGACCAACTCGCCGCGATCGTGTTCACTTCGGGATCGACCGGCACTCCGCTCCCATACCGGAAAACTTGGGGGCGGCTTGCCGGCTGCGTCCGCGCCGAAGCCGGCGAACTCAAGATCGCCGACGGGCGCGGGTTCACGCTGATCGGAACGGTGCCGCCGCAGCATATGTATGGGTTCGAGTCCACCGTGCTGGTAGCGCTGCAGAGCGCCAACGCGTTCACGGCCGAACGCCCTTTCTTCCCTGCGGATATCGCACTCGCAGTCGCCGAGGCTCCGCGACGGCGTGCTCTGATCACCACACCGGTGCATCTGCGCACGCTCATGGCCGCGGGTCTCCCCTGGCCCGCGCTCGATCTCATCGTTTCCGCCACCGCGCCGCTGTCGCCCGAGCTCGCACGAGAGGCGGAAATCCGCTCAGGTGCCCCGTTGCTCGAGATATACGGGTCCACCGAAACCGGTCAGATCGCGATACGGCGAACGGGAGAATCGGAGGCGTTCCGCTTGTTCCCCGACGTGCGGCTGCGCGCGGACAATGGCCAAACTTACGCGTACGGAGGACACGTCGAGCAGATGACGCCGATGTGCGACGTGATCGAGCTTTCCGGCGAGCGGGAATTCACCTTGCACGGACGCACGGCGGATCTGGTGAACGTCGCGGGCAAGCGCAGCTCCTTCGGTTATCTGAATGCGCAGTTGAACGCCATCCCGGGCGTGCAGGACGGCGCATTCTTTCTGCGCGACCGCGATCACGCGGGCGCCACCGGCATCGCCCGCCTGGCAGCCGTGGCGGTTGCTCCGGGCTTGAGCGCCGCCTCGCTCCTCGAAAACCTTCGCGAACGCATCGACCCCGTGTTTCTCCCCCGCCCGCTTCTGCTGGTCAACCGGTTGCCGAGAAACGCAACCGGGAAGCTCCCGCATCAGGCGCTCGAGGCCCTCGTCGATCAGCACCTGTCGACGCTCACGACAGAGTCCGGCGCTTCCAAGCGCTCGCCCCATGGCAACCCCTGAGCGCGCCCAGTACCGGCACTCGATCGGCATCGCGGCCGACCATCCGGCGTTTGCGGGGCACTTCCCCGAAATGCCGATTCTTCCGGGCGCAGTACTACTCGACGAAGCACTCCGGATCATCGAAATGGATCTGGGCATCGACATCACGCAGTGGCAACTGACTGCGGCAAAATTCCTGGAGAGCGTGCGGCCAGGCGATGCGCTCACGCTCGAGCACTCGGGAGGCGCGGAGGGCACGGTGCGCTTTGCGGTGCGGGTGGCGGATCGATCCGCACTCGCCGGCTCGCTGTCTCGAGCCCCCGCGGACGATGTCCGATGAGGGCTGAACCCTCGCGAGCCATGGAAACAACGCCCATCGCGGGAAAGTCTCAACGGGAATCCGTCCGTGGTCAGCCGGCGGAGTGGATCGGCTACCGCGAGCGGGGCAGCCAGTGGCTGCTCCGTTTGATGGCCTATCTGTCGCTGCATCTGGGTCGCCGGGTTACACGCGTCGTGCTCTACGGTATCGCCGGGTATTTCTTCTTGTTCGCTCCGCGCGCTCTTCGCCACTCACGCCGCTACTTGAGGCTCGCGCTCGGCCGATCGCCGGGTGTGCTGGAGCGCTTCAAGCACGTGCTGTATTTCGCCACCTGCATTCATGATCGGGTTTACCTGGTCAACGAGCAATACGAGCGTTTCGAGTGCAGCGTCGAGGGCGAGGCTCTGATGCAGGCGCAACTCGACGCCGGCCGCGGCGCTTTCTTGATGGGAGCGCATTTGGGCAGCTTCGAGGTCATGGCGAGTGTCGGGCGCCGTCAGCCGGGCCTTCACGTATCGATGGCCATGTACGAGCACAACGCGCGAAAAATCAACACCTTGCTGGTGGCAATCGGGCACCACGCGAAGCCCGACATCATTCCGCTCGGTCAGATCGACGCGATGCTGCGCATCGCCGACCGCCTCGACGGCGGCGCGTTCGTGGGCGTGCTCGGCGATCGCACACTGGGCGAGGAGCCCGTGCACCGCGTGACGCTGCTCGGCCGGGAAGCGGGGTTGCCCACCGGTCCCATGCGGGCGGCGGCGATTCTGCGGCGGCCGGTCATCTTCATGGCGGGACTGTATCGCGGAGGCAACCGCTACCACGTGGTCTTCGAGCCGATCGCGGATTTCTCGAAGATTCCCGCGGGAGATCGCGAAGCCGAGGTGCATCGCGCCATCGAGCGTTATGCCGTGCTCCTCGATCGCTATTGCCGCTCCGATCCTTTCAATTGGTTCAACTTCTTCGACTTCTGGCGCGGGCAATCCGACCCATCGGACGCATGAGGCGGCACAGACCTTGGCGGTGGCCCCGGCCGGCCCTGCAAAGCGCGCCGCGATGGCCGGGATGGCTGGTCCTGGCCGCTCTGCTCGCCCTTTCGCCGCCGATCGTGCGTTCCTCGTCCGATGATCTCCAAGAGCTCATGAGTTTGCTCGCGGCGCGCCGGCACGGCCAGGTGGACTTCGTCGAACAGCATTTTCTCGCGGTACTCAAGCGGCCGGTGGAGTCCTTTGGGGTGATGACCTATGACGCCCCACGCCGACTCGAGAAGCGCACCGTCGAACCGAGGCCCGAGAGATTGGTGCTCGATGGGGATGAGGTCACGGTCGAACGCAAAGGCCACACTCACGTGCTGGAGCTTGCGGCTTATCCGTCGTTGCTGCCGTTCATCGAAAGCCTGCGCGCGACACTCGCCGGCGATCTGCCCGCGCTCGAGCGCGCATTCAACGTCGATTTTTCCGGCAATCTGCAGCGCTGGACGCTGACGCTCTCGCCGCGCGATCCGAAAGTCTCGAGCACGGTCTCGCGAGTGCGCATCGACGGCTCGCGCGACGTACTATCCAAGGTGGAAATCTTCGAGGCCAACGGCGACCGCTCGCTCATGACGTTGCGCAATCATCCGGCGCCATGAGCGTGCGCAGGGCGTGGCCCGTCGGAGTATGGCTCGGTTGCCTCGCGTTGGCGGCATGGGTGGCGCTCCATGCGCGGTATGTAGCCGACCTGTCGGCATTCCTGCCGGCTCGTCCAACGCCGGCACAGCGGCTGCTCGTGGATCAACTGCGCGACGGACCCGGTTCGCGCCTCTTATTGATCGCGCTCGCGGGAGGCGACATCGAGGCTCGGGCCGAGTTGTCCGAGGCGCTCGCGCTCGCGCTGCGCGGCGACCGCGAGTTCTCGAACGTCGGCAACGGCGATTCCGCCACGGCGGATCGAGACCGCGAATTTCTATTCGCCCATCGGTACCTGTTGAGCGATGCGGTCACCCCGGAGCACTTCACCGCAGCGGGCCTCAAGGCATCCATGCAGGATACCGTCGCAGATCTCGCATCGCCCGAGGGACTTGCCCTTCAGTCGCTCGTGGTCCGCGATCCGACCGGTGAGATGCTTGCGGTAATCGATCAGCTGTCCCGCACGCAGGCGCCGCGCCCGAAGGGCGGCGTTTGGACCTCCGCGGACGGCTCACGCAGCTTGCTGATCGCCGAGACGGCCGCATCGGGCTCCGACACGGATGCCCAGGAGCACGCATTGGCCGCGGTGCGTGCTGCGTTCGAGGCTGCGCGGGCCGCCATCGGCATGCCGCACGCTGGACGCGTTGAACTGGTCATGAGCGGTCCGGGCGTGTTCGCCGTAGCCTCGCGCGCGAAGATCGAGCATGCGGTGGTGCGCCTTTCCATCGCGAGCAGCGTGCTCGTCGCCATGATTCTTCTGGTGGTGTACCGCTCGCCGTCAGCGCTTGTACTGGGCCTTCTGCCGGTGGCCAGCGGCGCTCTCGTCGGGGTGGCCGCGGTGGCGCTCGGCTTTGGCGTGGTGCACGGCATCACGTTGGGTTTCGGCATCACCTTGATCGGCGAGGCCGTGGACTATTCCATCTACTTCTTCATCCAATCCGCGGGCGGCGTGACGGAGCGCTGGGAACAGCGCCTGTGGCCCACCATGAGACTCGGCATGCTCACCTCGGTATGCGGCTTCGCATCGCTCCTGCCATCGGGATTTCCGGGACTCGCACAGCTCGGCGCCTATTCGGTCAGCGGCCTCGTCGCGGCCGCGGCCGTGACGCGGTTCGTACTGCCCGTTTTGTTGCCGCGAAATTTCTCGGTGCGCGACCTCGCGCCGGCGGGCGGGCGGATCGCGAGCCGGCTGCGTTCGATCCGGGCCCGTGCGGCGATCCCGTGGACCCTGGCCATATTCCTCGCGGCAGCATCGACCGGTCTACTGATCATCGCCCGCCACACCCTGTGGAGCGGCGAACTATCGAGTTTGAGCCCGATCCCTGCAGCGCAACTGCGCCTGGATGCCCAGCTGCGAGCCGACTTGGGTGCCCCCGATTCGCTCGACCTGGTCGTCGTATCGGGCGCGAGCCTCGACGCAGCGCTTGCCGGCGCCGAACGCGCGGCGCGCGCGCTCGAGCCGTTGATTGCGGAGAAGATCATCGGCGGCGTCGACAGCCCGGCGGTCTATCTGCCGAGCCATGAGACGCAAGCCGCACGGCGCGCGAGCCTCCCGGACCCCGCGACGCTCGCCCGCAACCTCGATCATGCCGTCGATGACCTGCCGCTCGATGCCGGTCAATTGAGTCCGTTCAAAAGCGATGTCGAAGCGGCTCGGCGAGGCCCGCTGATGAGTGCCGCGGATCTCGACGGCACGTCCCTGGCGGCGGGCCTTACGTCCTTGACCATGCATTCTGCGGGCGGCTGGACTGCGCTCCTGCCGCTTCACGCCGCCGGCGCTTCCCACCCGCACATCGATATCGAGCGGGTGAGACTCGCGCTCGCGGCTGCACACTGCAGTGCCCAGGTGCTCGATCTTAAGCACGAATCCGACGCGCTCTACTCGGACTACCTGCGCGACGCCATGCGCCTGTCCTTTGCGGGTTCCCTTGCCATCGTCGTGCTTCTGCTGATCGCCTTGAAATCTCCCGGCCGTGCCGCGCGGGTGCTCGCGCCGCTGGTGCTCGCCGTCCTCGTCGTCGCCGCGGCGCTGGCTCTGTTTCAGGTGCGATTGACGATATTGCATCTGGTCGGGATGCTGCTCATCGTCGCCATTGGATCGAACTATGCCTTGTTTTTCGACTCGCAGCACCGCGACGGCGGGGATTCAGGCGCGACTCTGGCCTCGCTCTGCATCGCCAATGCGTGCACCGTCATCGGCTTCGGCCTCTTGTCCTTCTCGGGGGTACCGGTGCTGGAGGCGCTCGGCACCACGGTGGCGCCGGGAGCGCTGCTCGCGCTGATATTCGCCGGGATACTGACCCCCCCTGCATGCATAGTATAGTCTGCGAGGCGACATCGGGGGTCGTGGCGCCGGTGCGTATGATATGGCTCCCCGGCATTTTCCAGGGCCCGGAAGATTTTCTGCGGGCCGGGTTCGAGGCCGCGACGCGCAAACGCCGTCTCGCCATCGATCTCCAATTCCTTCAGGTCGAACTCGAGCATGTCGGCGACCGCAGCGTGATCGAGAACCTGGCGCGCGAGATCGTGGCGCCGGCGCGTGCCGCCGGTTGCCGCTCGATCTGGCTGGCGGGGATCTCGCTCGGCGGCTTTTTTGCACTGGATTATGCGGCCACGCGCGCGGGCCCCTGTGACGGACTTTGCTTGCTCGCGCCGTACCTCGGCAACCGGCAACTGATCGCCGAGATCGCCGCGGCACCGGGCCTCGCCGCCTGGGATCCAGGGCCCCTTGCGCAATCGGACGAGGAGCGTCGAATATGGCGTTTCATTCGAGACGGCAGCGGCGAGCCCGGATTCGCGGCGCGGCCGCTGTACCTGGGTTACGGACGCCAGGACCGCTTTGCGCAAGCTCACGCCCTCATGGGCGAGGGGCTGGCGCCCGACATGGTCGATGTGGCGGAGGGCGGCCATGATTGGCCGACCTGGTACACATTGTGGGAGCGATTTCTGATTTCGAAATTTCTATGAGCCAGGACACGCCGCCGCGCTGGGCCCCCTCGCCCCTTCTCTACGCCTCAGCGGGCTTGCATGTGGGCGCGGCCGCTCTGACGCTGATGCGTCCGACCCTCTGGCCGTGGGCCTTGGGCGCGGTGATGCTCGACCATGCCGTGTTGACGGGTGCGGGCCTCTGGCCGAGATGCCGGTGGCTCGGTCCGAATTTGACTCGATTGCCCCGAAGCAGCGCCGCCCGGGGTGAAGTCGCCATCACCATCGACGACGGTCCGGACCCGGAGGTGACTCCGCAGGTACTCTCGCTGCTCGGCGTGTATCGCGCGCAGGCGAGCTTTTTCTGCGTGGGCGAGCGGATCGAGCGCCACCCGGAGCTCGCGCGCGAGATCGTGCGCCTCGGGCATACCATCGAGAACCACAGTCAACATCATCGACACGACTTCTCGCTCATGGGCCCTCGCGGCATCGAACGGGAGATCATCGAGGCTCAGCACAGCATCGCGCGCGTCACGGGCGACGGCCCGCGGTTTTTCCGGGCGCCGGCAGGTCTGCGCAACCCGTTTCTCGACCCGGTGCTGTGCCGGCTGCAACTCAAGCTCGCGACCTGGACGCGCCGGGGATTCGACACCGTGAATCGCGACTCCGACCAGGTCTATCGGCGCCTGACCCGCTCGCTTGCAGCGGGGGACATCCTTCTGCTTCACGACGGGCACTGCGCGCGTGGGCGATTGGGAGCTCCCGTGATCGTCGAGGTACTGCCGCGATTGCTCGAAACGCTGCGCAGCCGGCAATTGCAGCCCGTCACTCTGCGCGCGGCGTTCACGTGAGGGACCCGCTGATGAGGAGGCCCGCGGTCGTCCGGGCGTTCACGGCCACGAGCTGTATCGGCCGCGGTCTCGAGCAAACGTTAGCCGCGTTGATGGATGAACGCAGCGGGCTGAAGGCGTGCGGTTTCGAGACGGTGAGGCTCGATACGCATGTGGGCGAGGTGGCGGGCGTCGATGATCGGTCGCTTCCGGCCGAGCTTCGGCGATTCGACTGCCGGAACAACCGATTGGCCGAGCTTGCCGTGCGGCAGGATGGCTTCGATGCGACCGTCGAGGAGGCGGCGCGTCGTTGGGGCCCGCGGCGGGTTGGCGTCTTCCTGGGCACCAGCACATCGGGCATTCTGCAAACCGAGCTCGCCTATCGTCGGCGCGATCCCCTTACCGGTGAGCTGCCGCCGGACTTCGACTATGGGGCCACTCACAACTCCTTCTCGGTCGCGGACTACTTGCGCCGGCGCCTCGAGCTCGAGGGGCCCGCGGTGGTGGTGTCGTGCGCTTGTGCATCGAGCGCGAAAGTATTCGCGACGGCGCGGCGCATGCTCGAGGCGGATCTCATCGACGCCGCGCTGATCGGTGGGGTGGACTCGCTCTGCCTGACGACGCTCTACGGCTTTCACTCGCTGCAGCTCTGCTCGCCCACCCCCTCTCGTCCCTTCGACGTGGCGCGCGACGGCATCTCGATCGGTGAGGCTGCCGCGTTCGCGCTCCTCGAACGGGTGTCGGACAGTACGGCCGGGGACGACGTGCTTCTTCTCGGCGTGGGTGAATCGAACGATGCGTACCACATGTCCGCGCCTCATCCCGAGGGACGGGGCGCGATTCTCGCCATGCAGCTCGCCTTGGCGGATGCGGGCCTCGAGCCTTCCGACATCGATTACATCAACCTGCACGGCACGGGTACGCCGAGCAATGATCGTGCCGAGAGTCATGCGGTGACCTGCGTGTTCGGCACCGCAACTCCGTGCAGTTCGACCAAGGGGGCGACCGGCCACACACTCGGAGCCGCCGGCGCGCTGGAGGCCGTGATTGGCGCCTTGGCGTTGCGCCGCGGTTTGATGCCGGCCGGCGTGAATACGAAGCAGGTCGACCCGGCGTTGACCGCGCACTACCTGACTAGCAGGCGCATCGGTCCCGTGGCGCGCGTGCTGAGCAACTCCTTCGGATTCGGAGGGACGAATTGCAGTCTGATTCTGGGGCGCGCGGGATGAAGCTCGAGGCTTTCGTGCAAGGCGTCGGCGTCCTCGGGCCGGGGATCTCCGATTGGCCGGACGCCGCGGCGGTGCTCGCCGGCCGCAAAGATTACGCACCGCAGCCGACACTGCTGCCGTCACCCGGGCTTCTGCCCCCGACGGAACGTCGACGCACCGGTCGTGTGGTGAAGCTCGCACTCGCGATCGCATCGGAAGCTGTGGGCAATGCGCGCGCGACGCCCGAGCATCTGCGCAGCGTCTTCTCTTCATCCGGCGGAGACGGACACAACTGCCACGAGATTTGTCAGGCGCTCGCGGCGGAGCCGCGTGAGATCTCCCCCACCCGCTTCTCGAATTCGGTTCACAACGCGTCCGCCGGCTATTGGAGCATCGCGACCGGTGCCACCGTGGCCTCAACCGTGCTATGCGCCTTCGACGCCAGCTTTTGCGCAGGCCTCCTGGAAGCGCTCACGCAAGTCTGCGTGGATCGGGAACCCGTCCTGCTGGTCGCCTACGACACGGAGTATCCGGCGCCGTTGCACTCCAAGCGGCCGCTGCCGGATGCTTTCGGGGTCGCGCTGGTGTTGGCGCCGAGCCGCGATGATCGATCCGTGGCGCGGGTGGAGGCGGCGCTAGACGCCGGCGAGGCCGATGTCTTGCAGGATTCGCGCCTCGAGGCGCTTCGCCGCGGCGTACCGGCCGCGCGCGCGCTGCCGTTGATCCGACAGCTCGCGCTCGTCGAGCCGGGGCGCGTGATCCTCGACTATCTGGACGTGCGCAGCGTCGCCGTGGATGTGACGCCGTGTCGCTGAAGATGGACCGCACCTGGATCGAGCGCCGAATACCGCATCAAGGCCGCATGTGTCTCATCGACGGGGTGATCGACTGGAGCGCGGACCGCATCGTATGTTCGAGCAGCGGCCACCGCGCCGCCGATCACCCGTTGCGCGCACACGGCAGGCTCGGAATCGCTTGCGGTATAGAATTGGCGGCACAGACGATGGCCGTGCACGGCGCCATCCTGGCGGAAGGTTCCGCAGGCAGGCCTCGCGCCGGGCTCCTTGCGAGCGTTCGGGGCGTCCGTTTTTGGGCGAGGCGTCTCGATGACGTGGAATCGAATTTGCTCTGTGAGGTGGTGCGCATCATGGGCGATGAGGGTACGGCCCTGTACGAATTCGAGCTGCGATCCTCGGCCTCGCGCCTGATCAGCGGCCGGGCAACTGTCGTGCTCGACGCGGGCCGCATCGCCACGGCCGGGCCGACGCCGTGAGCCCATCGCCCAGGGTGGCCTTGGTAACCGGCGGCAGCGGAAGCCTCGGCGCAGCGATCTGCCGTCGCCTCGGTGCTGCGGGACACTTCGTGCATGTGCACGCGAATCGCAGGCTCGAGGAGGCGCAGGCGGTGGCGCGCGCAATCGTCGACGCTGGAGGACGAGCACGGGCCGTGGCGTTCGACGTAACCGACACCGAGGCGGCGCGTGCGGTCCTCGACGGGCTGGTCGAGGAAAGCCCCATCCAGATCCTCGTGAATAACGCGGGAATCCACGACGATGCCGCGTTTCCGGGGATGAGCGTGGATCAATGGCGGCGGGTGTTGGACGTGTCCGTCAACGGTTTCTACAACGTGACGCAGCCCCTGATGCTGCCCATGATCCGCACCCGCTGGGGACGCGTCATCACCCTGTCGTCCGTCACGGCCCTCATCGGCAACCGCGGACAGGTCAACTATGCTGCGGCCAAAGGCGCACTGAACGCCGCCACCAAGTCGCTGAGTCTCGAAGTAGCGAGCCGGGGTATCACGGTCAATGCGGTTGCCCCGGGGATCATCTCCAGCAACATGAGCGATGCGGTGTTCGATGCCGCGACGATCGCGAACCTGGTGCCGATGAAGAGGGCGGGCACCGCGGACGAGGTGGCAGGTCTCGTGAACTATCTCGCCTCGCCGGAAGCCGGTTACATCACCGGACAGATCATCTCCATCAACGGCGGCCTGGCGTGACGGCGTGAACGCTCCGTCACTCGCGGGTCCGCACAAAACGGAGCTGCTGCTCTTTTACACGCTGTTGGAGCTTGCCGTCATCATCTTGGCGGGACGGGCCGGGGGAGCGATCGCGCGGCGATGCGGTCAATCCTCCGCGGTCGGCGAAATCATCGTCGGAATTCTCCTGGGTCCTTCGCTGTTCGGCTGGGTGGCTCCGCGGACCTTCGCTGCCGTGTTCCACTCCGCGCCGCCCGAACCGCTGCAAATCCTGTCGGGCCTCGGCCTCATCCTGCTGCTGTTTCAAATCGGCATGGAATTCGATTTCGAGCACCTCGCCGAGCGCCGCAATCGCGCCGCCGTGCTGCGCGTTTCCGCGGCCTGCCTGCTCGTGCCGTTCGCGAGCGGCTTTGCGTTGGGGTTCTGGATGCCGTCCGCCGCAACATCCCCGGGTTCCCGCGTCGATTCGGCGCTGTTCGTCGCGACCGCGTTCTCGATCACGGCGCTGCCGATCCTTGGAAGGATCATGATCGAGCTCGATCTTACGCGCACGAAGCTCGGCGTAATCGCCATCGCTTCTGCCGCCGCCAACGACGTGGTCGGATGGCTCCTGCTGGCCTTCATCACCGCGCTGACGGTGAGTAACTTCGACCCCCGCATGTTCGCGCTCAAGGTTGTCATGGTGGTCGCGTTCGGGCTGATCAGCATGTACTTCGTGAGACCTATGCTGAAACGCGCCGTGCGACGCTCGAATCCGCACGGCGGCAAGATGTCGGCGAACCTGTTGGGCGGCTTGATCTGCGTCGCCTTCCTGGGCGCCATGGCCACTTATCAGATCGGGATTTTCGCGATATTCGGCGGCTTCATGATGGGCGTCATCTTGTACGACGAGCCGCAGCTGGTCGAGGCGTGGCGTGAGCGCGTCGGCGATTTCGTGACGGTCTTTTTCCTGCCGATCTTTTTCACTTATACGGGCCTGCGTACGTCCATCGGGAGCCTCGGCGCGGGTGACTGGGGCTGGTGCTTGGCGGTGGTCGCCGCGGCCAATATCAGCAAATTCGCTGCCGCCTACTGGGCGGCGAGGCGCTCACGCTTCAATCACGCCGAATCGGCCATGATCGGCTACATGATGAACACGAGGGCGCTGATGGAGCTCATCGTGATCAATGTCGGACTCGACCTTGGCGTGATATCGCCGACGGTCTTCACCATGTTGGTGATCATGGCCATCGTCAGCACCGTGATCACGACGCCCGCGCTCAAGTATTACATGGCACGCGGCGGCATCGATCGCCTGGCCCGGGGGGTGGCTGCCGCGACGGGGCATGCCCGGACGGTCCGTTAAGCGTAAGCGTCGAGAGCCCCGGTCGAGCTGCGCGCCGCGCTCGACGGCGCCGACACGGGAGCTGCCGCGGCGACGGCAGAGGCGCCGCGACCCGATTTGGTCCCTGTGTAAGGCTGGCTGAACGCCGACCGGTCCTGAAAGGAGCGCTGCGAAATGTCGACGCTGACCTGCGTGAAACCCTGCGAGCTCAACATTTCCTTGAGCTTGGGCAGACTCGACTCCAGTGCTTCGCGAGTCACCGCACTGTGCGTGCTCATCATTACCTGGGCATGATCGCCTTGAACTGCGATTTGCAGATCGATGGGGCCAAGCTGCGGAGGATTGACTTGAAGCTTGGTGCTGCTCCAATTGTTATCGACCGCGAAGGACACCCGGTCCGTCACCGCTTGGGGGAAATCCGCGCTGTCCACCGGAGCGTGCACGCGGAGCGTCGCGGCGGGTGTGGAATCGCTAGAGGAAGACGCCGGGGCGGCGTTGAGTTGCTGGAGCGCCGCGGCACCGTCGCTGCCGGAGCCGCCGGAGCCGCCGAGGCCGGTGCCGGAATTGCCGGCATCACCGTGCGCAGGAGAACCGCCGCCGCTCGCGAGCCCCGTGGAATCTGACGCCGACAGCACAGCCGCCGCCACCACCGGAGCCGTCGCCGAAAGCGCGGAGCCGTCGCCGGCGGTCGCAGTGATGACGCTCGACATCACCGGCGCCTGCAGCGGCGCAGAGGACACCGCTGAATTGGCAGCCTGTAGCACAGAAGCCGTGGCGCCGGTGGCGTCCGAACCTTCCGCCAGCGCGAGATTGATTTGCGCCTGGCCCAGGGTTTGCGTGGCTTGAGCAGCACCCGAGGCGCTGCCGGTTTCGTTCACGCCGCCCGCGCTGTCGCCACTTTGGTACTCGCCAGAACCGAGCGCTTTCGCCGCGGGTGCAGCCGCCACCCCCGTCCGGGTGGGCCCGCTTGCGCGAGACATTGCGCCTGATGCGGACGCTTGCCCGGCCGTGGCTGCTACGGTAGCCGCGGCCGAGTCCGCTGCGTCCGTGGCCGATGCCGCGGCGGCGGCATTGCCGGCAATGACCGCATTGCCCGCCGCCTCGGTGCCACCGGCATTCTGGCCGGCACCTGCGGCCGCACCTGTGGCCGCACCTGTCCCCGCACTCGTCGGCGTGCTGGCCGGCGGAGCGGGGGGCGCCGCTGCTGCCGCTGATTTCGCCGTTGCATCTGCAAGGTCCGAAGCAACGCTCTGGGCGGCGGCGCCCTCGCCCGCAAGCCCGCTAGCCGCGGACTTGTCCACAGAAGCGGTGCCCCCCGAACTCGCGGCCCCTGATTCCCCGGTGGGGACCGTCGTGCCGGTTGCCGCCCCACCCGCCCCGGCGAGGGCCGAAACAGGCGCCGAGTCCCCGGCGCCTGCCGCGGAGGAGGTAGGATCAGCTTGTGTCGACGAAGCCGTTGCCGCGGAGGCCGCTGCGGCGGCGGCCGCCGCAAGCGGCGATGCGCTGCCGTCTGCCGGCAAAGAAGCGCCGCCCGATACGGCGGCGTGATTCTTGGGTGGTTCGCTTTTCTTGCCCGGCCTGCCGTTCACTTGACTTAATGTGCCCGCGAAATTCGAGGCGCTACCGGTACTTTTGTTGAAATCGGCCGATTGGGCGCCGCTTGGCGAGGCACTCTCGCTCGCAGGGGGGGCTTTGGCAACCGAGATGATCGGAGCCTGGAACGCGGGTGTCATGGGGTTCATGACTGGATTTAGCAAGTGGCGTGCCAATCGCGCGAATGCCACCTGAAGTCCTACGCGTGTCCGGCGTCCGCGTGGCTGGCGCGACACGGGCGGCGTAGTAACCTCTCTAATTCCCCAAACCACCACTCGAGGAAATTCACTATGGCCGACAAGACAGCCACCGTGCACTGGGAAGGTCGAGGCAAACAAGGGGTCGGTCGGATCAGCACCGAAACCGCCGCACTGAAGGCCTATCCATACGGGTTTGCGAGCCGATTCGAGGATGACAAGAAGGGGACCAATCCCGAGGAGCTGTTGGGGGCTGCACATGCGGCATGCTTCACCATGGCATTCTCTTTTGCTTGCGATTCGGCCGGCTTCGACACCAAGAGCGTCGACACCAAAGCCGCCGTGCGCCTGGTCATGAAGGGGGGTGGCTTCTCGATCGAACACATCGCTCTCACGCTCGAAGCGACCGTTCCCGGGATCGACGAGGCGACGTTTCAGAAAATCGCGGCGAAGGCCAAGGCCGACTGCCCGCTCTCCAAGGCTCTGGCGAGTGTCCCGGAGATCGAGTTGACCGCGGTGCTGCGCACCGGCTGAAGCGGCGTCGATCTTCAGCGAGCCGGCTGCCCGCGGGGGCCTTTCCCGGCGTGGACCCGCCCCGTTCCGCTCCTTGGCTGTTGGCTCAGGTGCATCCGACTCCTCCCGCGCTGCGTAATGACGGATATGACCCAGCGCGTCCGACAACTGCCGATTATTGCCTGCGCAATCGTTTTTTCGCCATCCGCGGCTCCGGCCGCCGAGCGTCACGAGGGCCTCGCTTACGTACGCGGTACCGACCATTTGGCCTATCGGGAAACCGATTGGCTGTTCACACGGGACGGCGTTGCGCAACGGCTGACCTTGTATCGATGCGCCGACGGCAAGCCGTTCGCCCGGAAAGAAGTTCGCGCCTCCCCGACCGACATCGCACCGGACTTCGAGTTTTTGGATGCACGCGACGGCTATCGGGAAGGCGTGCATAGCCAGGGCGGATCGCGCGAGATCTTCGTGCAGCAAAACGCAAAGGCGCCGATCGTGGTCCACCCCCTGCCGCCGGATTCGGATGGCGTCATCGATGCCGGCTTCGATGCCTTCATCCGCGCCCATTGGCGGGACTTTTCCGCCGGACAATCGAGGCGCATTCCGTTTCTGCTGCCGGATCATTTCAAGTTTGTGGATTTTCGAATCGCGGACGCGGCCGACGGCACGCTCGACGGCCGCCCTGTCAGGGAACTCAAGATGACTCTCAAGGCCTGGTACGGCTTTGCGCTGCCCTCCATCGATCTCGCCTACGATCCAGGCGGGCGGCGCTTGGAGGAATATCAAGGCATCGGGAACATTCGCGACGACTCCGGGCACAATCAGAACGTGCGGATCGAATTTCCGTCCGACGCGCACCAGGAGCTCGTGTCGGACGATGAGGTTGAACGAGCAGCAGCGCTGCCGCTGAGCGCAAGCTGCCGGAGCTGACCACGAAAAGCAGCGCCCGAACCCATCGTTCGTGCATCCGAAACGTGCGCCCGTCCGTATGCACAGAAGGGATCCTTTTCCTTCGAGGAGCTGAAGCAGTGCGCATTGCGGTCATCGGTGCCGGAATCTCCGGTCTCATGTGCTCGTGGTTGCTGTCGCGCAAGCATCGCGTCTCGCTATTCGAAGCGAACGATTACCTGGGTGGGCACACCCATACCCACGATATCGACTTGGGCGGCCGCCATTACCGGGTCGATACCGGCTTCATCGTGTACAGCCCGCTCCACTACCCGCTGTTGACACGGCTCCTCGGGGAGCTGCGCGTCGAATCTCAGCCTACGACCATGAGTTTCTCCGTTCGCAACGAGGCCAGCGGGCTCGAATACAACGCGACCAATCTGGCCGGCATGTTTTGCCAGCGAAGGAACCTCGTATCGCCTCGCTTCCTCGGCATGGTCCGCGACCTCATGCGCTTCTACCGTGAAGCGCCCGCGTTGCTCGACCTCGACCGCCCGGGTCCCACGCTCGGCGAATTCCTCCGCGATGGCCAATACGGCGCCGCGTTCCGCGACGACCATCTGGTGCCCATGGCCTGCGCGCTCTGGTCCTCCCCGCCCGAGGAGATATTATCGTTCCCGGCCCGGTATCTCGTGCAGTTCATGGCCAATCATCAGATGCTCAACGTACAGAGCCGCCCGGTTTGGCGGGTCGTTGCCGGTGGGTCCGATACCTATGTCGCGGCGTTGCGGGCGCGCTGGTCGGTCGAGGAGCGCACGAGTTGTCCGGTCCGAAGGGTCGTTCGAGGCCCGCAGTCGGTGCAGCTCGCCACCGATGCGGGTGTCGAGGTGTTCGACCAGGTGGTGTTTGCCTGTCACAGCGATCAGGCATTGTCGCTGCTCGATGAAGCCTCGCCCATCGAGCGTGAGGTGCTCGGTGCCCTGCGCTATCAGGTCAACGATGCCGTTTTGCACACCGATGCGGACCTACTGCCCCGAAATCGTCGCGCGTGGGCCGCATGGAATGCACTGGTACCCCGCGTAGCCACGCGGACGTGCACCGTCAGCTATTGCATGAACCTTCTGCAGGGACTCTCCTCCCCCAGTCCTTTGATCGTCACCCTGAACCCGAGTCGCCCGATTAATCCGCGGGCCGTCCTTAAAACGCTTCGCTATCATCATCCCGTTTATAGTCACCAGTCGGTGGCTGCCCAGGCCCGCAAGCAAGACATCCAGGGCATTCGTCGGACCTGGTTCGCCGGAGCGTACTGGGGCTGGGGGTTTCACGAAGACGGCATGCGAAGCGCGGTCGAGGTCGCGACCGCACTTGGCGCGCCGTGGGGCCTGGAGGCTTTCGACGAAAGTGCGGATCGGCAATCGACCTCAGAGCTCGCCGCATGAGCCTCGCTCCGCCCCCCGCTCCCGCCCCGGTGATCGCGAGCGCCGTCTACGAGGGCGTCGTGCGTCACCGCCGCCATTCCCCTCACGCGCACGCCTTCAGATACCGCATGGCGCAGCTCTATCTGGATCTCGACGAGATCGACCGGGTCTTCGCCGGCCGCTGGTTGTGGTCGGTCGGCCGGCGCAATCTCGCCGAATTTCGCCGCAGCGACTATCTCGGATCTTCCCGACAACCGCTCTCGGACGCCGTGCGCGATTACGCGGCTCGCGTGCTGGGCCGGCGCCCCGAGGGACCGGTGCGGCTGCTGACTCATCTGCGCTACGCTGGGTATGTATTCAATCCGGTAAGCTTTTACTACTGCTACGCGCCCGACGGTGAAACCCTCGATTGCATCGTCGCGGAGATCACCAATACACCCTGGCGGGAGCGCCAGGCGTACGTGCTTCCGATCGCCTCCGCCGGCAGGCAAGGCAAGCTCTGGACCTGGGATTTCGCCAAGACGTTTCACGTCTCGCCCTTCATTGGCATGAATCGCCGATACGATTGGCGGTTCTCCGATCCGGGCCGGAATCTGCGCGTGCACATGCGGGTATTGAACGAGGAATCGGCGGAGTTCGATGCCTCGCTGGTCCTCGAGCGCAGACCGCTCGATTCCGCGTCGCTTCGCCGGGTTTTGTGCCACTACCCGCTGATGACCCTGCGCGTGATCACCGCCATTCACTGGCAGGCCCTGCGCCTGTGGGCGAAGGGCACTCCCATCCATACCCATCCCAAAGCTGTCGCGGGGCATTCATGAGCGAATTCATCGGCGCCCGCCTCGGCGAGTCGTCATCCGCCGTTGCGGACGGCGCGGGTCGCATCGACCGGCTGTGTCGACGGTTGATCATCGACGGGCTCGCGGGACTTCGGGGGGGGCAGATCGTATTCGAGGACGCATTGGGCTCCGTTACGGTCGGCGCAGCCTCCTCGGATACCCGCGCCCTGCGGGTCGTCGTCCGCATCCGCAAGCTGCGCGCCTACCGCACCATCGCAGTCGGCGGCAGCGTCGGCGCCGCCGAATCCTACATGGACGGGGAATGGCATTGCGAGGAGCTCGTATCTCTGGTTCGCCTCCTGGTGCGCAACCGGGATCTGCTCGACGGCATGGAACGGGGGCTCGCGCGAGTGAGCGGCTGGGCGCTGCGGGGCTGGCATACGCTACGCCGCAACACCCGCCGCGGAAGCCGCGGCAACATCGCGGCTCACTACGATCTCGGCAACGAGTTCTTCAGCCTGTTCCTCTCCCCCGATCTGATGTACTCGGCCGCCCTCTGGGACGGGACGGACGATTCGCTCGAACGCGCGTCGGCGCGCAAGCTCGATGCCGTTTGCCAAAAGCTCGCCCTGCGGCCCACCGACCGGGTCGTTGAAATCGGCACGGGCTGGGGCGGCTTCGCCATTCATGCCGCCAAGCACGTGGGATGCCACGTCACGACCGCCACCATATCGCGTGAGCAATTTGTCCTGGCCAAAGAGCGTGTCGCGCAGCAAGGATTGAACGACCGGGTCGAGGTGCGGCTCTGCGATTACCGCAACCTCGAGGGGCGATTCGACAAGCTCGTCTCCATCGAGATGATCGAGGCGGTCGGGGCGCAGTACCTCGAAACCTATTTCGCCAAGGTCACGGAGCTTCTCGAGCCGGACGGACTCGCCCTCATCCAAGCCATCACCATCGAGGACCATCGCTACGAACAGGCGTTGCGTGCGGTCGATTTCATCCAGCGGCACGTGTTCCCCGGAAGCTTCATCCCGTCTCTGCACGCCATCCTGAGCGCGAAAAGCAAGGTCAGCGACCTCGCGCTCATCGACGCTTGCGACTTCGGGCTGTCCTATGCCCGGACATTGGCAGTCTGGCGCGAGCGCTTCCTCGCGCAACTGCCCGCGGTACGCGCGCTCGGCTTCGACGATCGGTTCATCCGTTTGTGGGACTACTATCTCGCTTACTGCGAAGGCGGGTTCCTGGAGCGCTCCGTGGGCGTTGCGCATCTTCTGTTCTCGAAACCGTCCCGGTACACGGCATGAAGCCTTTCGCCAATTTCATCGGCTACCAGCTCGTTTGGTTCGCGGTCGTCGGCACCGCCGGCGGCAGCCGCCCCTGGCTGGGACTCGCCGCGGCGGGCGCGTTCATCGCGCTGCAGATGGTGCTCTCCCATCGCCGTGCGCTGGACGTGCGGCTTTTGATCCTGGCCTTCGTGTGCGGCGTTGCCATCGACGGCACGCTGTCCGAGCTGGACTGGATTCGCTACGCCGGCCCCGCGCCCGCCCTGCCGGTGGGCGGAGCACCGCTTTGGATACTGGCGTTATGGACGTCTTTCTCGCTCACGCTGACCCGGTCGCTTTCCTGGCTGTCCGGACATCCGCTGTGGGCCGCGGTGTTCGGCGCCATTGGCGGACCCATCGCCTACTGGGGCGCGGCGCGCGGTTTCCACGCCGTGCGCTTCGTTCCGCCCTCGTACCGCGCGATAGCCGCTCTCGCCGCAGGGTGGTCTGGCGCCATGACCGTACTCTTCTATGCCGTTCGCCGCTGGCCCCGGAGCGCGTCCGCCGCGGGCGCGTCGCCCAGCGCGACCCCCCCATGAACGCGTGGCAGTGCATGGCTTTTCTATGGTGCCTCGCGGCCCTCGTCATGGCGGCCGGCTGGCTGTGGCAGCGCAAGCATCGTAACGCCGGCATCGTCGACGTGCTCTGGACCCTCGGGATTGGCGGGGGCGCCATTCTGTACGCCGCATTGCTGGACGGCGCGCCGCTTCCGCGGGCGCTGCTCGGAATCCTGGCGGGCCTCTGGAGTCTACGGCTGGCGCTGCACCTGGCGCATCGCGTGATGGGCGAGCCGGAGGACGGCCGCTACCGGCAGCTGCGCGAGCATTGGCACGGCCATCAGGGAAAGATGTTCCTGATGTTTCAATTCCAAGCCCTGCTCATCGTGGCGTTCTCGATTGCGTTTCTGGCCGTCGCACGGAACCCCGTTTCATCGGCAACCTTCTGGACTGCGGCGGGCATCACCATCTGGGTCGCGAGCATCGTCGGCGAATCGATTGCCGACCGACAACTCGCGCGCTTCCGCGCCGACCCGGCGAATCGCGGCCGCACCTGCCGCGCCGGGTTGTGGCGTTACTCGCGCCATCCGAATTATTTTTTCGAATGGCTGCACTGGTTCACCTACGTCGCTCTCGCCGTCGGCAGCCGCATCGGCTGGCTGTCGCTCGTGGGTCCCGTTGTCATGTACGTGTTTCTGCGCTGGGTCAGCGGCATTCCTTTCACCGAAGCCCAGGCACTGCGTACTCGGGGCGAGGACTATCGGCGCTATCAGCGATCCACGCCCCTGTTGTTCCCCTGGTTTCCCCGGCCGCCCGCCGAGGCCGGCCACTCTTCCAAACGAGAACGCCCATGAACGCAATTACCACAGACGTCGAGCCCAAGCACGCCCAGGACCACTTGAGTCCCGGCCTTCTGGGCTGGACAGAACGCGGGCTCGTCCCCGATGCCCTCGTGCGTCTCGGCATCCGCGCACTCTGCAAACGCCGTCTGGCCGCGGAGCTCGCCGGCAATGCCGAGCAGCAAGCCGTGCGGTTTCAAGCGGGTATCGAGTCGTTGCGCGAGAGTCCCATCGCCATTCATACGGATGCCGCGAACGCGCAGCACTACGAGCTGCCGCCCGCATTCTTTCAGCTGTGCCTGGGCAAACGGCTCAAGTACTCTTGCGCTCACTTCGAGTACGGCGACGAAAGCCTCGACCAAGCCGAGGAGGACATGCTGGAGCGCTACGCCGAGCGCGCCGAGCTCGGCGACGGGCAAAACATCCTCGAGCTCGGCTGCGGCTGGGGTTCGCTCACCCTCTGGATGGCGCAGCGTTACCCGCGAGCCCGGATCCACGCAGTCTCGAACTCGCGCTCGCAGCGCGAGTTCATCGAGGCCGAGTGCCGGCGCCTTCACCTCGGCAACGTTCGCGTGACGGTCGAAGACGTGAATCGTCTGCAGCTTCCGGCCGCGCACTTCGACCGGTGCGTATCGGTGGAGATGTTCGAGCACGTCCGCAACTATGAGGTGCTGCTGGCAAAAATCGGCAGCTGGCTCGCGCCCGGCGGCAAACTGTTCGTGCACATCTTCGCGCACAAGAGCGCCATGTATCCGTTCGAGACCTCCGGCGAGGACGACTGGATGGGGAAGCACTTCTTCACGGGGGGCCTGATGCCCTCCATTCATACCCTGCTGTGGTTCCAGCAAGATTTGCGCATCGAGCGCCAATGGCTCGTGGAGGGCACGCATTATGAACGCACGGCGAATTGCTGGCTGGATCGTATGGACGCCCATCGGGAAGCCGTCATGAAGGTGCTGACCGAAACCTACGGTGCTGCCAACGCGTCCATCTGGTTTCAACGATGGCGGATGTTCTACATGGCCTGCGCCGAGCTGTTCGGATACGCCGGCGGCAGCGAGTGGCTGGTGTCGCACTACCGCTTCGTGCGTCCGGCATGAGCGGCCTCACCGTTGCGTCGCCTCATCGGAAAGATCGGTCGCGGGGGAAGGCTCGGGGGCTGGTACTTGCCGCGCTCTGCGTACTTTGCGTTTGCGGCTGTGTCCACAGCTCCATGAAGCCCATCTCCCCCGTGCCCGAGGTCGTGCTGCCTCGATTCATGGGCGATTGGTACGTCATTGCGCACATCCCGTCGTTCGTGGAGCGCAATGCCTACGATGCCGTCGAGTCCTACGAATTGAGGCCCGACGGCCGGATTCAAACCACGTTCCGCTACCGTAACAAGAGCTTCGATGCACCGCTCAAGACCATGCGGCCGGTCGGCACGGTCACGCCCGGAACCGGCAATGCCGTCTGGGGCATGCAGTTCATCTGGCCGATCAAGGCGGAGTACATCGTGGCCTACCTCGACGCGGACTACACCGAGACCATCATTGCGCGCAACGCCCGGGACTACGCCTGGATCATGGCGCGCACACCGGTGATATCCGACGAGGCGTTTGCCGCGGCCGTTGCGCGGCTCGAACAGATGGGCTACGACACGTCGAAGTTGCGGCGGGTACCGCAACAGCCTCGATAAGTTCCACCCTCGGCCGATGACCCCGCTACAGGCGTATCGCGCCTTTGGCGATGATGGGTCCACTCGGCGCTGCATGCGGGATTCCGGCGGACGGCTCCAGGGTAATCGCAAGCACCGCCTGGCCGGTCAGATCGGCCCGTAGTGCCGCCGGCACCGCCACCGTGTGCGCGCGATTGATGGAAACCGCACCCAGCGAGCGCGGAGCTTGGCCGGGCGGAATCAGCCAGAGCTCGGCGGCGCGCCCCTGTGCGTCCGGAGCGCTGGGCACCGGTACCATCAGCACCGTGCCGTGGCGCGCATCCACGGTCGCCAGCCATCCGGGCGTACCATCGTCGCGCGCCAGCGTGGTCACGGCCTTGGTGAGCTGCGTTTCCGATACCGTCGGCTGATTCCAGCGGGGCACGAGGTCCACCGCGAGAAGCGCCAGAGCGGCGGTTGCCGCGACGCCTGCCGTGAGCCTCCAGAAAAACACTCTGCGCTCGAGAGACCAGCCGAGGCGCTCCTGAATTCGAGTCCAGACGCGGCCCGGCACCGCCACCGGCCGCACTTCGAGCGCAAGAGGAGCCAGCCGCCGCTGCCAGCCGGACACCAGATCGGCAAAGACGCGGTCGGACCCGATGCGCGCCTCCGCCGTGAGCCTCGAGCGCGCCTCGAGTACTCCCAGCACATATTCCGCGGCGAGCAGTTCATCCGACGGCGGTTCCTGCCCGCCGAGATCATCGGGGTCCTCTGCGCGGGTGTTCATCGTTCCAGACACTCGCGCAGTTGCAACAGCCCGCGCCTGATCCAGCTTTTCACGGTGCCGAGGGGCGAGCCGATCCGCGCCGCCAGCTCTTCATAGGTCGAGCCGTCGAAAAACGCCGCCCGGATCAGGGACCGGCGCCGATCGTCGAGTCCTTTCATGCAGTCCTCGAGCCGTTCTCGCTCGCCGGCCGCCTGGGCATCGCGTTGGGGCGAGGCGGCCGGATCGGCAATCTCGTGCGCCACTTCGAGCGGCTCGAATTTTTGGGGGCGCGGCTGACTGCGGATACGGTCGATTGCCTTGTTGCGGGCGATCATCGCGAGCCAGGACATGGCGCCTGCCCGCTCGACATCGAACTGCGAGGCCTTGCGCCACACCGTCGCAAACACCTCCTGCAACACGTCTTCGGCTTCCGAGCGCTGCGGCACGATTCTCAAACAGATCGCGAAAAGCTGGGGGGATGAGTCACGATACAGTTTCTCGAAGGCCTGACGGCTGCCGAGCGCGATGTCCTTCAGCAGCTTGTCGAGGGGCGTCCGCTCACCCGGTCGCTCGTTTATGTTTACTTGCATTTGAAATCGGCATCCGATATCCCAGCCCGGCAATAACAATAACGCAAATCGGACGCCGCGCAGCCAGTTTTAGCCGAACGCCTCCGCCACGCTCGCCGACCCTGTCCATCAACATAAATACGGCGCCGTGGCGCCTATGGATGCAACATTTATTGAGGACGAGGGCGCAGGATCCGGCGGCCGGCTGCGCTCACGCCAGCGGCAGATGATGCGGCCGGACCAGCATGTGCCAGTCCTGGTGCTCCTCGATGATGAGGGCGAGCGCCGCCTCGATCGACTCCTTGAGCCCGTCGGCGATCGCCGGATCGATGTCGGCGCCGGGGCCGACCGCCCGGACGGCGCTGATCCGACCGATGGCGCCTTGCAGATCGGCGGCGAGGCGCTCGGAGCCTGCCCCCAGCCGGTACGCCTCGGACTGCGCCAAAGCGCCGTGCAAGGAAGCTCCCAGTGCCGGGAAGAACGTCGTGACCAGCGAGAGCCACAGGGCGTGGAGGACGAGATGCGTCAGCGCGCCGAGGGCCGTCAAGCCGAACAGCCAGGTATTCACGCTGTGAACCCGATGTTGCAACGCCTTCTCGCGGAGCGCGACTCGGGTGTGGTAGCGGCGCTGTCCCTCGAGTACGCCGACGGTCCACTGCGCATAACCCGACACGAACTTCGGATCGCTCCAGGCGCCGGTCAGCCGCTCGCGTGCCAGGGGCTCGAGCCTGAGACACGTCGCGGCGACATCCCGCGCTTCGCGCAGATGCTGACCCGGATCGAACACCCGCAGATACCAATCGGCGTCCGCGCTGCCATGAGAGAAATCCACGATGGGCGCGAGCAGCGGCAAATAACCGATGAGCTCCGCTGTGGTACGGGCGCGCAGCCACTGTCCCTGCCAGTCGCGCCGATGCCCCAACCAGTAAATCGATGCGACCACGCAGATGATCACAACCTCCAAAATGGCCCATATGCCGATGAACGGATGCAAGGAGTGGCGGCTGTCGTCCCAGCCGAGGCCCAGCGGCAGGACGGCGCACAGCACCGCGACGGCGCTGAGCAGATAGATGGCCCAGAAGCCGCTTCGATAGCGATTGCCAAAGGACATCGCCTGAAGATCGAACTTCGCGCGGACCGGCTCGACGGCATCGATCAGCGGCTGCAGCACCTCGGGAGGTGGCGGGGCGGCGGCGGCCCGCGGCAGGTCGAGCCGCACCCCGATCAGCAGAACCCGTTGGATCACCTGGTGAAGTGCCATGGTCAGCTCAGCATCTCGTAAGTCGCCGCGAAAGTCATCGGCGCCACGATGCCGAGGCTCCCGTCCCCATAGTCTACGAGCCAATCTCCCGGATGGCCGCGGAGCCTCGATACGCCGTCGCTCAATACGACCTCGAAGCGCTCGCTCATGCAGAGCGCCATGACCCGGTACGGCAAGGCTCGGTAACAGCCCGCATCGCCCGCCCGCGCAGGGGCGAGCGGCTCATATTTTGCAGCGAAATGAGCGCGCGACACGCGCCAGTGCTCCCCGGCCGAGCCCGTGAGGATGGCGTCCCCCGGCTTTGCGTGCACGATGCCCTCCGGCGTTTGCACGATGCATTCGGTATCGGCGAAGCGCACTTCGACCTTGCCCGGGCGCTTGCGAGCCTCGACATGACGCGGATCGCTCTGGATCGCATTCGTATACCCGCTTCGTCCGCTGGAGCGATACACCGCCGGCGACTCCTGCCGCATCTGGTCAGCCCCCCCACAGCGGGTTCGCGCGCAGGGCATCGACCACATTGTGGATCACATCCGTGTGAGCATCTTCCTGCCACCCGCCGGGCTCTGCCTTCACGAAGATGTCCCGCGGCCTGCCCTGTCCATCGATTGCATAGAGCGCGAAGCTGAGCGCCGATCTGGCCTCGCGTTCGAGCGCCGCGGAGCCGACCGCGTTGGCGTACATCGCGAGCACCGCGCCATAGGTCGACACCACGCCGCCCCAGGCCTGTTTGTCCTCGTCTTGTTCGTGGCACACGGTGACGCCGAACTCGGTGTGGGTGAACGTGCGGCGGACGAAATCGATGAGCGCGTCGCAGTCGGTGCGCCAATCGCGATGCAGGCACTCCTTCTCCTCGAGCAGATAGCGCGCAAGATTCAGAGGCGCCCACGCGGTGCGGTTGGTTGGCGTATCGTGATCCTCGAAGAACTGCGCGAACAGAGCGCCGTCGCTCTGCGCGCTCGGCAATTGATAGTCCGTGATCCAGCTCCAGAGCATGGCGCGCGATGACGAGAATTCGCCGAATCCGCGCTGGATCAGCGCATCGTACAGACGCAGGATGTAAGCGGTATTGCCAGATACCGGCCCGCGTGCCTCTCCGCTCCGAAAGTCGGCGCGAAATGGCCAGGGAGAATGGAACGCGTCGCCCTGCTGTTGGTTGGCCGCGAGCACGCGCGCGTTTTGCAGCGCCTGGTCGAGATACCTGCGCTCGCCCGTCGCCTTTGCCAGCAGGGCCAGCGCGTACCCGGCGACCCCTCCCTTGTCCGGCTCGATCTCGAACGGCCGGTCGGATTGCGAGCCCGCATCGTCAGGCAGCGGGAAGCAATCGCGTCTGCCGGTGGATCGCGTGAACGAGGGATACTTGCCGCTCGGCGGCGTCAGCGCCTCATTCACCAGGTACTCGCCCATGCCGCGGGCGATGGACAGCGACGCGCCTTCGTGCTCCCCGCGCAGCGCTGCGTATTTGAGGTACGAAAGAATTCCCATGCCGATCTGCGTCGATGGGATGGTGTCGGTTCGGTCCGCGCTCGGTGTCCAATCGGCATCCAGGAACGTGACGTAGGCGAAGCGCGGATAGCCCCGGTCCCACGGGCATTCGCGGTAGAAGCTCATTTCCAGATCCAGTGCCCGATTCCAGGAAGTCCAGGGAGCCAGCAGCCCCTCGGCATCGAAGACTGCGGCGTGTCCCGCGATGACCGGCCCGGTCAACGCTTTTCTCCGGCGAGCGTGCCTCGCACCGTGACGATGTCCACCGTGCCGGTTGGCGGATCGAATAAGATCCGCACCTCGCCACGTTCGAGCAGACGCATGATGCGGGCGACCTTGTCGTCGAGCGGCAGCTCACGCTCGCCGTAATCGGTGCCCTCGCGCAGGATGAAGGACTCGATGACCGCCCGCAGAACGTCCGACGCAAGTGCGGTATGCGGCACACTCACCGGTGCGGACGATGCCGTATCGCCGGATTCATCCTCCATCCGCGAATGGTCTCATGTTTTCGGTTCGCAAGGTGCGAAACGAAAGCGTGTTCCAATCAGCGATTCCCGAACTCTGCGTGGGCCGCGAGCGACATGCGGATCGCGGCATCGTCGAGCTCGCGCTGGTCACGCCGGTCGGCGGCGCGCTGCTCCTCCGCACGGAAGCGCTCGACGGCTCGGCCGAGCGATTCCGCTTCGATGCGCTTCTCGCTCCATTGCACACGCCGACGCTCGTAGTCCACGCGTGCGGCATCGAGATTCTTGACGTGCTGACGCATCGCATCGCCCAGGCGGTCGAGGAAGGAGCGGTAATTCTGAAGTTTCACCGCATCCATGGCGCCGCCGGCGATGGCCGAATTGCGCACGTACTCGTCTCGGTAGTGCGTGAGCTGTTCTAGCTGCCGCTCCAAGTCCGCCACCTTGCGCGCGGCCTCCGCCATCGGCCGACTGAGCGCGTCGGCGGAATTCGCGGCTATCTCTTGAATGGGCTCGAACCGTTTGGACTTCGTCATGTCCCGGCTACTATCTGCCCGGTGCCGGCTGCGGCGCCGAGAACTGCGTCACGAGTTGCTTGAGGTCGGCGTAACTACGCTCGATGGTGAGAGGCTGGTACATGTCCTGCCGCAGGAATTCCTGAATTCGCGGCCACTGCTCGACCGCCAGGTCCACCCGCGTGTCGGCGCCGCGGCGATAGGCGCCCACGGTGATCAGATCCCGGTTCTGCTGATAGGTCGAATAGACCTGTCTGAAGCGCGACGCAAGGTCGAGCTGTTCGCGGGTCGCAATCTGATGCATGGCGCGGCTGATGGATGCCTCGACGTCGATCGCCGGGTATAGGCCGCTTTCGGCCAGGCGCCGCGACAGCACGATATGCCCGTCGAGGATGGCGCGCGCGGCATCCGCGATCGGATCGTTCTGATCGTCGCCCTCGGCGAGCACGGTATAGAACGCGGTTATGGATCCCGCCCCGTGGTCGCTATTGCCGGCGCGCTCGACCAACTGCGGCAGGCGCGCGAATACCGAGGGCGGATAGCCCTTGGTCGCCGGCGGCTCGCCGATGGCGAGCGCAATTTCACGCTGCGCCTGAGCGAAGCGCGTCAGCGAATCGAACAGCAGCAGGACCTTCTTTCCCCGGTCGCGGAAATACTCGGCGATGGCGTGCGCGAGCCACGCGCCATGCAGCCGCATGAGCGGCGGGGTGTCCGCGGGCGTCGCGACCACCACGGCGCGCCGCATGCCGTCGGGACCCAGGGTATTGCTGACGAAATCCTGCACTTCGCGCCCGCGCTCGCCGATCAGGCCCACGACGGTGACGTCCGCTTTGGTATAACGCGTCATCATGCCGAGCAACACCGACTTGCCGACGCCGGATCCGGCAAACAGGCCGATGCGTTGGCCGCCGCCCACCGAGAGCAGCGAATTGATGGAGCGCACGCCGACGTCCAGAGGATCGCGGATCGGGCGCCGGAGGAGCGGGTTGAGGGGCTCGCCGGTCAGGGACACCTGATCCGCGCAACGCAGCTCGCCCATGCCGTCGAGCGGCCTGCCGGCGCCGTCGAGAACGCGGCCCAAGAGCTCGTTTCCCACCGCCACCGTGCTGACGCTGCGCGTCGGGATCACCCGGGCGCCCGGCATGATGCCGCGGATGTCGCCGGTGGGCATCAGGAACAGCTTATCCCCGGAGAAACCGACGACTTCCGCCTCGATCTGCCTCCCCTCGGCGGTGTCGATCAGGCAGCGGCCGCCGACCGCGGCCTCGCAGCCGACCGCCTCCAAGGTCATGCCGACCATGCGGCTGAGCGTGCCCTCGACCACGAAGTCCGATGCGTTCGCCATGCGCTCGCGCACGCGCACGAGCGATTCCGCCCAGCGCTTGGAACCGGGCTTCCTGGCCGCGTCCGCTGCGCTCATGCGCCGCTTCCTCGCGGGGCGGGCCCCTGCCGCTCGGTTCCCATCAGTTCGCTCAAGATCGCGCCCAGGCGGGTCTCGAGCCGTGCGTCCACGCGGGAGGTGGCGGTGGTGATCTGGCAGCCGCCGCGCGCCATCACCGGATCTTCGACCAGCTGCCAGGCGCGCTCACTTTCCGTCGGCGCCAGATTCTGACGCACCACTGCGGCGTCCTCGGGATGCAGGTGGACCCGCACATCACGTGCGGCGACAGGAAGAGAGCCGATGGCCTCGCGCACGATGCCGATGATCTGCGTGGGATCGGTCTTCAGTTCGCGCCGCACGATCTGCCGCGCGAGCGCCATCGCGAGCGTCAACAGCTCACGCTCCACTTCGGCGTCCAGCTCCTCGAATGGTTTGGCGAGATCGTAGAACATCCCCTCGAGCCGCTCGACCTGGGCGCGCACCTCGGCCCGACCCGCCTCCCGTCCCTCGGCCAGCCCTTGTTCGAAGGCTTCTTTATGGGCCTCCGCCTGCAAATCCACGAGTCCGCTCACCGTCGGCACCTTGAGACCGACGGGGCCCCCGCCCACCTCCGGCGCGGACCAGAGTTGGGCGTTGCGGGCGGTCTCCTTGGGCTTCGGGTCAGACAAAATCCGCTCCGCCCTTGCCGCCGAGACTGATGGTGCCTTCCTCGGCCAGGCGCTGCGCGATCACCACGATCTCCTTTTGCGCCGCTTCGACCTCGGCGAGCTTCACGGGACCGCGCGCCTCCATATCGTCCTTGAGAATTTCCGCCGCACGCTTCGACATGTTCTTGAGAATTTTCTCCTGCACTTCGGGCTCGGCTCCTCGCAGCGCGACGGCCAGCGTATCGGATCCGACCTCGCGCAACAGCGCCTGGATGCCGCGGTCGTCCACGTCCAACAGATTGTCGAAGATGAACAGCAAATCCTTGATCTGCTGGTGCATCTCGGTGTCGGCCTTCTCGATCTTGCCGAGTTCCTCGCCGCTCTTGTCCCGCTCCATGGCGTTCAGGATGTTGGCGACCGTGCGCGCGCCGCCGATACGTCGCAGGGGCGCGGGGGGCGCGACATTGGCCTGCTTCTCCACCAGCTGGTCGAGTTCTGTCAAGGCGGTCTGCGGAACCTCGTTGAGCGTGGCGATCCGCATCAACACGTCGGTGCGCATCTCCTCGGTGAGCAGCGGCAGGATCGACGCCGATTGTTCCGCATCGAGATGCGAGAGCACGATCGCGGCGATCTGCGGATGCTCGCCGGAGATGATTTGCGCCACCGCCTTGGCGTCCATCCACTTCAAGGCCTCGATCCCCTGGCCGGTCTGCCCGGTGGACACGCGATCGAGCAGCAGATCCGTCTTCTGTTTACCGACCGCCTGGGTGAGCACGCGGCGCACGTAGTCCTGAGATCCCGAGGCTACATTGGACTTTCCGTCCACGACGCCGATGAAGTTCTCGAGCACGGTCGTCATCTGCTCGCGCGATACCTCCTTGAGCTCGGCCATCGCAACGCCGAGCCTTTGCACCTCCCGGGCGTCGAGCTGCTTCAGGAGATTGGCAGCGTCCTGCTCGCCCAGGCTCATGAGCAAGATCGCGGCGCGTTCGGTCCCTCCAAGATCACCCGGCTTGCTAGCCATCGGCGGCAACCCAATCCTTGACTACTTGTGCGGCACGCTTCGGATCCTGGCCCACCAGCGTTCGGGCAGCCGCGATCTGCTGCTCAAAACTGGGCGATAATTTGATCGGGTTGGCGGCGCTCGACAGGCTCACGCGATCCGCGCCGATCTCGTCACCGGCGAGGCTCCCCTTGGCCGTCTTGTTGCTCCGGGTGAGGGATTTCATCAGCGGCCTCAAGATCAGGAACGCCACCAGCAGCACCAGCCCGGCGCCGACCAATTGCTTGGCGATCGACCCGACCATCGGGTTCTGCCAGAGCGGCGGCCCGTCGATCGGGCCGATCGGGCCGTTATTCTTGAACGCCTGATTCATGACGTTGATTTGATCGCCACGATCGTCCTTGAGGCCGATGGACTCGCGCACGAGCTGCGTGAAGCGCTTGATGTCCGCATCGCTCATCGGCGTGGTCGTAACTTTGCCGTCCTCGCCGGTCTTCTGCCAATCGTCGATCACGACACCGACGCTCAGGCGCTTCAACGACCCCACCGGTTCTTTGATGTACGCCAGCGTCCGATCGACCTCGAAGTTTCGCGTGCTGCGCTGCGCGCTCGAGGTGGGCCCGGAACTGGCCGCTGTAGCCTGTCCTGGCGCTGCAGCCTGGCCGGGCGATCCCGGCGTGGCAGTCGCGCCTGGGATCACCGGCGCTCCCGACGTTCCCGGGGGCTGATTGCTGAGCGCCCCCGGAATGCCCTCGACGCCGTCTCCCGCCTTGCGCGTCTCGTTGCTGGTTTGCTCGCTGCGCACTGCCGTCTTCTGCGGGTCGTAGTTCTCGCGCGTCTCTTCCTGGACGGTGAAGTCGACATCGGCCGTCACCGTGGCGCGCACGCGTCCGGCTCCGACCAGGGGTTCCAACAACTCCACGATGCGGTGTTGATAGCTCTCCTCGAGCTTGTGGGTGTACTCGAGCTGCCGGTTGCTGATCGCGGACTCTGAATTGTCGTCCGGGGAGCTCAACAGCGAACCCGCCTGATCCACCACCGTCACGTCGCTCGCTCCGAGTTCCGGGACGCTCGATGCGACCAGATGTACGATGGCGCTGACTTGACCCGGGTCGAGCTTGCGTCCCGGGTAGAGCTGCAGCATGACGGAGGCGGTGGCTCTGTGCGAGTCGCGCAGGAACACCGACGGCTTCGGCATGGCCAGATGCACCCGCGCGTTCTGCACGCCCTGGACCTTGATGATGGTGCGCGCCAGTTCGGTCTCGAGCACCGACTGATAGCGCGCAGTTTCCATCATCGAACTCGTGCCGAGCGCCGAGTCCTTCTGAATCATCTCGATGCCCATCGCATCGCTTTGCGGCAGACCCTGGCTGGCGAGGCGAATGCGCGCCTCCTGAACCTTGGACTCGGGGACGGACACCGCCCCCGAGGGGCTCAGTTTGTATTCGATTCCTGAGGCCGTGAGTGCGTCCATGACCTGTCCGCTTTCACGCTCCGACAGCTGTCCGTAGAGCACGGTGTAGTTCTGACCCTGCGACCAGATCACCAACCAGATGGCGGCGGCTACGGCAGCCGCGACGCCGGCCAGGAGTCCCACTTGCTTGACTATGGGTGCCGCTTCGGCAAGGCCGCGGGCGGGGGCAGGTACGATATCAGCCATGGATCATCCTCGCGGTCGGTTACACCGACATGTTCATCACTTGGGTATAGGCATCCAGGAGCTTGTTGCGCACCTGGGTCATTGCGCGAAAGGCGAGATCCGCCTTCTGTACCTCGAGCATGACGCGGGTGATATCGACGCTCTTGTCGCCGCTTTCGTAGGCACTCGCGATCTGGGTCGCCTGGTTCTGCATGGAAGCGATGTTGTCCACCGAGTTCTTCAGGAGAGCGGCGAAGTCCGTGGGCTGCGCGGACGAGGGAGTAATGTCCGTCGGGGCTCCGGCGGCGCGCGCCTGGAGCGAGCGCATCTCCGCCAGCACTTGTTGAATCTGCAGGCTGCTCATTGCGCCACCGCCGCGAACTCCTGTTCGTGCAGCCGTGGCACGCTGACCCCGGCCGCCTTGAGCTGTTGCAGTTTGTGGCGCAGCGTGCGCGGGCTGATCCCCAAGCGCTCGGCGGCGAGTTTGCGGCTGCCGCCGGTGACGCGAAGCGTCGCCAGGATGAGCTCGCGTTCCCGCTGCTTCAGACCCCGGTCGAGACCCGGCGCAGTCTCGCAATTGGCGGCGAACGCTGCCGCGGTCACGACTGTGCCCGCGCCGACGCTCGGCATCGGGATCGCCGCTGCGCCTGCCGCCGGCGCATCGCCGGTGCCCAGATCCAGATCGCAGGCATCGATGCTCCCGCCGGTGGCCAGCCACGCCGCACGCTGCACGATGTTGGTGAGCTCGCGCGCATTTCCCGGCCAGGCGTGTTCCAGCAACATGCGTTCCGCGGCCTGCGTGAGCGCAAGCGCCGCGTGATTGCCGCGTGCACACGCCTGAATGGCGCGTCGAGCGAGCGGCAAGATATCGCCGCGGCGCTCGCGAAGCGCCGGCAGGCGCAGCGACATCACGTTGAGACGATAGAAGAGATCGGCGCGGAAGCGCCCCGCACGCACCTCTTCGGGCAGATCCCGGTTGGAGGTGGCGATCAGCCGCACGTCGAGGCTGATGGTGCGGGTGCCGCCCAGACGCTCGACTTCACGCTCTTGCAGAACCCGCAGGATTTTCGCCTGCAGGCCCAGATCCATTTCGGAAATCTCATCGAGGAGGAGCGTGCCTCCCTGCGCCTGCTCGAACTTGCCGGCGTGCGCACTCAACGCGCCGGTGAACGCGCCCTTCTCGTAGCCAAACAGCGTCGCTTCGAGCATGTTCTCGGGGATGGCCGCGCAGTTGATGGCGACGAAGGGCTTGTCCGAGCGGCCTGAAGTGTCCCGGATGAAGCGCGCATACACTTCCTTGCCGGTGCCGCTTTCGCCGGTGATGAGCACGGTGGCGTCGTTCTCCGCGATCTTGCGGGCCAGCGACACCGAGCGCTTGGACTCCGGGTCAGCGGCAACCATATCGCTCGGCGTCACGCGGTTGGCGAGCTGCCTGCGCGCCATGTCGATCAGCGCCTGCGCCTCGAACGGCTTCACGATGTAGTCGGTGGCCCCCTCCCGCATGGCAGATACCGCCTGCGCGATGGTTCCGTAGGCAGTCATGAGCACCACCGGCAGATCAGGCCGCAGCCGCTTGATCGACGAGAGTAGCTCGTAGCCGCTCGGCCCCGGCATTTGCACGTCGGAGATGACCAGCGCGATCTCGTCCGATTCGAGCAGCCGAAGGGCCTGCTCCGCATCGCCCGCGGCGACCGCCGCGAGGCCTGCGGCGCGCAGTGTATCCATCAGCGCCTCTCGCAGGTCGGTGTCGTCCTCGACGATCAGGACCGATTCTTTGACGGTGTTCATGCAGTTTCCTCAGCAGGTAAATCGATGATGAATGTCGCGCCGCGCGCAGCCGCGCCATGGCCCGGATCGGCGAGGCACACGCTTCCGGCATGAGCCTCGACCACGCTCTTGACGATCGCCAGGCCGATGCCGTTGCCGCGCGAGCGGGTGGTGAAGAACGGCTCGAATATCCGTTCCCGGATGCGTGCCGGTACCCCGGGACCGTTGTCGCTCACGACGATCTGGGCCCGGCCGCCTGCCGCACCGCGCGCCAGCAATTCCAGGTCGAGTTCCGCGCCCGCGGATTGCAGGGCGTTGGTGGCGAGATTCAGCACGGCCGATACCAGCGACGGAGCATTCGCCCGCACGGCGAGGCCCGGCGCCTCGGTGCGAATGGTCAGACGTACGCCCCGGCGCAGCGCCGGCCGCAGCCATTGCGCCACCTGCTCCAAGAGCGCGCTCACGCTCACGAGCTCACGGCTGGCGCCGCCGTGAGCGAACGCCAGCATGTCGTTCACCAACTTGTCGAGCTGCTTCAAGCTGCCCACGGTCTTCTCCGAGCAGCGCGTCAGATCCTGCGCGCTTCTGCCGGGGATGGACATCTGCGAGGCGTAAAGGAGCGCCGCAGCCAGGGGCGTGCGGATCTGGTGCGCAAGACCTGCGGCCAGCTCGCCCATGGTCACGAGCCGTTGCTGACGCGCCAGAAAAACATTCATCAGATGCGTCTCGGTCACGTCGGTGAGCAGCACCACCTCGCCCCCGTGCCGCAGATCGCGGCGTGAGACGTTGACGAACCGGCCGGTGCGAAGCTCCGTATGTTCGCCGATGGCGCCTGAGTTCACCGCGGCGCGCGCCAGCACGGCCGTGAAGGTTTGATGCACCAGGGGCTCCCCGAGGAGCGCGACGGCCGCCGGGTTCGCCTCCTGAATCTCCCCGCGGGCGTCGAGCACCAGCACGCCTCCCGGCAGGCCTTCGATCAGCGCCGATAAGCGCGCCGCGAGATGCTCATTGCCGGCGTGCGCCTCGCCCAGCTCATGCCGAAGCTGCGCCACCTGGGTGCGCAGCGCCTCGAAGGCGCCGGAGAGCTGCTCCGAGACGGAGCCGAAAGCGCGGAATGCGGCGGTGAGCTCACTGCGCTGCGCGTTGACGAGGTCGGGAGGATTCGCTGCCATGCGAGGGAGGAAAGCAACTTCTGTGCCTCGGCTGCTTTTGTCACGCTGATCAACCGCTTACGCCAAGGGCCCCGGCAGCGGCGGGGCAAGCGTCAATAAACTGTCAGGCGCTCAGACGGTATTTGCGCAGCTTCTCGACCAGCGTCGTGCGGCGAATGTTCAGAAGGCGCGCCGCTCCCGCAACCGTGCCGTCCGCTTTCTCGAGCGCTTTGCGAATCAGGCCGATCTCGATCGCGGACAGATGATCCTTCAGGTCGATGCCGCCGCTCTTCATCAAAGTGCCGCCGGCCTCGGCATCGTCGAGCAGATCAGAGGCATCGCGGACGTGCACGGTCAGCTCCTCGGTCTCATCGGTCTCGGTCTCGTCCGATGCGCGCGCGGGCGTGATGCGCATGTCCCCGCCGAGCCATGCGCCACTGCCGCTGGCTCGATAGCGTTCGGGCAGGTCCTCCGCGGTCACCGTTTGATCCGGATACAGGATCGCAAGGCGTTCCAGCAGATTCGCAAGCTCCCGCACGTTTCCGGGCCAGCGATTGGCCGCAAGGCAGCGCATGGCTCCCTTGTCGAGGCTGATGTGGCGGCCGGCATTTTGACCCTGGCGGCGGACCAGGTGATCGATCAGCACCGGCAGATCCTCGAGCCGCTCGCGCAGCGGCGGCACCTGCACCGGGAATACGTTCAGGCGATAGAACAAGTCCTCGCGGAAGCGCCCCGCGAGGATGGCGGCATCGAGATCCCGGTGGGTCGCCGCGATGATTCGCACGTTACAGAGGATCGTGCGATTGCTGCCGACCCGCTCGAAGGTCCTCTCCTGAAGCACCCGCAACAGCTTCACCTGCATCTGCAACGACATGTCGCCGATCTCGTCCAGGAACAGGGTTCCACCCTCGGCGAACTCGAACCGGCCGAGCCGGGTCGACAGCGCGCCCGTGAAGGCGCCCTTTTCATGTCCGAACAGCTCGCTTTCCAGGAGGTCCGCCGGAATTGCGCCGCAGTTGACCGGCACGAACGGATGTCCGGCGCGGCCGGACATCTCGTGGATGTGCCGCGCGACCAGTTCTTTGCCGGTCCCGGACTCGCCGAGCACGAGCACATTGGTATCGAACGGGGCAACTTGCTCGATCAACCGGTGAATGGCCCGCATCGCGCGGGAGTCCCCGCTGGGACGAAAGCGATGGGCTCCCGGCTGGGTCGGGTGGCCGTTGCGCACGTTCTGCGCCTGATTCAGTACGGCGGACAGCCGGCGCTGCTTCACGGGAAGGTCGAGGTGCAGCCAGGCGATGTCACCGCTCGACTCGGCAATCTTGGGAAGGCCGTTGCGCGAGAGAAAAATCACCGGCAGGGGCTGCCCCATGGCGCGCAGGCGCGCGACCAGTTCAGGGCCTTCCGCGGCGATGGTCTCGGCACCGACGATGAGCGCCAGCCAATCGTGGGCGCCCTCGGTTTTTCGCCCGAGTTCAGCCAGGTCATGAAAGCGGACCGGCTCCAAGTCGAGAAATCGGAGCAACGCCTCCAACTCCTGGGCTTGCGAGTCTGAGGGTTCCATCACAATTACTTTGGCGTCGATCACTGAATGGGACTCCTTCCCTAGCAAAACTGTGACGGACTCCGCAGATCTATCAATCCGTCTTAAACATATCATCTAACTTATTGAGATTGTTCAATCAATCTCAGGTCGGACCACATACTAGCTGATCGACTTGAGAGAAAAGCAGTTGGCAAACACCCGTAATCGGCGTAGGGGTATTCCCCAATTCGACCCTGCGAGAATTGGCTAGAGGAAGCTCGGGCTTTTGCTAGTGAGCGTTAGGTGAGGAGGCGCGAGCGCCGGCGACGAGGCGACGGTGGTGCCGGAAAATAAGCTTCTCGAGAAGCTCCACCACGCCCTCGCTCATGTCGCGAAATTTTAGTTGCGCGACGCGCTCGTCGCCCTCGCTGCGCTCGCTCGTGACGCTGCACGGAATTTTGAGCGGCTGTGGCAGCGCGGGATTGATGTAGATGTGGACGAGACCCGCCTCCCCCACTGCCGGCGCCGTCGCGCCGAACCATTCCAGACCCCGCGCGCCGAGCCGCGCCTTCTGGGCGGGCGGTACTGCGGCACTGCGTACGGCGATCTCGGCCGTGAGCCGCAGCAGGATGTTCAGCTTGTATTCGAGCCGCTGCAGCTCGTGAAGCAGCGCCGGCGATTCGTCCTTCAGCGCCTCCGAGATCCGCACTTCGTCCAGCGAGGACTCGGCACCCAAGAGCTGCTGATTATCCGCGTGCAGGCGCGCGAGCGCCAAACCCTGCGGTATCTCTCCCGGCAGCCAGAGCAGCGGCAGCAGTTCCTCGAAGATCAAGCCATCGCCGAGGAACGACGTGGGCATGGGGTTCGCGCCGGCTCAAGGCCGGTGATTGGAGTAGGCGCGAACGGCGCGCCGGCCCGCCGCCAGCATGTCCATGTCGCGGCACTTCGCACGGAAGCGATGCTCCATTCGCCCGAGCGATTGGGCGTTCAACTCGGTAATCTGGCGAAACACCGCTCGATCCTCGTCGGTCATGGGTATGAGAGCCTGGCGGGCGGACTTTATCAGCCTGAGCCGCTCGGCGTCGAGACGGATCACGTGCTCCGCCTCGCCGTTCTCTGTAGCCTGCAGCACCTGCCGCGACAGCTCGAGTGCCCGCTCCAGCGCCACGCGGGCGTCCTCACGGGTCAGCAGCGGCGCGATCGGCTCGCCCGGCGGGATATCCCGGCTCATCGCTGATCCGAGACGATCTGGTCCCAGCCGCTCTTGACCTTGCGAACCAACGCGCTGACCTCGGCGAGGACGGCGCGATCGTTGTTCGCGTTCGCCAGCGTCAGCTGGGTGAGCATGTACCCGTATAGAGAGTGCAGGTTCGCGGCGACCTGCTCCCCGCGCTCCATGTCGAGAGTCGAATCGAGGTGATTGATCAAGCGAAAGGCCTTGTCTACCGCCTTGACCTTCGCGATCACGTCCGGAAGCGGCAGATTGTTCTTGATGCGCTCCATGCAGCCCTGCGCAGCCGCAAGCTCCGCCAGGATCTGCTCGAACATGATCTGTACGAGACGGGTCGGGCTCGCATTCGCGACCAGCCCGTGTTTGCGCACGGCTGCATACTGTGCGGCGCCTCGTTGCGAGTGCATCATCTTCGCGGTCCTCAGGTTCCGAGCGTGCCGCTGCCCAGGCTCGAGGTCGAAGAGGACGAGGAGGAGCTGGTGCTCGAGGACGGGTTGAATTCCGCGGTCAGATAAGTCTGCATCTCCTTGAGCGAGGCGACCGCCGTGTCCATGGCGTTGTACTGGGCGGTGAGCGTCGCCGAATAGGCCGCGAGTTCGGTCTGCAGGGCGGTCTGCTGCTGCGAGACGTTGGTCAAGCTGGCCTGCAGGCCCTGGTTGATGGAGGACAGCAATCCACCCGGCCCAGTGTACTGATTGATCAGCGAGTTGAGCTTGGTCGCGATTCCGTTGGTTCCGCCAAGCAGATTGCCGACGGAGGTGAGATTGGCGGTCAAGGCGTTGTTGAGCGCCCCCGAATCGCTGACCAGGCTGCCGGTATTGGCATCCGTCGTGATGCCGATGTCGGCCAGCGAAGTGATGCCGCCGGTGTTGCCCGACTGGACCGTATCCAGGATGTTCGCGAGCTGATTCTGGAAGGATTCGAGCGTGGCGTTGCCGTTGAGCGGCCCGGCGGTTTGCGTGCTCGGATCGTATCCGGTCAATGACTGGATCGCGCTGATGAGGCCGTTCGCCGCCGTCACGAAGGTGCCGATCGAGGTCGCGGCGGCGGTGCTGTCCGGCGTCACCGAGACGGTGGTGGGAGTGCTGGCCGCCGATACCCCCAAGAGGTCGAGCGTCACGCCGGTGATCGCTCCGCTCACCAGATTGTTGGCGCTCGAGGCGGGGTAGCCATTGAGCGTGAAGTTGGCGTCCTGGGCTGCCTGCGTCTGGGTCAGATTGGTGATGTTGTTGGCCGGATCGTAGACCAGCGGGGCGAGGCCGCCGTTGCCGCCGGATTGGGTCACGGTGATGGCGTTCGCCGTGCCCGTCGATGTGCCGGAGATCACCAGCCGTGCGCCGCCGGTGGTGCTGATCACGCTCGCGGTCACGCCCGGATTGTTCGAGGCGGAATTGATGGCGGACGCGATGCCTGCCAGCGTGTCGTTGGTCGAGTCGATGGTGATCGAGGTGGAGGCGGCGCCGACGGTGATGTTCAGTGTGCCGGTGCCGATTTCCGTCGTGCTGGAACCCGTAAAAGCCTGCGAGGTCAGCGTGGCCGCCGTCGCGAGATTTTGAACCTGCAGCGAGTACTGTCCCGCCACCGCATCCGAACTGGTGGTGGCGGAGGCGATCGTCTTGTCAGCCACCGTCGCGGCATAGCCGGCGAGCTGTGTGGGATTCTCCAGCGTGGAGAGGGTCGCCTGCAGGGTGCTCAAGGCGCTCGAAAAGGTGCCGAACGCCGACACCTGGGCGTTCAGCGTGGTCTGCTGCGACGCCAGAGAGTTGGTCTGCGCCGCCCCGTAATTGGCGGTCAGCGAGGACACGATGGCGCTGATGTTCAACCCCGAGCCGATGCCCGTGGAGGTGATCAGGGAATTGGCGGTGCCCGACGAGGAGCCCGCGGCGGAGGATGCGGCGGAAACGGCTGAACTCATGAATGAAGACCTCTGCTGCGCATGCCGGGATTATCGGCATTTATCTGATGAACTTAAGCAAGACTCATACCAGGAACTGGCGGCGCAGCGCCGGACCCGGCACGCCCTTCAGGCGTGTTCGTCGATCAGAGCGCTCGAGATCCCAAGGCTCTTGGCCAGCGCCGGAAAGGCAATCACCGGATAATCGGCGATTACGGCCCCGTTGGCGGGATTGATCTCCTGGATCAGAGCGGCATTGGTGTCCGGGGCCACCCGAAACTGGTTCGGCTTGCCCGAATCGTTGAGGAACTTGTTGAGGAACGCGACCTGCGCCTGCACATCGTTAGTGCGCGAAACGCTGGCGCTCTTGGCCGCAGAGGCGGCCGTTTCGGCCGCCGCATGGCCGCTGGACGGCAACGATTTGCCGCTCGAGGATTCACTCGTAACCTTGCTAGGCGCCTGACTTCCGTGCACGAGGCTTATCGCCGGTATCAGTACCGGGGTTGCATCGCTCGCCATGTGGGTACCTGCTTCGAGTTACTCCGATCTAAAACTCACTCCCGAACCTGATCCCTTTGTAGTCCACGGCCCGGTCGCTTTTGGCGGCCGGGCCGTGGGGTTCCTACTCGTCTAATACTAGCTATCGGCCGTTACTGCAGAAGCTTGAGGATCAGCTGCGGCTGCTGGTTGGCCTGCGCCAACACCGAGATGCCGGCCTGTTCCAACACCTGGGCCTGGGTCAAGTTCGCCGTTTCCTGCGCGAAGTTCGCATCCTGGATGGTGCTGCGCGACTGGGTCAGGTTCTGGCTGGTTGACTGCAGGTTCGACACGGCCGCCTGGAAGCGGTTCTGGATCGCGCCGAGCTGCGACTGGAACTGACTGACGCTGGCGAGCGCCGAATCCACCGACTCGATCGTGGAGTTGGCCGCCGTAGCCGTCAGCACGTTCTGGCCCTGGAGCGTTCCAGTGGCAGTGACCGTCGTCGCCGCCGCAAAGCCTGAATTCGTGAGATCGGCTGCCAGACCGCCCACCTGGATATTCTGCGAAGCGGCCAGCGAGACCTCTCCGTAGAACGCCGTGGCACCCGTCGTATAGGCCGCGCCCGCACCGATGTCGGCACTGGTCGCCGCGTTGTACGAGGTGACATGCGTGATGCCGCCGGTGCTGGCAACTGCCGCGAGCGGATTCAGGTTCTGGTTCAACTGGATGTTGCTGCCGTCCGCTGCCGTCAAGATCAGACCATTGCCGCCCGCAGCCGCAGTGACGCCGCCGTCCTGGGTCGAGTAGCTGTTGATCGCCGAGACGAGATCCGAAGCGGTGAGGGTACCGGAGGTCGCGTTCAGCACGGTCACTCCGTTGATCCCGAGCGAGTAGCCGCCGGTGCCGACCGTAACGGCGCCGAAGGTCACGTCCTGGGAATTGTTGGCGGTGGCCGTCAATCCCGAGATGTTGGCCGCGTTGACGGCGGCCGCCTTCGCGTACGCCGAGGCCCCATTCTGATAGGCATAGGCGCTGCCGCCCGTTCCAGAGCTGGCAGTTGTCGCATACAGGCTGCTCGCGCCGATGGTCGTCGCCGTGCCGTTGCCGATCGCTACGGTCAGTGCGCCGGTGGTGGCCACGCCCGTAACGGCCGTGGTGGTCGCAGCAACCGCGCCGACCTGGTTCGCGCCGACGCCCGAGGCGAGGTCGACCGAGATGGTGTTGCCGACGTTCGCGCCGACCTGGTAAGTCTGCACGCCGCTTGAGCCGTTCAGCACTTGCAGGCCGTTAAAGGAGGTCTGCTGCGCGATCTGGGTGATTTCCGAGATCTGCTGCTGCACCTGCTGGTCGAGAGCTTGGCGGTCCGAGGCGCTGTTCGAGCCGTTGGCCGCTTCCACCGCGAGGGTGCGGATGCTCTGCAGGTTGTTGACGATGGTGTTCAACGCGCCGGCGGCGGTCTGCGTTTCGGACACCGCGTTGTTCGCGTTGTTGATGGCCTGGTTGGTGCCATTGATCTGAGTGCTGAACTGCTGGCTGATCGCGAGACCCGCCGCGTCGTCGGCGGCGCTGTTGATGCGCAAGCCCGAGGAAAGACGCGTCAGCGACTGCGACAGCAGCGATTGCGAACCATTGAGATTGTTCTGTGCAACAATCGAGTCAATGTTGGTATTTAGGACTAGTGACATTTGATTACTCCGTGATTGATCTACCGGCCCGTCTAGGCCCTTGAGTTTCTCTTGTGTTCACTTCACCCGCCGAGCGGGCGGACCGGTGACCACATACAAGATGGTTTATCGGACGGCCCCCGGCGTTCTTGAGGGGCACCCCCGCAGGCGTTTAAGCCTTTCGTAGCACTGCGTCACGATTTTCGACTCTTGGGTTTGACAGTGCGAAATGGCCGTCAATGGAGCGGTTTGGAGTAGAATGCCGCCCTTTTCCCCCACGCCATGCCGGATTTCTTGAAAACCGCCCCCCGCAAAACGCCCGTTCGGCGCCGAACACCGAAAGTGGGATTCGTCAGCTTGGGATGCCCCAAGGCGCTGGTCGATTCCGAGCGCATCCTGACGCGTCTGCGAGCCGAGGGCTACGAGGTAGCATCGAGCTACCGCTCCGCGGATCTCGTGGTGGTGAATACCTGCGGTTTCATCGACGCCGCGGTGGATGAGTCGCTGGAGGCGATCGGCGAGGCGCTCGCCGAGAACGGCAAGGTCATCGTCACCGGTTGCCTGGGTGCGCAACCCCAGAAGATCCTCGACCGCCATCCGCAGGTGCTAAAAATCACGGGTCCCCAGCGCTACGAAGAAGTGGTCGCGTCCGTGCACGAGCATCTGCCGCCGAAGCACGAGCCGTTCATCGATCTGATGCCGGAGCAGGGCGTGAAGCTCACGCCACGCCACTATGCTTATCTGAAGATCTCCGAGGGCTGCAACCATCATTGCAGCTTCTGCATCATCCCCTCGATGCGCGGCCGCCTCGTCAGCCGTCCGGTGGGAGAGGTGCTGGTGGAAGCGGAAAAGCTGGTGCGGGCCGGCGTGAAAGAGCTTCTGGTGATTTCCCAGGATACGAGCGCGTACGGCTCGGATCTCAAGTATGCGGAGGACACCTGGCGGGGGGCGCCGCGGCGCGCCCGCTTCTATGATCTGGCCGCTGCCTTGGGCGAGCTCGGTGCCTGGATCAGGCTCCACTACGTCTATCCCTATCCGCACGTCGACGATGTCGTCGAGCTGATGGCCGACGGACGGGTGCTCCCCTATCTCGACATTCCCTTCCAGCATGCGAGCGAGCGCATCCTGAAGCTGATGCGCCGACCCGCCGCTGCGGAGAACACACTCGAGCGGATCGCCGCTTGGCGCAAAGCCGTACCGCAGATCACGCTGCGCAGCACCTTCATCGTCGGCTTTCCCGGCGAGACCGACGAGGATTTCGAGGCACTTCTCCAATGGTCGCGTGCCGCACAGCTCGACCGCGTCGGGTGTTTCGAGTATTCGCCGGTGGAAGGCGCGGCGGCCAACGCGCTGCCGGAACCGGCAGTGCCCGACGAGGTCAAGCATGAGCGCCGTGAGCGGTTCATGGAACTTGCGGCCGAGATCAGCGCCGAGCGCCTCGCCAATAAGGTCGGCCGCACCATCAAGGTCCTCATCGACCGCATCGAGGACGGCGTCGCGATTGCGCGCTCAGCCAGTGACGCACCGGAAATTGACGGCGTGGTGCGTATTGCGTCGGCCGGCAGACTAAAGGTGGGCGAGTTCGCCCAGGTAGAGATCATCGCGGCCGGCGCCTACGATCTCGAGGCGCGCCCGGTCGGGTAGTTGTGTAAGCTTTCCATCCATCCGAATACAACGTGGAGTAGCGACGGTGCAAATAGCGGCAGACTCGGTGGTCCTGATCCACTACACGCTCAAGGACGATGATGGAAAGGTGCTCGACAGTTCCGGCGGCGGCGAGCCCCTCGCCTACATTCAGGGGCACGGCAATCTCGTGCCCGGCCTGGAAAAAGCCCTCGAAGGAAAAAAGGACGGCGATGCCGTGGCCGTGACGCTGTCCCCGGACGAAGGTTACGGCACTCGCAACGAGGCGTTGTTGCAGCGTGTACCGAAGCGATCGCTTCAGGGTTCGGGCGAGATCCGCAAGGGGATGCAGTTTCAAGCACAGACCGACGAGGGGCTTCGGGTATTCGTCGTCACCGCAGTGGTGGGCGACATGGTATCGCTCGACGGCAACCATCCGCTTGCCGACCAGACGTTGCACTTCGATGTGGAGGTCGTCAGCGTCCGCGCCGCGACGGCCGAGGAGCTCGAACATGGGCACGTTCACGGCGCGGGCGGGCATCATCACTAGGAGCAAAACTCCTGGGATTATGTCAGGCGGACAGGCTCCGGGCTGTACTGTGACGAGGGTCTTTGCAAGCAATGACCCTTCACATTAGCGTGCCTGCAATGGAGCGACCGAGATCCTCACGGAAGACCCAGCTGGCGGGCATGCATCGCCTCGCTCCGGCTCTCGTCCCGCTCCTGCCATTGATATGCGCGGTCTCGATTTCGCGGGCTGGCGAAGTGTTCAAGTCCGTCGATGCGGAGGGACACGTGGTCTATTCCGATCACGCTGACCCTGATATGCCGACATCGGTGGTGCACATCGAGGACGCACCGGCACCGCCTCGCGTGATGCATTTCTGCTGGACGAACTGCTTTACCCTCGAGCTCGACGGCGGACTCTATCGACGAGCGGACGGCGCGGACGAGACCTGGACCATCGATCGCTTCACCTCCACGTCCTTCCTCTTGCACCGTCACGATGCCCCCGCCTCCTGGAACGGCTTCAGTACCGATGTGCCTTACGAGGGTCAGATATCGGGCGAACGAGTGGTCAGCGTCATGGTCGGCGGGCGCCCCGTTAACGATATCCAGGCGGCGTGGGGAGCTGCGCTCGAGTCGCTGCCGGGGAGCAATCAGGAACGAGATCAAGGCAACTCATCCTCGCCGTCGACGGCCGGCTTCACGCCAAATGCGGACACTGAAGTCCGAACCGCCGAAGTTCCACCGCCATTACAAGATGATACGCAGCCACCGTGCCCGGACGACGGATCCGTTTGGACCCCCGCTTATTGGGCTTGGGGTGGCGGAGGTTATTACTGGGTACCGGGAGCTTGGGTGCGGCCGCCGCGAGCGGGGATTTTTTGGACCCCCGGTTACTGGAGCTTCGCCGGAGTGGTGTATGTCTTCCATCCCGGGTACTGGGCTCCGCACGTCGGCTACTACGGCGGCATCAACTATGGCTTTGGCTATGCCGGCGCCGGATTCACGGGAGGGCGCTGGGAGGGGAATGCGTTCGCCTACAACAGGGCGGTAAGCAACCTCAACTCGAACATCATTCACAACACGTACAGCGAGCCACCGGCTGGCAACACCGTGGTCAGCAAGGTCAGCTACAACGGCGGCCCGGGCGGCATCAGTGCACTTCCAACCGCCCAAGAACGAGCAGCCGCGTCCGAGCCGCACATACCGGCGACGCCGCTGCAGCACCAGTACGTGCAGCATGCCGCCGGCACGCCCGCGCTCGTGGCACGGAGTGAGCATCCGGCCGTCGTCACCGTACGCAGATCCGCCGCCTCAAATGCGCAACGAGCAGCGACGCACAGCTCCGTGGCACAGCCCGTCGTGCCATCAGTCGCGCGGCCTACCGCTTCCGCGCGTACCGTCGCCAACGAAACATCGGAGCCGACCCCGCGCCCGAAAGAAGCTGCACGGGCCGCCGCGCCGAAATCCGGGGCGGCCGCGTCGACGAGTTCACAACACCCCGCCCATTGAACGGCGCCGACCAGCGAGCGGCGCGACGCGCATGCGCAAAGCGCGTAGCGTCACCCCTCCACGACCGCCGCCCGCAGGCGCCGGCTTCGAACGAGCCAGCCGTACGCCGGCGCGCAGCATGCCAGGAAAATGGCCGCGATGACCCCCGACCTTGGGTCCTCCGCTACAGCGGCAATCAAGAACGCAAGCGACCCGATCAGCACGATCGCGGTCGAGAACGGGTAGGCAAACGCTTTGTACGGCCGTGCCAGGTTTGGCAAGCGGTATCGCAGCACGAACACCGACAAAAACGCGGCGCTGTAATAGATCAGGAATAGAACTGCGCTCAGCGCGATGATCTGATCGAAGGATCCGGTCAGAATGACCACCACCACGACGGCACTCGTCAATGCGAGTGCAACCCGTGGACTGCCGCCCTTGCTCACGATCGCCGCCCTTTCGGTGAGCAGCCCATCACGGCTGATGCCGAACAGAATGCGCGGCGCCGACAGCATCACATTGTTCAAAAGGCTCAATACCGTGAGCAGCGAGATCACGGTCACGAGCTCGGCGCCGCCCCTAGGCAGGATGAGTCGTGCCGCGTCCGCCGCCGGAAGCTGCGATGCGGCCAACACGGGAAGCGGCAGCACGCGCAGAAACGCAAAGTTGATCAATAGATAGAGAGCAACCACCAGCAAAGTGCCGCCGATGATCGCCCGCGGCAGGGTTCGGGCAGGGTCGGTATTTTCTTCCGCCATATAAATGGGCTGGTACCACCCGTCGTATGCGGTGAGCACGGCGCGCAGTGCGGGCACCATGGCGAAAACCATCGCCATCGACATCGGCGGCAGGGAAGCGGCGGCGTTCGCGAGTGGCGGCCCCATGAACGCCGGGGCCGGCGAAACCAGCAGACAGCCGACAATCAGAATCATCAGCATGACTCCAATCGCTGTACTGATGATCGCCGTGAGCGAGCTGCCGATCCGCAGTCCGATCGAATGGACGCCGGTGAACGCGGCAAGAATCACGATGGCGGCTGCACGAGGAAAAGCCGTCGCAGGCTCCCAGAGCGCCCCGAAAAACGCGGCCGCCGTTACCGCGACGTACGCGAGTGCGGCCACATTCGTCAGCCAATCGACCCAACCGACCGCGAAGCCCACTCCTTCGCCGAAGGCGCGACGCGCGTAGACCCGAAACCCGCCGGTCTCGGGGATCATTGCCGCGAGTTCGGCGACCGCGACGGCACCCATCAGGGCATACAGGCCGCCGAGCGCCCAGGCGAGCATGATGAGCGTGCGATCTCCGAGTGCCGCGGCCACTGTGCCGGGCAGGCGCAGGATGCCCACCCCGACCATGGTGCCGAAAACGAGCGCGAGACCAAATCCCATCCCAAGGATCCGACGCAGAGGGCGCACGGTTATTGTTGTCATCGTGGCGCCTGTGTGATGTGAAGCTAGCCGAATTTGGCCTTCATTTTTTCGGCAAGTTTCGCCAGAAGTATCACGACGCGTTCGTGTGTTCCGACTCCGATCTCATCGGTGCCATCGGTCGCGCGAACTGAAAACTCGATGCGCCGTCCATCGACCCCGGTCACCTTCGCTTCGCCGGCGACGTGTCGGCCCGCCGGGGTCGGCGCCAGATGGCGCACGTCGACGCGGGTGCCGAGTGCGCTTTCGCCGGCGTCGAGGTAGGGCTTTATCGCATTGAGCGCCGCATTCTCCATGACCATGATCATCACCGGCGTCGCGAGGACCGGGGGCAATGTCGAGTCCTTAAAACGGCTGGCGAGATGCTCGGGCAAGACGAGAAGACTGAAGGAGCCGGTGGCTCCGACGGGGATGGGTTGCATGACCTTTGCTTCTCCGTGGAGGGAGGTCTTCATCGCCCAAGGCGAAGGGCCTGGCAACTCGACCGACATATCGTCGGCTTGCATGGTCGCGTAGGCGGCAGGAAAGTGTCAAATGCTGTTCAGGTGCAAGCCCTCATCCAGTCAGATATTTGAACAGGGATAACCCTTGGGTCAGGGTAAAGGCCTGCATGGCGGCGCTCAGCGTCGTGTTCTGCGAGGTCAGGGTCGTGATCGCCTGGGGATAGTTCAGGCTCTGCAGAGTCGATACGGACTCCTGCAGCTGGGTCTGCTGCGCCGTCGCGGCCGACTGCTGCGCCGTGATGGTGTTCAAGCGTGCGCCCACGCTCGACTGCACGGTTTGAACCTGTCCGAGTGACTGGTCGATGTTGTCGATGGCGCCGGCGATCGCATTGTTCAAGGGAGCGCTTCCCGAGCTGGTCGAGGGAGCCTGCTGCAAGGCGTTCACGAGGTTCTGAACCGTGGCGAACATGCTCTGGTTGGTGCTGGGCGCCACGGCGAACGTATCTCCCGTTGCCGGCGTTCCCGACAACGTCACCTGAAAGCCGCCGTAAGAAATCGCCTGGCCGCTGGTGTAAGTGCCGGTGCTGACCGAAACGTTCGCGGAATTGAGCACCTCATACGCGTTGGGCGCGGTGAACTGGATGGTGTAACTCGCATTGCCGTAGGTTGCGGGATCGCTCGCCGAGGTCGCGCCGATGATGCCGGTGCCGGTATTGAGGGCGCCCGCGTTCACGCTGAAAGTACCGTTGCCGGTCTTGATCTGATTGAACACCAGATCGCCGTTGTCGCCAATGGCCACGTTCTGGCCCGCTGCGAGCTGGACCTGCCGCTGACCCTGATCGCCTGAGTAGCTGGCGCCGGTCGCAGTCTGTGCGAACGGCTGGGTTTGCGTCGAGTAGCCGGCAAATATATAGCTGCCGGTGCCGTCTTGGGTGTTCGCAATTGACACGAGACTCTGCTGGATCTGCTGCACCTGGGTGGCGATGGCGCTCAGATTGGCCCCTGAGACGGTGGCGTTGTTCGCCTCGAGGGCGAGGTCGCGCAGGCTCTGCAGCTGAGTTTGAACCTGGGTGAGCGCGTTGTCCTCGATGTTCAGGCTCCCCTGTGCGCTCTGGCCATTCGTGGTGTACTGCTGGCTCTGCGCGAGAACCTGGTTGTAACCGTTGACCAGACCCGCCGCCACCGGGTCCTGCGATGCGGTGGTGAACGCAAGCCCGGTCGAGATGCCGTTCTGCGTCACCGAGACACTCGACTCGAGCTGATTCAGCGCGGTCAAGAATTGACTTTGTTCCATGCCTTGCGTGATGCGCATCGAGCGATCTCCGATCTTGGGTTTAGCCGGCTTTGACGGCGTCTAGCAGGTTGCTGAACAGGCCGTTTGCGACCGATAGCGCCTGTGCCGCAGCCTGGTATGACTGCTGCCACTGCATCAGATTGGCTGCCTCCTCGTCGAGGTTGACGCCCGTCACCGATTGCACGTTGGTCTGCGCCTGAGTGTTGACGGCGGTTTGCGCCGTCTGCGCGGTATTGACCTGCTGCGCCTGCGCGCCTGCTCCGCTGATCAAAGCGCTGACCGCGCCCGAGACACTCTCGGTGCCGTTGGACAGGTAGCCCTGCGACTGCTGATTGACGAAGGCCAGCGCGTTGGTGTTGTCGCCGGTGCCGCTTGCGTTGCTCTGCACCGTGAAGGTATCGCCGGTGGCCGGCGTGCCCGAGATCTTGGTCTGCCATCCGTTGTCGGTGATGTTGCCGCCCGATGTGTATGCGAAGCTCCCGACTCCGTTGATGGAATACGTGGTCGGACTCAAGAACGCGATGGTCACCGTGTTCAACAGATTCGGGTTGGCCGCATTGGTGACGGTACCCGCGCTGATGGTCGCCGAACCGGTATTGCTGTCCGCCGCGGAGGTCTGAATGGCGCCGGCCGCGGCGAGGCCGGAGGGGTTCGAGAGCGCGACGCTCAGCGTGCCGGCGGCCTGAGCCGTCGGCTGAATGAGGTATTGATCGCCCGACGCCGGGGTGCCGGACAGCACGATGGACAATCCGTTGGCCGTCAGCGGGCTCGCCACCGTGCCGGCTCCCGTCACCGCCACGTTGGCGCCGGTCGTCTGGTCGGTGAGCGAATATGCACCGGCGGCGTACGACAGCACGTAGTTGTCCGCGGTCAGCGCGCCGATGTTGCTGATGCTGACGCTGGCCGAGACGGCGCTCGTGTTGTTGATTGACGCGCTCGCGACGGGCGCGCCGATCGAGAACAGCGCGCTGCCGAGCTGCCCGCTCAAGTCGAGCCCCGACGCTTGCTGGGTGTTGGCACTCTGTGCGACCGCCGTCGCGATCTGGCCGAGCTGATTCAGCGCCGGGTCGATCGCCTGAGTCCGCGCGGCCAGGAGACCTCCGAGATCTCCCGAAGTGATCGAGCTGGATATTGGGTTGCCGTTGGAGTTCGCGACCTCGAGCTGCGAGGCGTTGAACTGGTTGGGAGCGGTCGCGAGCGCGTATGACGTGCTATCGAGCACCAACGGCTGACCGTTGCCCACGAACACGTTGATGGAGCCATCGCTGTTGCTGGTGGTCGTCACGCCCGCCACCTGCGAGAGCCCCGACACCAGCTGATCGCGCTGATCGAGCAATGCGTTCGGCGCCTGGCCGACGCCCGAGCCGTTCGCGATTTGCTGGTTCAGCTGGGCGATCTGGGTGCTGACCGAGTTGATCTGCTGAACATCGCTCGTGATGCGGGTATTCACGTCCGTGTTCAGGTTGTTGAGCTGCGTGCTCGTGGTATTGAGATTCTGGGCGAGCGCGCTGGCATCGCCGAGCAGCGCCTGGCGAGCCGCCGCCGAGGTCGGATTGTCGGAGACGGCGGACCAGCCGCTGTAGTAGTTCTGCAGCGCCGAGGTCAATCCCGCCGCGCTGGTGCCGAACAGGTTGTCGATCTGGCTGGTGTAATTCTGCAGCGCGTTGAGCTGCCCGAGGCTGCTCTGCGAGGTGTTGAGCTGGGCGGCAGCGGTCTGGCTGTAGGCTCGGGTGACACCGCCGACCGACACCCCGGCGCCGACTTGAACGCCCCCGGAATCCTGCGGTTGCGTCGTGACGAGGTCGATCGACTGGACGTCGTAGCCCGGCGTCGAGGCATTGGCCACGTTGTTGCTGGTGACCTCGATGGCCTGTTGAAAGGCTTGCAGCGCCGAGACATCGATTCCGAACACATTTGACACGCTTGAGGTACTCCGAGAAACCGGCTGGTGGAACTACTTCACGATCTATCGGCCGACTCCGACTTTTCTAAAGCTTGACCAGGCGCGCATTGAGCGCCGAGCGCAGTGTGCCGCTGTTGAGCAGTTGATTTAACTTATTACCGTACTCCGGATCGGTTGCGTAGCCGGCCTTCGCTATGCTCTCCACGTACGACTGCGCGCTCCCGCCGGCCGCCACCGCCTCGCGGTAGCGGGGGGAGTTCGAGAGCAGCTTGGCAAAATCGGTGACGCTGTCCTCGATCGATCCGTAGGCACGAAAGGCGGTACGGCGCTGAGTGGCTACGCCGTCGCTGATTTCCACCGTGTCGGCGACCGCGCGCGCACCGCCCCAGCTGTCCCCTGCCTTGACGCCGAACAGATTGAGACTCGGACTTCCGTCCGCAGTGCGTGGCATGCGCTGGCCCCAACCGGTCTCCAGAGCGGCTTGCGCCAGCATCCCCAGGGGATTGACCCCCAGCGCTTGCGCGGCGCGCTGAATGGTCGGCAAAACCTTCTGCACGAACTCTGCGGCGTGCTCGCCGGTGGCCGCGGTCGACGACGTGGCGGCCGCATGGCCGTCAGCTTCGGCGCGCGTTTGGCCCGATCGCAGCGGGGCGGCCGGGCCCGCGGCAGCCGGAGCCGGCGCGGCCTTGCCACCCAGTTGCCGCTCGAACAGCCGCGAGATGCCAAGATCTTGACGCTTGCTCAAGGTGAGCGCGACCTGTTTGTCGAACATGTCCTGATACATGCTGGTCTCGTTGCTGGCCGTCTCAGCACCCGCGGCGTCGGTCGCATCCCTCATGCTCTTCAGCATCATCTGCAGGAACAGCGCTTCGACCTGTTGCGAGACGGCTTTGATGGTCGCAGGCGACATGGGGGCGTTTTTCAGCGCGGCCAAGCCGTTGAGATCGGTATAAGTGCCTCCGTCCGGCGCGCTGGCGGCCGACGACAGCGGTATCGACGAAGACGATGTCAGAGGTGCAGTCATTGGGCTCACGCGGTTCGAATCACCCGATCAAATTACGACCAACTCGGCCTGCAGCGCTCCCGCTTCCTTCAGAGCCTCCAAGATGGCGACCAGATCGCCGGGAGCAGCGCCGACCTCATTGATCGCATGCACGATCTGTTCCAGCTCGACGCCGGGCTTGAACAAAAACATCCGGTTCGGTCCTTGATCCACATTGATGGTGGAGCTGTTGGTTACCGTGGTGTTGCCCACCCGCGCGCCGGGCGCCGGTTGGCTCACCGTTTGCTCCTCTTTGATGCTGACCGTGAGCGATCCGTGCGACACCGCGGCGGGGCTCACCCGGACATTGCTGCTGATGACCACGGTGCCCGTGCGCGAATTGATGATGACCCTGGCGGCGGCGCTGGCCGGCTCGACCTCCAGATTCTCGACGGTGGAAAGGAACGCGACGCGTTGCGTCATGTCGATCGGGGCGCGCACCCGCACGGATCCCCCGTCGATGATGCTCGCCATGCCCTCTCCCACCCCCTTGTTGACGCTCGCGACCAGCCGGGTGGCGGTGGTGAAATCAGGATCATTGAGATTGAGGGTGATGGCATCGCCCTGCGCGAGCGCTGACGGCACCGCCTTCTCGACCGTTGCCCCGTTGGGGATGCGGCCGGAACTCGGCACGTTGACGGTGAGCTTGGAGCCATCGTTGCCCTGCACGCCGAAGCCCGAGACGATCAGATTTCCCTGCGCGATGGCATAGATCTGACCGTCGAGTCCGTGCAGCGGTGTGACCAGGAGCGACCCGCCCCGCAGGCTCTTCGCGTTGGCGAGCGAGTTCACCGTGATGTCGATGGTCTGGCCGGGCTTGACGAACGCCGGCAGCACCGCATGCACCGCCACCGCCGCCACATTCTTGAGCTGCGGGGTCACGTTCGCGGGCACGACCACGCCCAATTGCGCGAGCATGTTGGTGAGCGACTGAATGGTGAACGGCGCCTGGCTGGTTTGATCGCCCGTGCCATCGAGACCCACCACCAGGCCGTACCCCACCAACTGGTTGGTGCGCACGCCCTGGATTTGCGCCATGTCCTTGATGCGCTCGGCGGGCGCCGCGCCGGCGAACGCAGTCAACAACACCACGCTCAGCGAGCACTTCCGTAGAAATTTGTTCATGGTTCTCTTCACGCCTTCAGAACGGCGAGAAAACGGAGTTGAAGAATCGTGTCAACCAGCCCATCGAGTTGGCATTGGCGATGACGCCCTTGCCCGAGTAGCTGATGTGCGCGTCCGCGATCTTGTCGGACGTCACGGTATTGTTGGTGGTCACGTCCGCGGGCCGCACCACGCCGGAGATATGGATGAACTCGTCGCCCTGATTGAGCTTCAAGTTCTTGTCGCCCACGACTACGAGATTGCCGTTGCTCTCGACCTCGGTCACCGTCACGGTGAGGCTGCCGACGAAACTGTTGCCCTGCGAAGCCGTCCCCACGCCGTCGAAGGCATGCGAGCCGGAAAGCGTGGTGTCGAGGATCGGCACGCCCTTGGTCATGATGGACTTGCCGAAAATGGTGGGTCCGGTATCGGTCACCGCGGAGGTCTTCGAGGTCTTGGTTTCGGCGTTCTTGCTGGCGGTGGTCGCCTCGTTCAATACGATGGTCAACACATCGCCCACCCGGCGCGCCTTCAAGTCGGCGAACAGAGCCATTTCTTGACCGGCCTGGTAGATGGCGCCGTCGGTGCGCGCCACCGGCGGGGGCAGCGCGCGCGGCTTGACGGGATCGATCTTGTGGTCCTTGTGCGAGAACGTCGAGCAGCCCGCGAGCACCGCGAGGGCGCATACCGGCAGCAAAACGACCAACAACACCTGGAGTGGACTGCGCACGCAGATCACGACAGGTTGGTCGTCAGGTACTGAAGCATCTGATCGCTGGTCGTAATGGCCTTCGAGTTCATCTCGTAGGCGCGCTGACACTCGATCATGTTCACGAGTTCGGTGACCGTATTCACGTTCGAAGTCTCGAGGGAACCCTGCTGCAAGGTGCCGAGCCCGTTCGAGCCGGCGGTGCCTGTCTGCGGGGAGCCGGAGGCCGCGGACTCGACCACGAGGTTGTTGCCGATGTTCTGCAGGCCCTGTTCGTTGACGAAGTCCGCGAGCTGCACCTGGCCGATTTGCGTCGCCTTGCCGCTCGCCGCCACGGAGGTGACCGCGCCGTCGTTGCCGATGGTGACCGATTGCGTGCCCGCCGGTATCGTGATGGCGGGTTGCAGCGGATAACCGCTCGCCGTCACTACGTTCCCCTGATTGTCGAGGGTGAACGAGCCGTCCCGCGTGTAGCCAAGCGTTCCGTCCGGCATCGTGATCTGAAAGAATCCGCGGCCGGATATCGACATATCCAGAGAGCCGTTGGTGGTCGTTACGCTGCCCTGTGCATAGTTCGATTCGGTGGCGGCGATGCGCACGCCGGTACCCAGGGTGAGCCCGGTCGAGTACTGGGTGTTCTGCGTGCTCTGCGCGCCGACCTGGCGGACGTTCTGATACATGAGGTCCTGGAACTGCGCGCGCTGTGACTTGAAGCCCGTGGTGTTGGCGTTCGCGAGATTGTTGGCGATGATCGCCATCTGCGTGTTCTGGGCGTCGAGACCGGTCTTGGCGGACCATAGTGCGAGATTCATCTTGAGATTCCTTTTGCTGCCTGAGCGTTATGCCGCGTTCGACATCAGCTGTTCGGCCATTTGTTCGTTCTGATCGGTCGAGTTCATGCTCTTGACCTGGAACTCGTACAGGCGCTGAAGCTCGATCATGTTGATCAGCGACTGCGCGGCATTGACGTTGCTCGATTCGAGCACTCCCGAAGTGAGCGTGACGGTCGGATCGGTCTCCACTTTGCTGCCGTCCTTGGTCCGCAGGAGGCCGTCCGAGCCCTTCTGCAAATCCTTTTCCGGCGGGTTCACCAGCTTGATGCGGTCGCTCGGCGAGATGCCTTTAGGTGCCAGTCCGAGCGACAACACCGATACCGTACCGTCGTTGCCGACGGTGAGCGTCGTCGCCGGCGGGAGGTTGAGCGGTCCCGACTCCGTCATGACCGGCTGGCCGGCGGCGGTCGTCACCATGCCGTCGACACCCACGCGCAGATCGCCGGCCCGCGTATACGCCTCCGTGCCGTCCTTGCCCAGAACGGCGATGTAGCCTTTGCCATTGATCGCCACATCGAGAGGCTGGCCCGTGCTTTGCATGACGCCGTTCGAGAAATCCGTGCCCGAGTCGCCGGCCACCGCGTTGACCCGCGACGGATAACCCGCGCCGTAGATAGGCTGGCTGTAGAACGCCACCGAGTCGGCGCGGAAGCCCACGGTGTTGATGTTCGCGATGTTGTGGTTGTTGACCGACTGCGCTTGCATGATCTGCTTTGCGCCGGTCATCGCCACATAGAGACCTCTATCCATTGGTGGCGATTCCGATGACGGTCTGGGACATTTGATCGGCGGTGGTGATCACCTGTGCATTCGCCTGGAAGGCGCGCTGCTCGGTGATCATGTTCACGAGCTCCGTGGTCAGATCGACGTTGGAATTTTCGAGCGAGCTGGCCTGCACGCTGCCGAAACCCGCGGAGCCTGCCGTGCCCTGCACCGAGGTTCCTGAGGTGAAGGTCTGGGCCCAGTTGGTATCGCTCAACTGCTGAAGTCCCTGCGGATTCGGGAAATTCGCGATGGCGAGCTGTCCAAGCTGCGTGGAGCGGCCGTTGGTGTAGACGGCCGAGACGACTCCCGTCGAATCGACGGAGACCGTGCTGAGCTGGCCTGTCGTATAGCCGTTCTGGGTGATCGAGTTCACGCCGAATTGGGTTCCATACATCGTCGACTGGCCGAAATTGAAGCTCATGTTCATCGTGGCAGCGCCGTCGGTCGGCGTGAATCCGGCAAAGGCCAGCAGTCCATTGGCCGGCGCCGTGACCCCGCCGGAGCTCGAGTACTGAATCGTTTGAGTGGCTCCGACCGGGGTGCCGTTGACCGTCATGTTCACGTTCCACAACCCCGGGGTCGCGGTCTGACTGAAATAGAAGGTCGCCGGATAGGAGTTGCCGAGGGAATCGTATACGGTCGTCGAAGTCGACTGGTTATAGGTGGCCGAGTTGGTGGGACTGAACGGTGCAGCGGTTGGCGGCGTGTCGTTCGACGGCAGGTTGAGGATCACGGTTCCGGTCGAGGTCGCCACCGGCGCGCTCTGCGAGGTGTTCAGGTTGAGGTTCGAGAGAGCGCCCGTATTGAAGCCGCCATTGACGAGCGGCGGGTATACCTGAAGATACTGCCCGGTCGCGCTCACCACGTTGCCCTGGTTGTCTTCCTGGAACTGGCCGTTTCGCGTGTAGACGGTTCCGCTCGGACTGTTGAGCGTGAAGAAGCCGTTGCCGCTGATCGCCATGTCGAGAGGCGATGAGGTGGTGGTGATGTCGCCCTGGGTGAACTGCTGCGGCGAGCCGATGAGCTGCACACCTTCGCCGCCGGTCGAGGTGTTCAGGTTGACCGCGCCTGAGGTGAACACGGTGCCAAACTCGGCCTGGGAGTTCTTGAATCCCGTGGTGTTCGCGTTGGCGATGTTGTTCGATGTGATCCCGAGCGCCGAATTCGACGCCGTCAAACCCGATAACGCAATGCTGAATGTAGCCATCTAAAAAGCTCCTGAAGGATTAGTTCGAAATCTGCTGGACGCTGCTGAACGGAACGCTGCCGAGTCCGGAAATGTTCAGCGACATGCCGGTGGTGCCGGATCCCATGGTGACGCTGTCGACCGTGCCGCTCACCAACGTGGAGACGGCCGTCCCGCCCGCGACGCCGCTCACCTGGGCCGTCAGGTTGTAGGTCCCGGCGGGCGCCGGGCCGCCGGAGGTCTGCCCGTTCCAGGTGAAATTCGCGAGGCCTGCCGACTGCGCGCCGAGATTGATCGATTGCACCAGAGCGCCTGCGCTGTTGGTGATGTTGAGGACCACCTGAGAGCTGGTCTGCGGCACGCTCACCGCTCCCGAGATCGGTGCACCGGCCGTCGTCAGGGTTGCCGTCGAGCTCGGCACCAAGGCTTGATGTCCGAGGAGCGAGGAGGCCTGCAGTGCCTGGTTCGACGTGAGCGAACCGGACAACGTCGCGAACGAGGTGTTGAGCTGCGTGATGCCCTGCACTTCGCTCAGCGAGGCGAGCTGGCTCAAGAACTCGTTGCTGTCGACCGGACTGGTCGGGTCCTGATTCTTCAGCTGCGCCAGCATGAGGGTGAGAAAATCGGTGCCACCGAGCGTCGTGGCACTGCTCGCGGCGCTCGCGGCGCTCGTGCCGCCTGTGCCGGTCGTGCTGCCCGCGCTGCCCGTGCCGGTCGTGCCCGTGGAACCGCCCGTGCCGGTCGTCCCGCTGCTGCCGGTGCCGTTCGCGGTCGAATGTATGACTTGATTGATCGAATTGATCATGATTTCTTCCAGGCTTGAATGTTGGCGGGCTCTAGTGGCCCATCGAGATGACTTTCAGGAGCAGATCCCGCGCCGTGTTGATGGCCTCGACGTCGGTGGCGAAGGAACGATTGGCGGAGATCATGTTGGCCATCTCCTCGATCGAATTCACGTTCGAGGTGTAGACATAGCCGTCCTTGTCCGCGAGCGGGTTGTTGGGCTCGTAGGTCTGCATCGGCGGCGTCGTGCTCTCCACCACCCCCATCACCCGAACGCCGCTCGAGGCATCCGCTGCGTCGTCGAGACCCATTTCCGAATTCATGACGGCCTGGAACACCGGATGCCGGGCACGATAGACCTTGGTGGCATCGCCGTTGACGCTCTCCGCGTTGGCGAGGTTGCTCGCCGTGGTGTTGAGGCGGATCGTCTCCGCGTTCATCGCGCTGCCGGACACATTGAAAACGTCGAATAAGGACATGCGGGTTCTCCGGGACCTTCAGCCTATGAGCCGTTGATGGCGAGCGTCAGCTCGGAAATGCGGGTGTTGATGAAGTTGAGGCTCGCTTGATAGCGCACGTTGGTCTCCGAAAAGGCCGCCTGCTCGACCGGCATCTCCACGGTGTTGCCGTCGAGCGATGCCTGATAGGGATTGCGGTACTTCACATCGGCCGACGCCGGGTCAGTGCCGCTCAGGGTGATGTGGGCCGAGTCCGTGGCCGCGAGCGGCAGCGCGCCATCGCCCTGGCTCTGCGACAGCACGGCGGCGAAATCGATATCGCGCGCTTTGTAGCCGGGCGTATCCGCATTCGCGAGGTTGCCGGCGAGCACGCCCATGCGTTGCCCTTGCACCATCAGCGCCTGTTCATGAATGCCGAAGATATTGTCGAACATTGATTTGCTCCTCGGGGTACACCTGAGCAAGTGCTGTGCCAACCCGTGGAAAACAGCAAATTCAGCCCTTTTGGCAGGCGGTGGGTCCGCTGAATGGGACCCGCATCACACGAAAGCGCGCTCGGAGCGCGGCGGGCGGCAAGGACTTGCCGCCGGGCGGCCATCCACCGGCGATGCGGCCGAAGGGCACCAAGCAACCGATGGCACGTCCCTTGCTAGCTATAAGATCAGATGAAAATATCGTCAAAATTTCGTCGGAATGCCGGGTGCGCCTGTCTCGCGGGCATGCTCCTATCGGGCTCCCAGTCGGTTTCGGCCCTCGAGGCGGCCGCAGAGATCCAGGACAACACCCAGCTGGAGGCACTTGCCCGATCCGAGGCCGCCCTGCACTTGCCGGCACTGACGCCGCATGAGCGTTTGGCGGCAGGCCCCATCAATGGCAGCACCCACCTGGCGCGCTGCAATCAGCCCGTGAGGGCGTCGATAAGTGCCGGCGGCCAGATGCGCGACCGCATCTTGGTGGAGCTCAGCTGTCCGGGCGCCGCGCCCTGGCATATCTATGTCCCCGTGCGCGTAGTCGGGACCGCTCAGGTGGCCCTTGCAGCGCATGCCATCGTCGCCGGCAGCGTCTTGACCGCGAACGATTTACGCACCGAGCAACGCGACATCTCGACGCTGCCCCCGGGCTATATGGATGATCCGGCGGCCACGGTGGGTTTGACCGCCAGCCGGCCGATTTCGAGCGGGGCGGTCATCACCAATCAATTCCTGCTCGGCACCAAGGCCGTGGAACGTGGTCAGACCGTGACCCTGGTGGCGGATGCGGGCGGCATGAGCGTCAGCATGCAGGGTCGCGCCGTGACCGATGCCCTGGTCAATCAACGAGTTAAGGTCGAGAATCTGTCATCGGGGAAGGTTGTCGAAGGAATTGCGCGTTCCCAGCAGGTAGTGGAAATTATTTTGCAATAGGCCTTAAGTGAACCACGTCACAGCCGATATAAGTTCCAGGCGGTGATTTCGATCGCGATGGTTAAAGATCATCTGTTCCCTGACGATAACGAGGGTAAGGGCTAACGCTCGCCCAGGAGAGACTTCGGTGCCAGCTAAAATCAGTGGATACTCAACGTCGGAGCCAATCGCGCCCCCGAAGGGTTCGAGCAGCGGCGGCGTTGCGGCTGACAAGACCCAGGCCGACGCGGCTCAACCGTCGACCTCGACCCCTCAGACGGGCGATCAAGTAACGCTCACTTCTTCCGCCCGCTCGCTGCAGAAGCTCTCGGACGCGGTCGCGCAGGCCCCGGTGGTCAACGCGGCGAAGGTGTCCTCGATCAAGCAGGCGCTCGCCAACGGCACTTACCAGGTCGATGCCGGGCGCGTCGCGGACAAGATGATTCAATTTGAGCGCGGGCTGAAGTAGTGCCATGAAAAACGATGCGCGCCGCCGTCTCGAAGATTTGCTAGATCACGAGATCGAGGTCGCGCGTACCCTTGCCACCACGCTGGACGCGGAGCGCGCGGCGCTGACTGGCCCGGTTCCCCAGGCCGTTGAGCAGCAAGCCGCCGAGAAAACGCGCCTTCTGGCCACCATCGAGAAGCTCGAAGACGAGCGTCGCGCCGTTTCGGTCGCGGCGGAACAGGGGCTCCCGGGTGCACGCGTTCCTCGCGGAACGGGGATCGCAAGCACCGTCGCCGAGCGCTGGCGGACTTTGATGGAGCTCATGGCAGGCTGCCGAACCGCGAACGAAATCAACGGTTACATCATCAATCTGCGCCAGGGGCAGATCCAGCAGCTGCTCGGCATCCTGCGCGGCTCCTCGCCGCTCACGTACACGCCTCAAGGCAAGACCTTCGCCAAAGCGCTGCGCGCGCTCGCCAAGGCTTGAACCATGCTAGTCCTCAGCCGCCGCGCCGATGAGTCCATCGTCATTCAACCCGCCGAGGGCGTGGATGCGAGCATGACCCTCGCGCAGCTGTTTGCGAACGGCCCCATCCTGATCACGTTGCTCGGCGGCACCGGTCGCCGGGTCAAGATGGGCATCGAAGCGCCGGAGCAGCTCGCAATCCGCCGCAAAGACGCGGCGTAAGCGCGCGATTTCCGGGGCGCTCCACGCGCTCCGCAAATTCCCCCCCAACGGCGGGTCCCCGTCAGTGCCTTCCGACCGCCAGTCGGCCAATCCGCCCGCTTGCCTTGGACCTAATCCCACCCTATTTTACTTATCAATCGATGGGCGCAACGAGCGCTTCGCGAACGACGGACGGGTGTGCATAATGGCTACTTCATCACACGAGCATCAAAGGCCCAGCCGGATGGAACGTCGTCTGCATACCCGTCATCGCGCACGCACCACCGTTTACGTGGTCTTGTCGGGGCGCAAGAGCCGGATCTGCAAGGCGAAGAATCTGAGCGCGAACGGTGTGTTCGTGGAGACCGAGAATCTCGGTCTGCGCAAGGGACAACAGGTTCAGCTCGCGTTCGCCATCAACCTGGGATTGATCACCAAAATCCACAGACGCACCGCCATCGTCGCCCACGTGACTCGCGGCGGCACCGGTCTCATGATGGAGCAATTCGCGGGGCGCTAGAGCGCTGTACTCAGGGCTGCTTGCGCAGGATGCCCAAGAAATCCCTCTTGCCGATCGGCACGCCCTTCCATCGAAGAATGTCGTACGTCGTGGCCGCATGAAAATAGAAGTTGGGCTGAGAGAACGACAGTAGAAAATTCTCAGCCGTGAAATCGATTTGGCGGGTGCCTAACGCGAAACGCATGTTGCGTCCCAGAAAGCCGTCGACTTCGCCCGGATCGATCGCGCGGAGGTCATCGATCGTCTGCGAGATACGCGATTTGAGCGCAATGAAGCTGTCGGGGGGCTGCGTTTGATCGGGAGAAAACACGCCGCGGCGTACTCCCTCGACTGCGCCAAGAGAGTGGACCGCCGTGGACTTCACCTGGTACGCGAACGGAAGCATGTCCTCCGCCAACCGCGCCGCGAGAATGTCTCCGGGGGCGATGCCTCGTTCCGTACAGGACGTCTCGGCTTTGTCCAGAAGTCCGGAAACCGCTCCGAGGATCTGCAGATAGGAGGGGATCGTGGCGGCATAAAGTGAAAATGTCATGGCGCATCTCGATGCTGTTGGCGGGGTGCCAGTCTAAACCCGGCACCCTTTACAAGCGAAACTGCTTTAATCCAGGAGATCAACGTGAAGGCAATTTGGAATGGCACAGTGATCGCGGAGTCGCAAGACACGGTGGTGTTGGAGGGGAACCATTATTTTCCGCTGGCCTCGGTCGATGCTTCACTGCTGGAGTCCAGTACCCACACGAGCGGGTGTCCCTGGAAGGGCACCGCCAACTACTACACTTTGAACGTCAACGGCGAACGCAACGCAAATGCTGTCTGGTACTACGTGGATCCCAAGGATGCGGCACGCCAAATCAAGGGCCGCGTGGCATTTTGGAAGGGCGTCAGCGTAGTACCCTGACGAGTTGGTTTGGCTCCCGCCGCAGAGCCTAAATCGCCCTCGACCATACAGTACTCGGCTCCATCGAATACTGTATGAGCGCGCAGGTTGGCCAGGTTGCCGATGAAAAACGGCCGACCATCCCTATATAATGTCCGTGCAGTTCATTCGTGAATCCGAGTCGATTCGACCGATAGGCGTCGGGTCGGCACAATCCCCCTGGTAGATAACCATGTCACGTTCAGCTCCGTCCCGCCCGGATGCCATCCGCATTCGCGGCGCGCGCCAGAACAATCTCAAGAATCTCGACCTCGACCTCCCGATCAACGAATTGATCGTCGTCACGGGCGTCAGCGGCTCGGGCAAATCGTCGCTGGTGTTCGACACCTTGTACGCCGAGGGTCAGCGCCGCTATGTCGAGACTTTCTCGCCGTATGCGCGGCAATTTTTGGATCGCATGGATCGCCCGTTGGTCGATGCGATCGAAGGTATTCCGCCCGCCATCGCCATCGATCAAACGAATCCGGTGCGCACGTCCCGCTCGACCGTCGGCACCATGACCGAGCTCAACGATCACTTCAAGCTTCTGTTTGCGCGCGCGGCGGTACTGCATTGCCGCGGCTGCGGACAGCCGGTGCGCCGGGACAGCGTTGAAACCATCCGCGCCGGACTGGCCGAACGCACGCATTCCGCGGGCGATCCGCGCCTGCTGCTCACGTTCCCCGTGCCGATCCCACAGAACTTCGACGAGGCGGAGATCAAGAAACTGCTGGCTGCGCAAGGCTACACCCGTATCCACGAAGAGCGCCGCGGCGTCCTGCAGATGATCCAGGATCGATTCCGCTGGTCTTCGGTCGAGCCGGCCCGCGCGAACGATGCCATCGAGGCGGCGCTCAAGGTCGGACAGGGACGTCTCGATGTCTATCCTCAGAACGAGGATGGGTCGGTCGGCGCTCCCTGGCGTTTTTCGACGCAGCTGCACTGCCCGGACTGCGATATCGGCTACAAGGATCCGACCCCGAGCACGTTCAGTTTCAATTCGCCCATCGGGGCGTGTGAGACCTGCCGCGGCTTCGGGCGGATCATCGGTGTCGACTATGGATTGGTCATCCCCAATACGGCGCTGTCGTTGCGGGCTGGCGCCATCAAGCCGTGGCAGACGGAGTCCAACAAAGAGTGCCAGGCGGACCTGGTCAAATTTGCCCGTAAACGCGGCATCGCGCTCGACACGCCTTGGTGCGAGCTCACCGATGCCGAGCGCGCCTGGGTGCTCGACGGTGAAGGCGAATGGACCAAGAACGTCTGGTACGGAGTGAGGCGCTTCTTCGCCTGGCTCGAGACCAAGGCGTACAAGATGCACATCCGGGTGCTCTTGTCGCGTTATCGCTCGTACACCGAATGCCCCGCATGCCACGGATCGCGCCTGAAACCGGAGGCGCTTCTGTGGCGGATCGGCTCGCTGAACGGCTCGCCGAGCATCAACATCCGAGACGTGATGCTCGCTCCCATCGATCGAAATCTGCGCTTTTTCGCAGAGCTTGCCTTGCCTGCACCGCTCGATGAGGCGATCGATCTGCTGCTGAATGAGATCCGCACCCGGCTCAAGTATCTGACCGAGGTCGGCTTGGGATATCTGAATCTCGACCGCCAATCCCGCACGCTGTCGGGAGGCGAAGTTCAGAGGATCAACCTCACCACGGCGCTCGGCACTTCGCTGGTGAACACGCTGTTCGTGCTCGATGAGCCTTCCATCGGTCTTCATGCGCGCGACTTGGGCCGCATCGTCGGCGTGATGAAACGGCTGCGCGATGCCGGCAACACTCTGATCGTGGTCGAGCACGATCCGAAGGTGATGCAGGCGGCCGACCGGCTGATCGACATCGGACCGGGTCCGGGGGAGCACGGCGGGGAGATCGTGTTCCAAGGCCGCCCCGGCGCGCTCGCGCAAGCAAAGGGCTCGCTGACCGCGGATTATCTGCTGCATCGACGGCGGGTCGACATTCCCTCAGCCGCGTCGCGCCCCGCTTCGCCGGGAACCCTGCGCATCGAGGGCGCCGAGGAACACAACCTCAAGGACATCGACGTCGATATCCCGCTCAATCGCCTGGTGTGCGTAACGGGCGTCAGCGGCTCCGGCAAGTCCACGCTGGTACACGACATTCTGTTTCCCGCATTGCGCCGGGTCTACGGCAAGCCCACCGAGAATCCCGGCGCCCACCGGCGCATCGTGGGTGCAGAGCTGATCGGCGATGTCGTGATGGTCGATCAATCGAGCATCGGCCGCACGACGCGCTCCAATCCCGCGAGCTACGTCGGGGCCTTCGATGCCATCCGTGAACTGTTCGCGAAACTTCCGCAAGCGCGCGAGCGCAAATACACGGCCGGCACGTTCAGCTTCAACTCCGGCAACGGCCGCTGTCCAGGGTGCGGAGGCAACGGCTTCGAGCACGTGGAGATGCAGTTCCTGTCGGACGTGTACCTGCGTTGTCCGGATTGCAACGGCCGGCGCTATCGCGCGGAGATACTCGAGATCAAGCTGTCCCGGCACGGCTCCCGGCCCCTCAGCATCGCCGATGTGCTCGACCTCACGGTGTCGGAGGCGCTGAAGGTATTCAGCGACGACTCGGAGGTGTGTCTGCGCCTTGCGCCGCTCGCAGAAGTGGGGCTCGATTATCTGCGCCTCGGGCAACCGGTGCCAACGCTCTCGGGAGGCGAAGCGCAGCGCCTCAAGCTCTCCAGCCATCTGGCCGAGAACGCGGTGCAGACGGCGGCCGCCTGCGGATCTGCCAGGACGAAACGCCGCGGCAAGGGCCGCGCCGGCAACGGCAAGAGCGTCGAGGCCGGCCCGCGACGCGGGTCGCTCTTTCTGTTCGATGAGCCGACCACCGGCTTGCATTTCGACGATGTCGCCAAACTCTTGCGCGCATTCCGTCGCCTGATCGAGGCTGGCCATTCGCTGCTCGTCATCGAGCACAATCTGGACGTGGTGCGCGCCGCCGATTGGATCATCGACTTGGGTCCCGAGGGCGGTGATGCCGGTGGAGCGCTGGTGGGCGTGGGCACGCCCGAAAATATCATGCGCCTCAAGTCCTCACATACCGGCCGGGCGCTCTCGGAAAGCATCGAACCCGCCGCCTCGTTCGGCCGCGGGGTAAGCGATGCGCAGGGCCCGGAAACGGCCGCGAGTTCGCCCCGCGCCATCGAGATCCGCGGGGCTCGCGAGCACAACCTCAAGGACATCGACGTGGATCTCGGCCGCAATCGATTCACCGTCATCACCGGCGTCTCCGGAAGCGGCAAAAGCACGCTTGCATTCGACATCCTGTTCGCCGAAGGACAGCGCCGATACCTGGAATCGCTCAACGCCTATGCGCGGCAGTTCGTGCAACCCGCGTCCCGGCCCGATGTAGATGCGATCTTCGGCATACCGCCGACGGTCGCCATCGAACAGCGCACCAGCCGCGGCGGCCGCAAGAGTACGGTGGCGACGCTCACCGAGCTTTATCATTTTTTGCGCCTTCTTTACGTCAAGCTGGGCGTGCAATACTGCCCCGTCTGCCGTGCGCGCATCGAGCCGCAGTCCGCCGACGCCATTGCCGCGAGACTGCTGAAAGAATATCGCGGACGCAAGATCACTTTGCTGGCACCGCTCATCGTGGCGCGCAAGGGCCTTTACACGGCGCTCGCCAAGACGATGCGCGGCAAGGGGTACGCCGAACTGCGCGTGGATGGCGAACTCAAACCCACCGCGAAATGGCCGCGGTTGGACCGATTCGTCGAACACAGCATCGAGCTGCCGGTGGCGACGCTCGCGGTGAGCTCGCAGGCGGAAGCGGAGCTGCGCGAGGCGCTCGCCGAGGCGCTGGACCACGGACGAGGGGTCGTTCACGTACTCGCAGCCGCGACCAAGACCGGCGCGAACGATAGCGGAGCCGCGGTCTTCTCGACGAAGCGCGCCTGCCCGAACTGCGGCACCGGTTTCCCGGAGCTCGATCCGCGCTTGTTCTCCTTCAATTCCAGGCATGGATGGTGCAAGAGCTGTTTCGGAACCGGCCTCGCGCTCGCCGAGTTCGATGCGCAACAGACCGGTGAGGAATCGCAGTGGCAGGCATTGAGCGACCCGGAAACGGGCGAGCCCTCCGCGTGCCCGGACTGCGCCGGCGCCCGGCTCAATCCGGTGGCGCGCAACGTGTTGTTCCGCGAGCTTTCGATCGCCGAGCTCACGCATTTGCCGGTCGAGGAATTTGCAGTCGCCCTGCGCAAATTCAAGCTCGAGGGGCGCGAGCTCGAGATCGCTCGAGACCTGCTCGCGGAGCTCGAGGCCCGCACCGCATTTCTCCGCGACGTGGGACTCGGCTACCTGCAGCTCGACCGTGCGGCACCCACGCTGTCGGGCGGCGAGGCCCAGCGCATCCGTTTGGCGGCCCAGCTCGGCTCGAACTTGCAGGGTGTGTGCTACGTGCTCGACGAGCCCACCATCGGGCTGCATCCGCGCGACAACGTCATCCTCCTCGATACGCTGGATCGATTGCGCAGCAAGGGCAACACGTTGGTGGTGGTGGAGCACGACGAGGACACCATCCGACGCGCGGATCACGTCATCGATTTGGGGCCGGGCGCCGGGACGCGCGGCGGTCACGTGGTGGCTCAGGGGACCGCGGTGGAGTTGGCGGGGCGCGCCGACTCCCCCACCGGCCGGTGCCTCGCCGCGCCTCTCAAGCATTCCAGGGCTCGCCGGCGATCTATCGATCGGGACACGCCATCGATCCGCATTGCGGGCGCGAGCCTGCATAACCTCAAGCGCGTGGATGCGCGCATTCCACTTGGACGCCTGACGGTGGTGACGGGAGTCTCCGGTTCCGGCAAATCATCACTGGCCCGCGACGTTTTGCTCGGCAATCTCAAGCGCCTGGTTGCCAGGCGACCGCGCGCGGAGCGCGAACGCAAGATCGAACTGCAGGGATGCGACTCGATCGAGGGCTGGCAGACGATCAGCCGCGTGCTGGAAGTCGATCAAACGCCGATCGGCAAGACCCCGCGATCCTGTCCCGCCACCTACATCGGCTTCTGGGATTCGATCCGGCGGCTCTACGCGGAGACCACCGACGCACGCATTCGGGGATTTACCGCCAGCCGATTCTCGTTCAACACCGCGGGCGGGCGCTGCGAAGCCTGCGAGGGGCAGGGTATGCAGCGCATAGAGATGAGCTTCCTGCCCGACGTACAGGTTCTGTGCGACGTGTGCGGCGGCCGACGCTTCAATCCGGAGACCCTGAGCATCACCTTCAAGGGCAAGAGCATCGGCGAGACGCTGGCGCTCAGCGTCGACGACGCCGCGGAATTCTTCCGCGCGCAGCGGAGCATCCATCATCCCGTACAGCTCCTGGCCGATGTCGGCCTCGGCTACTTGAGCCTCGGTCAGCCGAGTCCGACCCTTTCCGGGGGCGAGAGCCAGCGCATCAAGCTGGTGGCCGAGCTCTCGAAAACCCGCACCGATGTCGTGGGACTCGACTTGGCACGCCGCGAGGGCCAGCACACACTGTATGTGCTCGATGAACCGACAGTCGGGCTGCACATGGCGGACGTGGAGAAGCTGATCAAGGTGTTGCAGCGTCTCGTGGATACAGGTAATACAGTGGTGGTGATCGAGCACAACCTGGATGTCATGGCCGAAGCCGATTGGATCGTGGACCTTGGGCCGGAAGGCGGCGGCGGCGGCGGCCGTGTGGTCGCGGAGGGAGACCCGGATACCGTCGCGCTCAAGGCGGCGAAGAGCCACACTGCGCGCATCCTCGGCGCATTCCTGAGCGAGCGCGCCGTCCGGTAGCGCACGCTGGCATCGTGACCCGGGCTTTAGTCACGTTGATCATCGGGCTCACCGGCGTCTGGGGCGCGCTCGCGCTCTGGTACCAGGCACCCGGCGGCCGCGGCTGGAAATCGTCGATCTCCGCGCTCTGGGTGGCGTTCGGAATCCTTTGCGGGGCAGCCGTCTGGTCGGGGTGGCTCGCATCCGGAGCCCTGGCGTTCGCCGCTGCGTATGCGGCTGTGCTGATTTGGTGGAGGAGCCTGTCGCCTTCGAACGACCGCGCCTGGGCGGACGACGTGGCCGAGATGACGCACGGCAGCGTCGACGGCAGCCAAGTGATCCTGCACAACGTGCGCAACTTCGAATGGCGCACGGCCGCCGACCACACTCAACGCTGGGAAACCCGCCGCTATGATCTCGATCGTCTCGTCTCGCTCGACATGATCATGTCGTACTGGGCGGGGCATGCGATCGCCCATACGCTTCTGTCATTCGGCTTCGAGGACGGCAGCCACGTGGTCTTCTCGGTCGAGATCCGCCGCGAGCGGACCGAAACATTCTCCGAAATGGCAGGGTTCTTCAAGGAATTCGAGCTGAGCGTCATCGCCTCGGACGAGCGCGACATCGTGCGTTTACGTACCAACGTTCGCCGCGAAAGGACCTACCTGTATCGGCTGCGGATGACGCCCGCCGCGATGCGACGGCTGTTCCTCGCCTACGTCGGCGAGGCCAACAGTCTGGTCGGTCGGCCGCGCTTCTACCACACGCTCACCGGCAACTGCACCATCCTGGTGTACAGGATGCTGAGACGCGTGGTCGGACCTCTCCCATTGAGCTACCGCTTGTGGCTCTCGGGCTACCTGCCCGAGTACGTGTACGGCGTCGGCGGTCTCGACATGCGCTATCCGCTCGAGGCGCTGAAGCGCTTGGGCTACATCAGCGAGCGGGGGCTGGGCGCGGACATGAGCGAGACGTTCTCCGCCGACATCCGCCGCGGTATCCCGCTGTTGTAGCTGCCTTGCCCATCACTGCGCCGGGGGATGCTCCTTGCGCTGTTCCTCCGCCTTCTTCTTGGCCGCCGCGGCCTCTGCCGCCTTCTTTTTTGCCTCGGCCTCCTTGGCGGCAGCCTCCTTGGCAGCCGCTTCCTTGGCAGCCGCTTGCGTGGCCGCTTGTTTTGCCCCTGCTGCTTTCGCGGCGGATTCCTTGGCGGCGGCCTCCTTCGCGGCAGCTTCACGCGCCGCCGCTTCCTGCCGCGTTCGCTCGGCGGACGACTCGGCTGCCTTGCGCTTCGCCTCATCCGCGGCATTGGCTTCCGCCGCCCGTTTCGAGGCACCGGCTTCGGATGCGGCGTTCTTGTTCATTTCCGTTTCTGCGCTCGCGGCCTTGCGCTTCGCCTCGACCGCTTCCTCCTCGCGCGCCGCGGGTGCTGGTCGCTGCTGCGGCTCGCTCGGCCGTACTGCCTCGCGGGCAGGCGCGGTCTGCGGCCTGGACAGTTCGGCAGGCACGACCGCATGCACGGTTTGCGGCGGCGGCAATGCCACTTCATGTCCCGGCGAATAGGGCGCGATCGGCTTCGAGGACGCCGGCGCCGGTGCTGCCACGCGCACCACCGGCGGAAGGGCGGCGGCCAGATGTGCCTGTGCCGGAACGGTGGAATTCACCTCTTGGTGACTGGCGGTCGCGCTGGCTGGTGCGACGATGGTGACGTTATTGACCACGCGATTGTTGATCACGGTGTTATTGATCACCGTATTGTTCACCGTGGTGTTGGTGATGTTCGTGTTGCTGACGTTGACCCGCATGCCCTCGTTGATCACCGGCGGCGCGCCGGTCACGACTGCAGGCGGCGTGCCCATGGGAGCGGGAATGATGAATCCCGGCATCGACCCGGGCGGCGCCGGAACGAATACGCCCTCAGGTCCCCTGGGCGGCGGACCGGCGAACACGCCCGGCAGCACGGCTGCCAACACCAGCGCAGCGCCTATGGCCGGTGCGATGAAGGATACATGCGGTCCACCCCAGAATCCTCCGACGAACACCACATGATCCCCACGGTGATCGTAATACGGCGGGAACCAGTGATAGTCGGGCTGCGGCGGCGGCAACCAACGGCCGTTGATCCAAACCCAGCGGCCGTACCAGGCCCAGTAGCCTCCCGTCCACGCGTATTGCGGCCCGGGCGGCGGCGGCGGCGGTTCCACCAGCATGGGCGGCGGTGCCGATGCCACCTCGACCGGTGGCGGCTGCGAAGTCGGGGGATCCTGGTAGACGCTCACCACCGGCTGCGGCTCCGGCGGCGCATAGGCGGTTTCGGAACTCTGCGGCGGGTTGTTGTCCGCTGGCGCGGCCTGCTCGGGAGCCGGCGCCGCCGGCGGCGCGGTCTGATCAGCGGCCGGCGGTGGCGGTGGCGCTGAGGAATTGCACCCGTAAAGCGCCGCGACGAGCAGTGAACTGATGAATCTAAGTTTCATGGAATCGCCCCTCGCAGCTGGTAACCGGAATAAATATCTTCGCCGCTGAGGCAATGCTAGCCGAAAGTTACCCCAGTAGCACGGGCGACACGCAGCGTTCGTTGTAGGACTTGGTTACATCTGCTTTTCCGGCGCGGCAGCGGCGAACGCCGCCAGCTCGTGGCATGCGGCATCGATGGCGACGATGCGTGGATAGGCGCAGAGGTCGACGGAATAGCGCCGCGCATTGAATACCTGCGGCACCAGGCACACGTCGGCGAGGGTGGGCGATTCACCGTAGCAATATCTGCCTCTCGATGCGTCTCGCCCCAGCGTTTGCTCGAGTGCCGCGAATCCCGCCTCGATCCAATGCCGGTACCAGGCATCGCGCGTGCCCGGCGTCTGCGCCAGCGGTCCCTCGAGATATTGCAGCACCCGCAGGTTGTTCAACGGATGGATGTCGCAGGCGATGAGCTGCGCCATGCTGCGCACCCGCGCGCGGTCCAACGGCGATTCGGGCAGCAGCGGCGGCTGTGGATGCAGCTCGTCCAGATACTCGACGATCGCGAGGGACTGGGTGAGCACTTGTCCGTCGTCGAGCTCGAGTGCCGGGACGAAGCCCTGCGGATTCAAATGCAAAAAGTCCTTGTGACGATGTTCGCCGCGCCGCAGCTGCTTCGTCACCCGGGTAGGCTCGATTCCTTTCAGGCACAACGCAATCCGCACCCGGTACGAGGCGGAGCTCATCGAATATCCGTAGAGAATCATGCCGCTCGCCCGTCGTGCCTTACGCCACTTCGAACAATCCCGCGGCGCCCATGCCGCCGCCGATGCACATGGTGACCACCACGTACTTGACGCCGCGCCGCTTGCCTTCGATGAGTGCGTGGCCCGTCAGGCGCGCGCCCGAAACGCCGTAGGGGTGGCCGACCGCGATCGCGCCGCCATTGACATTCAGGCGCTCATTGGGGATGCCGAGCCGGTCGCGGCAATAGATGACCTGGACGGCGAACGCCTCATTCAACTCCCACAGGCCGATGTCCTCGACCTTCAGGCCCGCTTTGGCCAGGAGCTTCGGCACGGCGAACACCGGTCCGATCCCCATTTCGTCCGGCTCGCACCCGGCCACCTGGAACCCGCGGAAAATCCCCAGTGGGGAGAGGCCCTTCTTCTCGGCCCGCTTCGCATCCATGACGATGCACAGGGAGGCGCCGTCGGAGAATTGGCTGGCGTTGCCCGCCGCAATCACACCGCCCGACATCGCGGGCCGGATTTTCGCGACGGCCTCATAGGTCGTGTCGGGGCGGATCCCCTCGTCCGCGCTCAAGATGACTTCGGCGGTGCCGATGGTGCCGCCATTCTTGTCCGCCACGGCCATGACCGTTTTGAAGGGCACGATCTCGGCTTGAAACCGACCCGCTTCTTGTGCGGTGGCCGCGCGCAACTGGCTCTGCACGCCGTACTCGTCCTGCGCGTGGCGCGCGATGCCGTAGCGCTTTGCGACCGTCTCGGCGGTCTGCAGCATGTTCCAATACACTTGGGGCTTGTGCTGGACGACCCAGTCCTCCTTGAGCATCCGGGTGTTGGCCTGGTTCTGCACACACGAGATCGATTCCAGACCGCCGGCTGCGTATATCTCCCCCTCGCCCGTGAGGACCCTTTGCGCCGCCAGCGCGATGGTCTGAAGGCCCGACGAGCAAAAGCGGTTCACCGATACGCCCGCGGTGGTAACCGGGCAGCCCGCACGAAGGGCCACCTGACGGGCCACGTTCGCGCCCGACGCGCCTTCCAGGAACGTGGCGCCCACGATCACATCCTCCACTTCGCCCGGCTCGATGCGCGCCCGCTCGATTGCTTGCTCGAGCACATGGCCCGCATACGCCACCGGGTGCGACATGTTGAGCGCGCCGCGCCACGACTTCGCAAGCCCGGTGCGGGCGGTTGAAACGATGACAGCGTCCGTCATGATTGCTTTCTCCAGCCGGCAAAGCTGCCGTTTTCGGCAGCCAATTTCGCAAGCAGCGGGGCGGGACGCCACGCATCGGGTTGATATCCCTTCGCAAAACTGCGCATCGCGCGCAGAATGTTCGGCAGTCCGACCGAATCGGCGTAGAACATCGGGCCCCCGCGAAAATCCGGAAATCCATAGCCCGCGATGTACACCACGTCGATATCCGAGGCGCGTTGCGCGATGCCCTCCTCCAGGATTTGCGCGCCCTCGTTGATCAAGGCGTAGAGCGCACGCTCGACGATTTCCTCCGCGCCGATCTCGCGGCGCGCGCGGCCGAGACGGCTCGACTCCTCCAGGATGATTTTCGTCACCACCTCGGACGGAAGCGGATTGCGTTCGCCGGGTTTATAGTCGTACCAACCCGCGCCCGTCTTTTGTCCGAACCGTCCGAGCTCGCAGATCAGATCCGGGATCCTAGAGAACGCCCGCTCGGGGTGTTCGGCGTACAGACGCTTGCGGATGGCCCAGCCGATGTCGTTGCCGGCGAGATCGGCGACTCGAAAAGGTCCCATTGCGAAGCCGAATGCCTCGAGTGCCTTGTCGATCTCGAGCGGCAAAGCGCCCTCATCGAGCAGGAAATCCATCTGTCGGAAATAAGAGTTCAGCATGCGATTGCCGATGAAGCCATCGCAGACTCCGGCGACCACGCCGATCTTCTTGACCTGTTTCGCAATACCGAGGCTCGTTGCGAGCACATCGTCGGCGGTCTTTGCTCCGCGTACGATCTCCAGGAGCTTGGTCACATTGGCGGGGCTGAAGAAGTGCAGCCCGACCACGTCACCCGGGCGCTGCGTGTAGCCGGCTATCTTGTCGAGATCGAGCGTCGAGGTATTGGAGGCGAGTATGGCCCCCGCCTTGACCTTGGCATCTAGGGTCTCGAATACCTGCTTCTTCACCTGCATGTCCTCGAACACCGCTTCGATCACGAGGTCCGCCCGCGCGATCTCGTCGTAGGAGAGCGTGCCCTTGATGAGACCGAGCCGCTTGTCGAAGTCCTTTTGACTCAGACGCCCCTTCTTGAGGGTTCCTTCGTAGTTCTTGCGAACGACACCGAGCCCCTTGTCGAGCGCCGCTTGAGTGGTCTCGAGGACCGTGACCGGCACGCCGGCGTTGGCGAAGTTCATCGCGATGCCGCCGCCCATGGTTCCGGCACCGATGACTGCCACCGAACCGATCGGACGCTGCGGCGTCCCGGACGGCACGTCGGGAATCTTGGAGGCCGCGCGGATCGCGAAAAAAACGTGCCGCAGCGCCTTCGATTCGGAGCTGCCAAGCAATTCGGTAAAAGCGGCGCGCTCGACCTTCATGCCGTCGTCGAAGGGCCTCAACACCGCAGCCTCCACCGCGTCGATGCACTTGCCGGGCGCCGGGTAATTCTTCGCGAGCGGGGCAACCGCGGCGCGTGCAAAATCGAAGAACGCCTCCGCGTTCGGAAAATGGATCTTGAGGTCGCGCGTTTTTTTAAGCGGCAATTTTTCATCGACCGCGCGCCGCGCGTACTCGACCGCAGCCGGCACCACGTCCGCCTCGACGATTTGGTCGAGAAGCTCCGTGTGCGCAAGCTCGCGCGCAGATACCGGCGTGCCGCTGACGATCATGTTCAAGGCTCGCTCCGGACCGGCGAGACGGGGCAATCGCTGAGTGCCCCCGGCGCCCGGCAGGATGCCGAGTTTCACCTCAGGCAAGCCGACTTGCGCCGCTGCGAGCGCCACGCGGTAATGACAACACATGGCGAGTTCCAGGCCGCCGCCGAGCGCGAGACCGTTCAACGCGGCGATCACGGGTTTGGGAAAGCCCTCCACCAAATCGCAGAGATCGGTGAGGTGAGGCGCTGCAATCATCGCGGGCAGCCCGAACTCGCTCACGTCCGCCCCGCCGCAGAAGGTCGCTCCTGTGCCGGTGAGTACGACCGCGCTGACCGCTGCGTCGGCCTGGGCACGCTCCAAGGCGTCGGCCACGCCCTGGCGCACACCCAAGCCGAGCGCATTGACCGGCGGGTTATCGAGGGTAATCACGGCGATTGCGCCGCGTAACGTATAGTCAGCAGATGCCATGTGAACTCCTTCGCCAGTCGCCAAGTATAATGCCTTGTTGACCCCGCCTCGCCCTCACATGCTGCTGCTGTTCGTGGCGCTGACGCTGGCCTGGTCGGTCGGCATTCTCGGGCGCGGGTACTGGACGCCGGATGAGCCGCGCGAAGCCGACATTGCCTGGCGGATGAGTTGGCAGTCCGACAAGGCCGTACCGCTGCTGGCGGGCGAAGCCTTTTGCGAGAAGCCGCCGTTGACCTACTGGGTGGCCGGCACCACGATCCGGATGTTCGGCAAGGCCGCGTGGGTCGCCCGCCTCCCCAACCTCTTGTATGCGTTGATCACGGCCTTGAGCGTCGGCTTGCTGGCGCGCCGGGCCGCGGGACCGCTTGCAGGCTGGGCCGCGGCGGCTGCGATCACCACTTTCCTCCTCTCCTATCAGGCCGTCATCTGGCTCGCCACCGATGCCCCGTTGCTCGCGGCGGTATCCGTCGCCCTGCTGGGCGCCTATCGGGGTTTCTACGCGGAGGGCAGGAGCGATCGGCTGCGCGGCTACACGCTGATGCATGCAGCCTTGGGCCTCGGCTTTCTGAGCAAGAGCGCTGCTGCCTGGATGGTGCCCGTACTCACGCTCGTCACCCTCATGGTGTGGGAGAGACGCTGGCGCGAGCTTCTGCGCTGGGAACTTTACGCAGGATTGGCGCTTCAAGCGGTGCTGATTCTTGCCTGGGTGTGGTTCGTCTACCGCGCAGAGGACGGGCTCGAGCACCTGAAAGTATTCTTCTGGAACAACCTGGCGGGACGCTTCGCGCACGTGGATGCTCCCCAGGAATTGCAATACGCGGCCGGACATCGCAACAGTCCCGGCAAATACCTCTTGGAGCTTCCCACCTACCTCTGGCCATGGACTTTCCTGGTGGCGGCAGCGGCACGGCGGGCTTGGCTCGAGCGGCGCGCACCGGCGCATGCCACTCGGGCGCCGCGCTTCGCGGTCGCCTGCATCGCTCCCACGCTGCTGCTGCTCTCTTTGGCCGCGACGGCGCGCAACGTCTACCTCGCGCCCGCGATGCCTGGATTCGCGCTCCTCGTCGCGTGGTGGGTGGCAAAGAGCGTTCATGTGCACGATGCGTGGGATCTTCGCGCCGTGCGCGTCACTGCCGCCCTCGTGCTGCTCGCGGCGCTGGGGTTCGGCGTCGCGCTCGTGATCCTCGGCCTGGACGTCGCGAGCGGCTCGTCCTTCGCGGTGCTTGCCGGATTCGGTGTTATGGGAGTGCTTGGCGTGATCGCGACCGCGGCGCTCGCGCTCGTGGCGGAGGCGGGGGCGCGGCGCGGACAGATGCAGCGCGGCCCGTATTCATTGGCGCTCGCCTACTGCGTGCTGCTCGCGTTGCCCGCCTTGGCGGTCTATCACGTGGTCGATGGCTGGCAAGACTTGCCGGCGATCGGCCGCGCCATCGCCCAGGACAGTGCCGGAGGATCGCTGATCCTGTGGGCACCGGACGAGACCACACGCGCATTCGTCGACATGTACGCCCGCACCGACGTGGAGCAGATATCAGCACCCGAAGATGATCGCGCGATCGGCCGCTTGCGGGAATTGACCGCGGCCCGTCCCCATGCGTTCGTGGTCGCGCAGTGGCCGGGCCGGGATACCACCCCCACCGTGCGGCGCACGGCGCACGCGCTTGGGCTCAAACTCGATTCGGCGGCGCTCGAGCCTGCCGAGCCAGCCTGGGCCACGGCAGCGGATCTCGCGGTCGTACATTTTTATGCGCTGCCAAACGGGCGGCGCTACGCAATGCTTCAGCGCGCGGAGTGAGCGCCGGCGGCTCGGAACACATCCACGTATTTGCCGACCTGCCGACCCCAGGAAAAGTCCTCCCTCATCCCGTTCTGCATCAGGCGATGCCAACTTTCCGGGCGTGCGAACCAGTCGAGCGTGGTGTAGAGCGCCCACTCGACCGCCGGCGCATCGTAATCGTTGAATACACAGCCCGTGCCCTCGCCGGTCGAGGGGTCGAAGTGACGTACCGAATCGGCGAGGCCGCCGGTTCGACGCACGATCGGCACCGTCCCGTAGCGCAAGCTGTACATTTGATTGAGACCGCACGGTTCGTACTGCGAGGGCATCAGGAACATGTCGCTCCCCGCCTCCACCAGATGCGCGAGTCCCTCGTCGTGACCCGAGTGAAATGCAACCCGCTGCGGGTGATGCTTCGCCAGCGAATCGAAGAACGCCGCATATCGTTCGTCCCCGCTGCCCAGGACGACGAGGCCGAAATCGCGCTCCCGCAACGCCTTTGGCAGCACGTCGATGAGCAGGTCGATGCCCTTTTGCGACGCGAGCCGGGTCACCATGCCGATCAATGGACTGTCGGGTGATCGGTCGAGGCGGCTCACTGCAAGGAGCTCGCGTTTGTTGGCGCGCTTGCCCTCCAATTGTTCCGCCGAAAAATGCGCCGTGAGGTGCTGATCGTGCCGGGGATCCCATTCTCGATAGTCGACGCCGTTCAGGATCCCCACGACCGGATTCGCACGCGCGCGGAGCGTCTGCTCCATGCCCATTCCGAGCGTCGTCTCGGTGATCTCGCGCGCATAGGTGGGGCTCACGGTGGTCACCGTATCGGCATATTTTATCCCGGTTTTCAACGAGTTGATGAAGCCAGCCTGCAGATCCGCGGCATCGAGCTGCGCCTCGGCGGCCGCCAGCCCGAGATCGGCGATGAAGTCGCGCGCGATGATGCCCTGATAACCGATGTTGTGGATGGTGAGCACGGATTTCGAGCCGGCGAACAGCGGCACGGGCGCGTACAGAGTCTTCAGGAACAACGGCAGAAAGCCCGTATGCCAGTCATGGCATTGAAATATATCTGGGGCGAAGCCCCGTCGCAGGCAGCTCTCGACGACGGCTCGGGTGAACAGCAGGAATCGCCGATGTTCGTCAGGATCTCGGGTGTAAATCTCCGGCCGGTCGAACAGCTCCGGACAGTCGATGAAGTACACGGGCGTGTTGGTCGCCGGCAGGCTCGCGGTGCGGACCGAGAAGGCGTACACGCGGTTGCCGACGGTCAGGCCGACGTTCTGAAGACCGAGAACAGGCTGCGTGCCCGGGTGCGCACGGCGCACGGAGGCATACAGGGGCATGAACGCCCGGATTTCATGACCGAGCTGCCCAAGCTCCCGGATCAATGCGCCGACCACGTCGGATAGCCCGCCGGTCTTTGCGAACGGCATGATTTCCGAGCTTAGGATGCAAACCTTGAGCAGTGCCATGGTGCCAGTTTAACAAACGGCAAAATTCTACAGCTGCGAATTCCCCTGCAAAAAACCGGTAAATACCTGGTGCGGGGAATGCGCGAGTGTGGCACGCTCTGAAGTGCGCAGAAGGCTGCCTCGACGACGCCAGGATGGTTATGCAACACGCCGCCAGAACGAACACCGGACGCTACGTCAGTCGGTTGACGAGCGGCACGCTGGCGGTGGTCATGGCGGGCGGACGCGGCGAAAGGCTCCAGGAGCTGACTTTGCACCGCTGCAAGCCCGCGACGCCGTTCGGCGGGAAGTTCCGGATCATCGACTTCGTGCTGTCCAACTGCGTGAATTCCGGCATCCGTCAGATCGCCGTGCTCACTCAGTACAAGGCGCAGCCGTTGATCCAGCACATCCAGCGCGGCTGGAGTTATTTACGCGGCGAGCTGGGGGAATTCGTGGAGTTGATCCCCGCCCAGCAGCAGATCGGCGATCATTGGTATCGAGGTACCGCCGATTCCGTCTATCAGAATCTCGAATATATCCGCTCGCACCATCCGACCCATGTGCTGATTCTTGCCGGCGATCACATCTACAAGATGGATTACGGCCCGATGATCGCCTATCACGAGCAATGCGAGGCCGACATCACCGTCGGCGTGGTCGACGTACCGCTGGACCGCGCGAATGAGTTCGGCATCATGACCACGGACGAGACGAACCGGATCACCAAGTTTGCCGAGAAACCGCAGAACCCCGACCCGATCATCGGCCACGAAACCATGGCACGTGCCTCCATGGGCATCTACGTCATCGCGCTCGACCGGCTGGAAAAGCTGCTGACCGACAACGCCGCCGATCCCAAGACCAACCATGATTTCGGCCGCAACATCATTCCGCCGGCGATCGGGCGGACGCGCGTCTTCGCCTATCCGTTCCACGACGTGGAGACACGGGCGCAGAATTATTGGCGCGATGTGGGCAACGTCGACGCCCTGTACGAAGCGAACATGGAGCTCGTGGCGCTCAATCCGGAACTCAACATCTACGACAATCAGTGGCCGATCTGGACCTATCAAGGGCAGCATCCGCCGGCAAAATTCGTGCTCGACGAGGAGGGCCGGCGCGGCATGGCCGTCAACTCCATGGTCGCGGGCGGCTGCATCATCTCGGGCGCCTCCGTGAGGCAGTCCCTCCTTTCGAGCGGCGTGCGCATCGAGGAAAAAAGCTCCATCGACAGCTCGGTGCTGCTGCCGAACGTGACGGTGGGACGCCGCAGCAAGATCAAGCATTGCATCGTCGATGAGGACAGCGTGGTCCCGGAGGACCTGCAGATCGGGTACGACCCGCTGCTCGATCAGCAGCGCTTTTCCGTGACCAAGAGCGGCGTGGTGCTGGTCACGAAGGACATGCTGCGCTCGCTGCGCTAATCCGAAGTGTCGCGAAGTCCGAGCGACGCCCAAGCATCGATCACCTGCGTCACCGATATACCGAGCATGCTCGGTTCCCCGTTCACCTCTCCGGTGAGCACACGCACGTCGGCTCCGGCGACTCCCCACGGCCGATAGAGCGACGGGGATGCCTTGCCGAAGAGCACGACCTGCGGACAGCCGACCGCCGCCGCCGCGTGGGCGGGTCCGGAGTCGACCGTCACGAGTCCTTGGGCGCGCTCGAGCAATGCGATCAGCCGGGGAATCGGCAGCTCACCCGCGGCGTTGACCGGCCCCTCGATGCGGGCGGCCGCGATCAACTCCCGGTTGAGCTCCTGCTCGGGGCCGGTGCCGAGCAGGATTACGCGGTGCGTGGGATGGCGCTCGCGCAAGCAGCGGATCACGGCTCCCCAGCGCTCGCTGGGCCAATATTTATGATTGGCTGCCAGACGGCGAAGACCGCGACGCATGGTTCGTTTGTTCCCCGCTTGCACGAGCAGCAACGGCGCCGTTCCGATTCCGCGGGCGTGAAGCCACGCGTCCAAGTCGCCGCGCTGCTCGCGCCCCACGATGAGATGGCAACCGGGCGTGACCGCCGCTGCGTCGCCTGGGAGGCGCGATGCCTGCAAAGCGACCGGCATCACCGCCGCGAGCCGCCGCCACTGCTCGACCGCGTGCTCGCCGGGATGTCGGGGATGATCTCTCACGTCGACGAGATATCCTCCGGGAATTCCCACGCGCCGGAGCATCGGCTCGACCGCGTCGTTGCCATCGCAGAGCCAGGTGGGTCCGGGGGACCGCGCCCGCAGCCGGCGAACCGCGCGACGCTGGTCCGGCGCCAGCCAATAGGGAGTCTTGCGGCTGCGCACCGTCAAGATGTCGCCCACACCCGGCTGGCCCGACAGCAGCGGCTCGCTCCACGGCCCCGATGTGAGGATATCGATGGGCAGGCCGAAGCGAGCATGCAGCGGCCGGATCAGTGCCGTCAGCAACACCATGTCGCCGAACGCTCCGCAACGAACGATGAGCGGGCGCCCGATATCGTTTGCGGCGCCAGGCGCCGGACTCAAGTGAGAATGTTCCGCGATGTTCTGAAACCTCATCCGGGCGCCGCAAGGCTCGCGAGTATAATTCATCATCATGGGCCTTTCTTTGCGTGACGAGGCGCGTCGACTCTGGATGACGTTGCCGCAGATGTCGCCCGCCTTGCCGGCACTCGCGCGGTTTCTCGCCGACTGGCCGGCCGCTCCGTTGCAGCCTGGCGGATCGCAGCCGCCGGCCCGGCAACCGCCGGCAGTGCTTCGTTGGCTGCCTGACATCACCGTGGACCCCGACCGCTTCGGCGCCGGTTTCGTCCAGGCTGTTTGCGCAGCGGCCGGATCGCTCGGTTGGCGGCAGACCTATACGGTCGCCGAGGTGGGTGAGGAGTTTTTGCGAAATTACGCGTGGGCGCAGCTCTTGAGTCCCGGCCCCGCCACCGGCGCCGCGCAAATCTCCTGCGGGGTGCTAGTGCTCGGACCGAACACGTTCTATCCTGCGCATCAGCATGAGGCCGAGGAGCTGTACTTGCCGCTGGTGGGAACGGCCGAGTGGCTCAAGGGCGATGGCGCATGGCGGCGCCGCTCGCCCGGGACGTTGATCCATCATTCGAGCGAGGAAACACACGCGATGCGCACCGGCGGGCAGCCTTTGTTGGCGATGTATTTGTGGCGGAGCACGAATCTCCTTCAAAGCGCCCGCTTGGATCGGCGGAGAGCCGAATGAAGTGCTCAGGCTCGACGTGGCGCTTCGCAATCTTCGCCCCGGCATGCGTTTGCGCGTTCGCGCTCGCCGCGTGCGCCAGCCACCGGCCCATACCGCCCACGGATGTACCGGCAACGCTCCAAGTCGCCAAGGGCCAAACGCTCACCGCCGTCCTGCATGGCACGGGCGTGCAAATCTATGAGTGCCGGGCGAGCGCACAGGATCCGAAGCGGTTCTCCTGGGTATACCAGTCGCCCAAGGCCGAATTAGCCGATCGCTCGGGCAAGGACGTGGGCCAACACTACGCGGGTCCTACCTGGGAGGGGTATGACGGCAGCAAAGTCGTGGGCGATGTCGTGACACGCGACAACGGCCCCAACCCCCAAGCCATTCAGTGGCTCTTGCTGCGTGCGAAATCCAATTCGGGCAAGGGCATCTTCGGCAAGACGCAGTTCATCCAGCGCCTGCACACCATCGGCGGAGTGGCGCCCACCGATAGCTGCGATGCCGCTCATGCCGCTCAGCGCACCAGGATCGCCTACTCGGCGGACTACTACTTCTACGCCGGGCGGCGCTGATAAGCGCAACGCCACCTGGTGCGATGTCCGGCCGATGCGATGTCCGGCCGGTGCGCTCAGACCGGCTTCACCAGGTAGCGAACGACCTTGTCACCACCGGCGAGCGCCGCTCGGCCGACCTCGCTAAAACCCAGCGCCTCATGGAAGGCGTCCGAAACGGGATTGGGCGGTTCGACGTTCACCTCGCAGCCCACCAGCCAGTGACCCGCTTGGGCGGCGGCGGCAAACAAATCGTCGTACAGGCTCCGGGCCAGGCCGAGCCCGCGCTTATGCGGCGCGACGATCACGCGATCGACGTACACGAAGCGCTTGTAGCGCGACTTGAACCACTGGAAATTCGGGCTCGCCGAGATGGCGTCCTGATCGAATGCGATGAGAAATGCATCGCGCCCCGCGTTGCGCAACCCCACGTGAAATCCCTGGGCTACGAGCGCGTGCAGCCTCGCGCCATCGAGCTCCGAGGTCTCTGCTTGGTGCTCGTTGTTGAGCGCCAGCATGGCGCCCTCGTCGATCGTCTCTCGATTCATTGCCTTGGCACCCGATTCCGCCGCGGACCGGCTCACGATGATAGGATGCATCCGAGGTTCCTGTCAGCCGGGGGGATTGAACGCCATGAACTCGCCGCTTCGAAGGGCATCGCACGCCGTCAGTCGTCTGGGCATCGCGCTCGTCTTGTCGGCGATTGCGGCGCTTCACGTCGGGATCTCGTTTGCCGCCGATGTCAGCTCGCCCGTTGGCGAATGGAAGACTTTCGACGACAAGACCGGCAAGGCGCGGGCCATCGTGCGTATATATGAGCAGGACGGCAAGCTGTTCGGAAAAATTGAGCGCAGCATGGCGCCGGACGCCGAAAGCCGCGTTTGCGCGGTGTGCTCCGACGAGCGCAAGGACCAGCCCATGCTCGGCTTGGTCATCATCCGCAACATGAAGCGGACCGAAGATGGCTACGCCGGGGGCGACATACTCGATCCGGACTCAGGCTGGGTATACCGTTGTAAGATGCATCTGGATGAGGGCGGCGCCAAACTCGTGGTCCGGGGATTCTTCGGAATCTCGCTGCTCGGCCGCACTCAGATCTGGGAGCGGCAGACCCCGCCATAAGGCCGGCGCTCACCAGCGGCTGCGCTCGGTTATGATGGCTCGATGTCCATTCTCAACGTCATCATTCTAGCCATCGTTCAGGGCCTGGCGGAGCTTTTGCCGGTATCGAGCTCCGCGCACGTGGTCGTCGCGGAGAAACTCCTCGGGCTCGACCCTTCCTCGCCGCCGATGACGCTGCTCCTGGTGATGCTGCATACCGGCACCATGTTCGCCGTCATCGCCTATTTCTGGCGCCAATGGCGCGCCACGTACTTCAAGAGTGTTGCCTCGTTCAAGTCCATTGCGGGGCGTATCGTGCTGGCGACCATCGTGACTGGAATCGTCGGCGAGATCATCATCAAGATCCTGGAGAAGACGGCGCTGAAGGGCGTGCCGCACTCCGAGATCGAGGATCTTTTCGGCCATCTCGAGTTCATCGCCCCGGCTCTTGCGGCCGCCGGGCTGTTGATCCTGGCCGCGGGGCTTCGCGAGCGACGGCCACCGCCGGTGGCGCTCGCGTCCGGCGCGGACGATGTCAGCGTGAGTCAGGCCGGCATCATCGGCTTCGTGCAGGGGCTGTGTCTTCCCTTCAGAGGTTTCTCGCGCTCGGGGGCCACCATTTCGAGCGGCATGTTATTGGGGGTGTCCAAGCCGCTGGCGGAACGGTTCAGCTTCGCCCTGGCCGTGGTGCTGACGCCGCCGGTCGTCGTCCGCGAAGTGCTGCGGCTACGACACGCGCCGAATCTGCACGCGGGAGAACTTTCTTCGGTGGCTCTTCTCAGCGTGCTCGGCGCCTTTCTCGCGTTCCTCGCGGGCCTGGTCGCATTGAAATGGCTCAGCCGATGGCTCGAGAGCGGGCGGTGGTATCTGTTCGGTTGCTATTGTCTGCTCGCGTCAGTCGCCGTGACGCTGTTGCATCGCGCCGGCTACTAGCCCGGGCCGGGCTGGTCGGGTCCGCGCACCTGCAGATACAGGCGCAGAAACTCTTGCGCCGCCTTGTGGACGTTGTCGCGCCAGTGATCTGCGGCAGCATGGTCCGCGCCGTCGGTGACGTATTTGACGCACGCGAATGGCGCGCCCTCCAGCCAGCACACCTTGGCCAGCGCATAAGCCTCCATGTCGACCACACCGCATTCCACGGCGCACGCGCTCATCGCGAACGAATCGCCGCTTCCGCACACGGCGCTCGGCAAACCGTCGAAGCGGCGCTCGAACGTCAGGACCGGAGGCGCATCGTCGAACGGGGTGACGCCCAGGGCAAATCCCAAGCCGCTCACGTCCATGTCGCGCTGAACGAACTCATGGCACGATACGATCGATCCCGTGGTGTGCACCCGGCTGCCCGCCGACCCGAAATTCAAAACCGACGGCAGACGGTGTCCCGAATGAACGTACCGCCGCAACTCCCGGGTGAGTGCGACCGCCGCATTGACCTTGCCGACGCCGCAATAGAGCACCGGAATTCGCGCCGCCTCGAACACGCCGTCCGACTCGGCCGCGAGGGCCATGACGATGAGGATCGGGGGCAGCTCCGTCATGGGGTCAATAATTGATCACGGCGCGCAACGGCAGGCCGCGCCAGCGATAGTCGGCAATGATGTGCAGATCGATCAATGCACTGAGCGCCGTGACCTCGTAGCCCGCCTTGAGGCAGAGCTCCGCGGCGGCTGTCAGCGTGCCGCCGGTCGCGAGGACATCGTCGACCAACAGCAGCCGCCCCTCGCCGCGCTGCATCTCCAAAACGCCCGATCCGTACTCGAGATCGTACGACACATCGACCACCGGCGGCGGAAGCTTCCCCTTCTTGCGGACCAGCACGAAGCCTTTTCCCCGCTTCAGGGCGAGCGCCGCCCCGAGGATGAACCCGCGCGACTCGATGCCGGCGATTGCATCGATGTGCTTCCAGTCGGCGTCCGTGAGCAATCCATCGAGCGCCTGCATGGTGTCGGCAAGATGCGTGCGCAGAAGCGGCGCGATATCCCGGAACAGGATTCCCGGTTTCGGAAAATCTGGTACATCGACGACGGCGCGGCGTAGATCCGCTGCGGACAGACCGGTCACGGCGATGCCTTGCCGTCGGCCGTGGTGGTGGAGGAGACCTGTTCGGCCTGTGCCGGCGTGCAAAGGGCGGCCGCGGCGCTCAACAAGGCTGAGCACAGCACGAGGCCGGCGTCGAATTTCATGTGCGGTCTCCAGAGAAAAAATGTCGTCTTGGATGGCTGCTGCCGCGGCGGTCCGCGGCGAGTCCGCAAGCATGCCGTGAAATCGCCAAACTTTCACGTCGATGAACATTTCCGGTACGATTCCCGCATGCCGAGGCCTCGCTCGAAACTCTTTGCCCGGGCTTTGCTCGGACTGTTAGCCGTCGGCATCTGCGCGATCGATGCCGCGCGTGCCGCGCCACCCGCCGCCCCGCCCGGCTCCGAGCCCGCCTCGGCAGCCCAGCCAGAGTCGCCCGCCACATCGCCTGCGACTGTGCCATCGCCCGCGAAGACGCCAGGTCCCCCGGCGGCGGCACCTCTCGCTGTTCTCGCCGCACCCATGAGCGGCAGCCAAGTCATCGACATGCTCGATCGAACCGTCGACTGGTACCGCACGCTCGCCACCCAGCAGCAATTCTCGACCGAGCCGAGCGATCAGTTGATCCTGTTCGAGAATCGCCAGATTGCCGGGCAGGTGACGGCGCTTGCATTCGACGTGGCCCGCGCCGCGGCCGCGCTCGTCCCCCAGGATGCCTCGGCCGCGTCTCCACCGGATGCAGCCGCCGCCTCCTCGCAGAACCTGGCACAACTGCAGGCGAAGATCGATGCCCAGACGGCGTCGGTGCAAAGCGAGATCGACGCCTCCCGCAAGCAGCTTGCCGCCGCACCCAGGAAGGACAATCAGGAGCTCGAAGCGAAAATCGCGGAGCTGCAAGGCGAGATGGATCTGCTCAGCACCAAGAAGGACATCATCGCGAGCATGGCGGGAGTGGTGAACGGCAACGACCCCGGCGGCGCTGCGACGAACGCTCTGCGCGCGCAGATCGACGCGATGGCCGTCGCTCTGCCGTCGACTTCGGATTCCCCCACGCCGGCCGCCGCCTCCTCAGGCAATTTCACTGCTGCGTCCTCCGCTCATGCGCCGGCCGCCGGGTCCAACGGCTTGCAGGCGGCCGCGGCCCCAAGTGCCGAGGGCTCGCGCTTCGGCATCTGGGACGTTGCCGCGAACGTGTTCAAGCTGTCGGAAAAAATGAGCGGGATCGACGCCGTCGATCACAGCACCGCGGCACTGCAGGACACTTACGCGCAGATTCGCGCGAGGGTCGTCGCGCAAATGCGCGCCATGTCGGCCCAGGGCGATTCCCTCATGGCGCAAGCCGACGCGGCGGACCCGGCGGTGCTCGCCGGTCTGCACACTCGGCTCGATGCGCTCGCGGGTCAATTCAAACAAGCCTCGGCCATCCTCATTCCGTTGAGCAGGCAGACCACTCTGCTCACGCAATACCGGCACAATCTCAAGAACTGGCACGACGCCGTGAAAGTGCAGTCGCGGGACGCCTTTCGGGCACTCGGGATACGGCTCGGCATCCTCTTGATCGTCTTCGGTGTGGTGTTTGCGCTCGCGGAGGCGTGGCATCGGGCGGTGCTCAAGTACGTGCAGGATACGCGGCGGCGTTATCAACTTCTGCTGCTCAGGAAAATCGCGCTATGGTCGTTGGTCGTGCTGATCATCGGGTTCACGTTCGCGAGCGAACTGAGTTCGATCGTGACCTTCGCCGGACTCATCACCGCCGGCCTCGCCGTGGCGATGCAGAGCGTGCTCGTCTCCATCGTCGGGTATTTTTTCTTGATCGGAAAGTATGGCCTGCGGGTCGGCGACCGCGTGCAGATCGGCGAGGTCAACGGCGAAATCATCGAGCTCGGCATGGTGCGGATGTACCTGATGGAGTTCGCGGGGCAAAGCTCGGTGAGCCCCACGGGGCGGGTCGCCGCATTCCCCAACTCGGTGGTGTTCCAGGTGTCGTCCGGACTTTTCAAGCAGATCCCCGGCATCAATTTCGCGTGGCATGACATAACGCTCAGCATTCCGGCCGGCGTCGACTACACCGCGATCAAGGAAAAGCTGTTCGCCGCCGCCACCGAGGCTCTTGCCGATTTCCATGACGAAATCCAGCGTCAAACCCAGGAGCTGCGCAGGACCACCTTGTCGAGCGCCGGCGGCGATGCGCTCCCGACGGTGCAATTGAGCTACTCCTCGAAGGGGGTGGACGCCCACGTGCGCTATCCGGTCCATCTGCCCCATGCCGCCGAAATCGATGAGCGGATGTCGAAAGCCCTGCTGCAGGTGGTTTCCGGACTGACTCCCAACGCTTCGCCCGGCGCCCCGGCTGTCGATCAATCGGGGGTGGTCGCCAGCCGACGATGATATCCTTGGCCGCTTTTTGACATCCTCCCCTCCTTAAAGGGCGGGGATTCCCTCAGCAGGCGTTCGATGTCCCGAACGGAAGAGGATATTCCGAGCAGAGTTGATATCACGATCATGCGACATGCCACACTCAGAACAGATCCAGCTTCTTATTCCGAGGTCTGCGACACCTTTCGGCCCCGTCTCGCTTGCACAAGACGAACAGACTCGGGAAGAGAACGATTCATT
>JBEKHO010000013.1:0-113651 GCA_050012215.1 Steroidobacteraceae bacterium
TGCGAAAATGGCCACCCCGTTCGGCTTCAGAACCCGCCGCACCTCGGCCATCGCCTTCGCAATGTCGAGGTGATGCACGATACCGCTGCCGGCGACGACATCCACGTGCCGGTCCGGCAATTGCATGGATTCCGCATTGTCCACGACGAACCGGGTATTTTTCAGGCCGCGACGATTTGCCTCGCGCCGCGCGCCTTCGATGGCCACATCGGAAATATCGATGCCGATGACCTCACCGGCTTCCTCCGTGAGGCCGAACGCAAGGCTTCCCGTGCCACAGCCGTATTCGAGCACCCGCCGTCGGCGCGAATGCTCGGTGACTCGTTGCTCGTACAGATCGAACCCGTAGCGGATGGCCGCGTAGAAGCGCCCGACGCGAGTTTCCCGCTCGGAGTCATCGGCAAATCTCAGGTTGTGATACTCGCGTTCGCGCGCAATTCGATCGGCGTCAATCATGGCATCTCCCATTCACTCAACCCACGACCAGATCGACCCGCGGCTCGGGCAATTCGAGCCCATCCGCCGCCGCGTGCACCAACTGCCTTTGCACCTCGGCAATCCCCTGTCGCAGCTGCTCGCCGCGCGTGCTCCAGCGGTAACGCTGCTGAGCGAGCTCGAACGCCCGCTGCTGCATCCGGTTGAGCTCATCGAGGCGATCCATGTGAGACACGATCTGCCGCACCAGACCCTCCAGGCTGTCATCCGTCAGCAACGCACGACGCAGTTCCGGCGGCAAACCCGCCGCCGCTTGCGAGAGCGTCGCGACGGGCAGTCGGCCGAAGATGTAATCCAGAAATTTGAGCTTGAAGCCGCCGCCGATGCACTCGGGCACGACACCGAAGCGCGCCCGCGCGAAGAGTGGCGCTACATCCGGGACGAATCCGTGGAGAGTCGTCGCGCGGCATCTTGCGCGCATCTGCGCCTGCAGATCGGCCGGGACCTCGCCCACCACGTCGAGCTCGATCCCATGTTCCCGGAATACGGGATCGGCGAGCGCAAGAAAACGCACCAAGTTCTCGCGCTTCACCACCCAATGAAACGATCCCATCAGGATCACGCGCCGGGGGGTGAGCGCATCGATGCGCCGGGCGGGCGCGCTCCACCCGTCATATCCCGGGGTGATCACCAGAGCGCGTGCATCGGCAAGGCCACTGCCGAGGGAGCATCGGTCCTCTTCGCTCACGGTCGTGAGCAGATCGACCGCTCGAACCAGCCGCCGCTCGAGCGTGCTCGCCTTGTTCGCGTTGCTTTTCAGCGCGAGGCGTTTGAGCGCCGAGCCGCGACACTCGCCCGCCATCAGCTGCCAGAGGTTTGCCTCGTGGTTGTGCGAGACGTGCGCGAGGACCGCCGGCGGCGATCGGCCTTCGCTTCGATAAGCGAGGCAGCGATTCAATGCCCATCCCGCGCCATAGCCGTCGAAGACGATGGCGTCCCAATGCTCCCGAAGCTGCAACTCGAGCAGCTTTCGGTAGCACCGGGTCGCATCGATGGCCGCCGCTATCGGGAGCGAACTGAACGCCGCGACGGCATGCCGGCGCTTGGCTCCCGGGACCTCCCGCCATTCGATGCCCGCGCCGTGCTCGAGTGCTGCGCGGACATCGCCGAAACCCAGGAAGCGCACGGTCGCGCCCGCCTCCGCCAGCGACTCGGCAAGCTTGGCCGAATACACCTTCGCGCCGGCATCCAGGGGATACGGAATGTAGCGTGCGATCCACAGGCACCGGAGGCCATGGCCGCCCGTCGCCGAGTGGGGGCGGCGCAGGGGTTCTGCGGCCCGCGTGCGCGGAAGTGGGGACAGGAGCCTGCGCAATCGCCGGGCGAGTCGGACCTCGAAAAGCGACCACGACGCCCAGGACACCAAGATCCCGAGGGCAAGACTCGACACCAGGAAGAACAGAAATCCGGCCGCCACTCCGTAGTGCGGCACGAGGTAGCCAGCGGCAATCCGCTTGGTCGCAGACATGATCAGCGCGTGCCAGAGATAGAAGCTGTAACTGATCGTCCCGAGGAACTGGAACACCCGGCTGCGGAGAAAGGCGAATTGCCGGCTCGCTTCGAGCGTGACGCTCGCAAACAGATGGAGCGAGGCGATGAAGGCAACCCCGGCCGCCAGCCATTGCCCGCTGCCGATCCAGGTGAACAGCGTGTGTCCCAAGCTCGCCTTGTCGGCCCCCGTCAGGCGCCACGCCACCAGAAAAACCAGCAGGCTTGCCAGCGGCCACTTCAACCAGCGTGTATGGCGGCGAAACCAGTCCTGGCCGCAGAACACGATGACGCCGGTCAGAAAAAACAGCGAACGCGGATAGAGGCAGACGAACCCGGTGCTGAGCGCGATCCACGCCGCAATCGGCCAGGACCGGGAGGATCGCCGCCTCATCAGCCAGACACCGAGCACCGCCAGAAGATAAAACACCCACTCGTAGGAGAGACTCCACGAACCCTGATGGACCAGCGGCAAGGGCAACAGGGGCGGCAGCAAGAACACGTTGCCGAAGAAGATGCCGAGCCCTTCCGGAATGGTCGCCTCGGCGAACATCTTCATGCGAAGCACGACGCACACGGCCGTGACCGCGATCAGCGCCGGTATCCAGGCGGAATAGATGCGCACGAAGCGGTCCTGAAGAAACCCGCGCAGCGTAGCGTGGCGCAGCAGGCTCCCCAGGATGACGAAGCCCGAGATCATGAAGAACATCTCGACCCCATAGGCCAGCGAGATCCAGAGTTCCGCCACCCCGTCCCCGACGCGGCTGCCGTGCGGCAGCGTCACCACCCCCGCGCTGCCCAGGTGAAAGCCGAATACCAACAGCGCGCAGAATCCGCGATAGCCGTTGAGCGATGCGTTGAAGTCGCGTTTCACTTGCGAATCGACGCCGCCGGCGTCCAGGTCTGATAGCGGTCGCCGCGCAGTGACCGCCACACACCGAGCCCCGTGCCCGCGAAGGCGGACAGTATCTCGGTGATCTGCGCAAACGGCGGCAACGAGCAGAACCTGCCGAGAAGCAGCGCGGCCGCCCCGAATGCGGCTCCGGCGGCAGCCAGGATGCCGTGTCCCGACGCGAGCAGCGCCGCATCGAAAGCGATGGCACTCGCCGCGAGCAGATAGATCGTGAACCAGCGAATCAATTTGTGCGAAACGTACTTGTAGAGCGTGACTCCATCCAATTGGCGCAAATGGGGCCAGACCAGCCGATGCACATTGAATGCCTGGCAGGCGATGCGTATCTTGCGTTGGAACTCCTCGCGTGAGGAGACCACCGACTCCTCGTAGGCAAACGCATCGCTTGCCTGGATGACCCGATAGCCGCTGCAGAGGATCATCAACGAGACGTACATGTCGTCGATGATGTGCGGTGGGGGCGGATAATGAAGCTCTCGACGGATCGCAAACAGCGACCCGTCGGCGCCCATCACGGAGCCGCTTTCCATCTCGAGCTTTTTCACGGCCTCCTCGAAGCGCCAGTACGTGCTTCCCGTCGAGGCGGTGGTGGAGTCGCCCGGATTGGTGTAGACCAGGTTGCCGCAGACGCAGCCGATCTCGGGGTCGGCGAAGTAGCGCTGGAAATCGCGCACGCACGCGAGGTCCATGATGACGTTTGCGTCCGTGAAAATGAGCACCGCCGCTTGCGCCCTGGCGGCGAGCAAATTCATGCCGTAGGTCTTGCCATGCCGCTCTGCCGACACGTGTAGATCTATGGCCCCGCCATACTCGCGCAGGATCTCGGCGGTGCGGTCGCTCGCTGCGTCCACGTAGATCAGGATCTGCAGGTCGGGCTCCTGCGCCCGCAGGGCGAGCAGATTATCCACCTTGCGGGCGATGACTCGCTCCTCGTTGTACGCACACACGCATACCGCGCAGCTCAAGCGATTTTCCGATCGCCCTGCGCCGGCCGGCCGGGCCGGCCGCAGCGCCTGCAGCACGATGAGCGACCAGGGATAGGTCACGAACGGGTGGCAAGCGGCAAGCAGGCAAAGTATTCCGACCATCGTCAGCACCGTGGTGGTCATGTCGCATCCGTCCTGATGTTAAGCGCGCGCAGCGGCGTGCCGCGCTCGAGCGGGCACCACAACAAGAGCCCGAGAGCCATTCCGTGCGCGAACGACGCAAACATGCCGTTGAGCAGGTAGGTGATGGCCACGGCGAGAATGAGCAGGAGTGGCGCTCTCGAGGTGGACAGGCAGCCGAACAGGAAACCGAAATAAAGCAGCGCGCCGACCAGACCGTACTCGAACACGATCTTGAACAGGGCCATCTCGGCCACCGGATAACGGGCATGGGGGGCGTAACTCGAAAAGGCGCCCGCTCCGTAGCCGAACAAGGTGCGCCAAGCATCGGTCCACAAATATTGATCGAATAAGAAAAAGCCGCCCACGAAGCGGGCGAACCCGCTCGATTGGGTCGAGTTGAACTCGCCGAGGCGCGAGAACACATGATCCAGATGCAGCACATCGTGCAACGCGATGACCAGGATCAGGGCGGATGCACCGAGGATCAGCAGATCCCAGCGCCGCCGCGCGGCGAGATACAGCGGCACGCAAACCGCCAGCACCAGAACGCCCGTTCCGGAGCGCGACACGATCAGCGCGGCCCCGAAGATGGCGAGGCGCAGGATATGAGCCCGCGTGCAGAGCTCGGCCACGATGGCGACGGCCAGAAGCTGGCTGAAGAACGAGGGCTCCAGCATGAAGACGCCGTTGGGGCGGTAGACTTCCGACCCATAGGACAGCGCGGCCTGCGAATTGTAATGCTGGACGATGAACGAGGACGGAAAGAAATTCTCGATCGGGAAAAGAAAACGCGAGGCGATGACGAATTGCAGGGCGAACTGGGCGATGCCGAGCAGCGCCAACAGCGTCACCACGCCGAGGAAGAACTGAACGATGCGATCGCCCTCGCCCGCCCGCGGCACGGCGAACACGTAAGGCAGATGAAGACCCGCGAGCAACAGCAGGGAGGGGATGGAAAAGGTCTCCGGCTGCAGACTTTGGATGAGCCCGAGAATGCCGATCAGCATCACGTAAAGAGTCAATCGGGCGGGGTCCACGCGGATGCAGTCGGCGACCATGCCTGCCGCCACCGCCCCCAGCACGAGGAACAGCGACACATCGATACCCTGCTCGCCCAGCGGTGGAATGGTGAATTTCGAGAAAAACGTGACCCCGACGAGGGGGGTCGCGAGCACCGCGAAACGCAGCCAGTGTGCGGGTGCCTGTGCGTGCGTCACGGCTTCGGAGCGCCGCGCGGCACTGCGCGCCGTAGCCGCCCAGGTGGGGAGCGCACTCACGCCGCTGTCATCCATCGATCACGGCGCCGAGCAACACGGCTCCGGCGGGCTCGAGCTGCGATTTGACGCGAACTGCATCGGCGAGACGGCTGCGGTGGCGCTGAGTGGCAAGCAGGACCCCGCCGGCGCGCGCCGCGATGACCTGGGCATCGGCACACTCGAGCACCGGTGGCGTGTCGACGATGATCACGTCGTACTGGGCCGAGGAAGTCTCCATCAGATACCCAAAGGAGATGTGACCCAACAGCTCCTGCGCATTGACCGGCGTACCGCCTGCGCACATGACGGACAGGCCGCTGAATCCCGGCACCGCCGTGAACACCTTGTCCAGGCTCTCGCGGCCCTCGATGAAATCGACGACACCGCAGTGGGGCGTGAGACCGAACAGCGATTGCTGGGCGGGGGTACGCAGATTCCCATCGATGAGCAGCGTGCGCTCCCCGAGCTGTGCGAAGGTGACTGCGAGATTCGCTGCGAGCACGCTCGCGCCATCGCCCGCGCGGGCTTCCACCACCGCGAGCATGCGATTACCGCGTCCGAACCAGCGCAGCACCAGCTCGCTGCGCAGCGTGCGCAGCGTCTCAGCCCGCTTGCTCTGCGGCCGGTAGGCGGCCACGATCTCGGTGCTCAGGGCCGACTCGCCGAAGCGCACGCAAGGAAAGTGCGTCTGGCGCGCAAGCGCCCGCTGCACATCTCTTTCGCTCAGGAAGCCGAGGCGCGTCGCGGCCTCGCCGAAACGCTCGCCCCGCTCCATCTGCGCGGCGAAGATTGCCTGGATGTCCTGCTCTGTCAGGGTTCCGTCGGTTTGCAATAGCTCACCGAGCTGGGTATCCACGAGGCTCGGCGCCACCAGGCTTGGCGCCGCCGCAGAGCGTCGATTCGACATTTTGGCTGCTGCCATGATTTCTCCCGCCGCCTACGCGGGCTCAACTTGTGGGGTTTTGCCAAGCAGCGGAATCCAGCGCCAGACCCTGCTGCGTGTCGGCTCGCGGTCGCGCGGCAACTCCGAGAGCACCGCGATATTCGCCCCTTGCACGAGGTCCTCCTGCGACCGGATGCGCCGGTCGAGGCGCTCGCTTGCCAGGCTCACGCCGGCGCCGAGCAGCAACCCGAGGATGACGCCCAAGGCGCAGTCGAGAAACAGTCGCGGCCACGCCTGCCGGATGGGCGGAAAAGCATGGTTCAACAGCGCGATGTTGGTGTGGTCGAGGTGACTCTCCAGATGAGTCTGGCTGCCGCGGCCGAGCGCGGTGTCGTACGCCGTCTGGGCGTTCTCGGCATCGCGCTTCAGCACCGAGTAATCGTCCTGGTTGTGCTGCAGACCGAGGATGCGCCGGCGCTGTTCGTCCAGGGCGCGCTCCAGATCCGCAGTGCTCTGATGCGCGATGCGCGCTTCCTTCGCAACCGACGAGTTGGCCTTCTCGACCTCGCTCGCCACCTTGCTGCGCAACGAGTCGCGCTCCGCGAGCGCGCTCAGATACTGCGGGTGATTGCGGTCGTAGCGCTGCGCGGCGTTCGCAAGCCGGGCCTCGGCGCGGGCGAGCTCGGTCTTGAGGTCTTGCAGCAGCGGATTGTTGAGCACATCGACCGCTGCATCCGGACCATCCTTGGCCAGCGCCTCCTTGAGCTGCCGCTGACGCGATTCCGCCTCGTACATGGTCGCCTGGGCGGCGACCAGGTGATTGGAGATCTCGGTGAGCCTCGCGCTCTCCGTATCCAGCTTGTTGTTGTCGTCGGTCCCGATCACCCCATGCTCGACCTCGTACGCGGAGACCTTGCGCCGCGCTTGCTCGAGGGCGCCGCGCAGACCGTTGAGCTGATCGTCGAACCAGCCGGCCTGCCGGCGCGCGGGATCGATGTTCAGTTCCAGGCTCGTCTGCAGGTAGGCCTCGCCGAACGCGTTCGCCGTGGCGGCCGACTTCTGCGCATTCTTGCTGGTGAACTGCAGGTAGATCACGTTGCTGTCCTTCGACGGTCGCACGTTGAGGAACTTGAGGAGTTCCTCGGCGCCCCAGTCGCGCAGTCCGCTCAAGGGCGCATCGGCGCCGTTCGCATCATAAAATTTCTCGATGAACTCCGGATCGCTGTCGAGCTGCAGCCGATCGATCACCTTCAGCGCCACGTTGTGGCTGCCAATCACGTCGACTTGCGTCGCGACATAATTGCTGGGCGGCTGCACCGGCACCGCGCCGTCTGGTGCCAGCGGATCGCTCCCCCGCACGTCGACCACCACCGCCGCCTCGGCCTTGTATCGCTTCGGCACGAGCAGGCTCACTGCACTGGCGAGCACCAGCATGGCAATGACCATGTACAGATGGGTCATGCGGTGGATCCAAAGTATTCGCATCAATTGAGATAGCGGCATGGGGCTCTTCCGGGGCTCAGAACCAACTCGGTTTGATCAACAGCACATCGTTCGGCTGCAGCACGTCTTCATCGGCCACGGGGAGCTTGCGCTCCTTGCCATCGGCGTTCAGGCGCTTCACGATCGCACCACGCTCGGTGCCGCGCGGCGTGAGCCCGCCGCCGATGGAAATGGCCTGGGAGATGGTGGTGTTGCGAGGCAGCCGGTACTGGCCCGGGTGTTGCACTTCGCCGTAGACATAGAATTGCGCCGCGCGCTGCACGAACACCGTATCGCCGTCGTGAACCGGCGGATTCATCGCCTTATCGCCGTCGAACAGTCTCGACAGATCGATCGCCACGTGAGTGCCGTCTGCGCGCACCAGCGTGGCATCGTCGCCGGCGGTGTCGTTGAGCAGGCCCCCGGCGAGGGCCAGCGCATCGAGCACGCTCTTCGAGGAATCGAGCGGATATTGCCCCGCCTTGGTGACCTGGCCCATCACCAAGACCTTTTGACTCTCGAAATCCGAGACCAGGATCGACACCTGAGGCTGGCTCACGAACCCGCCGTCCGCCAGGCGTTTCGCCAGCAACATCTCCGCCTCCCGGGTCGACAACCCCCCGACCGGCACCTGACCGGCCAGCGCGAAGGTGATGTTTCCCGTCTGACTGATGCGCGCATCGAGATTCAATTCATCGTGATCGAACACCACGATCTTGAGCAGATCGCCCGGTCCGAGCCGATAGTCCTCCGACACGGCTTTCACCTGCATCGACATCGAAGCCATCATGAATGCGATGACGATGAGCCCCGCTGCCCGATGCACGAGCGAGGAGTGGCGGACGGAAATCGGGTCAGTAAGCATCGCGGTCGCCCCAGATCAAGGAGAAGGTGCGCAGCATGATTCGCAAGTCGAACCAGATGGACCAGTTTTTGAGGTAGTGCAGATCGAACTCGATGCGCTTTCGCATGCTGCGCAGATCATCGCCGCCTCGAAAGCCGTTGACCTGTGCCCAGCCGGTGATGCCGGGCTTCACCTTGTGGCGCAGCATGTAGCTCGGAATGAGCGAGCGATAATGCTCATTCACCGCAATGGCGTGCGGGCGCGGGCCCACCAGACTCATGCTGCCTTCGAGCACGTTGAGCAATTGCGGCAACTCGTCGAGGGAGGTGCGGCGCATGAACGCGCCGAACGGCGTGACGCGGCTGTCGGCGCGCTTCACCTGGGTATAGGTGCCGGCTCCGTCTTCCGTGACCGTCATGGAGCGGAACTTGTAAACCATGATCTCGCGGCCATCGAGGCCATAACGGCGCTGGCGGAAGATCACCGGCCCATCGGAGGACAGCTTCACGACGATCCCCACCGTGATGAGGAGCGGCGATAGACAGAGCAGCGCGAGCCCCGACAGAAGCAGGTCGCTCGCCCGCTTGGCGAGCGGCCGCACGCCGAAAAACGGCGAGGCATAGACCGCGAACATGGGGATTCCATGCACCACGTCGACCCGCGCCTGGATGTCATTGAGCGCGTGCAGATCGGGGACGAAGTACACCGAGGCCACCGTATCACGCAGGGCGCGCAGCAATCTGGCAAGCCCGGGGCGCGGCGAAATCGGCAGCGTGATGTAAACCACATTCACGCCGTGCTGGCTCACGAATGCCGCGACATCCGCCATTCTGCCCAGCACGGACCCGGGCGGCTCCGGCTGCCGGTTTCGCACACGGCGATCCTCGAAGAAGCCGAGCAGCTGGATGCCGAGGAGCGGTTGATGCTGCAGCATTCTGCTCAGCACCAGGGCCTGCTCGTTGATTCCGACGATCACCGCGGTCCGCGGCTTTTTGGCGTGCAGACCCACCCAGATCAACAGCTGCCTGACTTTGATGGCCCCGATCCAAAGCACGAACGGCGTGATGGCCGTCCAGGCGATCAGCGCCGGATCGGTCAGCACGATGTCGATCCCGGCCAGATACAGGAGCAACGACACGCAGGCGCAGATGGTCAGCCATCGCACCAGAATGTCCCAGAGCCAGGCCAGCTCGTGCGGCGCCGGACGGTTGCGATCGATGCGCGCATCGCCCAGAAATTCGGCCGTGCCGGCGAACGTGAGCACCCCGATCAGGAAGTGTGCGCCCGTGTAGGGTCGCCCGGCCACCCACAGGCACAGCGCCAGCGACCCGACCGCGGTCACGGGATAGAACAGCGCCTTGACGAGAAACACCGCGCCTGAATCGAACGAAGTCACGTCCTGCAACAGGTCGTACCCGCACGATCGCCGCATCAAACCCGTCACCCGTCCTTTCTCGTCCATCCGAATTCCCTTCGAGCAAACAGTTGCCGCCGTCCGTTCAAACCTGCGCTTCAGCCATAGCGGGCGATGCGCCGCTGCGGCATGGACTTGTGTTTGCGGCGCAGCTGAAGCATCACCAGCCCGCAGCCGGCAAGCGCCGTCAACCAGCGGCTGCGGCTGCTTGGGTTGTTCGCCTGTTCCTGCATGAACGTCGTGGTGGCCCGGACGTCCTGCACCACGTCGTTCTTGAGGTCGGTCAACTGCGCCCGGGTGGCTTGCCGGCCTCGCTGCCATCGCGCACGCAGTCCGGCGGAGGACGCCTGCGCCGACTTGTTCGCGATGCTCGCGACATGCGGTGCACGCGGCGGCGGCGGCACATCCAGGCTGCCTGCACTCGCGCCGGAAATGGCCAGAAGACCAATCAACAGGAACTCGCTGCGCTTCATGTTCAGTCTCCGTTCTCGACCCACTTTGGACCGTGCAATCGATCAGGTGCGCAATGCGTATCGCGCACGTCCATCAAATCAAGCGCCAGCTCCCTTGAATATGCGGTCGCCTCTACGAGCGTTTCGCGGCACAAGCAAATCAGTCACAATCGTTATAGCGCACGACCTGCGCCCTCCGAATGCGTCTCTGTTTTGAGACGTATGTCTGCAAACCATTGAGCCGAATGTGAAATACCCCCCATGGACTCGGAAGGATCGGGTGTGGGTAGAATTCAGGATTATCCAAATCTGCTTTTGAGGAAAAGTTCATGGCAAAGACGACCGCCGACCTCTCCGACGCCCATCCGCACGCGCAGATCGCCGAGCCGTTGTTCCGCGATTTCGGTGCCTTGCACGCGTTTCATGGCCCGATGGTCACGGTCAAGGTGTTCGAGGACAACGCGCTCGTTCGCACCCTTCTGGAAGAACCCGGCGCCGGACGTGTGCTCGTCGTCGACGGCGGCGGGTCGATGCGCTGCGCATTGGTGGGAGGGAACCTCGCGCAACTGGGAGTGGCCAACGGCTGGCACGGACTGGTGGTCTTCGGCTGCATCCGCGATTCCGAGGAGATTCGCCACATGGCGATCGGCGTGAAGGCACTTGCAACCCATCCACGCAAATCCGACAAGGGCCTGCACACGGGTCACCGGGATCGCGCGGTCATGTTTGCCGGAGTGACCTTCCGCAGCGGCGATTGGGTCTATGCCGATTCGGACGGCATCCTGGTCTCGGCCGGGTCGCTCAACGGCTAGGCTTTGTTGTGAACTTTACCTTGTGAATTTTCTGTGGTGAAGTTTTCGTCAATTCGACGCCTATACTCTCCGATTGAATTATTGACTCAACGCCAACAGTCGGAGATCAGTGATATGAACGAGTTCTCGGGTGCGGATGCTGCAGCGGCCCTCAGCCGCGATTGGCGGGAAAATCCCCGCTGGCGGAACGTCACCCGTGGCTATTCGGCCGAGGATGTCGTGAGGCTGCGCGGCTCCGTTCGAGTGGAGCACTCCATCGCCACGCTCACCGCCAACAAGCTTTGGCAATATCTGCAGCAGAAACCCTTCGTCAACTCGTTGGGCGCGCTTACCGGCAACCAGGCGATGCAACAGGTCAAGGCCGGGCTGGATGCCATTTATTTGTCGGGTTGGCAGGTGGCGGGCGATGCGAATCTGTCCGCCCAGATGTATCCCGACCAATCGCTGTACCCGGCCGATTCGGTGCCGGCCGTGGCCAAGCGGATCAACAACTGCCTGTTGCGCGCGGACCAGATTTATCACGCGGAAGGCGACTCATCCATCGACTGGCTCAAGCCGATCGTCGCGGACGCCGAGGCGGGCTTCGGCGGGGTGCTCAACGCCTTCGAGCTGATGAAACAGATGATCGAGGCGGGCGTCGCCGGCGTGCACTTCGAGGATCAGTTGTCCTCCGCCAAGAAATGCGGGCACATGGGCGGCAAGGTCCTGGTGCCGACACAGGAAGCCATTCACAAGCTGGTCGCTGCCCGGCTTGCGGCCGATGTCTGCGGCGTGCCCACGATCCTGCTGGCCCGCACCGACGCGGAGGCCGCGAACCTGATCACTTCCGACGTCGACGAACGCGACCGGGCGTTCATCAGCTCCGACAAGCGCACGTCTGAAGGTTTTTTCCACGTGCGCAACGGATTGGACCAGGCGATTGCGCGTGGACTCGCGTACGCGCCCTATGTCGATCTGTTGTGGTGTGAAACGGGCAAACCGGACCTGGAAGAGGCGCGCGCCTTCGCCGATGGCATCCACAAGCAATTTCCCGGCAAGATGCTGGCGTACAACTGCTCACCGTCGTTCAACTGGAAGCGCAAGCTCGACGACGGCACGATCGCCCGATTCCAACGCGAGCTGGGTGCCATGGGCTACAAGTTCCAATTCATCACCCTGGCCGGATTCCACGCGTTGAACTACTCGATGTTCGACCTGGCGAGCGGCTACCGGGAGTCGCAGATGACGGCCTACGTGGCCCTGCAGGAAGCGGAGTTCAAGGCCGAGAAGCGCGGCTATTCGGCCACGCGGCATCAGCGCGAAGTGGGTGCGGGCTACTTCGACGACGTGACCCAGACCATCGTCGCAGGAACCTCGTCGATCACGGCGCTGTCCGGAAGCACCGAGGAAGAGCAGTTTCATGAGGCGGCCCACTAGACCGGCGCCCTCGCCCTCCATGAGCAGGACCTACGAACTCAAGGACCTCACCACCGGCAAGACGGCGTTGTTGAATGCGGTCTCGGGTACCATCGGGCCCGACGTGCTCGACATCGGCCACCTGACCAAGGATCTCGGTGTATTCACCTTCGATCCGGGCTTCGTCGCGACCGCGAGCACCGAGAGCAAGATCACCTACATCGACGGCGATGCGGGTGTATTGCTGTATCGGGGCTATCCCGTGGAACAGCTCGCCGAGCGATCCAGCTTCCTCGAGGTCGCCAATCTGCTCATTTACGGCAAATTGCCGACCAGGCTGGAACTCGATGAGTTCCGCGACTCGATCCTGCAACACAGCGCGGTGAACAATCAGCTCATGCAGGTTTTTCGCGGTTTCCAGCGCGACGCGCATCCCATGGCGATGGTGTCCGCGGTGGTCGCGTCGATGGCGGCGTTCTATCATGGCCGCACAGATATCAATGACCCGGAACATCGGGAGCTGTTCACCCGGCGGATCATCGCGAAACTCCCCACCATCGCCGCCGCCGCGCATCGGCATACGCTCGGCACGCCGTTCATTCAGCCGCAACGAGGCCTGGATTACTGCGAGAATCTGCTTCATCTGTTGTTCGCGGCTCCGCCGCAGGCTTATTCGATCGATCCCGTGGCGGCCGAAGCGCTCGATCTGCTGTTCATCCTGCATGCGGACCATGAACAGAACGCCAGCACGTCCACGGTCCGCTTGGCGGGGAGCACCGGCGCGAATCCCTACGCCGCGATTTCCGCGGGCATCTCCGCGCTCTGGGGACCCGCGCATGGTGGCGCCAACGAAGCCGTGCTCGACATGCTGGAAGGGATCGGCTCCGTCGCACACATCGATAAGTTTCTGGCCCGGGTCAAGGATAAATCCGACAACGTGCGCCTGATGGGCTTCGGTCATCGTGTCTACAAAAATTTCGATCCCAGGGCACGGATCATTCGCGACATGTGTCATCGGGTGTTGGCGAAGCTCGGAAGCACCCATGATCCGCTGTTCGAGCTATCCCTGAAATTGGAGGAGGTCGCGCTAAAAGACGAGTACTTCGTCGCGCGAAAGCTCTATCCCAACGTCGACTTCTACTCCGGGATCATTTACAGCGCGCTCGGCATTCCCCGCTCCATGTTCACCGTCATGTTCGCGATCGCCCGCGCCGCCGGCTGGGTCGCGCACTGGCAGGAAATGGTATCCGACCCGCAGATGAAGATCGGCCGACCCCGGCAGCTTTACACAGGGCCCGCGCGGCAGGACTACCGCACCCTGCTGTAAGGCGCCGGCTTTTCGCACCGGGACTTTGGCCACCGGCGCTATTGATGTATCTTAGGCCAATTGACTGATCCTCTTCCCGTTGCGCTGCTCATCGAGGACGAACCGCAGATTCGGCGTTTCGTGCGCGCGGCGCTGGAAGCGCAATCCTGGCTCGTGCACGAGGCTGAAATCCTGAAGCAGGGGCTGACGGATGCCAGCACTCGTAGACCGGATCTCATCGTTCTGGACTTGGGATTACCCGATGGCGATGGTATCGATCTGCTGCGCGACCTGCGGCACTGGTCCAAGGTACCGGTCATCGTGTTGTCGGGGCGCGTCAGCGAGCACGACAAGATCGAGGCGCTGGATGCGGGAGCCGACGACTACCTGACCAAGCCGTTCGGCGTCGGGGAACTGTTGGCGCGCGTACGCGCCGCGACCCGCCGCCGGCAAGACCTCGGAACCAACCCATCCGCGCCGTTCGAGTTCGGCGATGTCAGCGTAGACTTGGGCGCCCGCAGGGTTCGAAAGGGCGGCGTCCCGGTGCATCTGACTCCGATCGAGGACCGGTTGCTGTGCCTGTTGATCGCCAACGAAGGCCGCGTGCTGACACATCGTCAGATCTTGAGCGACGTGTGGGGCCCCTCGCACGTCAACGACGGACATTACCTGCGGGTTTACATGGGACACCTGCGTCAAAAGATGGAAGATGATCCGGCCCGCCCGCAGCACATCATCACCGAAACCGCCGTGGGTTACCGGCTGGTGCAAAAAAGCAAAAGCTGGTTGCGCGGCGGCAGGCGAACAGGACGGGTGACGGCCGTTTTTTATGCTTTCTTTACACGCCGTCAAATAATCGCCACATCAATTTTACACGCCAATCCCTAGGATGCAGGGTCAATGACGCCTGATGCGTTCGAAAGGAGTAGCGTCGATGAACTTGACCTCGCAACCGATCAGCCGATGGGTCGGAATCACGTTGCTGTCTCTCGCGGCAACCCTCGCCCGGGCGGGCGATGCCGCGCCGCCGCCCGCTTCAGCCGCCGGATCGAGCGGCCCCATCGAGGGCTGCGCGGACGGGTCGGCGAACACGGGCTTCTGGAAGCGGCTCAGCGATAGCTACAAAAAGCATCTGTTTCCCGAGGATCAGCCGGCGGCGCCGGCGGCGGACCCCAACGCGCCCTTCGACGAGCAGGCGGCCGGCTACCGAAAGAATCTGGCGGCGCCGCCGGTATCGAACCCACCGTGGCCGTACGCGGTATGGAATGAAGGCGGGACGGAGCTGATCGGTTACGAAAACATGTACTCGAGCGCGCTGATGGATGCCATCTACTGCGGCGAGCACGGCAAAGCGTGGAAGGCCAGCCGCTTCACCATCTATGGGTGGATCGAGCCGGGCGCGAACATCAGCACCTCCAACTTGGGGTTCAACAAGCTTTCCGGCACCGGAGGCAACTATCCGTCCGCCTACTCCTACGAGCCCAACACCATCCAATTGGATCAGGCGGCGCTGTATTTCGAGCGCACGGCGGACGCGATCCAGCGCGATCACTTCGACTGGGGCTTTCGCGTGGCGACGCTCTACGGTACCGACTACAAGTACACGTTCGCGAACGGCATCCTGAGCTACCAATACACCCGCCAGGAGCGGCTCTACGGTATCGATCCCGTGATGTATTATCTCGATTTTTATTTCCCGCATTTCTTCGACGGGGAGAACGTCCGCGTCGGCCGCTACATCTCGATCCCCGACATCGAAGCGCAGCTCGCGCCGAACAACATCACCTACAGCCATTCACTTTTGTACACCTACGATCCCTATACCCAAAACGGCATCGTCTCGACCACGATGCTCAACAAGAATTGGAATGTTCAGCTGGAAGTTTCCGGCGGCAATGACATCTCGCCGACCGACAAGCACTTCAGGCAGGTCACCCCCGCCGCGTGCATCATCTACACGACGGATTCAGCCCGCGATGCGTTCTATCCCTGCATGAACGGCTTGAATAACCAGAACTTTGGCTGGAACAACATCCAGCATGCCGTTGCCACGTGGTATCACAAATTCAACGAGCAATGGCACATGGATACCGAGGCCTGGTACATGTGGCAAAATCACACGCCCGATGTGTCGAACCCGCAAGGAGCGGCCATCCTCGCCGCCATGTTTCCGGCGCCGGAGTACAACATCGGGGCCCCGGCCGGCGCTCAATGCAACAATACCGCGCTCGTGTACTGCGCATCTCATGAATGGGCGATCGTGAATTACCTGAACTACACCTATGATGCGCACGACATCTGGACCTGGCGGAGTGACTATCTCAACGACAGCACGGGTCAACGCACGGGCTTCAAGGGCGCTTTTGTGGAGTTCGATCTCGGCTACACCCACTGGGTCGGCGACGCCCTCGAACTGCGCCCCGAAGCGCGTTACGAACGCCAGGTATCGGCGCCGAATGCGGCCGCCACCGGATATGCGTACGACAATCCCTGCTACGCCCCGGCGGTGTCGGGGGTGTCGACCTGTACGTTCTCGAGCGGCGGGCGTACCTTGAGCTTCGAACAGAACGGCGGGAAGCGCTCTCAGGCCATGCTGGCCATGGACGCTATCTTTCATTTTTGAGTCTTCTGACCGGCCGAAAACCCGATCCCGGATGAGTTGAGGTTGAATGAGTGAATCGCAGAATGAGCCGGCTCCGACCGAGCCGGACCCGCTGAACCAGGCATCGATCGATCGGCGTGCATGGTCGGCGGCGCGCCAATGGCGCGTCACGGCCATTGGCGTCGTCGCGGCGGCGGCCATCGTGCTCGCGATATGGCTCGGCGACCGAGCATTCGGTTCCCATGAGGCACCGCAGGGGCCACCACCCTCGCCTCCCGGGACGTTTCGCCCCACCGCTCAGCAGTTGAAGACATTGACCATCGCCCCGGTAGGCCAGCATGCCTTCGTCAGCGAGGAGATGACCGAGGGCAAGATCGCCGTCGATGCCGACCACTCCACGCCGGTCTTCTCCCCCTACTCCGGCCGGGTGACGCGGGTTATTGCCGGCTTGGGAGACGCGGTGAAGGCCGGCGCGGCGCTCGCCACCATCGACGCGTCGGAATTTGTTCAGGCACAAAATGATCTGAGCACCGCGGCCGCCCAAGTGAAGCTCGCCCGCATCAATGAGACCCGCAAGCATGCGCTCTACGATGCGAAGGGCGGGAGCCTGCAGGATTGGCAGCAAGCGCAAACCGATCTGACCACCGCCGAGGTCGCGCTCAGCGCGGTGCGCAACCGGCTTCGAATTCTCGGCATCCCGCCCGCCGACATCGACGCCTTGGAGCACACCAAAGGCATCGAGCCGGTGGCGACGCTGCGTGCGCCGGTCGCAGGCGTCGTGGTGGACCGGCAAGTGGGTCCGGGACAGTACCTTCAATCCGGCGGCGGCACACCGCAATTCACCATCGCCGATACCTCGACGGTGTGGCTCCTCGCCAATGTGCGCGAGACGGACGCGAGCCTGGTGAAGCTCGGGCAGCCGGTCGAGGTTCGGGTTCTCGCTTACCCGAAGCGTACCTTTGCAGCGCGTCTCACCTACGTAAGTCCGGTGATGGACCCGGCGACGCACCGCCTGACGGTTCGTGCGGAGATCGCGAATCGCGACGGCGCGCTCAAGCCGGAAATGTTTGCGAATTTTCGGATCGTCACGAGCGAAGCCTCCGAATCGCCCGCGGTGCCCGAAGAGGCGGTGGTCTATGAAGGCGACGGCGCGCATGTGTGGGTGGCGCAGCCGGACGGCACGCTGGCGTACCGCGCCGTGCACACCGGACGTCGCGACGACGGACTGATCGAGGTGACCGAGGGACTCACCTCCGGCGACCACGTGGTGATCAAGGGAGGCCTCTTCATCGATCAGGCGGCCGCTTCCGGGGCCTCATGAACGCAATCGTCGGGTTTGCGCTGCGCCAGCGCGTACTGATCGTGGTGCTGCTGGTGCTGGTGCTGGGCGCCGGAATCGCGAGCTTCCTCACGCTCAATATCGAGGCCTATCCCGATCCGGTGCCGCCGCTGGTCGACATCGTCACGCAGAGCACCGGCCAATCGGCGGAGGAAATCGAGCGCTACATCACCATCCCGCTCGAAATCCAGATGGCGGGCATTCCGAATGTACAGGCCATCCGCACCATTTCGTTGTTCGGCCTGTCGGACGTGAAAGTCCAATTCACCTACGATTTCACTTACTACCAGGCCGAGCAATGGGTGACCAACCGTTTGTCGCAGCTCGGCAATCTGCCGAACGGTGCCCAGCCGCAGATCTCACCCACGAGCCCGATCGGCGAGATCTACCGCTATCGCGTCGTGGGCCCGCCCAACTATTCGGTCACGGACTTGAAGACCCTGGAGGACTGGGTGCTGGAGCGCCGCTTCAAGGCCGTGCCCGGCGTGATCGACGTGACCGGCTGGGGCGGCAAGACCAAAACTTATGAGGTGGCCATCGACCAGCACAAGCTCGTCGGCTACGGGCTGTCGGTGCCGCAGGTGCTCCAGGCTTTGTCGAACGCGAACATCAACGTCGGCGGCCAGACCATCGATTTCGGGGCGCAATCCGCCGTGGTGCGCGGCGTGGGACTGATCCATTCCATCGACGACATCCGCCGTACGATGGTCGCCAGCAATCAAGGAGTGCCGGTGGTCGTCGGCGACGTGGCCACCGTCACAATCGGGAATCTGCCACGGCTCGGCATCGCCGGGTACAACGATGTGGACGACATCGTCCAGGGCATCGTGCTCATGCGCCGGGGTGCGCAAAGCATTCCCACCATCAAGCGGGTGGAGGCGGAAGTCGACAACATCAACCGCAGCGGCATTCTGCCGCCCGGCGTGAGCATCCAGCGAATTTACGACCGGAGCGACCTCATCCGCGTCACGACGCATACCGTGCTCCACAACATGGTCGCGGGCATCGTGCTCATTTTTCTGCTGCAGTGGGCGTTTCTCGGCAACATCCGCAGCGCCGTCATCGTCAGCATGACCATTCCGTTCGCACTATCCTTTGCGATCGGCCTGATGGTATTGCGTGGCGAATCGGCCAACCTTCTGTCGGTCGGCGCGATTGATTTCGGCCTGGTGGTGGACGCCACCGTGATCATGGTGGAGAACATCTTCCGCCACCTGGCTGAGAGCGCCGCCCATCTGGGTCAGGGGCCGAGTGTATTGCATCGCATACGCGTGAGCTCCGGCTTCAGCGGCAAGCGCGGCACGATTTCCGTGGCCGCCGCCGAAGTGAGTCAATCGATCTTCTTCGCCGCCGCCATCATCATCGCGGGCTTCGTACCGCTGTTCACCCTCTCCGGAATCGAAGGACATATATTCGGGCCGATGGCGAAGACCTACGCGTACGCCATCGCCGGCGGACTCATCGCCACCTTCACGGTCGCCCCCGCGCTCAGCCTGATCCTGTTCCCCTCGAAGGTTCAGGAGCGCGAAACGCCAGTGGTCCGCTTTCTGCGCCGCCTGTACCAGCCGGCGCTCGAATTCGTGCTGGCAAATCGCATAGTGACCTTTTCGGGGCTGGTGGTCCTCGCTCTCTTGGCGGTCGTCGCCGTGCGTTCGCTGGGTCTGGAATTTTTACCCAAGCTCGAGGAGGGGAACCTCTGGGTGCGGGCAACCTTTCCGCAGTCGATCTCTCTGGAGGAAAGCAATACCTACGTCGATCGGATGCGCGAGCTCATGGCCAAATATCCGGAAGTCGAGACGGTGGTGTCGCAGCATGGGCGACCGGATGACGGCACCGATGCCACCGGCTTCTTCAATGCGGAGTTCTTCGTGCCGCTCAAGCCTTTCGAGGCATGGCCGCGGGGCGTCGACAAGGACAAGCTGACCAAGGACATGACGGATGCGCTCAGCGAGCAGTTTCCCGGCGTGGAATTCAATTTCTCCCAATACATTCAGGATAACGTCGAGGAGGCGGCATCGGGGGTCAAGGGCGAGAATTCCGTCAAGGTGTACGGCAATGACCTGGAGACGCTGGAGAAGACCGCGGACAGCATTGCCGGGGTGCTCGCCAAGGTTCCCGGTATCACGGACCTCGCGGTGCTGCGCTCCCTCGGACAGCCGACCATTCGAATCGACGTGGACCGGGTGCGCGCGGCGCGCTACGGCCTCGCGCCCGGTGACGTCAACGCCGTCGTTCAGACCGCGATCGGCGGTCAAAGCGCGGGCGATCTGTATGAGGGCACCAGCGACCGGCATTTTCCAATGATGGTGCGTCTCGCGGAACCCTACCGCAAGAGCCTCCAGGCGATACGCCAGATCCCGATCGCCACCGCGCTCCCCGCCGCCACGGGCAGCGGCAACGTCCAGGTGTTCCTCGAGGATGTGGCTCAAGTCCACCTGGTCTCGGGCGCCGCGTTCATCTATCGTGAGCAACAACAGCGTTACGTGCCGATCAAGTTCAGCGTGCGCGGTCGCGATCTGGGCGGCGCAGTACTCGAGGCCCAGCACGCGGTCGATGCCGCCGTCCTGTTGCCGGGCGGCTATCATCTGGAATGGGTGGGAGAATTCGGCAATCTGCAGGAGGCGGTGGCACGCTTGGGCGTGGCCGTACCTCTGTCGATCGCGCTGATCGTGCTGCTTCTGTATTTGAATTTCAGCAACCTACGGGATGCGCTGCTCGCGGCAAGCGTAATCCCGATGGCACTGCTCGGCGGCATATTCGCCTTGTGGGTGACCCGTACCCCATTCAGCGTATCGGCTGCCATCGGCTTCGTCGCCCTGTTCGGGATTGCGGCCATGGATGGGATCCTGGTGCTGTCCTATTATCACCTGAGCCTCGATTCGGGCCTCGATCGGCTGGCTGCGATGTTGCAGACCTGCCGGACTCAGCTTCGGCCGGTGATGATGACGTGCATCGTAGCCTGCGTGGGCCTGTTGCCCGCGGCCTTTTCCACCGGCATCGGCTCCCAGGTGCAGCGTCCGCTCGCGCTCGTCGTTGTGGGCGGAATGCTGCTCGCGCCGGTGCTCATCTTGCTGGTGCTCCCGGTGCTCGTGCTGAAATTTTCGCGCGCGCAGGAATTGCCCGCGGAGACGCCGCGGGAGGCTGGCGCATGAATCGGCGTGGGTTGGCCTGGGGCGTTCTGATGCTGCCGCTCGGTGCCTGCGTCGGTCCCAATTTTCACCGACCGAAGGCGCCCGACGTGGAGCGCTACACGGTGGAACCCATCGAGCCGCAGACGGCATCCGCCGACGGGCCCGGTGGCGCGGCGCAGAGATTCCTCACTCAGCAGGATGTGCCTCGAACCTGGTGGACGCTGTTTGGCTCGCGCGAGCTCGATAGCCTGGTCGATGAGGCGCTGAAGAGGAATCCGCAGGTACAGGCCGCACAGGGCGCGCTGCGCCAGGCGCTGGAGAATACCGCGGCTCAGCGTGGCTCGTATTTCCCGCTGGTGCAGGGAAATTTCGATGCGCAGCGCTCGCGCGACGCGACCGGCGTTCTGGCGCCGACTTTGAGTTCGGGCACGCCGCTCTACAATCTATTCACCCCCCAGGTCACCGTGTCCTATGTTCCGGACATCTTCGGGCTGAATCGCCGCATGGTGGAATCACTGTCGGCGCAGGCGGAGGCCACCCGGTTTCAGCTCGATGCGACCTATCTCACGCTGACGGCGAACGTCGTGACGGCGGCGATCCAGGAAGCGCAGCTGCGCGATCAGATCGCGGGAACCGAGCGTGTGATCGGGCTCGAGCGCGAGTCTCTGGACGTGCTGCGCCGTCAGCTCAGTCTGGGTGCCGTGGCCGAAGCCGACGTTTATGCACAGGACGCGGCGCTGGCCCAGCTCGAAGCCGCGCTACCGCCGCTGCACAAGCAATTGCATCAGGCCCGCGATCAGCTCGCGGTACTGACCGGCCACTATCCTGCCGATTTCAAGCCACCCCACCTGACGCTCGCGGAGCTCACGCTGCCGCTAGATCTGCCGCTCGGCGTGCCGTCCCGGCTCATCGAGCGTCGTCCCGACGTACGTGCCGCCGAAGCAGAGCTGCACGCCGCCACCGCTCAGGTCGGCGTCGCCATCGCGAATATGCTGCCGCAAATCACCATCACGGGCGATATCGGCAGTACCGCGCCGGTATTTGCCGAACTGTTCAAGCCCGGGACCGGCTTCTGGACCATCGGCGCGAGCGCTAGTCAGACGCTGTTCGAAGGCGGTACGCTGATCCACCGCAAGCGCGCCGCCGACGCCGCGCTAACCCAAGCCAGTGCGCAATATCGGCTGGCGGTACTCACCGCCTTTCAGAATGTTGCCGACGCCCTGCATGCACTTGATGCCGATGCGGACGCGCTACAAGCGGCGAGCCGCGCGGAGCAATCGGCACAGAAGAGCTTGGGAGTGGCGCACCATCAGCTGGAACTCGGATCCGTGACATACCTGGCGTTGTTGAACGCCGAGCAGACCTATCAACAGGCCGAGATCTCTCTGGTGCAAGCTCGCGCCAATCGATACGCCGATACCGCCGCGCTCTTCCAGGCGCTGGGCGGCTCCTTGGATCCGATCGTCGCGGTGCGGTAGACGCACTTGGCACGACATCTGGATGCGTGACGGGAGCACAAAGATGAAGGGCCATGCTCCGCGCGGCAACGTCCGCTTCCAGCAATGCCGCGTTCTGGCGCTGACGATGGCCTTCGCGGTGCCATCCTTCGGTGACGACCCGGTGCCAAACAAGGACGACTACACCCTGTTGGACCCGACACCGGACGCTGATTTGCGCAGCTTCAACACCGACCGGCCGCCGAAGGCCAACAGCCCCTTCACCGTCGATGCCGGCCACTTTCAGTACGAGACAGACATCGCCGTATATAGCTACGGCGACAGCGGCGCAGTGAAGACCCGCGCGTGGACGTTGGTTGATCCAACCCTCAAATTGGGCCTCACCAACACGATGGATGCCGAGTTGCAGGTCACGCCCTATGAGTCCCTGGTGACGCGGAGCGCGGCCAGCACCACGAGCATCTCGGGAGTCGGCGACAGCTTCGCACGGCTGAAGGTCAACGTGCTAGGCGACGACCACGGCGACGTCGCGGTCGCGCTGCTCCCCTACGTCAAACTGCCGACGGCGCAGAGCGGGCTTGGCAATGGCAAGGTCGAAGGTGGCCTGATTCTACCCGTCAGCGTGAACGCACCCGGCGGCTTCACCGTGATCGTGATGCCGGAATTCGACTATCTGAAGGATGCCACCGACAGTGGCTACCACGGCGCGCTCGACTTTCTGGTCAACGTGAGCCATCCGCTCGACGCGCGCTGGACGCTTTATACGGAGGTCTTCACCACCCAATCATGGCGGGCGCGGGAACAGCCCATCTATACCCTGGATGCGGCATTGACCTATGCGCTGAAGCCGAATATGCAACTCGATTTCGGCGGGAATATCGGCCTGAACGGCGCCGCCCCGCGGGTCCAACTGTATGGTGGTCTGTCTCAGCGATTTTAAGTGTACAGTCACGCGTTTGAGATAAACCGAGGCTGCCCCGTGACGAGCCGATTGTTTCCCCTACTCCGTACGGCCATGTATTCTCTGCGCGGTGGATTTCTGGTGCGGCCGCTCCTGATCTCCATTGCGCTCGGTATTCTCGGGGCCACGCTCTCATCGCTCGAAGAGACCATCCCGCTGCTGAGCGCCTGGGTTCCGAGCGTGCTGTTTCCTTCCCGTGCGGATCCGCAGGTTGCCCAGATCGTGCTCGCGACGATCGCCGCGTCCATCATGACGGTGGTGTCGATCGTGTTCGCCATCCTGCTGATGACGCTCACACTCGCCTCGATGCAGTTCTCCCCACGAATCCTCTTAAGCTTCGTGGGGGATCGCGTGACTCAGTGGACGCTCGGCATCTTCCTCGGCACCTTCGCCTACTGCATGGCCGCATTGCCCGCGGCACGTTCCGTCCCCCACCCCTTCGCGCCGGTGGCCACCGTGACCTGTGCGATGCTGCTCGCCGTGACCTGCGTCGCCTGGTTGATCTTCTTCATCAATCACATCTCCCAGTCGATCAGTGTCAATCATATTGTCGATCGGATCGCGCGCGAAACCGAGGATGTGATCGATGGCACCATGCCCGACCCTCATCGATACGCCTACGATCAGGAAGGTGTCCCCTACAATGACAAAAAAAGCGAACGTCTGGTCTTTAGCGCAGTGTCCGGCTACATTCGCTTTGTTGACACCGGACGCTTGCTCTCGCTGGCGAAGACGTTCAAATTACGGGTGCGCATCCTTCGCCGAGTCGGGCATTTTGTGCCCGCGGGTGTCGCGCTGTTCGGTTGCTCGCCGGATGACCGTCTCGATTCGGAGCGCGAACGCGTACTACGCGCGGCATTCGACATCGGCCCGTCGCGCACGCTGCAGCAGGATGTGGAGTTCGGTGTCATCCAGATCGTCGACATTGCGCTCAAGGCAATTTCCACTGCGGTCAATGATCCGAGCACCGCGATTACCTGCGTCGACCAACTCGGGCGCATCCTCATCCGATTCGTCGGGCGCCACCCTCCGCACACGCTGCTGTGCGATCCGCCGCACGTGGTCCGGGTCATCGTTCCATGGATCGAAACCGAGAGCCTTCTCGATACGGCCTTTGAGCAGATTCGCCATTATTCGGACTCGGATGTCGCCGTCAGCCTGCGGCTCTTGCGCGCCCTGGACGACATTGCCTCGACGTGCGTCGACGCGCGGATAGTCGAGTCGCTCGTGGTGCGTGGCCGTCGCATCGTATCCGGTTGTGCCGACCGACTGGGGCCGGAACAGATCGAGTTGCTTCGACAACGCCTCAGCCCCTTGGAGGACCGCGTGATGCCCGCCGGGGCCGCCAAACTGCGGGGGCCCGGTATCGATCCGCAAGATGCATAACGCGCGCGCTCAGATCTCAAATTCGATGCCGATTTCCATCACCTGGTCGATCGGAATCTTTAGATAAGCGGCGGGTCTCTGCGCATTGTGGTGCATCAGCACAAAAATCCTCTCGCGCCAGCGCGCCATCCCGGGGTACCGGCCCATCGGGATGATGGTCTCATGACCGGTATAGTAGGTGATATCCTTCAGCTCGCATTCGGCAATCTGCCCGTGCGCCACGGCGACTGCGAGTCCCTGGGGTACGTCCACGCTTTCCATGAACCCGACCCTCAGTTCGACGCGAGCAATGCGGTCGGAAATCACCGTGACTCTCACCCGCTCCTCATCGGATTCGCGGGGCGCCTCTGTCAGCACCACCGCGACGAGCAGCACCCGTTCGTGCAGCACGTGGTTGAACTTGACGTTGCGGGTGAGAGAGAGCGGCACGCCCCGGAGCTTGCGGCCGAGCACGACTGCGGTACCCGGAATTTGAAAGGGCGGATCGGCCGTGATACGTTCGACGAATTCGCTCGATTCCTCGCGCAGCTGCAAGCGCGCCTGATCCATGATCTCCTGGCCCTTGCGCCAGGTGAGCATGAGGAACGCGACGATGAATGAGATCGCCAAGGGGAACCAGCCGCCGTCCAGCAGCTTGGTCGAGGTCGATGCGACGAACAAGAGATCCAGAGCAAGAAGACTGCCGTTCACGGCATAGACGATCAGCGGATTGGTCTTCCAGCTCAATGCGACGAACGTCGCCATCAGCGTGGTGATTGCCATCAGCAAAGACACCGCGATCCCAAAGGCGCCGGCGAGCGCGGCCGACGAACCGAACCCAATCACGGCCGTCAAGGTTCCAAACGCGAGCAGCCAGTTCACCGCCGGAACATAGATCTGCCCGATCGCTTGGCGAGCCGTGTGGATCACCTGCATGCGCGGCAGGAAGCCGAGTTGAATGGCCTGGCTCGTCAGCGAATAGGCGCCGGAGATGATCGACTGAGAGGCGATGACGGTCGCTACCGTCGCCAGCGTGACCAAACCATAATGTGACCATTCCGGGGCCAGCAGGTAGAAGGAATTCTCGATGGCACCAGGCTGGGTCAAGAGCAGCCCGCCTTGACCGAAATAGTTGAGCGTCAATGTCGGCAGCGCCACCGCAAACCAGGCGACGCGAATCGGAAATGGTCCGAAATGGCCCATGTCGGCATAGAATGCCTCCCCGCCCGTGACCGCCAGGAAGGCGCCTCCGATGACCACCAGCGCCAATGGCCCTGCGTGCCATAGATAAGTGATCGCGGGCAGAGGACTGAGCGCGGCGAGAATCGCGGGCCCCTTGGCGATTCCCACGATGCCGAGGATGCCAATCACCACGAACCATATGAGCATGACCGGTCCGAATATCCTGCCGATCCAGGATGTGCCCTTGCTCTGGACGGCAAAGAGCACGATGAGGATCACGACTGTCAAAGGAACCACGAATTTTGCTGTCTGAGGGGCGTAGAGCGTAATGCCCTCGATCGCACTTAAGACCGAAATGGCCGGAGTGATGGTGCCGTCCCCGTAAAGCAAAGTCGCCCCGATGAGACCCACGACGACCATGGCGCCGCGTCGCCAGCTCTCCTTGGCGCGATGCGGGCCTACCAGGGCGAGAAGGGCCAGAATACCCCCTTCGCCGTGGTTGCTCGCGCGCATGATCAGGATTGCATACTTCACGGAAATGACGATGATCAATGACCAGAAGATCAGCGACACGATACCGACCACCGCCTCCGGAGAGATCGCTCCGCTCGGGGTCGCGGCCTTCATCGCGACTTGCAGTGTATAGAGGGGGCTCGTTCCGATGTCACCGAAAACGACGCCCATACACGCAAGCGATGCGGCTGCCCAAGCGCCACGGCGTTCGATCGGAGCGGCCTCCCTTGCCATTGTTGTCATCGATGCGCGCTCACTCGTCTATGGATTTCACTACGCACCTTGCGGCTTCATCCAAAGATGTTCAGCTTATAGTACCAAGTACCGGTAGCGGCGGCGGCGGAACTCATCGATGTCGTGCAAGAACAGGCTCCGCGCGGCAGCCCGATTCTCGTAGTCGACTCCGTCAGATCGGTGACCGTCTCGAACAGGTTGCTCAACTCGGCGGGGGACCGGGCATTCGACTTCAGACGCTGCATGGCGGACGGATATGCCTGTTGGTAGGTGCTCGACAACCACATGAAAAATGGGACGTCGATTTCCTGTCGCGACACCGCCGGAAATCCGTGTCCGAAGTCATCATCGCTCAAGCCGTTGTCGAACAGCCGCTCCCCGTGGTCGGAGAAAAGGACCACCATCCGCAGCCTGTGAGGTTCCACTGCTTAAGGGTCGACGCCAAGGGGTGATGCAGCGAGAGGGCGGCCACCGAGGCGACCACGCTGGGGGTCATCAGCGTCGCGACAGCAAAAGCCGGTCCAAAAAGACGACTCCTGGGCGCCCTCCCGGAGTCAGTCGTATGGCTGGACGGCGCCGCCCCGCCGGCTCCGGCGACCTCGCAATCAGGGTGTACTGAAGAATTCCGACATGGCCGGTGCCGTCGCCGCCGCACCCGGGAGGGTGTTGATCCCGAGGCCCTGCAACATGAGTCTCAGCGTGCTTTGATGCTGATACAGCGTCGTCGACTGGTAACCCTTCTTGGACAACGCCGGACTGATGAACACGGCCGCCACGCGCCCTCCTCCGTGGGTGTTGTCGCTCGCCGATTCATCGAACGTGATGATGAGCAAACCGTCGTCCTTGAACGGCGAACTGGTCAGCAGTGGCGCGATATTGGACTTCAGCCACGCGTCCGCGGTGGCGAGACTGCAATTATGGGCATCGTTGCAGAGATTCGGCGTGACAAACGAGAAATTCGGCAGCTTGCCGGAGGCGAGGTCGGGGGCGAATTGCGTGAAGGGCGCCAAACCCTGCCGACCGGTCGCACTGTCTTGTACATCCGTCAAATAGGCCAGCGGCACATGGCGCACGGCATAATTTCCAGTGTCCCCGCCGATGTATCCGACGGAGGGCAGATCTTCGGCGTAGGCCCTCCAGGTTTTATCGTTCGCCGACAGTTCGCGCACGATGTTGTCCACGGAAATCGGAAATGATGCGGGTGTTTCGCTGTCATCGTTGGTCAACACCTGGCCGGTCACCAGCATTTCGTAGTTACCGATGGACGGGTGCGTGTTGGCGTAATACTGGGTCGCCAATCCGTAGCTCGCGATCAAGGAACTCAGGTAGGGCATGCCCGAGCTGCTGCCGACCACGCTCGAGTAGTTGGCATTCTCTTCCATCACGATCACCACATGCCCGAAGGCCAGGCCGGCGAGCGCTTGCACCGTAAGCACCGCCTTGTTGCTCGTGACCGAGCCGGCTGCGTTGCTGATCTTGACGCTGAAAACCGCACCGTTGTCGCTGGTCGTGGTTGGGGTCGTGGTATAGCTGGGGGCGGTGGCTCCAGAAATGTCGCTGCTGTTCTTGGCCCACTGATACTCGAGCGGCGCGGTGCCGGAGGCGACGACTTTGAAGGTGGCAGACTGCCCGTCCGTGGCGGTGGCATTCGCCGGCTGAGTCTCGATGACGGGAGCGGTCGCCGCCGGCGGCGCAGGGCCCGAACCACCTGAACCAGGGGGAGTTGAACTAGTGGGAGTCGTGCTACCGCCGCCGCCAGAACAGGCGGCGAGGAGATTCGCGATTGCGATCACGACACTCAACCTAAAAAATGCACAGCCGCGCATGGAGCTCGGACCTCGTCAATTGTCTGTCCGCGCGAAGCGAACGCTACACCCCCATGCGTCTCCCCAATCGTCTTGGCCACTGTGTCGGAGCTTGCGATCAAGGTCAATGCGTCGGTGGTTGGCAACCTTGAGCTACCGCGAGGCCGGGAATTGCAGGTAGACTGAGACGAGCCCCATGAACCAGCAAGTGAAGCACATCTTCATCGCGGTCGGCGCCGGCTGTGCCTTCTCCATTTGCGCGGGCCGGGCACACCCGCAGGAACGATCCTCTCTCAACCCGATTGTAGTCACAGGAACGAGAACCTCCGAAAGGGTGGATTCGGAAGTAAACAGCACATCGAGGCCGCCATGCAATCGGACAACTTTTTCTTTGGTGGCCATGTCACGGTCACGGTGAAGCAAAACGAGCTGGAAATCGAGCAAGGCGGCGACTGAGAGTGAACATCCGCGAGATTACTGCACTGACGCCCGTCATTCCGGTATTGACACTGACTGAGATCGAACAGGCCGTGCCGTTGGCCCGCGCTCTGGTGTCGGGGGGCTTGCGCGTGCTGGAAATCGCCCTGCGCGGACCGGTGGCGTTTGCCGCCGTCGAGGCAATCCGCAAGGCGGTTCCCGAGAGCATCGTCGGTATCGGCAGCCTCACTCGCGCCGTCGAATTCGCCGCGGCCGCCCGGGTGGGGGCTCAATTCGGCGTGACCCCCGGATTGACGCCGGAACTGGCGTCGGCCGCCCGGGGAGCGCGCTTCCCGCTCATGCCCGGCATCATGACGCCGACGGAACTGATCGCAGCGCGCAATGCGGGCTTCGACGTGCTCAAACTATTTCCTGCTCAACAGGCGGGTGGCATCGGCATGTTGCAAACGCTCGGCGCGTGGTTTCCCGACGTCCATTTCTGCGCGACCGGCGGCATCAGCCGGGCTAACGCACCGGACTATCTGGGGCTGCCCAACGTAGCATGCGTCGGCGGCACGTGGATGGCCCCGTCCGAGCTCATGACGCTCCGCGACTGGGCTGGGATCGAGTCGCTCGCACGGGAAGCGGCGGCGCTGCGAAAGAGCTGACACGCGGGCGCGCGCCGCGGCGGCGGCGGCGTGGTGCCAGTCACGTTCCTCAGCGATTGGCACCCGCCACACGGGTCCCCGATTTAGCTGAAACCGTTACATTCCCTTCACATGGGTCCTCCAGTCGCCGGCTTGGACGTTCCTATCCCCGGGAGCAATCCGCATTGGATGATCATTAACGCAAGGGAGACATTCATGTCGCATTCTGTCAGATTGAACATTGCACTTCTGGCCGTGGCCGGCTCGGCCGCGCTCGCCGGCTGCGCCGTGGCGCAACCGCCGCCTGCACCGCCGCCCGCACGCATCGTGGTCGCACAGGCACCGCAGCGCCACCCCGCCTACCTGCACGGGCTCTCCGACTTGCGCGCCGCACGCTGGTTGATCGAGCATCGGCCCGGCGACTGGGCGCAGACGGCCGACGAAGGAGAATCAGTGCGTCAAATCGATGCGGCCATCAATGACATCAAGAAGGCGGCATTCGACGACGGTAAGAACACCAATGATCACCCGCCCGTGGATGACCACCCCGATAATCGCGGCCGCATTCACGAAGCGCTGCAATTCTTGAGGAAAGCACGCGCGGACATCGCCCGGGAAGAAGACAACACCTTTGCCGACGGATTGCGTGATCGCGCGATCGGCCATATCGACGCCGCGATCGGTGCCGCGCGACGGGTGTTCCACGAGTAGAGCGACTGGAAGGCGCATCGCAGTCGTCGAACGGCCGCGATGCGCCCTCAGCGATGAGGCCGCGGGGATCCTAGAAAGCGTAGGGACCGCCACGTTCCAGCGCGCGTTGGTAGGCGTCTCGGGCGTGAATGCGCTCGAGAAACGCCATCGATTTGGGCCGGCTCGCGTCCAATCCGGCGCGCGCCGCGGCCGCCTCCAGGGGAAAACTCATCTGCACATCGGCAGCGGTGAATTCCTCGCCCGCAAACCAGGTATGCGCGATGAGCTCCGACTCCATGTAGTCCAGATGACGCTTCAAGTTTGGGGTGATGAAGGAGTCTTGCACCGTTCCCGCGATTCGGCGAGCAATCGCACTAATCGGCCACGGCGCGGGATTGGTGGCTATGCGATCGAATATGAGCTTCAGCAGCAGCGGCGGCATGGCCGAACCTTCCGAATAGTGCAGCCAATAGAGGTAGCGCAGGCGAGCCTCGCCGCCCTCGCGGGGTATCAGGCGCCCGTTACCGTATTTACCCACGAGGTATTCGATGATCGCGCCCGATTCCGCCAGGGTGACTCCTGAGTCCACGATCACCGGCGATTTGCCGAGCGGATGCACCGAGAGCAGTTCCGGCGGAGCCAGCATCGTTTTCGGGTCGCGTTCGTAGCGCTTGACCTCATACGGTACACCGAGCTCCTCGAGCAGCCAAAGCACCCGCTGGGAGCGGGAGTTGTTGAGATGATGAACAACTAGCATGGATGCATTGTAAAAGAGTTGTACAGATGTCATGAGGGTTGGCTAAAATCCCGTCACCACCCAAACATTATTGATCTGTCCTCCCTTAAGCAACCGTATGAATGATTCTGATCCTTCGTCGCCCTCCTCCCCGCGGCGCACACTCAAGCTGAAGGTCCCGGCGCGAAAACCCCCGGAACCGAACAAGGCACCGCCCAGCCCCGCCGCGGGTAAAAAGGCCGATCAAAAGCCCGGCGCTCACTGGTCGGATGAGTACAAGCGCCGCATGCAGGCTGATATGGACGAACTCAATTCGGGACGGGACTGACCCCTAGGGAGGCTCCGCTGCGCAGGCCCCCCACGAGTGCGCGCGCCAGTATCAACCCAAGTTTGATATTCATGATGTAACTCCATGTTTCATCTCGCCCGACGCTGCCATTATCCTAAGCAAGCTTCAATGCCTGCGCGGCGATCTCGAAGGACCGCAAGCGCGCCCCGTGGTCGAAAATCTGCGAGGTGATCATCAGCTCGTCCGCCCCGGTGCGCGTCAAGAAATCCCGCAGATCCGACTGCACCATCTCGGGCGTCCCGATCGACGCGCACGACAATACCTGTTCCAACAGCGCCCGTTCCGGGGGCCCGATTCGTTTCAGATATCCCTCGGCCGGCGGCGGCAGCTGCGAGGGCCGGCCGCTGCGAAGATTGACGAACGCCTGCTGCATCGATGTCGCCACGAGCCGCGCTTCTTCGAGGGTGTCGGCGCCGAACACATTGAACCCGAGCATGATGTACGGCCGCTCGAGTTGCGGGGAGGGGCGAAACTGCGCGCGGTAGGTGGCAATCGCCGCCATCATCTGAGCGGGTGCGAAATGCGAGGCGAACGCATAGGGAAGCCCCAACGCGGCCGCGACCTGCGCCCCAAACAGGCTGGAGCCCAGAATCCACAGCGGCACGTTGAGCCCCGTACCCGGCACGGCACGGACCGCCTGGCGTGGTTCGGCCGAGAAGTAGTCAGCAAGCTCCAGCACGTCACGCGGAAACTCGTCCGCATCGGAGGCCAGATTGCGCCGCAGCGCCTGCGCGGTCCGCTGGTCAGAACCGGGTGCTCGTCCGAGACCGAGATCAATGCGTCCCGGGTACAGCGACTCCAGGGTGCCGAACTGCTCGGCGATCACCAAGGGGGAATGATTCGGCAGCATGATGCCCCCCGCACCCACCCGAATCGTCGACGTGCCGCCCGCCACGTGGCCAATCAGCACGGCAGTCGCTGCGCTGGCAATTCCGGGCATGCCGTGATGCTCGGCGAGCCAGAAGCGTCGGTATCCCCACCGTTCGGCATGCCGCGCCAGATCGAGGGTATTGCGAAACGATTGAGCGGCGTCGCTGCCGAGTGAGATGGGAGAAAGATCGAGAACGGAATATGGAGTCATGCGCGGCATTATGGGGGCGAGATGGGTCATCTCAATCCGGGCGCCAGCGCGGCGCGACGTTTCAGAGCCGAGGCGCTAAACTAGCGAGGCCCGCCGCCCGCGACTCGAGGGTTCCATGACCCGCTATTACTTCTACACCGCCGATCTGTATTACTACGATCCTGCCGGCGGTTCGCCGCCGGCACGCCTGGGCGACTATCAGGGCGTGTACGAGGTCGAGGAAGATTCCCTCTCCCCCAGCCAGATATTCACCAACCTGCTCGATGAGCTGAGAAGGACGATCCCTGCCGACTTGGGCGCCAACGCCTATTACCACGTGACCCAGTTCAACAACGTCAGCTGACAATCGACTGACGATATCGGTGAGCGGCTTCGCCTGGGCGTGTAGTGATCGGCCGACTCCGGATGGTCCCAATCACCGGACAGACCCGAGCTCGAGCGTCATGCATTGTTCCCCACATGAAATATCTTCGCGTAGACGGCGAGACGTCGCTGTACGTCAAAACCTGGGGTACAGGCAGAGAGGGTGCACCCCACGGTCTGTTCGCGACGGAAAAGACCCGTCTCACGCAGGATTTTCTCGATTTCCTCAAGAAGTAAACCGCTCCGGGGCGCGCTGGTTGCTGGGCTCGCGGCTGCGGGGGCGGCGCTCCTGCTGGGGCCACTCGCGGGATGTAGCAGCCTCGATTTCTGGGTGGCGAACGCGCCCGTATCGTACAGCTCCTTGTTGCGGGTTCCCGATCTTCACTATGGCGAAGACTCGCGGCAGCGCTTGGATGTCTTCTCCCCTAAAAACGCGCAAGGCAGTCCCGTGGTGGTGTTTTTCTATGGCGGCTCGTGGACCATGGGTCGCAAATCGCAGTACGCGTTCGTCGGGGCGGCGCTCGCAGCGCGCGGCTACGTGACCGTCATTCCGGATTATCGCCTCTATCCCGAGGTCAAATTCCCGGCATTCGTGCAGGATGGCGCGAAAGCCGTGGCGTGGGTCGAGCGGCACGCTCGAGAGTTTGGAGGCGATCCGGATCGAATCGTGCTGATGGGTCATTCGGCGGGGGCGCATACGGCGGCGTTGCTCGCGTTGGACGGCGCCTACCTTGAGCGGGAAGGCGTGAGCCGGCACTCGATCGTGGGACTGATCGGCTTGTCAGGCCCCTATGCCCTCGTTCCCGACTCTCCAACGCTTCACGCGATCTTCACAGCACCGTATACGGCTCACGACTGGCAGCCCATACATTTCGCAAGCTCCGACTCCCCGCCCACGCTGTTGTTGCACGGCATGGCCGACAAAGTGGTGTACGTCATGCACACGGAAAAGATGCGCGATGCCTTGTTGTCGCACGGCGCGCAAGTCGAAACCCACCTGTACCCCAAGCGGGGCCACGCCGATACGATCGCCTCATTCAGCCCCATCGCCAGCTGGCGCACGCCGGCACTCGATCAGACCGTCGAATTTCTGCAACACATCACCGAGCCGGCGGCGCCCCAATGAGGCGGCTCGCCGCGGCGCTCGCCAATCTGAAGCCGTCAGGACTAAAATCAGCGCGATCGGGTGCCGATCCCGGGAGGACCGATGGCAAAGCAGGGTTGTTCCCACCGTGATGAGATCGTAGCCGTCAAGCCGAGCGCTCGGGGTTGCGAGGAATGCTTGAAGACCGGCACGGAGTGGGTGCACCTGCGGATATGCCGCAGCTGCGGGCATGTCGGATGTTGCGATCAATCTCCCGGCCGGCACGCCACCCAGCACTTCCGCTCCACTCGGCACCCCATCATCGAAGGCTACGACCCGCCCGAGGGATGGGCGTGGTGTTATGTGGACGAGATATTTTTCGATCTTGGGGACAACGTGACGCCCCACGACGGGCCGATTCCGCGCTTCGTCTGAAGCGCCATCAGGCCTTGCGAAGCCGCGCCGTCACCTCGATTTCTATGCGCAACCTCTTGTCGATGAGGCCCGCGCTGATCATGGTGGCCGCCGGCGGGCTGTCCGCGAAATATTTGCGCAGCACCGGCCAGCATTGCTCGAATTCCTCGGGATCCGGCAGTATGTATGTCACCCGGACCACATCCGCCAAGCTCGACCCGGCCTCGCGCAGAGCGGCTTCGATGTTTTGCAACGCCTTCTCCGCCTGACCGACCACATCGTCCACGAGCGACATGGTGGCGTAATCGAAGCCGGTCGTCCCGGACACGAAAATCCAGTCGCCGTCGACGACGGCCCTCGAATAGCCGATCTGCGCCTCGAACGTGGAACCGGAGCTGATGAGTCGACGAACCATGGCGAACCTCCGCTCTTCCTTTCTATATTCTCACACGCCGCCGCTTTCAGGAGTGGGTCATGCAACGGGAACAGATCATCTTCGTCGGAACTCATGGGATCGCGCGTGCCGGTCGCGGGGGCGGCTGGAATGCCAGAATGTCGCTCGTATAGGTCTCCACCACTACGCTGATCGGCGTGCCGTCCGACAAGGTCAGCAGAGCGCGGTGCTCCAAGATGGCGTGCGGGATGACGAGCGCTCCGGTCCCGTTGGCATCGGCCAAGGACATCATCTCCCAGCCATCGGGCAACGGCAGCCAGAGCAGCTTCGATGACAGCGTGCGGCGCTGGAAGTGAAGCTCCTGCACCACCCTCCCGAAGGGAGCGTCGGTGCTGTCCAATTGCCGGTTCATCTCGGCGGTCAAGCGCGCCGGCACATACCAGTTGTCCGCCTCCGACAACACGACCGGACCGCAGCGCAGCCGGACTCGTCGGTAGCGGACGCTCTCCGCGGCGCCAATACGCAGCTCCCCGCGTTGCTCCGGCGGCAGCGGCTTGTCCAGGGGCACTCGCTCGGCAATGATGTGCGCCGGCGAGGCCAGTCGATGAGCGTCGCACCAACGCTCGAGCGTCAGGGTCGCGCTGTCATGAGTCAATAACTCATCGTTGAATGTCTCCAGCAACGCCAGCGCTTCGACGCGCGCGACGAACGTGTCGGGCCATACGGTCATCCCCCCGTTGCTGGACACATCGGCGCTTGCAGCCAATGACAGCATCAACGCGGTGCCGCAGGCCAACAGCGCTCTTAGCCGGCTCCCATCTTGTATTTGCCGCCACATCCGGCGCACCTCAACTCCGCTCAATCCCCATTGCCGACATTCTATCGGGTGGCAACGTCGAGAGCTTGACCTCGTTAACTTTGTCTCGCAAAGTACCTGGGTGGAGAACATAAAAGCAGAGACAGGCAGTGCGCAGCAGACTCGGCCGGACGTATGGTCCGATTGGCTCCTGCATCGACGACACGGGGACGATCCCGAATACGGCCGGGTCGTCAGCTCCTTCGTGATGCAATACGCAGAGCGCGTGCTCGACAGGGCCGGGATTTCCCCCGGCATGACGCTGGTCGACGTGGGTTCGGGTGACGGGCTGGTCGCGTTCCGCGCCATTGAGCGGGCTGGGCCCACACTGCGGGTCATCCTCACCGATATATCAGCGCCACTGCTGCGACTCGCCGAGTCCGTTGCGGTTCAACGCAGCTTCAACGATCAGTGCACGTTTATCGAGTGCTCGGCGGAGCGCCTCGAGGGAATCCCCGAGGGCGTCGCCGATGTCGTGGTCACGCGTGCGTCCCTGGCGTACGTTCCGGACAAAACCGCGGCACTCCGGGAGTTTTACCGGATTCTCAAACCCGACGGCCGCATCTCCCTGGCTGAGCCCATTCTTCAGGATGACGCCTTCTACACCAGAGCTCTGCGCAAGCGCGTCGCCGAACAGTCGCTTCCCGGCGACCGCTTTCTGCCGCTGCTGCATCGCTGGAAGGCGGCGCAGTTTCCCGATACGGCGGAAAAATGCGCCGCCAGTGCGATCGCCAACTTCTCGGAGCGGGACTTGCTCAACTTCGCGGGAAACGCGGGTTTCGTCCAGATCCATCTGCAGCTCCACATCGATGTGATGCCCTCGCTCAGCTCCTCGTGGGATGTCTTCCTGGACACCTCCCCCCATCCTTTGGCGCCTTCGCTCAGGCGCATCATGGCCGACCAGTTCAGTCCGGAGGAATGCAGCGTGTTCGAACAGGCATATAGGCCCACCGTCGAATCTGGAAAGACCATCTCGATCGATCGCGTCGCCTATTTGCAGGCCACCAAGGTGTGAATCGCGCACTGTCGGCTGTCGCCGAACGGTGACAATCTCCACAGCGCGCACCGACGTTGCAAAATCGACACATGGCTCTCCGGATCATCAAGTTGGGTTTCTTCGCATTGGGGCTGGCCTTGGCCTTCGATCCCGCGGCTCTGGCGTCCCTGGGCGGCGACGCCGCGAGCATCGACGCGGACGCCGCGATGATGCGCGGCACGCAGATCACCCGCCTCTCACCGGCCTATACGGTCCGCGAGATCGCCGGCGAATCCTCCATGGATATCCACGAATTTTCGAACGGTCGCGGCGTGGTCTTCGCCGTGAGCTGGAGCGGACCCGTGTTTCCCGATTTGCGCCTCCTGCTCGGCTCGTACTTCGGCCGCTACACCGATGCGCTCGCAACGCTCGACCACGCCGGCGTGCACCGCTCGGTGCGCATTGCCTCGCCGGAGATCGTCGTCGAGTCGAGCGGCCATCTGCGCGCCTATCACGGACTCGCGTACCTGCCCTCCGAACTGCCCACCGGCGTTAAGTCGACGGAGCTGCAATGAGCGCCAGCCCCAGGCGGTCGTCCTCGCCTCTCGGGCTCGGAATCTTCGTGGCGGCGAGCCTCCTCACCGCGTGCCGGGGCGGTACCGGAACGCCGGCCTTCAGCGGCGCGCCGGCACCAGTGCCGAATGTCGTCGTGCTGATCGTCGACGCCGGCCCGACCGCCGCCGCCGGCGCCGGCGCCGTCAACCATGCGTATGTCACGGTCAACGTCTGTGCCAGCGGCAGCCAGACACAGTGCGCGAACATCGACCATGTACTCCTCGACACGGGTTCAAACGGATTGCGGCTGGTGGCCTCGGTGCTCGCGGCCCACAAGATCGCGCTCACACCGCTGAGCGATGCCGCGGGCAACACCCTCGAGGAATGCATGAGCTTCGTCGGCGGTCAGACCTGGGGACCGGTGGCGCTCGCGGACGTGCACCTGGCCGGCGAGACTGCCACGAAGTTGCCCGTTCAGGTGATGAACGATACATCGAGCGGAGCACCCCCTCCCGCCACTTGCGGTGCGAACGGAACGCTGATCAACGGGGTCTCGGGATTCGCCGCCAACGGCGTGCTGGGCATCGGCGTGTTCGAACAGGATTGCGGACAGTCCTGCGTTGCGCCGGCGACGCCGTTGCCGCTCTATTATGGCTGTACGGCCGCCGGAGCCTGCGCAGCCGCCAATGTGCCGCTGACCGATCAGGTCACGAATCCGGTGGCCTTATTCGCGGCAGACAACAATGGCGTGGTCGTGACGCTGCCCAATCTGCAAAGTGCCAATGGCGACCCCTCCGTCCAGGGAACACTGGTGTTCGGGATCGCGACGCAGCCCGACAACTCGCTGCCCTCCTCCGGCATCACCGTGCTCGGCACCGATGCCGCCGGCGATTTCAGGACGGCCTACAACGGCGCGGCGACGGGCATTGCAGCGTTGATCGACTCGGGAACGGATTCGTATGCGTTCAGCGATCCCAGCATCGCGGTGTGCGCGAGCGGAGCGTTCGTTGGCTATTACTGTCCCGCCGTCGCGCCCCTCAGCTTGTCGGCCGTGAACACCGGCGTCGGCGCCAATGCCACGAGCAGCACCGTCGATTTCGCCCTCGCCGATCCGAACAGTTTCGTCGCCGGCGCGACCGCCTTCATCGACCTCGGGGGCGGCGGCGGATCCGCCACCTTCACCTGGGGCATGCCGTTCTTCTACGGCCGCGCCATCTACGTCGGCTTCGACCAGCGGCCCGCCGGTCTGTACACGGGACCCTACTACGCCTATTGAGCGTGCCGTCAGGTTTTGCCCGCGATCTCGTGGGCGATCGATGCGAACCCGCGTCCGCTCGCGACATCTTCCGCCGACACGCCCGCGCCGTTGCGCAGCGCCCGGTTGGCGCCCGCCGCGAGCAGCTGATGGCAGATGTGGGAATGTCCGCCGCGGCTTGCAGCGATGAGCGCGGTGTCGCCGGCGCTGTTCTGAAGATCGAGACCGGCGGAGCGCGCGAGCAGCACCTGGGCGACCTCATCATGCCCACCGGCGGCGGCGATCAGCAGCGGTGTATCGCCCAAGAGGCTGCGCCGATCGATGACCGACCCGGAGGCCAGCAGCGGTTCCAGAACCGCCGCATTGGGTTGTCCGGCCGCGGCATGCAGGGGGGAAAGCCCACGGGCATCGATGGCGTCGGGCCGCGCCCCGGCGCCGAGCAACGCGGTCACGACGTCGCGGGAACCCGCGGATGCCGCGTACCACAGTGCGGTCCGATCCAGATCGTCCTTCGCATCGACCTGCGCGTGATGCGCGAGCAGCGTCCGTACCACCGTTGCCTCGCCGGCCGCCGCGGCGAGCATCAGCGGGGTGTGACCCTTGCCGTCCGAGGCGTCGATGCTCGCCCCGGCATCGAGCAGCTGACGAGCGCCTTCGGGGTTCGCGGCACGCAGCGCGGCGAGCAAGGGGCGCTGCTCACCCACCGCATGCGCATCCGCGGGTACGCCATCCTCGAGCAGCGCCTGAAGCACGATCAGATCGCCGCGCGTCGCCGCAAGCCACAGCACGCTGTGCCCGGAATGATCCTGCGCCGTGGGCTTTGCGCCACGCTTCAACAGCAGCGAGAGACTGCCGAGCGCATGCGCGTCCATTGCGGCTCTGATCAACGGATCGCCCTGCGGCAGCCGCAGGTTCACATCGCCGCCCGCCGCTAGCAGCTGTTCGACCGCGGAAGTATCGTCGCGCGATACGGCAACGGCCAACGGCGCCCATCCTCGATACAGATCTCCGGGATGGGCGGGGTCGAACTTTCCGGCCTGACGCGAAGCCGCGCCGGCGACAACGGTGTGCTGCACGCCCTGAGAGCGCAGTTCTGAGGCTGCGGCATCCGCGCCGACGGTAAGCGCGGCATCGAGCGCCGTATACCCGCGCTCATCGCGAGCGCCGGGGAGTGCGCCCGCACGCAGCAGCAATTGGACTGCAGCGGGACGGTCGGCCCGCGCCGCATAGAAGAGCGCAGTGCGCTTCTCGGCATCGAGCGGCTGACTGTCGGCACCATGCGCCAACAACAGCTCCACGAGCGCGGGCTCGGTTTGCTGCGCCGCTAGCATCAGCGCCGTCGTGCCGAAACGGTCCGTCGTTCGCACATCCGCGCCCAAGTCGATCAGCGCGGCCGCCGCGCCAAACTGTCCGCGCTGGGCCGCGAAGGACAACGGCGAGCGCCCGAATTCATCGGTAACCCCCGCTGCCGCGGCGCCGAGCCGACGGATCTCGGCCCCGTCCCCCCGACTCACGCAACTCATCACCCAAGCGGTGAACAGGGCGGGATCGGATGCCCCGAGCGGCTCGCGCTCGAGCAGCGGTTTGCCGCTCTTCAGCACGTCTACCGCGCGGACATAGCCGAGTTGGGCGGAGCGCTGCAGCCAGGAGTGCGCGGCGGCGGGCGAGGCTCCCGGGTCACGCCCGAGTTCGGCCGCCAGCACGTACGCCGCGGCACCCTGTCCGTGTTCCGCGGCAGACTGGAGCAGAGCTCGCGCCCGCACCGGATCAGGTCCCGTTCCCACGCCATTCAAATACATCAGGGCAAGCAGGTATTGCGCGTCCGGGTTGCCGGCGCGGCCCAATGAACCCAGCAGCTCGATCGCCTTGTCGAACTGCAGCAACCGAAGCGCCGTGCGCGCGCCCTCCAGAGGATCCTTGACGCGCATCTGCCGAGCAGCCGCCGCTGCCGCGGACGGCAGCGCGTTCGCCACTAGTAGCGCGCAACAAATGGCGGTCAGCAGGCGCCGGATGGGAGTGAGACCGCTCATGCGGTGCCGTACTTGGTCTCGACCGCGATGCCGATCGAACGTAGGAAGTCGTTGGGCAGGATGCCGCCCGCGCTCACGATCACCGCATCGTTGTCGACGTGCGTGTCCTTGCCCGAGTGCTGCAGAACCACGCTTGCCGGCGCGATCTGGCGAATCTGGGAATTGAACAGCACCTTGAGGGTGCCTGAGGCGGCCGCCTCGTCGACCCTAAGACGGTTGCGCTGCTTCGCGCGCTGAAAGGCCTCGCCGCGATAGGAAAGAATGACCGATGCGTCGCCGAGCTCGGCGATGCTCGCCGCCGCCTCCAGGGCGCTGTCGCCTCCGCCCACCACGATGACCTGCCGGCCGCGGTATTGCTCCGGATCGATGAGCCGATAGACCACCTTCGGCAATTCCTCTCCGGGCACGCCAAGTTTTCGCGGGGTGCCGCGCCTGCCGATGGCGAGCAGCACCGCGGCGGCCGTGTACCGGTGGCCGTTGGCGGTGACATGGAATACGCCGTCGCGCGCTTCAATGGCCTCGACCCGTTCCCGGTAGCGGATGTTCAGCGAGTGCCGGCCGCTGGCCTCGGTCCAGAACTTGAGCAGCTCCTCCTTGGAGGTGTTTCGGAACTGAACCTTGCCGACGATCGGCAACTCCACGGGCGCGGTCATCACCAGTTTGCCGCGCGGATACTGGAACACCGCACCGCCCAAAGAGTCCTGCTCGAGCGTCTGGTAGTTGAGCCCGCGCTGCTTGGCGGCGAGCGTGGCGGCGAGACCCGCGGGTCCCGCTCCCACGATCAGCACGTCGAGCACCCCGGGTGCCTTGCGGCTTGGTTTCCTGTTGGCGATCGCTTCGAGCGCCTGTTGTCCCTGCAGCAGGGCGTTGCGGATCAATCCCATGCCGCCCAGCTCGCCCGCCACGTAGATCCCCGGCACATTGGACTCGAAGTCCGGCTTGAGCACCGGGATGTCGAGACCCCGACGCTCGGTGCCGAATACCAGCGTGATCGCATCGAACGGACACACCACCTTACAGGCCCCGTGGCCGATGCATTCGCTCGGCCCGACCAGCACGGCCTTGCCGTCGATCAGTCCGAGCACCGTATGATGCGGCTGTTCGGGGCACGCCTTCACACACGCGCCGCAGCCGAGGCAGCGGCTGGGGTCGATGATCGGATGGAGCGACGCGGGCTCGGTCATGCCGGCCGCGACCGATTCCTCGTGCGCGCGGCGATGGCGCGCGTGCGTGCGCCGCTGCCGAGCCATATAAATTGCCGTCATGACGGCCAGCGGCAGGCCGTATAGCGCAATCGACAATATGAAGTCCATGAGGCGCTCACCGAGTCGGGCCGCGAAAGATCGTCAATTTAAAGCGCATCGGTCGGCGAATCTGTGACCGCGATCACCGCAACGCGCGTGATGCGCATCACAACTCAAGAATATGCGTGGGGAAAGTGTCGCTTTTCACACACATCTTTTCCCCTACGCACCTACGATTAAACTTTGTACCGCAAAGACTAAGAAGTGCAAAGGCGGCGACCTGCCCGGCGGCCGGCGCGATGCAGTCTACAAGGAGTTCTCGCTTGCCCGTGTTTTGGTTCCTCGCCGGCGTGCTCACCACGCTCGCCGTACTCACCCTCATGCTCCCCTGGCTGCGATCCGCTTCCGGCCCGCGCTCGCTGCGGTGGCAGGCGGCGGGCGCGGCGGTGCTCGTTCTCGGCGCTGCGCTGGGTCTGTACCGCTGGCTCGGCCGGCCGGAGCTTGCGGTTGCGCCCGCGCCCACCGCTGCCAACGCCGGGACGGATCGCGACGCGCAAGCCGCGAGCACGGCTCGCGCCGGCTCGATGAGCAGTGCCATTGCTCAACTGCAGACGCGCCTCTCCAAAGGGAACGGCTCGGACGGCGACTGGGAGCTGCTCGCGAAATCGTACGAGTTTGTCGGCCTTCCACGCGAGGCAGGCGAAGCGCGCGCGCATCGATTGCCGCCGCAGCCGGAGGCCGAGGCAGCGCTTTCCGAGGCAGCGGTTTCCCCGCCTGCCGAGATTTTGTCGAACGGCGGCACCGAGGGCATCGTCGTGCGCGGCGAGGTGACGCTGGCGGCCGCGCTTCGCGCCAAAGCGGCACCCGGCGCCACGCTCTTCATCGTCGCCAAGGCGCCGGCGCTCCCGGGTCCGCCGGTCGCCGTGATCCGGCGCAGCGTCTCCACGTGGCCGGTCGCCTTCACGCTTGACGACTCGCAGTCGATGATGCCGGGCCGCAACCTGTCGAGCGCCGGCAAGGTGATCGTCGAGGCTCGGATCTCGCAGAGCGGGCAGGCGATGCCGGCACCGGGCGATCTCGTCGGGACGAGTGGGGAGATCGATCCCGCCGCGAATCGACCGCTCACGATCGCGATCGATCACGTGGTCAAATGAACACGCTGGCCGCCAACGTTGCGCACGCGAAGAGCCGTCGCATTCGCTGGCCGCTCGTCTGGACCTTGGTGTTCGGCGGGGTACTCGCGTGGGGCAGTCACGCTCACCTCGAGCGCTACATCACCCCGCAACGCGGGCTCGGCTACTGGCTCGGCATTGTCGGCGGCTCGATGATGGTGCTGCTATTGATCTATTCGGCGCGAAAGCGCGCGGCGTGGCTGCGCTGGCTTGGAGGCATTCCACTCTGGTTCGAGATCCACATGACGCTCGGCCTGGTCGGCCCCACGCTGATCCTGTTTCATGCCGGCTTCAAGCTCGGTGCCACCAACAGCAACGTCGCCCTCATCTGCATGCTGATCGTCGCCGGGAGCGGCGTGATCGGACGTTATTTCTACACCCGGCTGCATGCGCACATGGACGGCAACGAGGACACCTTCGAGCAACTGAAGAAGGTCGGCGATCGTATCCGCACCCAAACCACCTCGATCACCTTCCTGCCGGGTCTGCTCGATGCGATCGAGGAGATCGAATTGCGCTGGATCGAGCCACCGAAGGATCCGATCCGCCGGACCGCGCACCTGTTGTCGGGCGCCCCGCGCCTCGCCCTCGCCCGCTGGCAGGTACGCCGCGCGATCGATCGGGCGGTGCAGGCGGCCGCGCGCAAGAATTCGGCGGTGATCGCCCGGCACGCCGCACGCCTCGCCCAGGCAGCGCAACGCTACGCGGAGCGGCGGCTCGAAGCGGGCCGGCGGCTCGCCGAATACCGGACCTACGCGAGGCTGTTCTCCTTCTGGCACGTGCTGCACATCCCGCTGTTTTTCATGTTGTTGATCGCCGGCATCGTGCATGTGATTGCGGCCAACGTGTACTGACCGAGCCGGCCATGAGCGGACGGGGACTTGGTTCGATTGGAGTCGCTTGGATGATGGCAATGTCCTTTCTCCACCCGCTGCGCGCCTCGGCGGCCTCGGTTGAGACGCTGCTGATGCCCGGCAAGGTGACGCGTGCGCACCAGAAGCAGGAGGAGACCTGCGCGAATTGCCACGACCGATCGAACGCGCGCACGCAGTCCTCGCTCTGCCTCGACTGCCACAAAGAGACCGCCGCGGACCTGCGCGGCGCACATGGCTACCACGGACGCATGGCCAACGCCGGCAGCGGCGAATGCCGCGCGTGCCACACCGAGCACAAGGGGCGTGACGCGGACATCGTGCGGCTGAGCCCCGCTCAATTCGATCACGGTCAGACGGACTTCAAGCTAGAGGGCGCACACTTGGGTCTCGACTGCGCGGCCTGTCACAAGCCGCATGAGCCCTGGCGCAAAGCGCCGGCGACCTGCGTCGGCTGTCACAAGAACGACGATGTGCACGCCGGGCAGCTCAAACAGGCCTGCAGCGAGTGCCATGGCTCGGCCAGCTGGAGCGGCGGGCGCTTCGATCACGACAAGACCGACTTCAAGCTCACCGGCGCCCACGGCCCGCTCGGCTGTGACGCCTGCCACGTCGGCGGCCGCTACGAGCACACGCCGAAGACCTGCATCGCTTGTCACGCCACCGACGACGAGCACCGCGGAGCACGGGGCTCGGATTGCGGCAAGTGCCATACCGCCAAGGAGTGGAAGACCGCGAAGTACGATCACCTGAAGGAGACCGGCTACGAGCTCCTCGGTGTTCACGCGAAGGTGGACTGTCTGGCATGTCACCGCAGCGGCAATTACAAGGAAAAAATTCCGAAAGATTGCAATGGCTGTCATCGCGCCGATGAAGCCCACGCCGGCCGGTTCGGGGCGAAATGCGCGGACTGCCACGACAACACCCGCTGGCGGCCCGTCGAGTACGATCACACCGGCCGGGACCATTTCCCGCTCGTGGGCGCGCACGCGAAACTCGACTGTCACGCATGCCACACCGCTCCGACGGCCACTCAGAAGCTCGCCAAGGACTGCGTCGGCTGTCACCGGAGCGACGATGCCCACGGGGGCAAGATCAAGGGCGGCTGCGAGCGTTGTCACGGCCAGATCTCCTGGTCCAAGGACGTGGTCTTCGATCACGACCTCAGCGAGTTCCCGCTGCTCGGATTGCACCGGGTGGTGAGCTGCGCCCAGTGTCATCAGAGCCTCGCCTTCGACGGCGCGCCGCGCGGGTGCATCGGCTGTCACGCGCACGAAGACGTGCACAAGGGAGGTCTCGGCAAGAAGTGCGAGGACTGTCACTCGCCGAACGGCTGGCCGTCATGGATATTCGACCATGCGAAGCAAGCGCACTTCCCGCTGCTTGGCGCGCACGCCAAATTGCAATGCGCCGCCTGCCACCGCCAGGCGCCCGGCACGGTCAAGCTCTCGAAGGAATGCGGCGTGTGCCATCACAAGGACGACCGCCACCTCGGACAGTACGGCGCGCAATGCGACCGCTGTCACTCGAACGATTCCTGGAAGGGCGCGCGGGTGCAATAGGGACCGACGCATGCGCCACTCCTGTTTCAACGTCCTTCGCTGCGCCGTCTTGGGCGTATGGCTGATGCTCCTGCCCGGCATGGACCATGCGGCCGCGGGCGCCGCGCCGATCACGGTGCCGTTCGACCATCTGACCACCGGCTTCGAGCTCGACGGCGTGCATCGCGATCTGCCCTGCGAGGCCTGTCATCTCAATGCGGTCTTCCGCGGCACGCCACGCGATTGCGCCACCTGCCACATCAAGGGCTCGCCATTCGAGGCGACGCCGAAGCCCAAGACGCACATCACCAGCACCAATGATTGCGCCGCCTGCCATAGCACCATCGCCTTCCGCCCGTATGTGCATTTCGATCACACCCAAGTGATGGGGAGCTGCGTGAGCTGCCACAACGGCAGCGTCGCGCAAGGCGTCAGCCGGACGCACCCCGCCACCTCGCAGGACTGCGCAGCCTGTCATACGGTCATCTCCTGGAACCCGCCCAAGACCGTGGACCACACGCAGATTCCGCTGGCGGTGGCAGGCTTCTGCATCATCTGCCACAACGGTACGCAGGCCTCCGGCAAGGCCGCCGGACACGTGGCAACGGTGCTCGAGTGCGGCGACTGCCACACGACTTTGACCTGGCTCGGCGCGAACTTCGATCACACCGGCATCCGCACCGGCTGCGCGAGCTGCCACAACGGTGTGAAGGCGGTGGGCAAGCAGGGCAGCCACATGCCGACCAGCAATCTGTGCGAGAACTGCCACACCACCGGCATCGGCACGAAGACTCCGAGCTGGGTGCCTGCCTTGTTCGATCACACACAGATGAGCGTCTCAACCTGCCAGACCTGTCACAGCGGCGCGGTGAAGATCTCGACCGGCTACGTGCCGGGTCAGCCCGTCAACCACGTGCCGCCGATCCCGTCCGCCATCGATTGCGGCGTGTGTCATGGGAACAATCCGAGCGCCGAAACCTGGACCGTACTCGCCGCCAGCATCGCAAAGCTCCATACCGGGCTGCCGGTGAGCAACTGCCTGCAGTGTCATGCCGGCGAGACCTTCGCGGGTGTGCCGGCGCCGTACATTCCCATGTCGGTCTCGGGAGTCTCGCCGACCAAGAAGACTCCGCTCGCGCCGCCGCACATTCCCATCCTCGCGGGAACCGATTGCAGTGCCTGCCACGGCGCGGCGTATCAGGCCGGGGGATTCGGTCCGGCGACGGCCATGAGCGAGGCGAAGCACGCCTACGTCTCGACCACCTGCGATGCCTGTCACGACACGGGCAGAAGCTTCTACGTGGGCTCGGGCACGCCGCTGCAGCTGCGGCCCGCCGACCACGTCGGCAGCGCCGACCCCAAAATGGTCAGCGGCGACTGCTCGCTGTGTCACGAGACCAAAGACTGGGTGAGCACCGCGCTGCCGGCGGGTCACATGCCGAACCCGGCGAACGTCGGCTGCTCGACCTGCCACGCCTCGGCGCCGAGCGACTACACGCCCGCGACGCTCGCCTCGGTGGCCAGCTTGCACACGGGCATCACCGCTAATTGCGGGCTGTGCCACGGCACCAACACCACGGCGCTCACCTGGTTCAACAACTTCACGCCCAAGGATGCGATCCTCGCGCCCGCGCACGTCCCCTACCTGAGCGGCACGGACTGCAGCTCGTGCCATGCCAAGAACTACGTCACCGGCGGCTTTGGTCCGATGAACATGACGCAGGCGACACACACCTTCGTGCCCACCGCCTGCGCCACCTGTCACGAAGTCGGATTGAGCTTCTACATGGGCGCCGCCAGCCCGCCTCTGCAGGGGCGCCCTGCCGATCACACCCAGGGGCAGCAAATCGCGCCCAACGACTGCAGCTTGTGCCATACGACCGCCAACTGGATCAGCACGGTCATGCCGATCGGACACATGCCGAATCCCGGCAATCAGACCTGCTCGGTCTGTCACACGGCCGCGCCCACGAATTACGCCACACTTGCGAGCATCGCCGTGCTGCACACTGGGATCACCGGCAGCTGCGGCCAGTGTCACGGTGCGAGCACACAGCTCACGTTCTACAACAACAACGACAACCCCAAGGACAACGTGCTGTCGCCCGCGCACATTCCCTATTCGACGGGCACGGACTGCAGCAACTGCCATGCGCCGAACTACGTGGCGGGCGGGTTCGGGCCGACCGACATGAGCGCCGCCAAGCACGCCTTCGTGCCGACGACTTGCGACACCTGCCACGAGGCGGGTCTGACCTTTTATCTAGGTACATCGACCCCGCCGCTGCAGGGGCGCCCGACCGACCATCTGCCTCCGACCGGCACCGCCCAGCAACAGACCGGCGACTGTTCCGGCTGCCACAACACGACCAATTGGAACTCCACGGCGCTGCCCACCGGGCACATGCCGAATCCAGGCGACCAGCAATGCACGACCTGCCATACGGCCGCGCCGGCGAACTATGCGACGCTCGCGTCCAACGCCGTCCTGCACACCGGCATCACCAGCGGTTGCGCGCAGTGTCACGGCGGCGCGACGGCGCTCACCTTTTACAACAACAACGACAACCCGAAGTCGGCGGTGCTCTCGCCTCCGCACATTCCGGCCTTCACCGGCACGGACTGCAGCAGCTGCCACTCCTCGACCACGTATGCAGTAGGCGGCTTCGGACCGATGAACATGACTCAAGCCACCCACTCCGGCGTGGGCAGCACTTGCAACCCCTGCCACGAAGCCGGATTGAGCTTCTACATGGGCGCTGCGAATCCGGGGCTGCAGGCTCGTCCGGCGGATCACACCACGGGCCAGCAGGCCACGCCCAACGATTGCAATCTGTGCCACACGCCGGCGAACTGGAACACCACGGTCTTGCCCACCGGGCACATGCCGAATCCCGGCAACCAGGCCTGCAACGTCTGCCACACCGCCGCACCGTCCAACTATGCGAACCTGGCGAGCGTCGCGGTCCTGCACACCGGCATCACCGCGGGCTGCAACCAGTGCCACGGCAGCACCACGCAGCTCACGTTCTACAACAACAACGACAACCCCAAAGCCGGGGTGCTCACCCCGCCCCACATTCCGTATCTTTCCGGCACGGACTGCAGCTCCTGTCACGCGGCCAATTTCGTGACGGGCGGCTTCGGGCCGATGAACATGACGCAGGCGACTCATGCCTTCGTGGCGACGTCCTGCATTACCTGCCACGAAGCGGGATTGAGCTTCTACATCGGCGCCGCGAGCCCCACGCTGCAGGGACGGCCGGCCGACCATACCACCGGGCAGATGGTCGCGCCGAACGACTGCAGCCTGTGCCATACGACGGCGAACTGGAACAGCACGGCGCTGCCCGCCGGGCATATGCCGAATCCAGGGAACCAGGGTTGCAGCGTCTGCCACACAGCGGCGCCGGCCAACTACACGACGCTCGCGGCGAACGCCGTCCTGCACACCGGCATCACCACGGGCTGCATCACCTGTCACGGCGCACCGAATGCCACGCCGCCGGTGTTTTACTTGAACTACACGCCGAAGGACGCCGTGCTGAGCCCGGTGCACATTCCGACTTCCACCACGGCGTGCGAGAGTTGCCATGCCGTGAGTTTCACCGCCTTCAGCGGCACCACCATGAACGCGGCCAAGCACACCACGATGTTCGCCACCATTGGAAAAACGTGCGACCCCTGCCACGATACGGGCAAGGCGTTCTACGGGGTCACTAATCTCACCACGCGGCCGAACGGCCACCACACGGGCCAGGACTGCAGCAGCTGTCACAACCCGAACGGCTGGGGCGGCGGCGCCGCAGCCAAGACCGCCGCGGTCAAGACCGCCGGCGCGAGCACAGTGAGCGCCGTGGTGGCGGCTCCCGCCGCGACCACGGCCAGCACAGCCCTTTCCGCCGCCCTCAGGCCACTGTCTCACCTGGGTGTTACCAGCAACTGCGTCTCGTGCCACAACGGCACGCTGGCCGAAGGCAAGCCGGCATCGCACATCGCGAGCAGCAGCCGTTGCGAGGACTGCCATGGGACGAGCGCCTGGCTGCCGGCCCGATTCGAGCATCAAGGCGTCACCGCCCCCTGCGCGAGCTGTCACAACGGCGTCGCGGCGTCGGGCAAGCCGGTCAAACACGTGCAGACGGAGAAGGACTGCGGCGCCTGTCACGGCGTGATCACGTGGGGCGTCGCGTCGTTCGACCATCTGGGAATCCACGCCACCTGCGCAAGCTGTCACAACGGGATCACGGCCACCGGTAAGCAGCAGCAACACCCCGTCACGACCCTCGACTGCGGCTCGTGCCACACCACGCTCAACTGGACGGTCACGTCCGCACCGCCCGCCCCGCGCCGTTCGGTCACGCCGGTGCCGCGCGGCTCGAACTTCAACAAGTGATCGGCCGTGCGACTTAAGATCGCCCCCTTCCCGGCGCGTGCCGCACTCGGCTTGATGCTGGCGCTCGGCGGCATGGTGTACGCCACCCGCGCCGCCGCCGCGCCTGCCGGTCCGATGCCGATGGGTCAGCTGGTGCAGCTGATCGACACCGACGAACGGGATGACCATGCCGATATCACGGTGCAATTCTCGTGCTCGGCGCGATACATCGCCAACATGCCGGCGAACCATGGGAGCAGCGTTCGAATCACCTTGCGGCTCGGGCCTGATTGCGGCTCGCTGCTCGGCGCATTCCCGCCAGAGATGCCCTTGGTCGGCGGCGGCGGGCGGCTCGTCACCGACGCTCGCGTCGAGTCGACCGTTCCCGGCGAGGTCGTCCTCGAGTTGAGCTGGGCGAGGGAACTGGATTTCGTCATGGCGCCGACCGCGAACGGCGCCGGGCTTCGGCTGCGGCTGATCGGCACCGGCCGTCCCAGGGCGGCGGCCGTTTACGTCTCCGAGCCCGAGGCCTCTCAGGGCTATGCGGTCAATCTCGAATCTTCACCGCAAAACTTCGATCGCGCAGCGGTTGAAGCCGCGGCCGCCCGCCTCAAAACCCAGGCGTATGTCTCCGAGACCAACATCGAGGATGAGCACTGGTATCGGTTACGGGCCGGCCCCTTCTCCACGCGCGCGGAGGCGCAGCGAGTGCTGCAGATCGCTGAGACCGCGTACCCGCGCGCGTGGCTTGCGGTCAACGACGAGACCACCGATCTCACCGTGGTCGAGCGCGCCGGCGTGCAGACGGCAGCGAGCGAAACGACGGATCCGCCGCTGCCCGACGAGCAACGCGCGGCGCTGCTTCGCGATGCGCGCAGCGCCCTGGAGAAGCATCAATATCCGCAGGCCGTCGACCTGCTCAGCCGCTTGCTGCGTCAACCCGAATACGCGGCACGCGCAGACGCGCAGGAGCTCATGGGCTTGGTGCGCGAGCGCGCCGGCCAGCTTGCCCAGGCGCAAGCCGCCTACGAGGAGTACTTGAGCCGCTATCCGGATGGCGCGGGCGCGGCGCGCGTCCGCAGCCGGCTGCAGTCGCTCGCCGCGGCCTCGATCGCGCCGAAATCCACCGGCGAATTCGGCGCCGCCTCCGGTGATCGCTGGGGCGCCGCCGGCAGCGTCGCCCTCGGCTATCAATACGGCCAGCAGCAGACCAATTCCGGGGGCACCTCCACGAGCGCGGCCGCCGTCAACGGCGCGCTGGTCTATACGGACGTGCTGGTGCGCGAGCGCGGCACGCGCTACGACTTCGCCGCCCGGGCGGATGCGGGCTACACACAGAATCTCGTGGCTTCGACGGGCGGCAGCCAGGACCGCACCACGGCCGCGTTCGTCGAGGCAACCGACCGTCAACTGGGCCTCACCGGCCGTCTCGGACGACAATCACTCGCCAGCCAGGGCATCGTCGGTCTGTTCGACGGACTCTTCGTGGGTTACGAAATCAATCCGACATTGTCCGTGAGCGGCGCGGCCGGGTACCCGGCCTACACCAGCTATTCATCGTTTTCCACGCAGCAGCAATTCGGCACAGTTGCGCTGGAATACAACCCGTTTCGCAGCTGGATCTTCGATACGTATCTATTCGATCAGACCGAATCCGGCTTCACCGACCGCCGCTCGATCGGTTTCCAGACGCGCTACTCGCAGCCCGGCCGCTCCGCGGTGATGCTCGCCGATTATGACGTCGCGTTCAATCAGCTCAACTCGGTCACTTTCATCGGCAACCTCGGGATCGCTCAATCCTGGATCCTCGGCCTCGACGTGGATCACCGCCGCAGCCCCCTCCTGGAGCTCAACAACGCCTTGCTGGGTCAGAGCGCGACGGACCTCAGTGCACTCGCGCATGAGTACACGCTCTCGCAAATCCGGCAGCTGGCGCTCGAACGCACGTCCACCAGCGACACCCTGGTGCTGTCCGCGAGTCGATCGTTCGGCGAGCGCTGGCAGTTCATGGCCGACGCCTCGGCGCTGCGGCTCGGCGGCACGCCCGCCTCCGGCGGAGTGGACGCGACCCCCTCGACGGGCGTCGACAAGAACCTATCCGTGCAGATCGCCGGCTCGAGTCTTCTGCAAGCGAGCGACCTGCAGATCTTCGGCGTTCGCTTCGACGACTCGCCGATCGAGCGCAGCACCACGCTTTCCTGGGACGGCCGTTTCGTGCTGACCGGAGCATGGCGGTTCGGTCCGCGATTCTCCGTCGAGCAGATCAATGAGCCTTCGCTCGGCGGCAAACAGACCATGATCCTTCCCGAGCTGCGCAGCGATTGGACCGGCCGGCTCTCGATCTTCGAGGTCATCGCGGGCTATCAGCTGCAGACCCAGCAGGCGCTGCTGCAGCAGCAGTCCCTCACCGGGCAATCCGTCACCGGGACGCTTGATCAGCGCTTCCTGTACTTCTCGGCGACCTATCGGCGGCGCTTCTAACCATGACGATGCCCTTGCGCAGTTTGCAACTCATGGCGCTGCTCACGCTCAGCGGCTGCGTCGGTTCCCAATCGCCGCTGACCCGGGAAATCATCGACGAGCAGAGCGGCAACACGCTGATCGTCGTGTCCACACCGCTGGAGTTCGCCCGCGCACGGACCGATGTCGCCGCGCACGCCCGCGACTACGCCACGCTCGTGGCGATCGAGATCGACAAGGCCGGCAGGTACAGCGACTTCCTCCTGCTGTATCGCTGGTCGACGGTGGATCGGCGCATGTCGCCGCCGCCCGATCCGGAACAGGGGGAGCTGCACATCCTCGCAGACGGACGCGACATCGATCTCGAGCCGCTCGCGGACATGCCCCTCAGTCTCGCGAAGCGCCAGGAACTGTACGTGCCGCCTCATGGAGACCTGATCGCGCACGCCTACCGCGCCGACGTCGCCACCTTGCGCTTCATCGCTTCGAGCCGCCGGCTGATCGTGCGCCTGCCCCAAGAGCGGCTCGATACGCCCTTCGCCCTCTTTCGGGACGGCCGCAGGGCGCTCGGCGACTTCGCCGGTCAATGATCTCGCGCGCCGCCGATCGTGAACACCGTCACGAAAACGCCTTAGCCGCGTTGGTCATCGACGACGAACGACGCGCGGCGCGAGCCGCACCGCCGAACGGCTCACGGATTCGCGCATCGAGCGGATGAAATAAATCGCAGCCTGCGCGATTCTTTGTCGCGTGACATCCGCTCGTCGCCCCGTATTATGGAATGCGCCAGCCACCAGTAGAGACGCTTTCCGTATGCGCGCACCGCTTCGTCATTATCTCCTCGCGTCGGATTTCGACCAGACGTTGAGTTTCAAGGACTCGGGCATCGTGCTTGCCGAGCTGCTCGGCATCAAGGGTTTCGAAGAGCGCGTCGCAGGCCTCGCCCGCAGCAACCTCGTGCAGCAAGGCGGTGAGCTCGCCTACCTGATCCGCCATGATCCGGAATTCCGAAGTGTGCGCCGCGAGCATCTGCAGGAGGCAGGCCGCCGAATCCGGCTGAAGCACGCGATCCCTGCACTGGTCGATTTCATGGCCCATGATACGCCGGGTTGTCGCTTCGATTTCTTCGTGATCTCGGCCGCACCGCGCGAAATCGTCATCTCGGCGCTCGACGGAATCGTCCCGCCGGAGCACATCTATGGAACGGAACTGGAGTTCGACGCCCAGTCGGGCGAGGTGCGTTCGATCAAGCGCGTGCCCGCCGGCTACGGCAAGGTCGCAGTGATCGAGGAACTGGAACATCGGCTGGGGGTCACCCCCGACCGGATGATCTACGTGGGCGATGGAAGCTCCGACGTTCATGTGATGCTGCACGTGAATAACCGCGGCGGCTTCACCATTGCGGTATCGGAGAACAAACAGCTCGCGCGGATCGCACGGAGCACGGTGATCAGCGACAATGCATTCAGCATCCTGGTGCCGATTCTGGATCAGGTATTGGGCTGGGAGACGCGCCGGATCAGAGATCTGTTCGAGTTGTACGGCCTGACCCTGGACGGCTGGGAGCGCGATCGCGCGGATCGCGTGCAGATCAGCGAGCTATTGACTTACCCGGCGGAGGCGCTTGCCGGATGAACCATTCATGGATCAACGTCTTGGGATGGACCGCGACCGCCGTGTTCGTGGGTTCGTATTTCTTCTCCCGCCCCTCGCTCCTGCGTGCCGTACAGATGTGCGGCGCGGTCCTCTGGATCACCTACGGAGTGCTCATCGGAGCCTCCCCGGTCATCGTGGCTAACGCGCTGGTGTTTACCGCGGCCGCTTGGACGGTATTTCGGGGAGCACCGCGCGCGAGCCGCGGCGCGGGTCGACCTCGCGAAGACGGGACTGCCGGAACCTAGCTGATTTCGGATCCGAAGGAGATAGGTTATATCATTGCAATGAATACCGATTGCAGCTAAATTGACGGCTGGCGCTCCGCTCCAACTCATACGTCATGGGAGATCAAGAATGCGCACGAGCCCCGCCGTCATCAACCCCCGCGTCCCGTTGCTCGTAGGCCTCGCACTTCCAGGATTGTTGATTGCCGTCGCGTCGCATGCCCAGCAAAGCCCGCCAGCCGATTCGTCCTCCTCATCGGCCACCCTGCAGGACATTGTGGTCACGGCCGAAAAGCGCAGTGAAAATCTGCAGAAGGTGCCGCTGAGCATCGTGGCCTATAACGCTCAGACGCTGGCGGAAACGGGCGTCGAGGACTTCTCCGCGCTGGCCGCGCGCATTCCCGGCGTGACGCTGAACTCTGCGGGCCCCGGCCAAAGCAGCTATTCGATCCGCGGCATCGCCTCGGTCGGCGGCAACTCGCCCACCACCGGAATGTACATCGACGACACGCCCATTCTGCCCTCCGGCGGCGACGGTGCCACGGCGAGCATCGATCCCGACCTGTTCGACCTCGCCCGGGTCGAAGTACTGCGCGGACCGCAGGGCACGCTATACGGTGCGAGCTCGATGGGCGGCACCGTGCGTTTCATCACCAATCAGCCGAACCTCACCCTGGAGGAAGGCGCCGTGAAGGCGGAGGGCTCGTACACCGAGCACGGCAGCGGCAACGCGCGGCTGGATGCGATGTACAACGTGCCGCTGATCGACGATCGGGTGGCGCTGCGGGTGGTGGGCACGTACAAACATTTCAGCGGCTTCATCGACCGCGACGCGGGTGTCTGGGCTCCGAACCCGGATGTGCCGGCGGGATTTCCCGCGTATCCCGTCTCGCCCGATCATCCGAGCGAGATCGTCCGCGACGTCAATTCCGAGCAGCTCTACAGCGTTCGGACGCTGTTGAAGATCGCGGTCAACGATGCCTTCACCATCACGCCTTCCATCTGGATCCAGGATTTGCAGATGGGCGGTGTGCCGGATTACGACATCCCGGAGGGTGACTCCACCGGTCCTCTGACCCAGGCGCGGCCATTCAATCTGTCGGAGGCGTACTCGGACCATTTCGAGCTCAGCAATGTCACGATGACGTACGACCTCGGCTGGGGCAACCTGCTCTCGACCACCTCGTACATGGGTCGGCGCGAAAACACCCCCGATGACGAAACCGAGGCGCTCGAGGACCTGATTCCGCAGGGAAAATTCATACCCAGCGTCTATTCGCCCATCGTCACCACGCGCGAGTTCACCGAGGAGCTGCGCATCGCCTTCGACCCGGCCGGCTCGCCCTGGAGCGGGGTCACCGGGGCCTATTTCAACAACGCCGACCGCCACTACTACGTCAATTACCTGACGCCGAACTACGCTCAGTTCCAGAATTCCTATACGAGCGGAGCGCTTTTGCAGGGAGTGACATTGAGCGATCTCAATTACTCGCAGCATGGCGACTACGCGCCCAGGCAATCGGCGGTGTTCACCGAGATCAACTACGCCATCGACAGCCAATGGAAAGCGACCGCCGGTGTGCGTTGGTACGACCTCGAATACACGGCGATCCGCTACGAGGACGGTTGGAGCAATGGCGGTCCGACCTTGTCGGCGGGCGCCGCGAAAAATACCGGCTTCGATCCGAAAGCCGAGCTGTCCTATCAGGCAAACGATCAGCAGCTTTATTATGCCAGTGCCTCGAAGGGTGTGCGCCCGGGGGGCGTGAACACCAGCAACCTCGCGCAGAAGGGATGCGGCCAGGACTACGGCCCCTATCAGCCCGACAGCCTTTGGAACTACGAACTCGGCGGCAAGACCCGTTGGCTGGGCGGAACGCTCACCGTGAACGCGGCGCTGTACTACATCAAATGGAGCGAGGTACAGCAGGGAGAGACTCTGCCCTGCTCCTATCAGATCACCGAGAATGCAGGCGGGGCGGTGGTCCGCGGCGGTGAGCTCGAGATCAACGGCATCGTGGCGGGTCATTTGCAGCTCGGCGGCGGGGTCGGCTACACCAAGGCGGTGCTCGATGCAAACGCGCCGAACTTGGGCGGCCTCAAGGGTCAGCAGCTCGAGAACGTGCCGCTCTGGAACGCCAACGCGAGCGCCAAGTACTTGTTCACTCCGATGTCCGGTTATGACGCCTTCGTGCGTGCGGACGGCCAATATGTGGGCGAATCCTATCCGGACTTCGAGCGCACCGATCCCGCGACCTTCCAGCGGGCCTACGCGCTCATGGATCTGCGCAGCGGCCTGATCCACGACGCGTGGGAGGCCGATCTGTTCATGACCAACGTGTTCGACAAACAGGCGGCGCTTTCCGAATTCTTATCGGACAATTACTCGGCAACCACCCGGGTGCGGATGTTCACCAATCAGCCGCGAACCACGGGGCTCTCCCTGCGCTGGAAATTCTAAAGTCTTTCGCTCGAATGGTCGGCGCACGATAATGGCTGCGCACGCTCCGCCTGATGCGGCTGCGGCTCAACACCTTCAGGGGATGACCATGAACAGCGAACTCACTCAACTGGACCAGATCAAAGGCACCTTGATCGACCTGGCGATCCGATTCGGTCCCAAATTATTGGCCGCGATCCTCATCATGACGGCGGGTGGATTCGCCGCCCGCTGGGCGGCACGGGGCACCATCCGCGCACTGCATCGGTTGGAGCTCGAACCGCCCGTCCGGATGCTGTTCTCGCGCGTCGTGCGGATCGTCGTGCTCGGGCTGTTCCTCATCATGGCGCTCCAGAATCTAGGCGTCGAATTATTGCCGCTCATCGCCGGTCTGGGGGTCGCCGGGGCCGGCATCGCATTGGCCACCCAAGGCGTGCTCAGCAATATCGTCGCCGGATTGACCATCATCTTCACCAAGCCGTATCGGGTCGGCGAATACATCTCGGTGGTCGGTGTCGAGGGCAAAGTGGAGACGATCACGCTGTTCTGCACCTCACTGATCCACCCCGATCTATCGCGCGTGGTCGTGCCCAATCGCAAGGTGGTCGGAGAAATACTTCACAACTATGGCAGGATCCGACAGTGCGAGGTGATCGTGGGTGTCGCCTACGACGCCGATCTGCCCGGAACGTTGAGCGTGATTCGCGAGTTGGTGAGCGCCAATCCGCGCGTGCTCGCGGATCCGGCGCCGCTGGTGCAGATCGGCAACTTGGCCGACTCAGCCGTGCAGATATTCATCAAGCCCTGGGTCGCCGTCGCCGATTACGCGGCGGCAGCAGGAGAGCTTAACCTGGGAATTGTCGAGGAATTGCGGCGTCGGGACATCAGCATCCCCTTCCCGCAGCACGAGGTGCGGCTGCTCAGCGCCGCCTGAGGCGCTCGGTCGCACATGGAATTGCCGACAGGCGAGGCGCCGGCGGCTCAATACATGTGCTGCCCGCCGTTGATCGCGATATTCGCCCCGGTCAGAAACGCCGCCTCTTCGCTCGCGAGATAGGCAACGAGCCCTGCCACCTCCTCGGGCTTGCCGAGGCGGCCGACAGGGATTTGCGGGATGATCTTGGTCTCGAGCACTTCCTTCGGAATCGCGGTCACCATTTTGGTTCCGATGTAGCCGGGAGAAATGGTGTTGACGGTGACGCCCTTGCGCGCCACTTCGAGCGCCAATGCCTTGGTGAATCCATGCATGCCGGCCTTGGCGGCCGAGTAGTTGGTCTGGCCGAAGGCGCCTTTCTGCGCGTTCACCGACGACACGTTGATGACCCGCCCCCAGCCGCGCTCCACCATTCCGTCACACACCTGCTTGGTCATGTTGAAACAGGAATCGAGGTTCGCGTGCATGACCGCGTCCCAATTGACCTTGTCCATCTTTTTGAACGTCATGTCACGGGTGATGCCCGCATTGTTCACCAGGACATCCACGGGACCGAGCTCCTGCACCACGCGCGCGATGCACGCACTGCACGATTCCCAGTCGACGACATCGCAGGGGTAGGCGTGGAAATGGAGGCCCTCTTCTCTCATCGCAGCCAGCCACTGCGATGCCTTGGTGTTACCGGGTGAGTAGGTCGTCACCACCGTATAGCCGAGCGCGGCGAGCTTTCGGCAAATCGCCTCACCAAGTCCGCCCATTCCGCCCGTTACCAGGGCGATTCTTTTAATCGTTGACATGAAGCCCCCTCCGCCAATTAAAATCACGGTACGGGGTCTGTGCCGGAGGGTCAATAGGGGTTGTCCACAGAGCGCTGCGGCGCTGCGGCGTTGCCCGGGCCATACTGGTCAGCCGGCAGGCGGTTGGGACGGCTTCGCGGCCACCAGGGCCAACATCGCGATCACAGGGGGCAATGCAAAATTCCAAGTCGCCACCCAGTGGAACATCAGGGCTGAGGAAGCCGCACCCAGGGCGAAACTCGCGATCGCCGTGGACAGATTGCGCTCCTGCGTATCGTGGCCACCCGCGCTTCCGCCTCGACGCCACGAAGCAGATCCGCCAGGTCCATCATGACCTGAGTCGTGGTCCCCGTCATCAAGGTCGATGGCGGCGATGCGCCGAGGTGTATGCGGTGCACCGCATTCTGAATCGCCATGGCAGACACCAGGGTCATCCCGGCGACCATCGCCGCTCCCGAATCGCCATCGGTGAACGGGCCCCAGAGGATCGCCATGACGGCAGCCGCGATCAGCAATGAAATCTTCAGCCCCAGGAGCATGTCAAGCGATGACCAGGAGCGGCGCGACAAATGGAAGCTCGCAAGCCGTGTGAACAAGACCACGATGCAAAATACCGGCAGCGCGAGAACTTTGGTGAGCACCCCCGAGGTGCCATTGATCAGGGCTGCGCCAACGGTCACGAAGTTGCCCGTGACGTGGGCGGTGAACAGGCCCTGGATCGCGAGGAAGCCGGCGGTATCCACATAGCCGCCATTGAAGCTCAATAAGACAGGTGCGCCCGGCCGCATCGCCTTTTCAGGACAGCCGGGAGAAATCGGGGGCCCGCTTTTCGAGCACCGCGCTCATCGCCTCGCGTGCCTCCGGGGAGCCAAGCTGCCGCTCGAAGTGCAGTTCTTCCTGTTTCATCCGGGCGGCCACTTCGGACCTGTAGACTTCACCCTTGAGCAACTCCTTGGTGAGACGCAGCGCCTGCGGCGGCTTGACCGCCAAGGAGCCCGCATGCTCCGCGACCACCCCGTCCAGGAGTCCCCGCGGATGCACGGCATTGACCAGGCCGAGATCCCGCGCCGTCCGCACGTCGAATCGGTTGCCGAAGAAAAGCAGCTCGGCGGCGCGATGCTGTCCCACCATGCGCGGCAGTAACAGGCTCGAGGCCGCCTCCGGGACCACACCCAGGTTCACGAACGGCAGCTGAAAGAGCGCATCCTCCGAGGCGTAGACCAGATCACAGTGCAACAGCAGCGTGACGCCGATGCCGACGGCCAAACCGTTCACGCTCGCGATCAAGGGCTTGCGCGTGTTCGCGAGCGCGGACAGGAAGCGCATGACCGGACTGTCGGTCCCCGGCAAGCGGCCGTCGAGAAAGTCCTTCAAGTCGTTGCCGCTGGTGAAAACATCCCCGACCCCCGTGATCGTGATCACGCGAATCGCCGGGCTCGCCTCCGCCCCCTCGATGGCCGCTGCCAGGGACGCATACATCGCCTGGGTGAGTGCGTTCTTCTTTTCGGGCCGGTTCAATTGGATGCGCAATACGCGGGCGGCGTCCGACACTAGCACGTGGTCTGTCACAGCGGCGTCTCCCTTCGAGCGTGGTGTTGCGATACATTATCGCTCATGAAACGCGCACTGGGTGTATTGCTCCTGGTATTTGCTTCGATGCCGGGATTTGGGTCGCAGGCCGCCGTCCCGACCTCCACCGTGCTGCACGACGTGCGCCTCATCGACGGCTACGGCGGGACACCGCGCGAACACGTCGATGTCGTGATCCGGGGCGAACACATCGACTCGGTAACTCCTGCCGCGACGCACCTGAAGCAAGCAGCGGTCGAGGTTGTAAATCTTTCAGGCAAGACGCTCATGCCGGGCCTGATTTCCGATCACTCGCATCTCGGCATGACGGACGGTACGGCTGCGGGCGGCGTGCACCAGACCCCGGAGAATATCCTCAGGCAATTGCGGCAATACGAGGCGTACGGGATCACGACCGTCACTTCGCTCGGACTCAATCAGCAGTCCTTTTATGATCTGGCGCCCAAACTGCACACAGGCGCATTGCCGGGAGCCGATCTGTTCGGCGCGGATCGCGGCTTCGGCGTTCCCGATGGAGCGCCGCCGGGCGCCATGGGGATCTTGGATACCCAGGTGTATCGTCCCCGAACCGAGGCCGAAGCCCGCGAGGAGGTCCGTGAAACCGCCGCCCGTCACCCCGCGCTGATCAAGATCTGGGTCGACGATTTTCATGGCCGGATGCCGGCCAAGCTGTCGCCGCCCATGTACCAGGCGATCATCGACGAAGCGCACCACCACGGGCTGCGCGTGGCAGCCCACATCTTCTATCTGGACGATGCGAAGCGGCTGGTGGCCGACGGGGTCGACGTCCTCGCGCACGGCGTGCGCGATGTTCCCGTGGATGCCGCCTTCATCGATGCGGTGAAAGCACACCATGTGTGGTACATCCCCACCCTGGGCTTGGATGAGGGGTTCTATCTGTTCGCGCAACATCCGGAGCTCGCGTCCCATCCTGTGCTCGCCCATGCCCTGCAACCCGCACTTGCTGCGCAATTCGCGGATCCCGCCTGGCGGCAGAAGATCCTCGCCGATACCAGCAAGCTCGCGACGGACAAAAGCGCGGCGGCGATGAACTTGCAGAACGTCAAAAAGCTGTATGACGCCGGTGTGCGGGTGGGATTCGGCACCGACTCCGGCGCCACGCCGCTGCGGATCGCCGGCTTCGCGGAGCACCACGAGTTGGCATTGCTGGTGAGGGCGGGACTCACGCCGTTGCAGGCGATTGGAACGGCGACCCGGAATGCCGCCGCGTTGCTCGATCTCGACGATCGCGGCGTCGTGGCAGCCGGAAAGCTGGCGGATCTGCTCGTGGTGGACGGCAACCCCGCTCGCGACATTGCGGACGTGGACAAGATCGAGGCGGTCTGGCATCGAGGAAGACGGGTCGCCGGTGATCTGAATTCCTTCACACCCTGAATGGCGGCCGCCGACACCAGCGATGCGCCGGGGCTCATCAAGCAGACGACCCAGCAGGCGCAGAACAGCAAGGAGGTGCCCCTCCGCGCACGGCTCAAGGGCGGCACCGCGCAAGCCCTGATGTCGGCCGCCGCAGCTGTCATCGCGTATTTGCCGACCAAGCCGCTCGGGCTGCACGAGGGTTTTTGGGGGTCGATCACCGCCATCGCGGTCGTGCAAGCGCAGTTGAGCGCAACCCAGTCGTCGGCGCGCGATCAGTTCGCGGGGGCCGCCATCGGCGGGCTGATCAGCGCCCTGATCGTCACCGTGGCCGGGCAGGACCTACCGGCGTACGTGGTCTCGCTGGTGCTCTCGATGATCGCCTGCTGGCTGCTCAACGTATCGACGGCCGCGCGCCTGGCCGGGTCGACCGTCACCATCATCATGCTGGTGCCGCACATTGGTACGGGGGGCTGGAAGATGATGCTCTCCCGGCTCGCCGAGGTCGGCTGGGGGGTGGCGGTCGCGATCACCATCGTCTGGGTGGTGACCTGGACCGAGGGCCGAATCAGCAAGGCACGATCGCCGCAGTCCGGGGAGACGCAGAGTTAGGGTCGGGCGCCCAAAGGGTCACAAACCGCCGTCCAGCAACCTCTCGACGATCAAATCGGCGGCCCTGAGCGGGGTTACCTGGGTCGTATCGATATGGATCTCCGGCGACACCGGAGGCTCGTAGGGGCTGTCGATGCCGGTAAAGTTGGCGAGTGTGCCCGCTCTCGCCTTCTTGTACAGACCCTTCACGTCGCGCCGCTCCGCCTCCATCAGCGGAGTGTCCACGAATACTTCGATGAACTCTCCTGCGGCGATCATGTCCCGCACCATCTGACGCTCAGCGCGGAAGGGCGAGATGAATGCGGCGATCACGATGAGTCCGGCATCGGTCATGAGACGCGCGACTTCCCCGACGCGTCGGATGTTCTCCACCCGATCCGCATTGGTGAAACCGAGATCCTTGTTGAGGCCGTGCCGGACGTTGTCACCATCCAACAGGAACGTGTGGCGGTTCATCCGGTGGAGCTTCTTCTCCACCAGGTTCGCGATGGTCGACTTGCCCGCGCCCGAGAGCCCCGTGAACCAGAGCACTGCGGGCTTCTGGTTCTTGAGCCGCGCACGCGATTCGCGGCTGATGTCGAGCGCCTGCCAGTGGATGTTTTGGCTGCGCCGCAGTGAGAAATGAATCAGGCCGGCGGCAACAGTCGCGTTGCTGAGCTTGTCGATGATGATGAAACCGCCCAAGTCGCGGCTTGCCGCGTACGGCTCGAAGACCACGGGCCGGTCCGTGGAGAGGTTCACCACGCCGATGGCATTGAGCTCGAGCGTCTTCGCTGCGAGATGCTCGAGCGTGTTGACGTTGATCTGATATTTGGGCGCCTGAATGGTCGCGGTGACCGTCTGCGTGCCGAGCTTCAGCCAGTACGGCCGGCCGGGCAACAACGGCTCATCGGCCATCCAGACGAGCGTCGACTCGAACTGATCGGCGAGCTGCGCCGGCGCATCCGCCGCGACGATCACGTCCCCCCGGGAGCAATCGATCTCGTCCCCGAAGCACAGAGTAACCGACTGGCCGGCGACCGCTCGGGGAAGATCACCGCCGAACGTCACTATCCGGCTCACGTGGGAGGTTTTGCCCGAGGGCATCACGCGGACGGCGTCGCCCGCGCTGACCTCGCCGCCTGCTATCAACCCGGCAAAGCCGCGAAAATCGAGATTCGGCCGATTGACCCACTGCACCGGCATGCGGAACGGGGCCAGCCGATCCTTGGCGGCATTCACGTCCACCGTCTCGAGATATTCGATCAGCGCGGACCCCCGGTACCAGGGCATTCTCTCGGAGCGGGCGGCGATGTTGTCTCCGGCGAGAGCCGACATCGGAATCGGCTCGAACGCGCCGATGCCGATCGATTCGGCAAATGCCCCGTATTCCGCGACGATGGCCTCGAAGCGGGATCGATCGAAGCCGACGAGGTCCATCTTGTTGACCGCGAGCACGATGTGCTCGATGCCGATCAGATGAGCGAGATAGGAATGGCGGCGGGTTTGCGTCAACACTCCCTTGCGCGCGTCCACGAGGATGACCGCCAGATCCGCGGTGGAGGCCCCGGTGATCATGTTCCGGGTGTATTGCTCGTGACCCGGCGTGTCGGCGACGATGAATTTGCGGCGCTCGGTCGCAAAGAAGCGGTAGGCCACGTCGATGGTGATGCCCTGTTCCCGCTCGGCGGCGAGTCCATCGAGGAGCAGTGCGTAATCGAGGTTCTCGCCTTGCGTGCCGATTCTTCTGGAATCGGCCTCGAGCGCCGCAAGCTGGTCCTCGAAAATGGCTTTGGTGTCGAACAGCAGCCGGCCGATCAGCGTCGACTTGCCGTCGTCGACGCTGCCGCAGGTGATGAAGCGCAGGAGCGTCTTTCGTTGGTGCAGTTCGAGGTAGGCTTCGATGTCGGTCGACACGAGCTCGTGCGGCTTGTAGCCGTGGTCCCGGGCCATGGTCATCAGAAATAGCCTTCCTGTTTCTTTTTTTCCATGCTCGCCGCCTGGTCGTGATCGATGGCGCGGCCCTGGCGCTCGGAAGTTCTCGTGAGCAGCATCTCCCGGATGATCTGCGGCAGCGTGGCTGCGCTGCTCTCGACGGCACCCGTCAACGGATAACATCCGAGCGTGCGGAAGCGAATCGATCGCTGCACCGGCACCTCGCCGGCTCTGAGCGGCAACCGCTCATCGTCCACCATGAGAATCAATCCATCGCGGATGACCGTGGGCCGCGGCGCGGAAAAATACAATGGGACGATCGGAATGTTTTCGCGATGGATGTACTGCCACACATCGAGCTCGGTCCAATTCGACAGGGGAAATACGCGAATGCCTTCGCCGGGGTTCTTCTTGGCATTGTAGAGATGCCAGAGCTCGGGACGCTGGTTCTTCGGGTCCCATCGATGACTGGACGAGCGAAACGAGAACACCCGCTCCTTGGCCCGGCTCCTTTCCTCGTCGCGCCTTGCTCCGCCGAACGCCACGTCGAAACCATACAGGTCGAGCGCCTGTTTCAGGCCCTCGGTTTTCCAGAGATCCGTGTGCAGCGATGCGCCGTGATCGAACGGATTGATGCCGCGTGCCTTGGCTTCGGGATTCTGATACACGTGAAGCGGCATCCCCGATTCGCGCGCCATGCGGTCGCGAAATTCGTACATGGCCTTGAACTTCCAGGTGGTGTCGACGTGCAGCAGCGGGAACGGCGGCGGCGCGGGGTAAAAGGCTTTGCGCGCGAGATGCAGCATGACGGCCGAGTCCTTGCCGACGGAGTACAGCATCACGGGCTTGCGGGCTTCCGATATCACCTCGCGCAAGATGTGGATGGACTCCGCCTCCAGGCGCTCCAGATGCGTTAGCGGCATCGCCTCGGCGCTCGCGGTATTCGCAGTGGATGGAATCGAAGTGCTCCTGATGCTGCGCAGCGGCGGCTCGGCGGCAAGGTACTGGTTAGGTACTTCCGGCGCAATCACCCTACTGCATGTCTATCGAGATAATTATCTCAATTAATTGATTTACATACAATAATATTCAGCCTGGGCGAGCCAACTAAAACTCGATGACCTGGCCGGCAGCGGCAAGGGATGCTTGCTGAAACACGTGGTAGCCCGCGGCCAGGTCCTGCGCCGCGAGCCCCAAGGACTTGTACTCGATGCCGTGCCTCGCGCCTTCGGCCTGGGCGAAAACTCGAGCCTTGTCGCGATCGCGAGCCCATACGCGGACCCGGCGGAGCGCGCGTACGCACAGCATGGGCCTGCAAGTGACTCTGCGCCTGTTCTCCCGCGCCCAACAGGGTGAGGTCGCCTGCGCCGGGCCGCGCCAACCAGCTCGTGGCGAGCCCACTCGCTGCGGCAGTCCAGATGGCGGTGATCTGCGCACCGAAGCATTCGGGCTCAGCCAGATAGCCCGGCATGTTGCCCAGCATCCCACGTTCGCCCGGTATGACCATGATCGAGCGCAGCGGCAAAAAGCGCCTCACGTCGGCCGCCCGAAGGATTCTGATTTCCATCAGCCGCCTGCCGCTGGACCGAGCGTCTCCCGCAAGTCCTTCATGGCCGCACAAAAGGCATCCACATCGGCCTCATCGTTGTAGAAATGGAAGGCGGCCCGAACGTTGTCGTCCCGGCAGGACGTGACGATGCCGCGACTTTTGAGTTCCTGCACGAGCCGGCCCGCGTCGCGCGAGGCAACGGCGACGGTGGCGCCGCGGCGATGGTCCTCGGACGGCGTGACGCTCGCCCAGCCGATTTCCCGGAGCCGGCGCATGCAGCTCGCCGTGAGCTCGGTGATGCGCTCTTCGATCGACCCGATGCCGACCCGCAGGAGCATCCGCAGCCCCGCCTCGGCAGCGTAGCAGTTCACCACCGCGGGAGTTCCGGCCTCGAAGCGCCTCGCACTCGGCGCCGGCCGATTCGCCGTGATGTCCATCGAGCCGATCGTCTCCTGGGCAAACCATCCGCTGTTGGCCGGCACCAGGGAGGGCACCAGCGCGTCGCGCACGTAGAGAAAGCCGATTCCCGCCGTGCCGAGCAGATACTTCAGCATGCCGCCGGCCGCGAAGTCGACGCCCAGCGCCTTGACATCGACCTGCTGGGAGCCAACCGACTGGTAGCAATCGAGCAGCACCCGCGCCCCCTTGGCGCGTGCCAGCTCGACGATACCCGCCACGTCGAGCTTGGCGCCATTGCGAAAGCACACGTGCGTGATCGCAACGAGCTGTGTCTGCTCATCGATTGCCGCGGCGAACGCGCTCACCGGGATGTAGCCGTCCGCGGCGCGCGGCACGTGCACCACGCGCGCCCCACGCCGCTCCTGGGCGTGCCAGATCTGCGCGGCGGTCGGGAATTCGAAATCGCTGATGACGATTTTGTCGCGCGGCCCCGAGAAATCGAGCGCGCTCGCGAGCGAGTTGAGCCCCGCCGACACCGAGGCGGTGATCGCGATCTCATCGGGCGCGGCGCCGACCAGGGTGGCGGCGAGCGTGCGCACCGATTCGTTCTTGGCGACCCACAAATCCCAGTCAGCGCCGACTGCCAAGCGATCTTCGAGGTATCCCTCGAAGGCCGCCTTCACCTCGTTCGCCAGCGCGCAATAGGAGCCGCTGTTGAGATACGTTTTGCGCTCGAGCACCGGGAACTCCCGGCGCAACGCGGCGAAATTCGGCGCCATGTTTCGCACTCTCCGCTGACGGCCCTTCAGGAGCGCGAATTATATCCGCCCGCTACTCTTCCTCCACGGCATCCGAGAGCACCGCCTTGCGCTCGGCCATGAAGTGCCGCATGGCCTCATCGCGGGCCGGGTCGATCCCGGGGTCCTGATACTCGGCCAGCATTCTTTTCCAGACGGCGTTCGCCCGCTGTTCCGCCGTGAGCTTTCCCTCCATCGACCACTGCTCGTAGGACGAATAGTCCGCGATCGTCGATTGATAGAACGCGGTCTCGAAATTCGCCTGAGTGTGAGCGCATCCGAGGAAGTGGCTGCCCGGGCCCACCTCGCGCAGGGCGTCGAGCGCCTGACCGCGCTCCGACAGATCCATCCCCTGGGCGAGGCTCTGCATCATGGCGAGCTGATCGGCGTCCATGACGAATTTCTCGTATCCGGCCACCAGACCGCCCTCCAGCCAGCCGGCCGCGTGGGTGACCAGATTGACGCCGGCGAGCAACGTCGGCAGGAGCGTATGTGCGCTTTCGTAGGCCGCCTGGGCGTCGGCGATCTTGGACGAGCACAACGATCCGCCGCTGCGGCACGGCACGCCGATGCGCCGGGCGAGCTGGGCGGTTGCGAAGATCATCTGCGTCGCCTCGGGCGTGCCGAACGTCGGCGCTCCGGTACGCATGGAAATCGCCCCGACAAAGGACCCCATGATCACGGGTGCCCCGGGACGCACGATCTGTGTGAGTGCCATCCCGGCCAACGTCTCGGCCAGAATCTCGGCAAGGCATCCGGCGGCGGTGACCGGGCCCATGGCCCCCGCGAGCACCGCCGGCACGATGATGGTGCCCTGATTGGCGCCGGCAAATTCGCGCAACGCGCCGAGCATGCGCCCGTCGAACGTCAGCGGGGAGTTGGAATTGATGTTGCCGAGCACCACGGGGTGCGTCTCCAGATACTCGGCGCCGAACAGCACCCGGGCGAGAGCGATCGCGTCGCGAGCGTGACCCGGCGTTTCCGGGGTCGCCTCGCAGCCCTGATCGCTATAGCGGAAGAACGAATATTGCACGTCCAGATGACGCTTGTTCGGCGGGATTTCCATCGGCTCGCACATGCAGCCGCCCGAGAAGTGGATTGCCGGCGCCATGTGCGCCAGCTTGATGAAATTCTGCAGATCTTCGAGGGTCCCGTAGCGCCGTCCCCGCTCGATGTCGTAAACGAACGGCGGTCCTCCCACCGGCGAGAATACCGTGGCATCGCCGCCGAAGCGCACGCTTCGGGCCGGATTTCTGGCATGCAGGGTGAACTCGCGCGGCGCCGTTTGCAGCAGGCGCCGCGCGAGGCCGCGCGGAATGTGGACGCGCTCGCCCTGCACGTCCGCTCCCGCACTGCGCCACAGCCGAAGCGACTCCGGATCGCGCCGGAACTCGATCCCGATCTCTTCGAGAATGGTCTGCGCATTCGCCTCGATGATTTCCACCGCTTCGCTGCTCAACAGCTCCACGACCGGGAGCTTGCGCCGGATGTAAGGATATTTGGCGGCCTGAGTCCGGGCGCGTGCCAGCCGATTCTCGCGTCCGCGGCGCGGCGCGTTGGAGGTTTGACTCACGGTATCCTCACTGTGACGGGTGACTTCCTTCGTCCGGGCGCCACTATGCCTCGGCTACCGGCACGGCACAATCCTTATTGAACGACTGCACGACAAGGACGGCGGACGGGGCATGCGGCGCCGGTGATCGCGGTCTGCGCTAAACTAGGGTAGCTGGCTCAAAGCACGTGAGTATCAACAAATAAAGCGTCCCTGACGCATCCGAGAAGACCATGCACCAAAGTCTCTACAAGGTTCCCTCAGCCTTCGCCCAAAAAGCCCGAATCAAGCACGCTGATTATGAGCGCCTGTACGCGGAGTCGATCCAGGATCCGGAGCGCTTCTGGGGTGGCATCGGACGACGCATCGACTGGATCAAGCCCTTCACCCAGGTGAAGGACACAAGCTATGCGGAGGCCGATTTTCATATTCGCTGGTTCCACGACGGGACGCTCAACGTGTCGGCCAATTGCCTGGACCGGCACCTGAAAACCCGGGGCGACAAGACTGCCATTCTCTGGGAGGGCGACGATCCCGCGAAATCCGAACGCATCAGCTACCGCGAACTGCACGAGAAGGTATGCCGCTGCGCCAATGCCCTGAAGCATCTGGGCGTCAACAAAGGCGACCGCGTCACCATCTACCTGCCCATGATCCCGGAGATTGCGGTGGCGATGCTGGCCTGCACACGCATCGGCGCGACCCATTCCGTGGTCTTCGCCGGCTTTTCCTCCGAGGCACTCGCCGGACGCATCGCGGACTGCCAATCGAAGCTCGTGATCACCGCCGATGAAGGGCTGCGTGGCGGCAAGCGCATCCCGCTCAAGCAGTACGTCGACGGAGCACTCGCCATCCGCGGGACCGAATGCGTCACGGACGTACTCGTGGTGCGCCGCACCGGTGCACCGATCGCCATGTGCTCCCCCCGCGATCAGTGGTACGAGGATCTCGTGTCGGCACAATCGGCCGATTGCCCCCCAGAGGAGATGAACGCGGAGGATCCGCTGTTCATTCTTTATACCTCGGGGTCTACGGGCAAGCCCAAAGGCGTCCTGCATACCACCGGCGGATATTTGGTTTACGTGGCGTTCACGCATCAATCCGTGTTCGATCTTCAAGAAGATGACGTCTACTGGGCGACTGCGGACATCGGCTGGGTGACCGGCCACAGCTACATCGTGTATGGACCGCTCGCCAACGGCGCGACCACGGTGATGTTCGAGGGCGTCCCGAGCTACCCCGACTTCGGCCGCTTCTGGCAGGTCGTGGACAAGCACCAGGTGACGATCCTGTACTCCTCGCCCACCGCCATCCGCTCCCTGATGCGCGAAGGCGAGGCGCCGGTCAAAGCGTGGTCGAGAAAATCCTTGCGGCTGCTCGGCTCCGTGGGCGAGCCGATCAATCCCGAGGCCTGGGAGTGGTACCACCGGGTGGTGGGTGATGATCGTTGTCCCGTGGTCGACACATGGTGGCAGACGGAAACCGGCGGGATATTGATTACGCCGCTTCCCGGCGCGATCGATTTGAAGCCCGGATCCGCGACGCTCCCCTTCTTCGGCATCCAGCCGGCCATCGTCGACAACGAGGGTCGTATCCTCGACGGGGCATGCGAGGGAAATCTCGTGCTGCTGGACAGCTGGCCCGGCCAGATGCGCTCCGTGTACGGCGATCACAAGCGCTTTATCGAGACCTATTTCAAGGCATTTCCCGGGCGGTATTTCACCGGAGACGGAGCGAAGCGGGATAACGACGGCTATTACTGGATCACCGGCCGTGTGGACGATGTGCTCAACGTCGCGGGCCATCGGCTTGGTACCGCGGAAATCGAAAGCGCCCTGGTCGCGCATCCTCAGGTCGCCGAAGCGGCGGTGGTCGGCTTCCCACACGACATCAAGGGCCAGGGCATCTATGTCTACGTGACCTTGATCGCGGGATCCGAGCCCACGGATCCCCTGCGCGGAGAGCTCAGGGATTGGGTGCGCAAGGAAATCAGTCCCATCGCCACGCCCGACGTGATCCAGTGGGCGCCTGGATTGCCCAAGACTCGATCCGGCAAGATCATGCGCCGGATTCTGCGCAAGATCGCCGCGAACGAGTCGGATCAGCTCGGCGACATCTCGACGCTCGCCGATCCCGGCGTGGTCAAGCAGCTAGTCGAGGAGCACGAGCGCTCGGTGTCGACAAAGCGGTGAGCCGGCGGGTCAACGCTCGACCGCGAGCGCAACACCCATGCCACCACCGATACACAGGCTCGCGAGACCCTTCCTGGCATCGCGGCGCGCCATCTCGTGCAGCAATGTCACCAGGATACGGCAACCCGATGCGCCGATGGGATGACCGATGGCGATCGCGCCCCCGTTGACGTTGATCTTGCGCGTATCCCATTCCATCTGACGGTTCACGGCGATGGCTTGAGCGGCGAACGCTTCATTGATCTCCATCAGATCGAGGTCCGCCGCCGCCCACCCGGCCTTGTTCAGGCACAGGCGGCTCGCAGGCACGGGCCCCATACCCATGATTTTCGGATCGACCCCGGCGGACGAATAGGCACGCACCGACGCCAGCGGCTTGAGCCCGAGCTCCTTCGCCTTCTGCGCCGACATCATCATCACTGCAGCCGCACCATCGTTGATCCCGGAGGCATTGCCCGCGGTGACCGTGCCGTCCTTGCTGAACGCGGGCTTGAGCTCGCCCAGCGACTCGACCGTGGCGCCGGCCCGGATGTACTCGTCCGAGTCGAAATAAGTGTCGCCCTTGCGCGAATGGATGCGGATCGGAGCGATCTCGTCCTTGAACCGGCCCGCCGCCTGCGCGGCGTGCGCCTTCTGTTGCGAGGCCGCCGCGAACTCGTCCTGATCGGGGCGCGAGATGCCGAATTGCCTGGCGATGTTCTCGGCCGTGACACCCATGTGGTAGTCGTTATATGCATCCCACAGGCCATCCGACACCATGCTGTCGGTCAGCTTTGCATCGCCCATGCGAAAGCCATCGCGCGATCCGTTCAACACGTGCGGCGACGCACTCATGTTTTCCTGGCCGCCCGCGATCACGATGTCGGCGTCGCCGCAACGAATCGCCTGCGCGGCGAGATGCGTGGCCTTCAGGCCGCTACCGCAGACCTGATTCACGGTCATGCCCGGCACGCTGTCCGGGATACCGGCGCGGATCAGCGCCTGTCGTGCCGGGTTCTGGCCGACGCCGGCGGTGAGCACCTGACCCATGATGACTTCGGATATCTGTCCGGGCTTCACACCGGATCGCTCGAGCAGCGCCTTGATGAGCTGCGCCCCCAGCTCGGCCGCCGGTATCTTGGCGAGGGAGCCGTTGAATTTGCCGACCGCCGTGCGCAGCGCGGCGGTGATGACGACGTCATTCATGCGAGTTCTCCTGAAAGCTGTGCTTTATTTCTGTAGGACATAATCGCCTGGTGCGTCCGTGATCGGCGCATAGCCATGCTCCGGCGCGCCGAGCGCCGGCGGAGCCGTTCGTTTCGCGCTGGAATGCTGCGCGAGCCAGCTTTCCCATACCGGCCACCAGGACCCCGGCACGGGAGCCGTTGCCTCGAGCCATGCCTCCGGGCTCGCAGTCTCGGTGTCGTTCGACCAGGTGCGAACCCGGTGACGGCGCCGTGGATGGGCAGGGCCGCTGACGATACCCGCATTGTGACCGCCCGATGTCAGCAGGAAAGTGTAATCAGCCGAGCGCGTCAGGCCGCGTACCTTGTACACGGACCGCCAGGGGGCGACGTGATCGGTCTCGGTGCCCACGACGAACATGGGCAGCCTGACATCCGCCAGATTTACACGGTGGCCCGCGGCCAGAAACTCGCCCTTCGCAAGGGCGTTGTTGAGATAGAGCTGGCGCAGATATTCGCCATGCATGCGGCAGGGCATTCTGGTGCCGTCGGCGTTCCACGCCATGAGGTCGTTCGGCTCGTCGCGCTTGCCACGGATGTAGTTGTTGACGGCAGGCGTCCACAACAGGTCCCGCGACCGTAACATGGAAAACGCAGCGCCCATCTGTTCGCTCTTCAGCACCCCGGTGCGGCTCATGGCGGCTTCCAGCATGTCGAGCTGGCTCGGGCTGATGAACACCGAGAGCTCGCCGGGCTCGCTGAAATCCGTCTGCGCCGCGAGCAACGTGACGCTCGCAAAATGCTTGTCGCCTTGGGCGGCCAACGCCGCCGCCGCGATCGACAGCAGTGTGCCGCCGATGCAGTAGCCCACCGCGTGAATCTTGCGGCGCGGGACGATGGCCGATACGGCGTCGACCGAGGCCGTGATGCCGAGGCGCAGGTAATCATCCATGCCGAGCGCACGATCGGCCGACGTGGGATTCTTCCAGGACACCATAAATACGGTGTGGCCCTTCCCGACCAGGTAGTTGACCATCGAATTGCTCGCCGAAAGGTCGAGCACGTAGTACTTCATGATCCACGCCGGGATGATGAGCACCGGTTCCGCGAAGACCGTAGGGGTCGCCGGCGAGTATTGAATCAACTCCACCAGCTCGTTGCGCATCACGACCTTGCCGGGCGTCGCAGCCAGGTCGCGTCCGACGACGAACTTCTCCGTGCCGCTCGCGCCCTTACCCTCGAACGTGCGCTCGATGTCCTCCAGCCAGTGGCCGAAACCACGGACCAGGTTTTCACCCGCCTCGGCGCGGGTCGCGTTCAATAAATCGGGGTTGGTGGCGAGATAATTGGCGGGGGACAGGGTCTCGACCGCATTTCGCGCCATGAAGTCCAAGGTGCGGCCGGACTCGGGCGCCACCCCGGACACATTCGACCAGGCGTTCTGCCACCAATCGGCGTAGTTTTTGAAAGCGTGCGCGTAGACGTTGTAAGGCCACTGGGCCCAGGCATCGCCGCTGAATCGAGCATCGCCCGGCACCGGCTGAACGGGTTCTCCGCCCATGCTGCGCATCGCGAACGACCAGTTGTCGGCCGCCTTGGTCGTAGCATCCTGCAGGATCTGCCATTGTTTCGGCGGATCTTTCGCCACGTTGAGATACCAATCCCACCAGGCGTTGACATAGACATCGGGGGCGGCCCCCCCGGTGACCGCCGCGAGATGCTCGCGCAGCGAACGCGCGAGCGCCTCGGGGTCGGTATGAGAATTTGAATTCACAGGGCTCAGTATACGACGCGGGGCGCCTCCGGCGCCCCGCTCAATCGACCTATGAACTTAGCCCGCCTTACGCTTGGTCTCGGCGGCAACCTTGTTCACGCCCTCGTTCACGACATCGCTGAACCCGGTCTGCGCATCGGCCGCCAACTTGACGAATTCTTCCGCACGCGCCCGCAGCTTCTCGCTGAGCGCCGTGGTCAGTTCGACTTGCTTGGCGACGAAATCGACCGGGCTCTGCGCGCCAATCGCGGCTTTCGCCTGGGCCAGGCTCCACTCCAGATAGTCGCCGGCCACGGCGTACTGATAGCGCCCGACGCGGTCCAGGGCTTTGACGCCTTCCTGCTGAACTTTGAGGGCGGGGGCAAAGGCGCCGCGGTAGCTCTCGAGAATGGTCTTGGGATCGAAGGATAAATCGCTCATGGGAATCTCCTGAGTTTCGGTGGTGTGTCGTTCTGGTGGCCATTATACCCATATTTGTATGCAACGCAAGAAGAATTGTCAAATCTTCCGCTTAAATCGCATAAACATTATAACTCTTTGTTTTTAATATTCTTTATTTTTTATGCCGAGCGTTCTTCGTTGCCATTAATAATGCAGTGCACGATTTTATGAAGGGTCCCATGGACGCCGCCCTCCATTGAGGGGCAAGATGCAGTGGTGTCTTCTGGAGCGGCCCAACCGATGAGCGCCATCCGCCACCACATTCAATCTCTGGAGAATTACGTCGCGCGCCACGGTGCGCGACTGACCCGAGGGGATCTGCCCGAGTCGGTGCATGGCCGGGTCGCGGAGGGAGTCATCACCCTGCGCGCTCGATTGAGCCCCGAAGAGGAATTGCTCGCTTTGGTCCACGAGCTGGCGCATTGGCTGGCGCATGGGTTTGGACAGGAAAACGCTCACTGTCCTTCCCAGACGGTCTGCGAGTACGAGGCTGAAGCCGTGGAAGCGCTGGTGATGTCGCGGCTTGGATTCGACCGGGCGGCCGCCGACGAGGGGACTGACGAGGCGGACTTTCCCATGGACGGATTGCTGTCCTCCTCCGTCGCACGCGTACGCTGCACCAGCCGCACGATCTGCCAGGCACTCGGCCTGGAGCCGGACGACTAAAGGCGCAAGCCTCCGTCGATCTCCAGGCAGCGTCCGGTGAAGAAGTCATTCTGAAAGATGAACAGTACCGCCTGCGCGATTTCCTGGGGCAACCCCAGGCGCTTCAGCGGCACCGGAGCCGTCATCTTCTCCAGGACCTCCGGCCGCATGGATGTGAGAATCTCGGTGCGGGTGAATCCCGGCGCCACCGAACCCGCGCGAATACCGTAGCGGGCCAGCTCTTTCGCCCATACCACCGCCATGGATTCGACGCCCGCCTTTGCGGCGCTGTAGTTCGTCTGGCCGGCATTCCCATGGCGGGAGATGCTGGAAATATTCACGATCACACCGCCGTTGCCGCGCTCGATCATGTGCTTGGCGGCCTCGCGCCCGCACAAAAAGACCCCCGTCAAATTGACCCCGATCACCGCGTTCCATTGATCGAGGCTCATCGAGCTGACCACGGCGCCATCCTTGACCTTGACCAAAAGCCCGTCGCGCACGATCCCGGCGTTGTTGACCAGGCCGTCCAGTCGGCCAAAATCGGAGGCAACGCGGCTCATCGCATCCGTCACCTCGGCCTCGTCCGCCACGTTCACGCGATATTGCCGCGCCGTGATGGAGTGTTCCGCGCACAGCCGCGAGGTTTCCTCCAGATCGGTTGAATTGAGGTCGAACAGCGCGAGGTTCGCGCCCTGTTCCGCCAATTGCACGGCGGTCACGCGGCCGATGCCCCGCCCCGCGCCGGTGACCACCACGGCTCTATCGCGTAAGTCCATGAAACCTCACCTGCCTTTCTTTGATTTGGGAGTACCGCGCTGCGCGGACTTCGAGGTCTCGCCGTCCTCGCCTTTGAATGCATTACGAGTCGCCGCCTGCATCTGATCCCACGCTTCCATGTTCTTGCGGGTCAACTCTGCGAGCGGAGCGAAGGGTGATTGCAGTGCCTTTGCCATCTCCGATTGCATGGCTTCCTGTTGGCGCAACATGGCCGTGAACGCCTGTTCCAAGTAGCGGCTCAGCAGCGCTTGCATCGGACCGCCGTAGAAGCGGATGATCATTTCCAGCAATTCGGAACCCAGCACCGGCTTACCAAACTGTTCCTGCTCGGCGATGATCTGCAGGAGAACCGATCGGGTCAGGTCTTCGCCGGATTTGTCGTCGACCACCTTGACCCTCTCGCCCGCGACGATGAGTTGACGCAGATCATCGAGAGTGACGTGACGGCTGGCCGCGGTGTCGTAAAGACGGCGGTTAGAATACTTACGTATGAGACGTTCTTGCTGCATACCCGACCTTGGAGATAATCCTAGGCTAAGATTTGGCGTTGCACAACGTGCACGGTAGTCATTCCAGACATCATGTTTGCCTTATAACTTTCTTAGGTATTAAAAACAATGATTTATATAACATATATAACCTGGAATATTCAGACTGCGCGGGGCAATGATTGCTTTTGCAGCGCAAAGCTTGACAGGCTGGAACTACGATGAGCGGCGACTTCTGGCGGAACTGGCAAGCGTCCGGGCCGTTCGCGTGGAATGCTGGCGCGCCGGCGTCGCCCGGATCCGCGGCGCCCGGCTTCGGGCCCTTCGCCGACTCCGCCGAGCGCTTCGCGGCGGCGGCTCGAGACTTCATGGCCAACGCGGGGCGCGCAAATGCACCGTCGAAGGCGGCAGCCCAAACCGCTTCCGCGGCGGCGGAGGGATTCGGCAACTTCCTGCGTGAACACTTCGCCGCATGCTTCAACCCGCCCTGGCCACCCTCCCCGGCGGGTCCGGCACCGATCGGCGCCGCCTTCACGGAAGCGCCGGCGTTGGGGCTGACACGCGAGCAAGTGCTGCGTGCCCAGCGCGCCGCCGAGGCCTGGAATCATCTCCTGGAGGCGCAGGGTCGGCTGCAGCGCATGTGGTCGGACACCCTGCGAGCGGCGGCAACCGAGTTCAGCTCTCGGCTCGCGCCCGGCGAGCCGCTCACGCAAGAAGCGATCGACCGCCTCTACGACCAGTGGATCGATTGCGCTGAAGAGGCCTACGGACGCACCGCGCACAGCGACGAGTTCACCGATGCGCTCTCCGCTTTCCTCAACGCCGGCTCGCAATGGCGGCGAGAGTACGCCGCCGGGATCGAAGAATCGGCCAAACTCCTGGATCTCCCAACGCGTAGCGAGATCAGCGCATTGACGCTGCGCCTGCGGGAACTCGAAGCGCAGCTCGTTGCGATAAAAAAGCAGCAAGGGCGTGGAACGCGACCGTCCCCGGGCCCGCCGCCCCCGGCGAAACCAGCCCGCTCGGCGAAACCGTCTGCACCCGGCAAACTCGCTCGTTCCGCCAAGTCCCGGGCTGCACGCTCGAAACGCGCCCGGTGACGATCACGGATCTCCAGGCGGCGCTTGCGGCTGCCCGCCACGCCACCGCCGGTTGCTCGGACAAGGAAGAGATCTGGCGGTCTGGGAAACTCCGGCTGTACCGCTATCGCTCGATCGCCAGGCCGGGTCCCGCGACGCCGGTTCTGATCGTCTACGCGCTGGTAAACCGCCCTTACATGATGGATCTGCAGGAAGACCGCTCTCTGATCCGTGGACTTCTCGCCCAAGGACTGGACGTGTACCTGATCGACTGGGGATATCCCGACGGCGCCGATCGATTCACCACGCTCTCGGACTACGTCGAGGAGTTCCTTCACGGGAGCGTCGAGGAAATACTAAAAAGCCACGGGCTCGAGAAACTCAATCTGCTCGGCGTTTGTCAGGGCGGGGTATTGAGTCTTTGCTATGCCGCGCTCCACCCCGAGCGGGTGCGCAACCTGATCACCATGGTCACTCCGGTCGACTTCCATACGCCGGCCGACCTTTTGTCCAAATGGGTCAGAAAGATCGACATTGCGGCCTGGGTCGGCGACGGCAACGTGTCGGGCGCAGCGCTCAATCAGCTGTTTCTATCGCTGATGCCCTTCCGGCTGACGCAGCAAAAATATGTCGAGCTTCTGCGCGGGCCACCCGAGCCCAAGCGGATCGAGAATTTCATGCGCGTCGAGCAGTGGATATTCGACAGCCCCGACCAGGCAGGCGCCGCTTTTCGGGAGTTCGTCACTTGGTGCTACCAGGAAAATCGATTGGCGCACAATCGCCTCCAGATCGCGGGGCGGCCCATCCGACTCGACACCTTGCGCATGCCGATGCTGAATCTCGTCGGCGCGCGCGACCATCTCGTGCCGCCGGCGGCGTCGCTCGCGCTGCAGAGGCTTGCAGGAAGCCGCGATTTCACCACCCTGGAGCTCGACCTCGGGCACATCGGCATGTACGTGAGCGCCCGCGCACAGCGCGAGGTGCCGCCCGCCATCGCTCAATGGCTCGAATCACGCTGACCTGGCCGAGTGGGCCCTCGATCCGAGACCGGTGTCACTCGTCATCTCGCCACGGAATGGTCCACTCCTCACCACGCACCGTCGTCACGTATTCGGGCCAGCGGTATTGATGCGGAACTTTGAAATCTGCCGCCAGGAGCGGAGCCTGCCAGCGGGAACCACCGATGCCGCCGCCCGTTCTCGCCGTAAATTCCCTTTTCGCCTCCGCCAATAGCGGGAGCTGCGTGAGACAGTCGACGAGAGTTGCGCCGATTGTTTTCGCAGCGACCCGAATCATCGGATCGATGGTCGCGGGGATTCCGCCGAGCGCATTGGCCACCCAGGTGGGATAGACAAAGCCCGGTGGGCCCGTGAGCGAAGGACGGGCGACGATGAGTCTGACCGTCGGGCAGTGCCAGCAATATTCCGTGTAGTCGTCAGAGGTGAGATGTTGTTGCCACGCCGGCATCAGGGCGCGCAGCTGCATCTCGCACTCCTCGGGATCGATCAGCCGCTGCGTCTCGGGCGAGAACGGGCTCTCCAGCGGATCGAGCCCCAGATTCGATTGAATCTCCCGCGCTGCGCGAAGTGCCTCGCCTTCCCAGACCGGCGCCCCGATCGACTCGAGATTCCGATAGGTCGCGCGTGCGAGCGCATGGTTGGCGAGACCACCGCGCGACTTGCTCACCCAGGTCTTGCGCCAGCGGCAGAAGCTCGCCCTGGCGGCCGCCTCGGCGTTGTTGTCCATGACGGCGCTGACGATGTCCGCCTGCGCAACCGAATCAGTGCGCACCATGTAATCGATCTGCGCAATATGGGGGACGAGATTGTCCGCCGTCGCCTGCCCGGCGCAGAGAATCGCCTCGTTGAAACTCCACAGTCCGGTTGCCGGCAGCATGGACCGTCTCAGCCCCTCGTTGAGATGGTAGAACAGCATCAACGCATCGCTCGCCCCCGGGGCGCGCGCGCTCAGGTGATTTTGCGGGATGGGATTGAGGCGATCGGCGGCGATCCAATTTTCAGGCTCATCGCAGGTAAACGTGTAGATGTAGTTGTAACCCACGCCGCAATGGGTATCCCACGACACCGTATTGCACATGGGCGGCATATAGTGTGGGTGAAAGCTCACCGCAGCATCGAGGCCGTCGTAGTAGCCCTTCGCGGCGTGAATGGGCTTGGAGGCGCGCAGCTTTTCGGCCGGCTCGCCGAACAGCTTGAGCGTGCCGCCGATGCCGAACTTCTGCATTGCGGCCTTGGCGGCCAGCACACCGCCCAGGGCGCTGATACCAAGCGCCGAATGGGGGTCGGTGTGCCCAGGCGCATATTTCGACAGGCCTTCACGGGGCTTGCGCACCGCCGCGGCGGCCTGACAATTTCCAGGGACGGCATCGTACTCGGCATAGGTGGCCACCGTGGGTCCCGCGCCCTGCCCGAACGTTGCAACGAAAGCGGTCGGCATGCCGCCCGATCCCACCTCCACCAAGAAGCCCTCGGCGCGCAGCTTCTCGACATACCAGACGCTCGACTTGTACTCGCGAAACGCGGGCTCCGCATAGTGCCAGATCAGCTGATGCCAATCGGAAAGTTTGTCGAGATGTGCATCGACCCAAGCCAGTGTCGCTCGCTTGATCGAATCCTCTGCCGTCCCGCTCAATATGAACCCCCGTCAAAATCCGTATGCAGGGAAAGGACTATATCGCCGGTCGCGTTCTATTGCTCTAGCGGCCTTGCGCGACCCGCGCGCCCGCGGACTCGCCCGAGCCGTCATCGATGCGCTGCCCCACTCCGCCCAGCGCCTTGTAGATGGCAACCACCGATACGTTGACCTGGGTCTGCGCCTGGGCAACCGCGTCTTCCGCATCGAGCTCGGTACGCTGCGCGTCGAGCAGCACGAGGAAATCTGCGGCGCCCTCGCGATAGCGGATGTCGGCGAGCTCGGCCGCATGACGCGAGGCCGTCGCCTGCTCCACCAGGCTCTTCAGCTGCGTCTGACGCGTGTTATAGGCCAGAAAGCTGTTTTCGGTATCCTCGAGCGCCGTCAGCACCGCCTTCTCGTAGGTCGCCGCCACGGCGTCCGATTGCGCCCGGCTCGCGCGTAGACGAGCCCGCACGGAGCCGAGGTCGAACGCCGCCCAGCTCAAGGTCGGGGCCACCGACCAGGCGCGCCCGTCGCTGCCGGACGAGGTGTCGAACAGCCGCCCCAGATCTCCCGAAAGAAAACCGACGAATCCGCTGACGTTGAGCCGAGGGAAGAGATCAGCCTTGGCAACCCCTACCCGCGCAGTCGCGGCGGCGAGTTGCCGTTCCGCCGCCCTCACGTCCGGCCGCTGCCGCAACAGAGCGGCCACATCGCCGACCGGCAGCGACTTCGCGTACGTCGCGACCGGCGCGGGCTTCAGCTCCTCGTCGAGCGTGCCCGGACGCTGTCCCAGCAGCACCGCCAGGCGGTAGCCCGATTGCCGCTCCGCCGCCTGCAGTGGTGGAATGGCCGCCTCGGTCGCTTTCGACCGCGCTCGGCTGCGCTCCACGTCGAGCTCCGATCCGCGCCCGGTCTGATCGAGCAGCTCAGTGAGCTCCTGCGTCTTGAGTTCGCTGTCAAGATTGCGGCGCGCCACCTCGAGGCGCTTCTGCGCGCCGCGAAGCTCGAAATAGTTCCTTGCCACTTCCGCCGCCACCGTCACCTGGGAGTCCTCGTAATTGGCTTGCTCGGCGCCGAGGTCGGCACGGGCGGCCTGCACGGAGCGGCGCACGCGCCCGAACAGATCTATTTCCCAGGACGCATCGAAACCCAAGCTGTCGCTCGGCGCCTTGTAGCGCTGCGTGCCGAAACCGGGCTCCTGCTCGTCGCTGTTGGAATAGCCTGCATCCAACCTCACGTGCGGCGCATGGTCGAGATCGCTTTCGACGAAAACTGCGCGCGCCGCCTTCACGCGATCGTAGGCCACCTCGAGATCCAGATTCGCCGCCAATGCGCGATGCTCGAGCGCATCGAGCTCGGGATCGGCGAATTCCTGCCACCATTGCGCCTCGGGCGACCGTGCGAGAAATGCCGGCGTATCGGCATTCTTCACGACCGCGGGCTGCGGGGTCGGCGCGTGATAGTCCGGTCCCACGGCGCACGCCGCGAGCGCGAGCGATCCGGCGATTAGCACAGCGAGCTTGTTCATGTCGATACCTCGGTGGATCTCGCAAGGAGCGGTGCTTGCGCGCCGGGCGCGTCCGCGAGCTGCCCATCGTCGGTCCGCACCAGCGTACGCCGCGAGAGCTTGCGGACCAGCACGTAGAAGAGCGGCGTCAGCAGCAGCCCGAAGAAGGTCACGCCCAGCATGCCGGAGAACACCGCGATACCCATGGCGTGGCGCATCTCCGACCCCGCTCCGCTCGAGGCGACCAATGGCACGACGCCCATGATGAAGGCAAGCGACGTCATGAGAATCGGGCGCAGCCTCAGCCGCGCGGCATCCAACGCAGCCTCGAGCGGCGTGCTCGCCCTCTCGAGTTCCCGATCGCGCGCGAACTCGACGATCAGAATCGCGTTCTTGCCCGCAAGTCCGACCAGCACGATCAATCCGATTTGCGTGAATATATTGTTGTCTCCGTGGGTGATCTCGACCCCGATGATCGCGGACAAAAGGACCATGGGCATGATCAGAATGATCGCCAGCGGCAGGGTCAGACTTTCGTACTGGGCGGCAAGCACCAGAAACACCAGCAGCACCACCAGCGGAAATACGAGCAGCGCCGTGTTCCCGGCGAGAATCTGCTGATAGGTGAGCTCCGTCCATTCGAAGCTCAGGCCGTTCGGCAGCTCTTGCCGCGCGAGCCGCTCCATCGCCGCCTGCGCCTGGCCGGAGCTGTATCCCAGGCCCGGACCGCCATTGATCTCCGCCGTCGGATAGGAGTTGTAATGCATGACGCGATCCGGCCCGGAGGAGCGCTTGACGGTCACGAACGAGCCCAGCGGAATCATGTCGCCCGCGGCATTGCGGGTCTTGAGCCGCACGATGTCCTCGGCCTGAAGCCGAAACTCAGGTTCCGCTTGCGCAGTCACCGGATAAGTTCGACCAAAGGCGTTGAAGTCGTTGACGTACAGCGATCCCAGGTATACCTGCATCGTGTCGAACAACTCCTGGATCGGAACTCCCTGCGACTCCGCCTTTTCCCGATCCACTTCCGCATCCACCTGCGGCACGTTCACCTGGTAGCTGGAGAACAGCCCCTGAAGCGCGGGATCTGCATTTCCCTTGGCCATCAGGCTTTGCGTCTGCTTGTAGAGCTCTTCGAAGCCCAAGCCGCCGCGGTCCTCGATCTGCATGCGAAACCCGCCGATGGTGCCGAGACCCATGACGGGTGGCGGCGGGAACACGGCAATGAACGCGTCCTGAATCTTGCCGTATTGTTGATTGAGCGCGGCCGCGATCGCCCCCGCGGACAGCTCCTTGGTCTTGCGCTCCTCGAAGGGCTTGAGGGTCACGAACACGATTCCGGAATTGGGGCTGTTGGTGAAGCCGTTGATGCTCAATCCCGGGAAGGCCACCGCATGCTCGACGCCGGGCTGTTTCAGTGCGATGTCCCCCATGCGGCGGATCACCGATTCCGTGCGATCGAGGGTTGCGGCATCGGGCAACTGCGCGAAGCTCACCAGATACTGCTTGTCCTGGGGCGGAACGAAACCCGAGGGTGTGTGCGTAAACCCAAGGTAGCCGAGCGCGATCAGACCGCCGTAGACGAACAGCGCGAGGCCGGCGCTGCGCACCACCCGTGCGACCACGCCGACGTAGCCGGCCGAAAATCGCGTGAACAATCGGTTGAACGGGCGGAAAAGTCCGCCGAACGCACGATCCAGCATCCGCGTGAGCCGATCCGGCGGAGCACCGTGCTCCTTGAGCAGCAGCGCCGACAACGCAGGCGACAAGGTCAACGAATTGAAGGCTGAAATCACGGTGCTGATCGCGATGGTCAGTGCGAATTGCTTGTAGAACTGGCCGGTGAGGCCGCTGATGAATGCGGTGGGCACGAAGACCGCACACAGCACCAGCGCCGTTGCGACAATCGGGCCAGTCACCTCGCGCATCGCCTTGCGGGTCGCCTCGACGGGCTTGAGTCCGGACTCGATATTACGCTCGACGTTCTCCACCACCACGATGGCATCGTCGACCACGATGCCGATCGCAAGCACCAGACCGAACAGCGACAGTGCATTCAGACTGAAGCCGAATACGTGCATCACCGCGAACGTGCCGACCAGCGAGACCGGCACGGCGATCAGAGGAATCACCGACGCACGCCAGGTCTGCAGAAATAGGATGACGACCAGCACCACGAGCAGAATGGCCTCGATCAGCGTGTGCACCACCGCATGAATCGAGCCGCGCACGAACACGGTCGGGTCGTACACGATTCGATAATCGACTCCTTGCGGAAAGTTGCGCTTCAGCTCCTGCATCTTGGCGCGCACGCTTTCGGAGATCGCGATCGCATTGCTGCCCGGGCGTTGAAAGATCGGCATGGCGGCGGCGGCCTGGTTGTCGAGCAAGGCACGCAGCGCATACGTGTCCGCACCCAGCTCGACGCGCGCCACGTCCTTCAAGCGGGTCACCTGCCCGGCCGCGCCGGTGTGCACCACGATGCTGCGAAAATCCTCCTCGGACGTGAGGCGCCCCTTGGCATTGATCGCCACCTGGAACTCCGTGGCGGTTGGAAGCGGCGGCGCCCCGAGCTGGCCCGCGGCGACCTGGATGTTCTGCTCGCGGATCGACCGGACGATGTCGTCCGCCGTGAGTCCCCGGCTCGCCACCTTCTCCGGATCGAGCCAAATGCGCATCGAGAACTGGCCCGCGCCGAACACCTGCACGTCGCCGACCCCGTCGAGCCGGGCGAGTTCGTCCTTCACCCGCAGGAGCGCATAGTTGGACAGGTACAGCGTGTCGTAGCGGTTATCTGGAGAGACCAGATGCACCACCATGGTGAGATCGGGAGACGCCTTGTTGGTCACGACGCCCAGGCGCTGGACCACATCCGGCAGCTTCGGCAGCGCTTGCGATACCCGGTTCTGCACCTGAACCTGCGCCTTGTCGACGTCCGTCCCGAGCGCGAAGGTGATGGTCAACGTCATGACGCCATCGGCGGTCGCCTGGGAGGATTGGTAGAGCATTCCCTCGACGCCGTTGATGGACTGCTCGAGAGGGCTCGCGACCGTCTCCCCGATCACCTTGGGATTGGCGCCCGGATAGGTGGCCTTCACCACCACCGTGGGCGGCACAACCTCGGGATATTCACTGATCGGCAGCGTCGGCAATGCGATCAGGCCGGCGATGAAGATCAGCGCCGAGAGCACACCCGCGAATATCGGGCGGCTGATGAAGAATTGCGAGAGTTTCATGTGCGCTCTCAGCGGGTGGCGGCAGAGGCGAGCCGGGCATGCGGATCGCTGTCCGGCGGTGCTCGATCGGCCACCTGCGTGAGGCCGGCGGCGTCTTCGCTCATCGATACGCGCGTCGGCGCAACGATCTGGCCGGGCCGCACGTGCTGCATCCCGTTGACCACCACGATCTCGTCGGGTCCGAGCCCCTGTTCCACGACCCGCAATCCGTCGATCTCGGGCCCGAGCTGAACCAGGCGATATTCGACCCGGTTGTGCGCCGTGAGAGTGAGCACGAATTTTTTCGACAGATCGGTGCCCACCGCGCGGTCTTCGATCAGGACGCTGTCGCGCTTGTCGCCGCCAACCAGGCGGACGCGTGCGAACAATCCCGGCGTGTAACGGCCGTCGGGGTTCGCCAGGGAGGCGCGCGCGCGGATCGTGCCGGTGGCCGGGTCGACCTGGTTGTCGACGAAATCGAGCTTCCCTTGGTGCGGGTAGCCCTGCTCGTCGACCAAACCGACGTACACGGATGCTGGCGCGGCGCCAGCCGGGGCGGCGCCCGGACCGGCTGATGCGTGCTCGGCCTTGGCGTAACGAAGATAGGTCTGCTCGTCGGCGTCGAAATAGACGTACACCGGGTCATCGGAAACGAGCGTCGTCAGCACGGTCGAGCTCGTCACCAAATTGCCGGCGGTCACGATCGCGCGTGAGACGTGAGCATCGATGGGCGCCCTCACCTCGGTGAATTCGCGATTGAGGCGGGCTTCCCGCAGCGATGCATCGATTGAGCCCAAGGCGCCCTGCGCGGACGATACGGCCGCGACCTCGCGTTCGTAGTCCTCGCGCGAAATGGCATGCGCGTCGATCAACCGCTCGGCCCGGGTCCGGTTCGACTGCGCGAGACTCAGATCCGAGACGCTGCGGCTGCGCTCCGCGGCCAAACGATCCACCTCAGCCTGAAACGGGCGCGGATCAATTTGAAACAGAAGCTGCCCTTTTCTCACCCGCGCTCCGTCCTCGAACGCGACCCGGTCGATGTAGCCGCTCACTCGCGGGCGCAACTCGACGGTATTCACGGCCTGCAGACGGCCGCTGAATTCCTGCCACTCGCGCAGCGGACGATGGAGGACTTGCGCCACTGTGATTTCGGGCGGCGCCGAGACTGCCACCGGCCGCGCCTTGGAGTGCCCGAATCCGGAAAGCACCAAAAAGCCCAGCATCGCGAGAATGGCCAACACCGACAGGGCACCCACCCTGCGACCGACGATCTGATTGAACATCGAAAACTCCGAGCCTTGAGTCGAAATTTCCGCCCGGATTTGCTCCGGGCGGCACCGCGCGCCTCCCTCGCCGAAAGCCCAAGCCCTGGCGGACTTGACTTGCGGCAGCAACGCGACGATCCTAGCTATCGTACGTTACCGGTCAGTCACAGTTTGGTAAGTTAATGACCGGTCACTAACATGTCAAGCGGAGATCGTCATGGCTCGGCCGAAGAAATCGCAAGACCCCGAAAACGCGAAAGTTATTCCTATCGCCCCCAAGGCGCGGGTACGTGATCGGATCATGCGCACCGCGACGGAGCTGTTCTATCAGCGAGGGATTCGAGCCGTGGGGGTGGATACCATCGCCAATGAAGCCGGCACCAACAAGATGAGCTTCTACCGCAGCTTTGCGTCCAAGGACGAGCTGGTGGCGCAATACCTTCGCGAAGAGGAGCGAGACGCGTGGTCAGCTTGGGACGAAAGAGCTGCGGCCCACGCGGGCAACCCTCGTGCTCAGGTCGAAGCGCTGTTCGACATGTTGGTCAGCAGCGCCTGCGAGTGCGACTCGCGCGGCTGCGCGCTCGCCAACGCGGCGGTGGAGATCACGGAGCCGGACCACCCTGCCCGTCCGGTGATCGAGAAATTCAAGGCGGAAATGCGCCGGCGGTTTCGCGAACTGGCGCGCGATATGAAGGCGCGCGATCCAGGCGGATTGGGCGATGCGTTGATGTTGCTCTGGGAGGGCACCTATCTGACGCGCCTCACCCTCGGCCGTGAAGGCCCGGTCCAAGGCGCCGCGAACGCGGCGCGGGCGCTGATCTCCGCTTACACGAGCTGAGGCTGGCTATCGGCCCCTGCGCGCTGGTGCCGCGGTCGATTTGGATACGGCTGCAGCGGGTGCCAACGGGGTCACCATCGCGATGCGGGGCCGGTTGTCCCGGATATGCCGCTCGCCGGTGATCTCGATGACCGCATGTCTCCCGGTTGCACCGATGTCCTTGCGCGCCTCCACTCGCTGATCCCGGAACCGCTCGCGTTCGGCGACGCTGATCCGCCTGACCGTCGGCTTCTCGTAGAATTCCGCGAGATAGCTCGCCACCGCGCCGGCCGCACCTTGCTCTGCGAAAAATCCGAGCCGCAGCGAATGCACGATGCGTCCCTGGTCGAGACCCGCCACGGAATACAGACGGTACTCGTTGAAGATATCGAGGTTTGGCAAGCTGTCGGGATCGAAGCTCTCGCTCGAGAGCGACAGTTGGATCACATACCAGCGCGCCGCCGAATCCTGCAGTTCCGAGGTCGTCAGTGCACGCATCGTTTGCGTCGACTCAAGACTTGGCGGTCGGGCGTCGCGCGCGTCGGCGCGGTGAGTCAGTGCCGGCTTGACCGTTGACGGCGCTGCTTTGGGCGCAACGTCTATGGCCGCGACCGGCGTCACCGGCTCTCGCACCGCCGCGGGGGGCGATGGCGCCAGCGGCGGTGGCGTTCGCCGAACCGGTCCACGCACCGGCTCCACGGAATCCGACAGTACGGGAATCGAAACCGCGGCAGGCATGAACTCCGAACGCACGGCCTGTGGCGCCGGCCGAGACACGATGGGCGCTGCGCTCCGCACGGACGTGCCCGTGGGAGCAATCGGGGCCGCGGACAGGGTCGGGATTGCCGGCCGGGCGGCGCTTTGCACTGTGCGCGCGGCAAGGGTCACCGGGGCGGAGGGAACGGTGGCAGTTCGCACCGGGGGAACCGACGCGAGCGCCGGGGGCGCAGGTGGCGCAACGGCCGTGGGCGCAGCGGCCGGCGGCATCGGGGCGACCGAGACGGGCGCCAGGGGCGCAACGGCCGGCGGCACCGCGGCGGTCACCACGGGCGCAACGGGCATCACAACGGCAACCGGCGTCTCGGCGGTCACCACGGGCGCAACGGGCGTTGCAACAACAACCGGTACCGGGGCAATTGGCGCGGGCGAACTCGGCGCAAAGGCAATCACCGCCGGGGCAACCGGCGCCGCAGCGACCGGCACGGGCGCAGTCGGCGCGGCGATAGCTACCACGGGGGTGCTGCGCACGGCGGCGGGTGCCGCCGCGGCAGCCGGACGCGGAACGGCAACCGGCGGCTTCTCCGGTTTGGGCTTGAACGTGGCGATCGTCCGCAGGTCATCGGATTCGGCGGTGGCCGTCAGGGCGCTCGGATAGACATCCCGCACAACCCCAAGCACGGCATCGGCCTCGTCTTCGGTTGCGAAAGGTCCGAGCCGCAACCGATACCGTGGACGCCGGTCTTCCATGCGTTGAATTTGATACACGTAGGCGCCAGCGGGGGGCACAAACGTTTTAGCGGGTTGGCTGAGCGGCGCGCTGGACGCACTCAAATTGATCACGAAGGGCCCAAGCCCTCCCAGGCGCGGTGATTCGCAGATGGGCTCGAGCAGATCTTCGATGCTCAGATGCCAAATTTCACTCGTCAATGGAGCATTGATCGGTGTCGCCATCAGTGCATTTCCGTGAAGTAGCTTCGGTGTTGGCAGCGATATTGGCGAACCAGGTCAAAGGAAACTGTGATGAGCGTCTCCGAGCCACGACAAAAGAATTGAAATCGCTTTATGTCAACGACCGCCAGCCGTCGTCGCAGGGTCGGACATCGCTTACAGCACCCGTCTGCGCCCGCGACTCGCATAGCTTGCGCACCGGGCCGAGACTTATGTTCAACGCGGTGCCCGCTTCGAGCGAGCGGCCCGGTTCTACCAACCCTTTCTGAGGAGCAATCAAGATGGAAAAGCGTCCGGTCAACCACGGCGAAGGCAACCCTGAGGCGGCGGCGGAATTCAACAAGGCGGAGCGCGAGTTCGTGGCCTCCGACAAGGGACAGCGAACGATCAAGGAGGGGCCGCACGTCAAACCCGGCGAAGAAGCAGATTTGCAGCAAGCCGAACAGCGCGGAAAATCTCGAGCCAAGAACGACGACTCGCACACCAAGCAAATGAAGGCGAAACACTGAGGTTTTTTTAAGCGTCATTTCTGCCGCATACTTCGGGGGTGAAATCCGCCGCGACGCAGCCAGTCACCCTCACGGTCGGAAATGATCTCCGGGTTTCGGCCTTATTGGAGCGCCCCGCCAATGCGCGGGCGCTTTTCGTCATGGGACCTGGTGCCGGAGCAGGCATGCGGCACGCCTTCCTCTCAGATGTATCGGCAGCGCTCGCCACGCGCGGTATCGCCAGCTTGCGCTACCAATTTCCGTACATGGAACGAGACAGCCGGCGTCCCGATAGCCCGGCGATATGCCACGCAACGGTTCGGGCAGCCAGCGCCTGGGCAGGCGAGTCGGAGCCCACGCTGCAACTGATCGCCGGCGGCAAATCCTTCGGCGGCCGCATGACCTCCCAGGCGCAGGCGCTCGATCCTCTTGCGGGTGTCCGCGGCCTGGCGTTCCTCGGCTTTCCGCTGCATCCTCCAAAGAAGCCCTCTCTCACGCGAGCCGAGCATCTATCGAAAATCCATATCCCGATGTTGTTCGTGCAGGGTACGCGCGATGTCTTGGCCGAGACGGAGCTGATGCGTCACGCGGTCGAAGGCTTGGGAGACCGAGCGCGTATCCGCTGGATGGAGGGCGCGGACCACGCCTTTCACGTTCCCGCACGATCGGGGAAAAGCGATGCAGATGTGCTTGGCGAAATTGCCGACGCGCTCGAGGCCTGGGTCGAATCAGTTATTCGATAAAAGATATTTGAGCACCGGCACCGCGACTTCGTTCGGCGCCTCCAAAAGGATGGCATGGCGCAGGCGCGGCAAAATCTCGAGCCTCGACGCCGGCAAAGCCGCCGCGATCTGGCGGTTCAGCCGGGGATTGCAGCCGCCGTCGTTCTCTCCCGTGAGCACCAGACAAGGGTGGGAGATCTCGGACAGCCAGGGACCCATCTCGGTTTCGGCATAGATGTCGAAGACGCTCAAAAACACTTCCGCGTCGGTATCGATCACCTGCTGCATGCGCCGCTCGATGATGTCCGGACAGCGCGCCGCGAACTCAGGCGTAAACCACCGCTCTTTCAGCGTTTCGAGCACCGGTGAGATCCCCTGGGTGCGCATGGCCTGAACCACCCCCCGTACCTTGGCGCTGTCGTCGGCGGTCCTGAAGGCCGCCGTGCTGAAAAGTCCGAGCGACAGCACCCGCTGTGGATAGCGCCGCGCATACGCCGGCCCGATCATGCCGCCGAGCGAATGGCCGGCGAAATGCGCGCGCTCGATGCCGAGCTCCGCTCTGAGCGCCTCGAGGTCCTCCACCAAGTCTTCGAGCGTATAGGGCGGTAACGGCACCGGCGACCTGCCGTGTCCCCGAAGGTCATAGCTGATGCAGCGGAAATGGGGTTTGAGCCTGCCCACCAGACCATCCCAGCTGTGCCGTGATGCACCGATGCCATGAATGAGGAACAAGGGCGGCCCCGCGCCCTCGACAGAAAATGCAGTCTTTATGGGATGCGAGGCCATCAGGGTGCCGCGCGCCGCTCGCGGGCGCCGCTCGCGGGGCGAAACCAGGGCATGACATCGGCAGCGAATCGCTGGATGCTCTCCAGGGACTCTTCCTGGCTGTGGCCGATGTTGACGTTCATGATGAAATCGTCGATACCCAACTCCTCATAGAGCTTCAAGCGGTCGATCATCTCGGCGGCGGTGCAAACAATGATGTTTTGCTTGAACTGCTCCATGGTCTGGTTGAGTGGGAGCGGCGCGATGGCGCCGCGATCGACGAGGCCGGGCCCGGTGAATACATTGTGAAACCGGCCGTAGTACTGGTAGGCCAGCTCGAGTTTGCGATTTGCGTCGGCCGCATTCCTCGCCACGCAGCAAACCCGGGATAGCGCCAGGCGCAAATGCTTGCCGGCCTCACCCAGGGAGGCCTTGCCGGACATGAACGCGCCCACCTGCTGCTTCATCTTCTCCACGGTGGCATCGAGCGGCGTCGTCTGGATGTGGAAACCCCGCTTCACGGATGCCTCAATCGATTCCGGCGCGAGTGCGGCCACCATGATCTGCGGCGCGGACCCGCCCACCGGACGGGGCATGACCGTGAGCGGCCCGAACCGATAATACTTGCCCTCCCAGGCGACGTTCTCGCGCGTGAACAATGCGAGCAGCACGTTCAGTGATTCGTCGAATCGCTCGCGGGACTCCTCGATGGGCTTGCCCATGAGCGCGAGCTCGTAGGCGAAGGCGCCTCGCCCGACGCCGAGCATGAGACGGCCGTCGCAAAGAATATGGGCCTGTATCGCCTGTCCGGCGAACACTCGCATGTCGTGCAACGGCAGCACGCAGACCGATGTGACGATCTCGATCCGGCTCGTGACCGCCGCCACCTTCACAGCCAGCTGCAGCGGGTCGGGGACCAGCAAAATGTTGATGAGGTGATGTTCCGGGATCGTGACGCCCCGGTAGCCGAGGCGATCGACCAGCTTCGCCTGGCCGACCATGTCCGCATACAAGCGCTCGCCGCCGTACGTCGTGTCCGGGTAATAGGCGGAGAGAAAGTGATTGAATTCCATACGAAACACCCTGCGACCCGCGGTTCGGAACGCCAACTAGGCTGCCAAAAAGATCATGATTTTAAAATCAAATAAAATTAGCCATTAAGTTCGATAAAGATGATCCGCACTCAAGGTCTCACCTCGGGACGAGTCATGCTGAAAATATGTTCCACTGCCGCGAACTCGCGGTAGCCCAGCCGCGCGATCGGATGGAGCTTCACGATGGAAACCCGGCCGTCGACCAAGATCTCATCGGCGATGTGCATACCGAGCACTCGGCCCATCACCATCCAGCCCAGCTCTTGCGATTCATCGAACGGCAGCTCGTAGATGTCGCTCACCACACACTCGAGGCTGACCGGCGACTCTGACACCCGCGCGGGCCGGACGCGGAGCGACGGCACCGGCGTGAGGCCCGCGAGCTGAAACTCGTCGACCGCACGGCCGACCTCGGCGCTCGATTGGTTCACGGCGTGTCGCAGCGTCCAAGTCGCCAGATTGACGACGAACTCGCCTGTCTCGCGTGCGTTCTTGACCGAGTCCTTCTCGCCGCCGTCAACATGCTCGCCGTTGGCGCAAAACATCACCAAGGGCGGAGCCTCGCCAATGGCATTGAAAAAGCTGAATGGCGCGAGATTCGGGATCCCTGCAGCGCTTACCGTCGAGATCCAGCCGATCGGACGCGGCACGACACACGCCTTGAAAGGACTCGGGGACACGCGGGGATCGGGACGATCGAAATGGTAGAACATGGTCACGGTTCTCCTTGGAGGCCAGCGCCGCGCGAAACTTCCCCGCCCTCGGCAAGGCCCAGCGGCAGCGGCTCCAGACGCAGATGGCGCGACAGCGCCCACGTCACGGCGCCGGGACGCTCCCGATGCGGCAGGTGACGGGTGCCCTGCAGCGCGAACAGCGTGCATTCCGGCAGACGCCGGGCGGCCGCGACCGCACTCGAATAGGCAACGGTTGCATCGTCCTTGCCCCATAGCAGCAGCAGCCTGCGGCCCAGGCCGGACTTAGCCAGGCGTTCGAGTTGGACATCTTGGTTTAGATGATCGAGGTAATAGCGCGCGAGACGAGCGAAGGCCTCGGCTGCGCCGGCGGAGTTGTTCATCCGGTAGCTCTCCTCAATGAATGCGGACTCAATGACGGCGGGGTCCGCCACGGCCCGACGCAGGCGCTCCGCGATCGAGTCCCGGTCCATTCGTCCGAGGTAATCGGCCGTCCACCGCAGCCGCTCGGGGGTCAGCCGCTCGAGTCCAACGGCCCCGACCAGCGTAAGGCTCGCGATTCGCCGCGGAAAGCGCACGGCGAAGCCGGCGGCCCACAACCCTCCCAGCGAAGAGCCAACCAGATGAAACTCGGGCTCGCCGAGCGCGTCGGCCGCCGCCTCGAGCCACGCGCTGTGGCCCTCGAGATCGTAGGAAAAGCCGGCGTGCTTGCTCGACAGTCCGTGGCCCGGCAGATCCAGCGCGACGCAGCGACGGCCCTGCGCCGCGAGTGTCGGAGCCACCGCCGACCACACTTCCGCATGGGAGCCCAGACCGTGCAAGAACACGACCGGTGCTCCCGCTTCGCCCCATTGCACCACGCGCGTGGTGACTCCCGCCGCAATCAGCGGGTATTGAATCGCACCGGGCGGCACGGGTCAGCCGGTCTCGCCGCTGCGCACCGGCATGTCTTCAATGCTCATCCCGCCCTCCTCGAATGATGCGTCTCGAATCCCGACAGAAACGCCGCGCGATTGCGAACGTCAGTATAAACTCGATACGCCCCCCATCAATCAAGTCTCGATCCCCGATATCGACAGCATGGCCGATCCCCAACCTGCGGTTCGACATTCTTCCGCGCCGCGCCGCATCCGCCTCGGCGCACGCGATGTCGTCACCCGGGGTCTGTCGATCGCCGTGGTGCAGGACCTCTATCACTACTTCATGACGGTGAGCTGGACGCGGCTGTTCGCCACGATTGCCGCCTTCTTTCTGGTGTTCGATCTGCTTTTCGGCTGTCTCTACCACCTGGTGCCGGGCTGCGTCGCGAACTTGAGCCCTCCGGGCTTTCCGGGAGCGTTTTTTTTCAGCGTGGAGACGCTCGCGACGGTCGGCTACGGAGACATGCATCCGCAAACTCTGTACGGCCACGTGGTCGCGATGATCGAGATCTTCGTCGGTCTCATGATGCTTGCCGTGATCACGGGCATCATGTTCGCGCGTTTCTCCCGCCCGAAGGCACGTTTCATGTTCGCAAAGCTCGCCGTCGTGAGGCCCATCGATGGCCGGCTTACCTTGATGTTCCGCGCCGCGAATGAGCGCCAGAACGTCGTCCAGGAGGCCTCTGCGATGCTGCGCATGCTGCGCGATGATGTGACGCCGGAGGGTTACCGGCTGCGCCGCATCGTCGATTTACCGCTGGTTCGCTCGCAGCACCCGGCGTTCTCGCTCGGTTGGAATCTCATGCACGCAATCGACGAGAAAAGCCCGCTGCGCTCGGAGGGCGCGGAATCGCTTGCGGCGGCGCAAGCGGTCTTCATCCTGAGCTTGAGCGGCACCGACGAGACCACCGGTCAAGTGTTAATGGCCCGCGCCGAGTATCTAAGTGCGGCGATTCGGTGGAACCAGGCGTTTCAGGACATACTCGAGGTTCAGCCGGACGGGTCGCTGCAAATCGACTACAGCAAATTCGACCAGGTCGAGCCGCTGCCCGAGTCGTCGGCGAGCCGTTCGAGCCGCCCATGACGGGCGTCTGAACCTATCGTACAATCCGACGAGGTAATCTATGCATCCACTCAACACCGTCAAGGGCGCCATCACGACGGGCGTGGTGCTCGCGGCCATCATCGGAGCCTGCCTCACGCTCTGGGCCGGAAACGCCGTCACGTTCAACCCGGCGATCCTCGATCGATGGCTGCACATTCTCGCCGGGATCACGTGGATCGGACTGTTGTACTACTTCAACTTCGTGCAGACACCGGGGCTCGCCGCGGCGGCGGCGGACAAAGGGGGTCCAGGCGGCGCGGGAATAAGCAAGTACATCGCTCCGCGCGCGCTGCTCTGGTTCCGCTGGGCCGCCGTCGTTACGTGGCTGAGCGGTGCCGTGTACCTGATGAGCGGCTACGGCTCCGACAATGCGGGCGCCCTTGTGAACGCGTTCACCTTGCAGCCCGGCTACCGTACGATCGGAGTTGGGGCCTGGCTCGGGACGATCATGCTTTTCAACGTTTGGGTGTTCATCTGGCCGAATCAAAAGAAGATCCTGGGCCTCGTTCCGGCGACGGACGATGAGAAGGCGGCGGCGCGCAAGATTGCCGCCAGGACCTCGCGCATCAACATCATTCTGTCGCTGCCTCTGGTGATGTGCATGGGAGGCCAAGCGCACGGGCTGCCGTTTTAACCCGTCGGAGCTTTTTGCTCGCGGGCGCTCGGCGCGCCCTGCATGAATCGATCCAGGCTCTCGATCACCGCTGCCGGGCGAATCAGATCCATCACCCCGGGCTTTTCGATCTTGGTCCACCACGGCAACGCCTCGGGGTCGCGTCCCATGAAGACGCGAGCGGCCTCCGCGAAGCGATCCACGCACCATTGCCGGCTGAGATAGGGCCCGCTGCGGGCAGGGTTGGTCGGCGCATACAATCCAATGACCGGCGTATCGACCATGGCGGCCATGTGGGCGGGCCCCGAATCGGGAGTCAACAGCACCGTGGCCGCGGCGAGCAGCGCCAACATCTGCGGCAGCGTGTCGCGGCCTATCTGATTCACCGGCGGATGCTTGGCGCGCGCCAGAATGGCCTCGCCCATGTCGCGCTCGATGTCGCTCGGGCCGCCGCAAAGCACTACCCGCATTCCCCATCGGCTCGCCGCATGGTCGGCCACTTGCGCATAGTACGCTGCGCCCCAGTTGCGCAGAACGTGACTCGAGCAGGGGCTGATCAGCAGCGTCGGTTGCGCGTCGGGGACGATCCGCGCCGCATACTCGGTCGCCTCGGCAGGCAGCGGCAGATTCCATTCCAGTCGACGGTCCGCGATTCCCAGCGCCTCGGTGAACCCCCAAAAACTGTCGAGCACATGTTCGCGGCGCCGGGCGGCGATCCGCCGGTTGGTGAACAACCACTGCAGCTCGCGCGCCCGCGCGCGATCAAACCCGATCTTGATCGGCGCCCTCACCAGCGTGCTCAAGAGACTGGCACGCAGGCTCACCTGCATGTGAAGCAACACATCGAAGCGGCGCCCGCGCAGCAGCGCTCGAAGGCGCGAGAACTCGGCGAGCGCGCGACGCTTGTCGACGGTGACGAATTCCACCTCCGGCAAGAGCGCGATGAGCTTCGCCTCGACGCGGCCGATGATCCAGGTGATGCGGCATCCGGGCCACGCGCGCTGCAGCGCTCTCACCATGGGTACGGCGTGACAGGTGTCCCCGATCGCCGAAAGTCGGATCAGGCAGATGGCGCCGGGAGGGCCATCGATCAGGCGTTGAGCCTTGCCGTCAATGCTGACCTCTCGGCGCGTAGTTGAATTTCTGTCCCGCAATGGCGGCGGCGTACATGAGTCCGCCCTTGGCGATGGTGAACACCAACATGCCCTTCTGATAACCGGCGCTGTTGGTTGTGGCGTCCTTCTCACCGCCGCTCGCCCCCGACGTGGCGCCGGTCGTGCCGGCGCTGGCATTGGCGCCGGCCGTCACCGCGACCGCACTCGCCCCGGCGGAAAACTCGAACGATCCCGACTCGAACTCATCGAGTGCGCGCTTGTCCTCGAAGAAAATGATCTGGCTGTATGCCTTGCCGCCCGCTTGGAAGCCGGCACTCAACTGGATCATGGTCGAATTGCCCACATGCAGCCCGTTCACGTACACCCGCCCCTTGCCACGAGCGGCGCCGACGATGAAGGCGCCCTCACCCACGGTCGGAAACACCGCGTACGCGTAGCTTCTGGAAAAATACCCGGCGCTGTCCCCGGCGTTCTTGAAGAGCGCAATGGTGTCGCTGTACGAATCAGCCTGCGCCGAACCGGCGGCAGCCAGCAAAAAAAACGGCACCCAAACCCAATAGCGCGCAAAGCCTTTCATGGCGGTTCTCCCCGTCGAGTCAAAACAACTTCGATATACTGACCGCAGGATTTGAGCAACGCAATGCATATATCTGGGCGCCTCAGGCCTTAGATGACGAACAAGAGGCCGGCAAAAGCCAGCGTGGCCGCCGTGAAAAAGACGGCCAAGAGCAGCTGTCCGAGCTTCGTGATCACATGGATGGCATTCATGGTTGGTACTCCGGTAAAGTTGATCGAACGAGGGACAGCGTGCCTCCGTACGCCTCGCTCAACAAACGCAATGCCTGATCATCCGTTAAGGAAACCTTAATGCCGCCCGCCTACGCTCGGATGCCGCTCGGCGCCCTGCGGGTGTTCGAGGCCGTGGCCACGCATTTGAATTTCGCCGCTGCCGCCGAGGCGCTCAACGTCACGCCGGCGGCGGTGAGCCAGCAGATCAAAAGCCTCGAGAGTTACGTTCAGGTGCCCTTGTTCCGGCGCAATGGCCGCCGCGTGGAGATCACCGAGGAAGGAATGGAAATGCTGCCCGCGGTGCGCGCGGGTCTCGACCGGCTCGAGTCGGCCGTCCACATGATCAAACAGCACGGCCGATCCGGGCCGCTGCAGGTCACCTTATTGACCTCGTTCCTGCAGATCTGGTTGGTGCCGCGAATCCGTTCGTTTCGCCGCAAGCATCCCGACATCGAGCTGCGCTTTCATACCTCATCGGAGCTGGTGGATTTTTCGCGCACGCCGCTTCACGTTGGAATTCGCTTCGGCCAGGGAAACTACCCGAATTTGCACAGCGAAAAGCTGCTGGATGATTGGATCGTGCCGGTCGGTACGCCGCAGCTCATCAAGCAACACGGCATGATCGAGCGCGGCGCAGATTTGACCCGCTTTCCACTGCTCGAGGGCGACGAGCCGCCGTGGCGCATATGGCAAAAGACCGGGGAGGAAATCGCCTGGCAATCGCGCCCCCCCACCATCGACGACACCGTGGGGCTGATCGTCGCGGCCGAGGAAGGACTGGGCTTTGCGCTCGCACGCTGGACGCTCGTCGCCCGGTCATTGCAAAAGGGTACGTTGAAACTGGCGAGCCGAGAGGCGCTGCCGCACGGATCGGCCTACTACTTCGTATGTCCGCGCAACTACCTCACGTTGCCCAAAGTGACACGATTTCGCGATTGGCTGATTGCGGCAGCGCGCGACTTCCCCGCCCCTGCGGCCCGATGAAGCACCGGCGATGAGCGCCTACGGCGGAAGGTAGATCGCGATCCCGCTTCCGTAGCGCTGCAACGTCGGGATCGCAACACCGACCCCTAAATCAGTCGTGCCCCGGGGGCCCATGTAATTCGTTCCCACGTTGGTGCCGACGGTGGTGCCCGGCCGGTCGACGATTTCGTCCAAGAGGACGCCGTTCGCGCCGAGCGAGGCCGCCTCTTCCTTCAGCCGCCTGACCACAACCTCCGCCTTGGACTGCGAAGTGAACGACCATGAGCGCCGGCTCGAGGAGTGGAGCACGGCGATCTGCTCGTAGCGGCGGGCAGGCGGCTCCAAATACAATTGAACCGAATCGGGCGAGATCGGCGGTCGCGCGCCGCCGACGAGCTCATGGGATTTCAGCTCGCGCGAAGCGACACAGCCCGTGATGATCAACGTGGCCGTGACCGCAAATGCCGCCAAGCGCGCCGCGTTACTCACGGGCCCCGTGCACATCGAAGCGCAAGCTCGTACGTTCCGACTCGGCACCCAATCGGTCCCAAGTCCATTCGTCAAATTGCGCGCGGCCGTCCCGGTCGATTCGGAAAACGGTGGTACACCGCGTGCCGTAGGCGTCGGCACGAATGAAGGCGCTCGACAACAGCCGCTCCCAGTCCAGCGAAACGCCGGTGCTGGGCAGCTCCTCGTCGGCTGCCGGCTGATCGTCGCGCAGCAGATGCAAAATCGCGTTCTCGTCACGCAGGTCCGTGAGCGCCGACGCCAGCCTCGATTTGGCATTGCTGAGCTTTGGCCACGGGGTATCGAGCAAGTGGTTGGAAAGGCCATAGACTCCCGGCTCCAATTCGCGCCCGTCACCGCCGGCGCTCTCATACACGCCGAGCCGTTTCCCGTCGCTGAATAGGATGTTGAACGGACTGTACTGCGGCCCGTCGGCGCGCAGCCGAGCCAGGGTCCCGGCCACCGAGTCCCCGGACTCGAGCACCTCCGTCACCAGCCCGCCGCGGCTCGGCGCGCGGGCGCGGGGAGGAGCGGTGCCGTCCCTGAAGTTGGTCAAGGCCGCGAAACGGCCGTCGCGCCCCACGCCGAGCCAGGTGCCCCCCGCCTGCAGATCCTGTCCCGCCAGAATGCCACGAGGCCCGGGCCACCAGCGGGCGCTCGCGCTGGGGCGGTCGTAAAACTCATCGCGGTTGGCGGCGAGCACGCATGGAAATTCTGGACGAACTCGCCAGAGCAGCAGGATCAGGCACATGAACTCTCGACTCCTCGTTCATCATATCACCGGCTGATATGATCTCCTCATGGCCGCCCTGCTCACCAACCTCGACGCGCGCTACTACGTCGATACCGGCATTTTCGAGGCTGAGCGGCAGTCCATTTTTCGCCGTCACTGGCAGATGCTCGGACCCGTTTCCCGGGTCGATAAACCGGGAGATTATCTCGCCGTCGATGTCGCGGGCTGGAAGCTGTTCGCGTTGCGCGGACGAGACGGGCTGCTCCGCGCGTTCCACAACGTATGCCGGCACCGCGGTGCGAAGCTCTTGCCCGACGGTCAGGGCAAGACGCAGCTGCTGCGCTGCCCTTATCACCAATGGGTCTACGATCAGAATGGAGCCTTGCGCGATGCCCCCTGGTTCGGCGAGGCGCCGTGCTTCAACGTCGCCGACTGGCCGCTCGAGAAAGTGCAGATCGCCGAATGGCGCGGGTTGTTGTTCATCGCCATCGATCCGCAGGTGGGATTGATCGATCAGCTCGGCGATCTGCCCGGCGAAGTTGCGGACTATCCCATCGAGACCTTTGTGTCGATCGAGGAACGGCGCTTCACCATGCGCAGCAACTGGAAGACCTACACGGACAACTTCGTCGAGGGATACCACATCCCCGGCATCCATCCGGGCTTCATGAAGGTCATCGACTTCGCGAATTTCGAGACGGTCGCGCTCAAGGGCCTGGTGCGCATGACGTCTCCGCAGAAAAACGGCTCCATCTATGGCGGCAAATGGCTGTGGATGTGGCCGAACTGGACGCTGTCCGTTTTCCCCGGTGGCATGAACACGAGCCGCATCAATCCAACCTCCGTCGGCTCGACCGATCTCACGTATGATTTTTACTTCGCGGATCTATCGTCCGAGACCGAGGCGTCCAGGCGCGACACCGTGGAAGTGAATTGCGGCATCGTGCGCGAAGATTTCGGGATTTGCGAGCATACGCAGAACAACTACACGTCCGGCGGCTACACGCCGGGTCCTTTGAGCCCGCGACACGAACAATCCGTCGCTTATTTTCAAGATTTGGTCAGAAGCGCCGTCACCGCTCATCGTTGAGTTTGGGTGATCGCGGTGCGTATCGCCGCGAGCGGCGCATGGTCGTCGAAGGGCTGCGTCTTGGGATCGTCGGGCACGCCGAGGCGGGCCCACAGCAGATCCAGATCGGGCGCGCGGGGCGCATTGCGGTACTTCTCGTACAGCTCCTCCAGCACCCGGGTGCCCGTGGCTTCATCGCCGATCCTCAGGACGTCGAACATCGGCCTATCCGAGGCATAGCCGCCGGTGCGCTTTAGAATTTCGCGCAACGCCGTCTGCAACCCTACACCATTGTGCGTTCTTTCGCGGATGGTCACGTCGGCCTCGAGGCAGAAAAGCGCGCCGCCCCAGTAGGTCCGTCCCCAGGTCGCCGTCTGATCCATTCCGCCCTCGCCCTCCCGCGGCAACCCCCTGGGCATGGAGCGCCTGTCTTCCGCCCACACATCGGCGACTTCACGATTGCCGAATTGAACACGCGCAACCCCCTCGACGTAGACAGCAAGTCCCTCTGCGAGCCAGTTGTGCGCGCTGCCGACCTCCGGGAGCGCCAGATGAACCATCTCGTGCACCAGCACCCAGTCGTCGGCCAACCGCTCGGCGGTGGCGTCCTTTCCCACGTTCACGCGAATAACGAGTCCCCGGTCGCGGGTGGTGCGGCCTGCGCCGACCCCCTCGCCCTGCATGGGGTCGAGCTCAACGAGCACGACGGCGGCCGGAAAGCGGCCGTAATACTGCGCCACGATCGCGGCGGAGCGCTCGACCCAGGCGTGCAGAACCTCGCGGCGCCCGGGAGTGAAATCGCCCATCGCGAGGCACAACGTGGAATTTCCAATCGCTAGCGTCTCGGTGGTTGCCACGGGACAGGACGCGGCAAAGACGCGCTCTGCACGGCCCCCGGCCCACAGGATCATGGCTCCGCCGAGGATCAGCGTCATCTGCCGCCACCGCCCGCCAAAAATCTTCATCGTTGACTCCACCAGAGGCTCTGGTTCAGCGGTGCTCGTCCCTTTCGAGCGTTTGGAACGTCCGCCTCGCCTGATCGACGCGCGAGAGGTAGTCGCGTGCATCGTGATCCCCGCAGCGTTGACCGTCGGTGAGATGCATTCCGTGCCGCACGTACAAGTCGCCAGCCCCCGCCCCACAAAGATGAATCAAGGCGGCCAGCTCCTGCTTGCGCTCGAGTGTCGCGGCTCGTGGCGGGTGAAGCGCAAGTATGGCGGTTACGCTTCGATCCAAATAGGCGGCCGTGAGCTCGACCGCGTGCGATGGAATCACCCGGGCGTAGAGATCATTGAACCAGCAGGAACGCCAGTCATTCCAGGCGCCGTCCTCGACGACGGCATGGTGTCGTATGCAGAAACGCCTGGCTGCGGCGAACGTGCCGTCCGTCATCTGGTACATGCCCACCGAGCTCGATGCCGGGCGGTACACCTCAAACGGCCGGGCCGTCAACGACCAGCGCCAGTAGGTTCGTGCAACGGGGTTGCCCGACGCTTCGACCTGCGCGAGCGCAGCCAGCAACTCCGGGGTCACGAGGTCGGTCGAGAATCTGTGGAACAACGGGCCGTAGTCGCGCCAGGTCTCGGCGGGTGTCTTGTTGAGCGTGCCGCTGACGGGGAAGAACAGTTCGGAGGGTTTGCGGATCACCTGGTACAGCCCGTTCAAGGTAAACCATAGCACCAGCAGGACTGCAACGATCGCGGCGCCCTGCACGAACCCGGGCGCCTGGACGAATGCGCGCCGCATGCCTCGGGGGATTTGCAGGCGACGCAGAAATTTGGACTTTCTGCGGGGCTTGGATCGCCGGGGGCGCCGCCTGGAATTGCGCAGGGTCATGCGTGAGCCATGCCGAGAGCTCGTGCGTTTGGGAATTTTTCCCCCCATCGGGTCGAGGTATTCGGGATTTTACGCGCTCTTCATTGCGGCCCGCTCGGCGCGGGCGTAGATGTCGGCGAGGGCGCGCAGTACACGCCAATTTGGACACGGGAGGTCGAAGTCATGCACACGTACGATCAAATGCCATGGGTTTCCGGAACGCGCGGCGCCACGCTGCTGGCGGTCGCGCTGCTGCATGTTGCCGTCGGATTCGCATTCTATTCAGGTTTGGCACGGCCCTTCATGAAGAGACTCGATCCTGCGCCGTTCCATCTGGTCGACCCCCCGCGTCCGCCGCAAACGAGCATCGCGACACCCCCGCCACAGGGGACGCTCGGGCGGCCCAAGATCGATGTCGATCCGCCGGAGGTTCCCCCCATCGATCTGGGTCCCGACGAGTCGACGGTGAGCGATGTGCCGGAGCCCGGCGCTTCGACGGTTGCGGATACACCCGATCTGCCCCAGGAGGTGGTGATCGCTGCGAGCCAGGATCCGCGGCACCCCTTGCATCTCGGAAATGAGTTTTATCCCGACGCATCACGCCGCGCCGGCGAGACCGGGCGATGCAAGGTCCGCGTCACCGTCGCGGCCGACGGCCGCATCGTCGACTCCATCTTGGAGCAACCCAGCGGCTTCGAGCGGTTGGACAAGGCCTGCCTGAATGCGGTCAGAGGACAGCGCATGAATCCGGCGACCCGAAACGGCAGGGCCGTGCAAAGCCGCGTGACGGTGCCGATCTCGTGGCGACTGACCGATTAGCCGCGACCTCGGTCCGCCAGCGGGTGGCGCATCAGAGATTCGGTGCCGAGAACGTGTCGCAGCCGTCGATCTGTCCCGACGTCACTCCGCGCCTGAACCACGCCACTCGCTGCGCGCTCGTACCGTGGGTGAAAGTGTCCGGGACCACGGTGCCGCGCGCGCGCCGTTGCAACGTATCGTCGCCTATCTGCGAGGCGGCATTGAGGGCGGACTCTATATCCCCCGGCTCGAGCCGCCAGCCTTGCTGCTGCTGCGAGCGCGTTGCCCAGACACCGGCGAAGCAATCGGCCTGCAGCTCCAATCGTACGCTCAATGCGTTGGCCTGCGCCTCGCCGGCGCGCTCGCGCTGCGCGTTGACCTTGCCGAGAATGCCCAGCAAATTCTGCACGTGATGGCCGACTTCGTGACCGATCACGTAGGCGTGCGCAAACTGACCCGGTGCGCCCAGCTGCTGCGTCATCACATCGAAGAAGCCAAGGTCGAGGTAAACGATGCGATCCTCTCCGCAGTAGAACGGCCCCGCGGCAGCCTCCCCCATACCGCAGCCCGTCGCGTAGGTATCTCGGAATAGCCGCAATTTCGGCTCCTCGTAGGTCAGTCCGCGCTCCTGAAAGGCGGCAGTCCAGACGGTCTCGGTACTACGCAGCACCTGCGATACGAACTTGACCTGCGGGTCGTTCGAGGGCGGAGCCTCAGCGGGCTGATTCGGAACCGCTTGCTGGCTCGCGGAGTTGTCAGCGCTCAGCAACCCGAGAATTTGCAGCGGGTTGACCCCCAGAAACCAGCCGCCGATCAGCGCCACGGCGATGGTGCCGAGACCCACACCGTGGATCGGCCTGAATCCGCCGCTCGAGCCGCGGACGTCCTCGACGTTCTGGCTCTCGTCCTGACCATCCATCTTCATAGTGATATCCCCGATCGCTGGCCCCGCGTTAGCCTAAGGCAGAACTTCCCGCCATTCCATCGATACGCGATTGCGCACCGCCAAACGGCCGCTCATGTCCTCCCTCGGCGTCCCCAGAGGCGCTGCAACAGATGATCCAGGGACAGCGGCCCGGGTCCCGCGACGGCCAGCCACAGGAACAGCGCGAGATACTCGAATTCGTCGAAACCGAGCAATGTCTCCAACGAATCCACGTCGGCCCATTTGGCGCTTTTGATCGCGACGATCATGGTAACACCGAGCGCACCTGCCGATATTCGCGTGAGCAAGCCGACCAGCAGGAACAGCCCTCCAAAGAATTCGACACCCGAGACGAACGGCGTCAGCACATGGGGAAACGGGATGCCCCACTCGATGAAGTTCTCGGTCACCTGCGGCAGGTTGTTGAGCTTGCCCCAGCCGCTCCAGAGAAATACCCATCCCACGGTGATGCGCGCGAACAGCGGGGCCAGCCACACGAGGTGTCGTGCGACGCTCTCCGGCCAGTCGATCAGCCCGCGAACCAGAACTTTCATGGACGCTCCCTCTTTTTGTGACGACGGGAGGAGACCGGGCCAACAGCCACTTGATTGCACACCTCGAGCCAATACGCATCGTTTGGGTTACCATGCACGCTGGGAGATGAGATCTGAGTCATGCGCTGCGACACTTCGCGAAGGAGAGGCAGATGCAACACGCGGTCCGCAAATATCTCAAGGCGCTCGAGGCCGGCGATGCCGACAAAGCTGCCGCCCAATGCACGCCCACAAGCTGGGTTCAATCACCCTTCCTCGGCCGGATCCCGGTGCGCGATTACGTCACCAAGGTGGCCGAGGCATCGGGCAGCAGCAAGCTCACGGTGCACGATGTGCTGGTCAGCGCCGAAGGTCACATGCGCGCGGTCGCGTACTACCTCTACGACTGGCATCTGAAGGACGATTCGCGAGTGTCCTTCGAATGCGCGGACGTATTCAATTTCGATTTGGATACCGGACGCATCGCCTCGATCATACTGGTGTACGACACGCACCTGATCCGGGATGCCGTGCACAACAAGTATCCCTAGCGCGAACGATCTACGCGGACTGGGTCAGCTCGATTTCGACGAATCGAAACTCGTGCTCGTTCGGATTGATGACATTGTGCGACACGCCGGCCGGCCGGGCGTACGAGGCCCCCGCCTCGAGCTGCACATCGCGAGTCCCGCCGGGTTCCTCGAGCCTGAGTGTTCCATCGGTGAGCGGCACCACGACGTAATCGTGCGCATGCACGTGGTGTCCGGTCTCGGCGCCGGGCGCGAAGCGCCACTCCGTGACCAGCACTCGCTCATTCCTGACCTGCACCAGGGAAATCGCATTCGGCCTGGAACCTTGTCGCATCTACCATCTCCCTAGCGGCGCTATTGCCGCCCCGTCTTACTCTTTATCCGTCAAGGCAGGCGCGCCAGATTTCCCTCGAGATCCGCCGCCGCCTTGTCGACGGCCGCCGCCGCACGCTCAATCGCGCGTGCGACCTGAGGCACCTGCGCCTCCGCGTCTCGCCAGCGACGCTCGTCCATATACTCGCGCACCGCGGCGATCGGCTTCGCGCCGTATCCCGTGTACGCGCCGGGCGCATAGATCTGGTTCTTGAACCACGGGCGATCCGGCAGGCCCTGCTGATCGAGGAACGCGCGCGAGACGCGCAAGAGATCCTCGTTGAGGAGCGCCAGAGCGGGCTCTGGGAGGGCTGGCGAGCCCTTCGCTGCCAACGCGGTGAGTGCTGCAGAATATCGCTCCGCGCTCTTCGTCAACAGCGTCACGGCGTTTTTCATGGGCGCGAAATCGATGAACGGCGGTACCGGTTCGGCGGCCGGCGGCAACAGCGGCCGGAGCGGATCGAAAGTCGCCTTGAATACACCCTCCTGCAGCTCGAGATTGCGCTCGGTGAACTCGTCCTGCTTGTCCTTCAGCAATTTCTCGAGGTCCGACACGTACTTCGCGATGGTCTGCGCCTGAGGCACGAAATCGACTGGAATGATGTCGGCGTCCGCCAGCCGCATGATCGCGGTGCCGGCTGTCTGCGACAGCGCCCGTCCGTAGGCGAAGTCCTTGTCGCCGAAGTGGGTATACCAATAGAAATCGTCGTAGATCGAGTGGTATTGCGTGCCGTCGTCCTCGTCTCCGAACTCGACGCTCAACGTGGAGATTCCTGCAAAATCCTGAAAGGCGGTGAAATCCGATCCGTCTCCCAGCGCCTCCACCTCGAGGTCGCGGCGATTGCGCACCTCGCTCCTCTCCTCGGCGCTGCCCGCGTGCGCGATGCTGTACAGATGCGAGCGTTGGTACACGCTCATGTGCGTCTCCGGATCCTCGATCGCGCGCGCCACGCCGCTGATCAGGGTCTCGAGATCCTGAGTGCCCCCCGGCAACATGAACCCGCGTTCGTTGGTATCGGAATTTAGGTAGGCGACCGCGTGCCTGCGCAATTCCTCGACGTGCGTCTCCACCCACTCCACGGATCCGAGCAGCCCCGGCTCCTCGCCATCCCAGGCGCAGAAGATGATGGTGCGCGCGGGAGTCCATCCGCGCTTGTGCAGTTCGCCCATCGCGCGCGCCTCCTCGAGCATCGCAGCCTGTCCGGAGATGGGGTCCTCAGCCCCATTGACCCAGGCATCGTGATGGTTGCCGCGGATCACCCACTGGTCCGCAGCGCTCGAGCCATGCAGGGTCGCGATCACGTCATAGATGGGCTTGATGTCCCAATTCGAACTCACCGCCAAATGAACGAGCGCGGGTCCCGGGCCGACATGGTAGGTGATCGCAAGCGCGCCGCGCCACGGCGCGGGCGCCACCGGTCCCGCCAAGGCGGAGAGCAGCGGCAACGCGTCGGCATAAGAAATGGGAAGCACCGGAATGGCGGTGATGGTCTTCGCGTCCTTCAGCGCCAGCCGCTTGGCATTCGCGGTCGCGCCGATTCCGGGCGTCAAGGGGTCCCCTGGATACTGCGTGTCCATGACGCTGCCCCGCTGCACTCCGTCCTTTGGGCGCCAGCCCCCGGCAGGGTATTGGTCTCCCTCGAAGTAGCCGTCCCCCTTCGGGTCGGAGTAAATGATGCACCCCACCGCACCGTGTTCCGCCGCGACCTTCGGTTTCACGCCGCGCCAGCCCCCGCCGTAGCGCGCAATCACGATGGCCCCTTTGACGGAAATGCCGAGCCGGTCAAGCTCCTCGTAATCCTCCCGATTACCGTAATTGACGTAGACGAGGGGTGCGGTTACATCGCCGTCGGCGGAATAGGCGTTATAGGTTGGCAGCTGCTCCGAGACCTGTTCGGAGGTGGGATCACCGGGCACGGGCGGCTCCTCGAGCCGCGCGCGAAACGGAGTCGGCTTCAAGAGCTCGACCACCCGCGTCTTGGGGGTCGGAAAGAGCACGTGAAAAGTCTCGATTTTCGCGTCGAACCCCCACTCCTTGAACCGCGCCAGGATCCACTCCGCGTTGTCCTTGTCATAGGCGGAGCCTACGTGATGAGGTCTGGCGCTCAGGCGGCGCATGGTCTCGCGGATGTTGTCCGCCGATATGGCCGCCCGAAACTCAGCCTCCCGTTGTTGTTCGAGGGTTCCCGATCCTCCGACGTACCCGAGCAGCGAGTCCGGGGACGGCGCCTCCGGGGAGGACAACGCCGGGACAGCGGTGATCACCGTCGCTGCACAGACAAGCGCGCAGCAGGTGGCATGGCGAATGAGTCGGATCACGGGCGCCTCCATAAAGTGGAGCGCCATTGTCACGAATGGCCGCGGGTGCGTCCATCCGCAAACTCGCACACCCCGGCCGACGCGTTGCGTGCAGCGGGGGTGTGCGAGGGGTCCTAGGGGGGCCGACCGAGGAAAAGGCCGGTACGATACGGCCCGACCGGCTTTACCCCTGGTGTCCTTGCTTTACTTCGCGTCTTGGCGAGCGTCCTCCCGGTTGCTCTCCTTGACGCGCTCCTTGGCGTCGCCTAGTCCAGCCTGCGCGGACCCGACGGCCTTCTTGACCTTTCCCTTGAGTTCCTGCACCGGACTGCCGGTCACTTTACCGGCAACTTCCTGAATCTTGCCTGCGGCTTCCTTCACGCGACCATCTACCTGGTCCTTGTTGATTCCCATGTCTGGCTCCTCGTAAACATCGGCATGCGGCCGACCCGCGCACACAGCGACCCGCGGGAGCAAGGCCTCCGCCATCGAGCATGCGCGAGCAATATCGCATCCGCGGCACGCCGATCTTGTAGGCGCGGGCGCCGTCCGGGTGTCGGACCGCCGACCGCCCACGGGCAGGGATTTGCTGCTTTTTTCAGTGGGGAATCGGTATCGTTGAATCAATGACACAGTCCTTCCCTCCCGATCGCTTCGTCCGGGTACGCGGCGCGCGTGAACACAATCTCAAGAGCGTCGATCTGGACCTTCCCCGCGACGCGCTGGTGGTATTCACCGGCATATCCGGCTCTGGAAAGTCCTCGCTCGCCTTCGGCACCTTGTACGCCGAGGCGCAGCGCAGGTATTTCGAGTCGGTTGCACCGTATGCTCGACGCCTCATCGACCAAGCCGGCGTGCCCGATGTCGATTCGATCGAGGGACTCCCTCCGGCCGTCGCGCTCCAGCAACATCGCGGCAGCGCAAGCACGCGCTCCACCGTGGGAAGCGTCACGACCCTGTCGAATCTGCTGCGCATGCTGTACTCGCGCGCGGGGGTATACCCTCGCGGGCGCTCGATGCTGTACGCCGAGGATTTCTCGGCCAATACGGCCCAGGGAGCGTGCCCGACGTGTCACGGATTGGGATTCATCTACGACGTGACGGAACGCGCCATGGTACCCGATGACTCGCTGAGCATCCGCGAGCGCGCCGTCGCCGCGTGGCCACCGGCCTGGCACGGCCAGAACTTGCGCGACATCCTCGTCACCCTGGGCTACGACGTGGACAAACCGTGGCGCGAGCTGCCCAAGAAGGATCGCGACTGGATCCTGTTCACCGAGGAACAACCGACCGTTCCCGTGTATGCCGGATACACGCCGGCCGAAACGCGCCGCGCACTCCGGCGCAAGGAAGAGCCGAGTTACCAGGGAACGTTCACCGGCGCCCGCAAGTACGTGCTGCAGACCTTCGCCACCACGCAGAGCGCGCTCATGAAGCGACGAGTGCAACGGTTCATGAGCGGCACGCTCTGCCCAAGCTGCCACGGCAAGCGCCTCAAGCGCGAGGCCTTGGAGGTGAAGTTCGCGGGTTACGACATCGGCGAGCTGTCGCACAAGTCGCTGGAGGATCTCAAAGCGATTCTCCAACCCACGGCCGCGGGCCGGCCCGATGCCGCGGCGGCGGCCGGTGAGGAAAAACGTATTGCGGCAAAGCGCCTCGCGGCGGGCATCATCGAGCGGATCGGAGCGCTCAGCGCACTCGGCCTCGATTATCTGTCCCTGGACCGCGGCACGCCGTCCCTGTCGCCCGGTGAATTGCAGCGCCTGCGGCTGGCCACGCAAATCCGCTCGAATCTCTTCGGCGTCATCTATGTGCTCGACGAGCCCTCCGCGGGACTGCATCCCGCGGACACGGAGGCGCTGCTCGCCGCGCTCGATCAGCTCAAAGCCGCCGGCAACTCGCTGTTCGTGGTCGAGCACGATCTCGAGGTGATGCGCCGTGCCGACTGGATCGTGGACGTGGGCCCCGGCGCCGGCGAGCACGGCGGCCAGGTGGTGTACAACGGTCCCTTCGAGGGCCTCAGCGGCGCGAGCGGCTCGGTCACGGCGCGCTATCTGGGTGCGCCGGAGCGCATTCATCACGCGCCTCGCCAGCCGAAGGATTGGCTCAAGCTCAAAGGCGTCACGCGCAACAACTTGCGGGGTGTCGACGTGGCGTTTCCGCTCGGGGTGTTCACGGCCGTCACCGGCGTGTCCGGCTCCGGCAAGTCGAGTCTGGTGAGTCAGGCGCTGGTGGACCTGATCGCCGGACATCTGGGACACGAGCCGCAAACGCCGGAGGATGTCGAAGAGCTCGAATTCGCCGCCGCCGGCCCGGTCGCAGGATCCATCCAATCGGGCGCCTCCCGAATCAAGCGGCTGGTCAACATCGACCAAAAGCCCATCGGCCGAACGCCCCGCTCGAATCTCGCGACTTATACCGGCCTGTTCGACGCTGTGCGCCGGCTGTTCGCCGAGACTTCCGCCGCGAAAGCGCGGCGCTACGACGCCGGCCGCTTTTCCTTCAATGTCGTCAAGGGCCGTTGCCCCACTTGCGAGGGCGAGGGCTTCGTGTCGGTCGAGCTGCTGTTCTTGCCGAGCGTCTATGCTCCGTGTCCGGACTGCCGCGGCGCACGGTACAACCCTAAAACGCTCGAGGTTGCGTATCGCGGCAAGAACATCGCCGAGGTTTTGCGCATGACGGTGGATGAAGCGTTGGAATTCTTTCGCGACAGCACGGGCGTGGCGCATTCGCTGCAGCTCTTGCACGCCATCGGCCTGGGATACTTGAGGCTCGGCCAGCCGGCCACGGAACTTTCCGGCGGCGAGGCGCAGCGCATCAAGCTGGCGACGGAGCTGCAGCGCGCACAGCGCGGCGACAGTCTCTATGTCATCGACGAGCCCACCATCGGTTTACATCCCGCGGATGTGGACAAGCTGATGGCGCAGCTCAATGCCCTGGTCGACGCCGGCAACACGGTGATCGTGGCCGAGCACGACATGCGCGTCGCCGCGGCGAGTGACTGGTTGATCGACATGGGTCCGGGCGCCGGCAATCGCGGCGGCCGCATCGTCGCGCACGGCACCCCGGCGGACGTTGCGGCGGGTATGCGCGGGGCCACCGCCGCGCACCTCGCGCCGTTGCTTGCGTGAGATCAACCTGGCTTAAGTTTCGGGGCCCAAATTACGCGCGACGATCGCCTCGGCCGCCGCGTTCGCCTGATCCAGATCCTGGTTGTACACCTGCGTATCTGCGACCGGTCTGTCGGCCGATTTGCCCGCGAGCACCGGTCCATCCCGATCCGTCGTATCCACCGTGACCGTCGCCGAGAGGCCGACCCGCAGGGGCGCCTGCGCCAGGTCCTGGGCGTCGAGCTCGATCCTCACCGGCACGCGCTGCACCACCTTGATCCAATTTCCCGAAGCATTTTGAGCCGGCAGCAGAGCGAAGGCAGCCCCGGTTCCCGCCGACAGACCGCTGATTCGACCGTGAAACTCATGCGCGCCCCCATAGAGGTCGCTGCGCACCGCGGCCGGCTGGCCGATGCGCAGATCCCGCAGCTGCACTTCCTTGAAATTGGCGTCGACCCACAATTGATTGAGCGCAATGACGGTCAAGAGCGCCTGGCCCGCCTGGATGTGCTGTCCCAATTGCACGCTGCGATCAGCGACATAGCCGGTGACCGGCGCGAGCACCGCATTGCGCTTGGACCTGATCCAGGCGTCGCGAAACTCGGTCTTCGCCTTCAGCACCGCCGGGTTGTTCTTCACGTCGACGCCGTCCACCAGCGCCCGAGCGCCGATCGCCTCGCGCTCGGCCTGATCGAGCGCAGCCTTGCCGAGCTCGACCGCTTCGCGGGCGTGGCGCACTTCCTCCGGCGCGATCGCCTCGGCGGCGATCAGCGGCTCGCGCTTCTCGAGGTCCGCCCTCGCGCGGGCGAGCTCTATCCTGCGGGTTGCGATCAACGCATCGTACTGGCGTGCGGTCGCTTGCTGTTGCCTGACCTGACGGACTGTCTGCGCCAGAGCGCTCTCGGCGCGGGCGAGATCGATCTCGGCATCGGTCGGATCGAGCTTGATCAACACGTCCCCGGCGCGTACGAGCTGCGTATCGTCGGTGAGCACGGAGACCACGGTTCCCGGCACCTGTGCGGACAGCACGACCTTGTTGCCGTTGACATAGGCATCATCGGTGCGCTCGCGCTTGGAAAGCACCAATACCCAGTAGGCCGCCCACAGCACCCCGATGACGACGAATGCCGCGGCCATCAGCAGAAGAATCCGGCGTCGGCGGCCGCTCTCCGCAGCGGGCACGATGGGCTCGACATTCGCATTCATGGTGTTGCCTTCATCTCATATCCCCCGCCCAACGCCCGCTTCAGACCGATGTCCGCCGACACGGCCGCCGCGTCGAGCTGGAGCATCGCGTCTCTTTCTTGAATCAACGTATCGGCGGCGCGCAGCTCGACTCGCGGATCGACGACACCCTGCCGCACCCGGGCTGCCGCGCTCGTCGCGAGCGCCGTCGCCGCGTCGAGACTTTTCCGCCGCTCTGTGCTTTGGGCCTCGATCTGCGCCAGGTTCGATGCCTGCGTCGCGACATCGCGCGCCGCGCTCACCACCGCATCCCGGTAGCTCGCGACCGCGGACGCGACCGCGGCCTGCGCCGCTCCATACCGAGCCTTGAGACGGCCGGCATCGAAGATCGGCAGATGTATCGCCGCGGAGGCGCCGGGGACCCGGCTGCTATAGCTCAACAGAGTACCGACATCCATGCTCTGAAACCCGATCAGCGCGTTGACGCTGATGTCCGGAAAGAACTCGGCCCGCGCGGACTCCTGGCTGTGCTCTGCCGCCTCCACGCGCCAACGGCTGGCGACGATGTCCGGGCGCCGCGACAACAAATCGATGCGCACGCCATCGGGCAGAGCCAGGGCCACCGACGGCAGCGGACGCACGTGCAGCTCGGGAAGCTCGGCGGGCGCCCGACCGGCAAGCGCTGCGAGCTCGATCACCCGCAACTTTGCAGAGCCCTCGAGCGCGTCGAGCTGCTCGCGCACCTCGGCAACCGCCGCGTCTGCCCGTCGCAGGTCATCTTTGGGATCGATCTCGGCATGGATGCGCGCCTCGCTGATCGAGCGTTCGCGCTCGAGCGTCCTCTCGCGGTCGCGCGCCAATGCGATACGAGCCTCATCCGTCTGCCATCCGAAATAGCTGTCGGCGATCGAGCTCGTGAGCATCAGCGCCGCGGCGCTGCGCTCGGCCTGACTCGCATGCGCTGCGTCCATCGCCGCCTCGACGGTTTGGCGCTGCTTCCCCCACCAATCGAACGTATAGCTCGCCTGCAGGCCGAGATCTGCCTGGTTGTACCAGTTGAAGCCCAACAGCGAGGGTGAGAAGAGCCCATTGTCACTGAGCCGCTGCCTCGAGAAATCGCCGCTCGCCTGCAGGTGCGCGCCGTTCTCGGCGCTCGCGATCCGCACGGACTGTCGGGCGGTGTCGAATCGCGCGTGCGCTGAAGCGAGCGTCGGCGAGGACTCGAGCGCGAGCTCGACCAGGTGGTCCAGGGTCGGATCGCGATATTGCTTCCACCACTGCGCGGCGGGCCATGGGCCCCCACCTCCGGGCGGCTCGGACAGCGGCGCTGCCTGCATCGAAGATGCGCGCTCCGGTTTGGGCGGCAGCCCGGCGCAGGCACTGCACAAGGCGCAGGTCACTGCGAACATCCGGCTGATGTGGCGCCAATTCACGGGACGCAGTCGGCTAGCTTGGCCGGCGGCGGAAGGCCGGGGCGCGTGGGGGCCACTATTCATTTGGATACTAATAATTAACCGTATGATATTTTATGACTAGAATGTCAGCATCGCAAATAATTCTTGCTTTGGAAAACGACACATGTCATTTTTCGAGTGATGGAGCAACGCAAACAGCCGGCGACAACGCGCGAACGGGCGCCCAGTGCCGGTGTTGGTCGGCCGCGCCGAGGCACCGAAGCTGCGAGAGTTGACATAATGATCGCCGCCGCCACGCGGGTTTTCTTGAGGGACGGTTATGGGGCGGCCAGCATCGACAAGGTAGCTCACGAGGCCGGAGTCTCCACACGGACCATTTACGAGCGTTTCAAGAACAAGGCAGACCTGCTGGCCTCGGTCATCACCCGGCTGGTGGAGCGCGACATGGTGACCTTTTTCGGAGCCGAGCTCGATCGCCTCCCGACCCGGCAGGCATTGCTCACCATCGGCGAGACGGTCACCGGCCGGGCGTGCGCGCCCGAAGCGGCCGCACTGTTTCGCATCGTGGCCACCGAAGCGCAGCGCTTCCCGGAGTTGGCGGCAAAGATGCGCGCCGGCACCAAGGCGCGCGTGAACAACGCCGTCGCCAATTATTTTCGCGGCCAGATGTTGCGCGGCAAGCTGGTGCTCGCGGACCCGGATCGCGCGGCCGCGCTGTTCATGCAAATGGTTTGCGCGGAGCTGCACGAGTGCCTCTTGTTCGGATCGGCGGATGAGATGTCGAAATTAAATTTCGCCGCGCATTTGCAACAAGTGGTGGATATCTTCTTGAATGGCGCCGCGCCGCGCGGCGACGCTGAAATCAGGGACGCGGGCTAGCCTTGGTCAAGAATTCGCACATTTTCATCGGTCGCGGCCGTTCCGCGTTCTGGTATTTCCTGATGCTCTGCGCGCTCGCGCTCGGCATCCCGGCCGGTTGCGCGGTCGGACCGGATTTCAAACCGCCTGCGGCGCCCGCCAACGCCGGGTTCGCGCCGGCGGGGTCCACGGCGCAGACGACCACCGCTTCGACTCCCATTCCGGGCGGCGAAGCCCAGCGCTTCGTCGATGGCCTGGACATTCCCGGCCAGTGGTGGACGCTGTTCCAATCGCCCGAACTCAACGCCCTCATCGATCGCGCGCTCAAGCAGAATCCGACGCTCGAATCCGCGCAGGCGGCGCTGCGCGAGGCCCACGAGAACGTGGCTGCGGAGCGCGGAGCGCTATTGCCGAGTCTGTCGGGGACGTACGAGGCGCAGCGCAACCGCGGCACGCTGGCTGCCTTCGGTCTCCCCGGTTCCGGCGGCTACTACTACACGTTGAACAGCGCGAATGTCAGCGTGTCTTACACGCTCGACGCGTTCGGCGGCATCCGCCGGCAGATCGAGGCGCTGCAGGCGCAGGCCGACTACGCGCGGTTCTCCTTGGAGGCGAGCTATCTCACGCTCACCAGCAACGTGGTTGCCGCGGCGATCACCGAGGCCTCGCTCCGGGCACAAATTGCGGCGGAAGAGGACATCGCCCGCTCACAGCAATCCGCGCTCGACATCACTCACCGCCGGGTCACCGCCGGCGGTGCCTCGCGCACCGACGTATTGCAG
>JBEKHO010000014.1:0-104868 GCA_050012215.1 Steroidobacteraceae bacterium
CGAGACGACCACCGGCCGGCTCATCATGCAGTACGCCTCGGAGAACATCATCCCGGTGACCCTGGAGCTCGGCGGCAAATCGCCGAACATCTTCTTCGCCGACGTGATGCGCGATGATGATGACTTCGTCGACAAGGCGCTCGAGGGCTTTGCGATGTTCGCGCTCAATCAGGGCGAGGTGTGCACCTGTCCCTCCCGCGCGCTGGTGCAGCGCTCCATTTATGACCGGTTCATGGAGAAGGCAATCGCGCGTGTCGAGAAGATCCGCCAAGGCGATCCGTACGACATGAGTACGCAGATCGGCGCGCAGGCCTCGAACGATCAGTACGAGAAGATTCTGTCGTATTTCGACATCGGCAAGAAGGAAGGCGCGAAGGTGCTGACCGGCGGTGTGGCCAACAAGCAGTCGGGCGACCTCGCCGGCGGGTACTACATCAAGCCCACGGTGTTCGAGGGGCACAACAAAATGCGCGTGTTCCAGGAGGAGATCTTCGGGCCCGTGGTCTCGGTGACCACCTTCGATACGCCGGAGCAGGCGATGGAGATCGCCAACGACACGCTGTACGGGCTGGGCGCGGGCGTCTGGACCCGCGACTTGAATACGGCCTATCGATTCGGGCGCGGCATCAAGGCGGGGCGGGTGTGGACCAATTGCTACCATGCCTACCCGGCGCACGCCGCGTTCGGCGGATACAAGAAATCCGGCATCGGACGAGAGACCCACAAGATGATGCTCGACCACTATCAGCAGACCAAGAACGTGCTGGTCAGCTACTCGACCAAGGCGCTGGGCTTCTTTTGATGGCGCTCGATCACGTCGACGTCACGGAGGAGGCGCGCCGGTTGATCGAGGAGCTGAAGGCGGCGCACGGGCCGATCATGTTTCACCTGTCGGGGGGGTGCTGCGACGGCAGCGCCCCCATGTGCTTTCAGGTGGGCGAGTTCAAGCTCGGCGGCGTGGACGAGAAGGTGGGCGAGATCGCCGGCTGCGAGTTCTGGATGGATCGGGAGCAGTACAAACGCTGGGCGCATACCCGCTGGACGGTGGATGTCGTTCCGGGGCGCGGCGCGAGCTTCTCGCTCGAGGCGCCGCTCAACAGGCGGTTTCTGATCCGCTCCGAACTCTGCGCCGTTTGACCTCGGCGCATCACACCGTCAGTGCGGAAAACGCCGCACTCCCGGCGCCGGCCGTCCCGGTGCCCGCCCTGCCGGCCGTCCCGTCACGCTGCGCCGTTGTTCGGGGCTCATCTGGCGCCACTGCCGGCGCAGCTCCTGGCGGCGTTCCAAGGGCATCTGCCTGAAGCGCTGGAACTGCTCGCGCACTCTCTGCTGCTGTTCGGGCGGCAGGGCTCTGAACTGCCGCCAACGCTCGCGCAGGACCTGACGCTGCTCGGGCGGCAGGGCGCGCCACTGTTTGAAGCGCTCCTGGGCGCCGTTGCGCTGCTCCGGAGTCATGGTGACCCACCGCTGACTGCCCCGCGCGAGCGCCTGCTGCTTCTCCGGCGGCAGACTGTCCCATTTTCCCTGGAAATTCTGCAGAAGCTGCTGTTGCTGCGCGGACAGCGATTGCCACGAGCGAGGGGCGGCAGGAGCAGCGGGCGCGACCGAGCCGGGCGGCTCGGCGGGAGGCGGCTGCGCGCTCACGTCGATGGCCGCCAGAGCCAGGGCACACAGCAATAGAACCCGCGGCAATGGCCCGATCATTGCTTTGGGCTCTGCGGCTGCGCGGGGTTCTGACTTCCCGGCGGCGTCTTTTTCAAGAATTCCCACCAAGCGGAATCTCCGTGATCGTCCTCTCCCAAAAACTCGATGAACTCGTCATCGGGTGCGTCCGCGGGCCGCTGCGTCGCCACAGGGGCATGCCCTTGCGGTTGCGGCGGCGGCGCGGGAGTTTGTCCCTGACCGGGCGTCTGCCCCATGGCGGTCAACCCCCAGAGAGCCGCTCCGAGGGCCAACCAATACCTGGGCAGACTCAACAGCCATGCATCCTTGAGGCCTCTACGCCGTCGGCTCGCTGTTCGCGGTCTTTTCGGCCCACGCATAGAAGTCGATATCGTCTTGAAGCATGTCCATCGCATCCCCGGAACTCTCATCGCTCGCGGCGACAATGTCCAGATCCTCGAAAGTCGATTGAGCATCGGCAGCGGGCATCTGGCCGTGCGGGTTCAATGGACCCCCGAACCACAGCGCGACGCCAAGCACTGCCGCGGCCGTCACGCCCGCAGCGGATGCCCACACGGGCATGCGCCACCGGCGCCCGGTGGAAGCGTCGGCGGCCGCCAGCGCGGCGTGGCGCGCCTGCGTGAGCCGCGAGCGCGTAGCCATGTCCAGGCCCGCAACGCTATCCTCGAACAGCGTGCGGCTGCGCTCTTCGAGCGCGGAAATCGGCGGGTCCACAGTCTCTTCGCTCATCACCAAACCTCGCCCAGTTGTGCGCGCAGCGTATGCACGGCGCGCGAGTAATGCGTCTTGACGCTGCCCTCGGAGCAGCCCATGGCGCTCGCGGTCTCGGCGACATCCAAGCCCTCGAAATTGCGGAGCGTGAACGCCTCACGTTGCCGCGCCGGCAGCGCTCGCAGCGATGATTCCAGTTTCTGCATGGCCTCATCCTGCATCAATCGCTCCGGTACGGGGGTTCCGCCATCCGCCACCGTTTCCATGGGATCCTGCGCCTCGTTGTCCGGATCCTCCTTCGGGCCCGGCAGCCACACCATGAAGCGCTTGCGCACGCTGCGGCGCCGCTGCAGATCTCGAATGGCATTCTCCAGGATGCGATAGAACAGCGGCCGCCACTCGGCGCTCGGGCGCGCCGCGTAGTTGCGGGCCAGCTTCAACATCGCATCCTGTACCGCATCCATGGCGTCGTCGGGGTCGCGCAGCGCGACCTGCGCCATGCGGAACGCCCGGCGCTCGATTTCGGCCAAGAATTTATCCAGTGCTCGCGTCTGCTCCAGAACCGCTCCCCCAGGTGCTGGCGCGGGACCATCCCATACCATCCAAGCGCTCGGGAGCGTATCAAAGCCCGACATACGGCGTCCTCTTTAGCATCGACGGAGTCGACCTGTTACGGGTATAACGCCTGCGGTTGCCTGCGGTTGACGGCGACACCGCAGGATCAGCGACTTACGCACAAAGACTGTGACTCGCCGTGCAATATTTGCAACGGTATCTTGAATTGGGTATCTAGAGGGTGACGCAACCTACTGATTTTCCTTGATTCTTTTCAATTACGCACACTTTTTCGCCAATTTGATTATGTCTCGAAATAGAACGGGCACTTAGCGCTCATGATCCCTGTTTCTCAACAGACTTATCCACAGGAATTGTGGACAAGAAAACTGGCGTGATTCTGCGCATCGCGCTCGACACGCCGTTGCGCCGGGTGTTCGATTATTTGCCCCCTGCGGGCGGCGCTGGCGGCGATCCGGCGCCTTGCCCCGGGGTGCGGGTGCGGGTCCCGTTCGGGCGACGCCAGATGGTGGGCATCCTGATGGAAGTTGCCGACGACTCCCCGATCGCCATCGCCAGGTTGAGGCCTGCGCTCGAGCTATTGGATTCGAGGCCGGTGTTCGACGCCGTGACCTTCGATCTGCTGCGTTGGGCCGCTGACTACTATCACCACCCGCTCGGCGAGGTCATGGCGGCCGCGTTACCGGCGAGCCTGCGGGGCGGTCAAGCTGCGCTGGCTCCCGTCGAGGTGTGGTCGCTCACGGCCGCGGGGTGTGCCGAACTCGAGCGTCCCACCGCCAAGCGCGCGCCGAAACGACGCGCTTTGCTCGCGCAGCTCGCAGAGCGCGGCAGCGCCACCGCGGAGAGCCTCTCCGGGTTCAAGCCGGCGCTGTTTCGGGGGCTGGCCGAAAGCGGCTGGGCCGCCCCTCGGGTGCTGCCCGCCGCGCCCACGGCGGTCGAATCGCGACCCAGCGAGGTCGAACTCACGGCCGTTCAAGCGGGCGTGATCGAGGCCATCCGGCCGTCCCTGGGGCGTTTCGCTGCGCATCTCTTGTATGGCGTCACGGGCAGCGGCAAAACCGAGGTGTATTTACAGATCATCACTGCGGCGCTCGGCACTGACCGCCAAGTGCTGGTCCTGGTGCCCGAGATCGCGCTGACGCCGCAGCTCGTCGAGCGATTCGAGCGCCGTTTCAGCGCCGGCGTGGTGGCGTTGCATTCCGGGCTGACCGGAGCCCAGCGCCGCGACGCCTGGCGCGCCGCGCACGCCGGTTCGGCGCGAATCGTCATCGGCACGCGCTCGGCCGTGTTCACCCCGCTCGAGCGCTTGAGCCTCATCGTGGTCGATGAGGAGCACGACGCCTCGTTCAAGCAGCAGGAAGGATTCCATTACTCGGCGCGGGATCTCGCGGTGCTGCGCGCGCAGCGCGCGCAAGTTCCCGTGATCTTGGGATCCGCCACGCCCTCGCTCGAGACCCTCGACAACGTTGCGCAGGGACGCTATTTGCGGCACGAGCTGCCGCAAAGGCCCGGTGCGGCGCGTCCTCCCGCCATGCACTTGGTGGATCTGCGCAAACACGCGAGCGATCAGGGGCTGTCGCAGCCGGCTCTGAGCGCCATGCAGCGGCACCTGGCGATGGGCGGTCAGGTGATCGTGTTCTTGAACCGGCGGGGCTACGCGCCGACCCTGTTTTGCAACGCCTGCGGCTGGATCGCCTGCTGCGCTCATTGCGATGCACGCATGACACTGCACGTCCGGGCAAGGGAGCTGCGCTGTCACCACTGCGGCGCCCGCACCCAGGTGCCCGCCGCGTGCCCAAGCTGCAGTCAGCCGCTGCACCCCGTGGGTCAGGGCACCGAGCGCGTCGAAGAGACCTTGGTGCGTTTGTTCCCCGATGCGCCTCTGGCGCGGCTCGATCGCGACACGGCGGGCGCGAGCGGCGCCATGCAGGCCGTGCTCGATCGGGTCCATCGGGGCGAGGCGCGCATTCTGGTCGGCACGCAAATGCTCACCAAGGGCCATCATTTCCCCGACGTGAGTCTGGTGGTCATCTTGGATGCCGATCAGGGCTTGTTCGCCAGCGATTTTCGCGCCACCGAGCGGCTGGCACAGACCATCACCCAGGTGGCCGGACGCGCCGGGCGCGCCGCCCGGCCGGGCGAGGTCATCGTGCAAACATCCTTCCCCGAGCACCCCTTGCTCACGCGCTTGCTCGCCGACGGGTACGAGCGCTTCGCGCAAATCGCGCTCGAGGAGCGCCGGGCGGCGAACTGGCCGCCCTACTCGCGGCTCGCGCTGCTGCGCGCGGAGGCGAAGGATAGGGATGGGCTGGACACCTACTTGCGCGCCGCCGCCTCGAGCGCGCGCCCGCTGCACGATGGCAGCGTGCGGGTGCTGGGGCCGGCCGCTGCCTTGATCGCCCGGCGCGCCGACCACTTCCGCGCCCACCTGTTGATCGAGAGCCCCTCACGCGGACCGCTGCAGCGCTTTTTGGCCGCGTGGCTCTCGAAAGTGGAGGCCTTGCCGGGGCCTCCGGGGTTGCGCTGGTCCATCGACGTGGATCCCCTGGAGGTGGACTAGGGCCTTAAGGCGCAAGGTGTTTGCGGTACACTGCCGGCCCCTCATTCATCTGACCCATCGACGGATTTGCCTTGAAGAACCTGATCGAGACCTTGCTGAGGCAGGCGCTGGCCGTACTGCCCGAAACCCTGGTTCCTGCCGCGCAACGCGACATCGACATCGAAGTGGAACGCACCCGCGACGCAACGCATGGCGATTTCGCCTCGAACGTCGCCATGCGTCTCGCGAAAGCCGCTCGTCAGAACCCGCGCAAGATTGCCGAGGCCGTGAAATCCGCCCTGCCGCTGCACCCCGCGGTCGCCAAAGTCGAGATTGCGGGCGCCGGGTTCATCAATTTCTTCCTTGACGATGCCTCCTATCGCGCCGAGATCGGCCGGATTCTTGCCGAGGGCGACTCCTACGGCCGCTCCACGGTGGGACGCGGTAAATCGGTGCTCGTGGAGTTCGTGTCGGCGAATCCCACCGGCCCCTTGCACGTCGGACACGGCCGCCACGCCGCCTTCGGAGCGACCGTCGCGAACCTGTTCGAGGCCGTGGGTTATCGCGTGGCGCGCGAATACTACGTGAACGATGCCGGCCGGCAGATGGAAATCCTCGCGGCGAGCACCTGGCTCAGATATCTCGAGCAGTGCGGTGAACGTTTCGATTTTCCCGCCAACGGCTATCGCGGCGAGTATCTCAAGAGCATTGCGGCGGAGCTGCGCGCGGCCGAGGGCAACGCCCTGGTCAGAAGTCCCGCGCAGATCTTCGAGGGCCTTCCCCCCGACGAGCCGCAAGGCGGGGACAAGGACGCCTACATCGACGCGGTCATCGTCCGCGCGCGGGAGCTGCTCGGCGACGCGGTGTTCCAGCGCGTGCTTGGAGCTGCCTTGTCCGCCATCTTGGGCGACATCCGCGAGGACCTCGAAGAATTCGGCGTGACGTTCGATTCCTGGTTCAGCGAGCGCTCGCTGATCGACGACGGCTCCATCGACCGGGCGGTCGCGAAATTGAAGGAACGCGGGCATGCCTATCTGAAGGATGGAGCGCTCTGGTTCAGGAGCACCGATTATGGGGACGAAAAAGACCGGGTGATGGTCCGCGAGAACGGCATCAAGACCTATTTCGCCTCCGACATCGCCTTCGTGTTCAACAAGCGCGAGCGCGGCTTCGAGCATCTGCTCTATGTGTGGGGCGCCGATCATCACGGCTACATCGCCCGGTTGCGCGCGGGTCTGATTGCGCTCGGAGGGCCGCCGGAATGCTTCGAAGTGCGGCTCGTACAGTTCGTCACGCTGTTTCGCGGCGGCGAAAAGGCTCAGATGTCCACGCGCTCGGGAGAGTTCGTGACCTTGCGCGCGCTGCGCGGCGAAGTCGGCAATGATGCCGCGCGCTTGTTCTACGTCATGCGCAGCAACGACCAGCACCTGGATTTCGATCTGGAGCTCGCCAAGGCCCGCTCCAACGACAACCCGGTGTACTACATCCAATATGCGCACGCCCGCGTGGCGAGCGTGAAGCGGCAGATGCAGGAGCGCGGGTTCGCGCACGATCCCGCGCGCGCCGAAGCCGCGCTCGCGCGGCTGACCGAGCCGCAGGAAATGAGGCTGATCAAACGCCTCTCGAGCTACCCCGAGACCGTGCAGTACTGCGCTCTGGAGCGGGCACCGCATGCGTTGGTGCATTACCTGCGGGATCTGGCGAACGATTTTCACACCTATTACAGCGCTCACCAGTTTCTCGTCGAGGACGAGGCGCTGCGCGATGCCCGATTGAGCCTCGCGCTCGCCACGCAGGCGGTCATCAGAAACGGCCTGCGCCTTCTGGGCGTATCGGCACCCGATACGATGTAGCCGGGCAAGATGGCGCGCGACTACAAGCCGAAGCGCAAACGGCCCGGCAGCAAATTCTCAGGGTGGATCGGCGTCGTTTGCGGTTTGGCCGCGGGCCTTGCCATCGCCGCTGCAATTTATGTCAAGGATCATCGACCCGATGCAGCCGGCACCAAGGTCACCGCCAAGACGGACAAGAAGCATCCCCGCGGCGGCGAATTGGGCGAAGCCGACAACGCCGAGTCCGGGCCGCCCGACGATTCCGCAAAGTCTTATGCGTTCTATTCCATGCTGCCGAAGTTCGAGGTGGTGGTGCCGGAGAAGGACAAGGATGTGCGGCCCGATGCCCGCGCGGTGCCCGAAACCCGCAGCGGCACCTACGTGCTGCAGGCGGGCTCGTACAAGAACTTCGCCGATGCCGACCGCGTGCGCGCCAAATTGGCGCTGCAGGGGGTCGAGTCCAAGGTTCAGAAAGTCTCGGTCGACAACGATACCTGGCACCGGATCCGCATCGGTCCCATCTCGAATCTGGACGAGCTCAACCACCTGCGCTCCGTCCTGCGCAAGGCCGATGTCGACGTGCTGGTGATCCGCGTCGGGGACTGATCCGGCGCAGGCTGTAGGGGGAACCCTGGACAGCCCTCGATCGCTGCCCAAAATGCACACCGGTCGCTAAATTCGCACGCTTGCATGCCGATACCCAAACAGCGGAAAGACTGCTGCCTCGGCCGGAAATGCAAGCTACCTACAATCATTGGCTCGTCGGATTATCCGTCGCGGTCGCGGTGCTCGTCTCGTACACGGCGCTCTCACTCGCCGCCCGGGTCGCGGCTGCCGGCGCGCGATTTGCCCACGCTTGGCTGATCGGCGGAGCGCTCGCCATGGGCATCGGCATCTGGTCGATGCACTTCATCGGCATGATGGCATTCACGTTGCCCATCGCACTGCGGTACGACGTGACCCTGACGATGCTCTCCTTGGCGGCCGCCGTGATCGCATCGGGCAGCGCGATTCGGATTGCGGCCGGCGCCCGGCTCGGGTCGCTGCGCCTGGTGGCGGGCGCCCTGGTGATGGGCGCGGGAATTTCCGCCATGCACTACCTGGGCATGCGCGCGATCATGATCGCGCCGGGCATCTCCTACGACGCGGTCCTCGTGCTCGCCTCTGTCGCAATTGCAGTGGCGGCCTCGTTCGCCGCGCTCTGGCTGTCGTTCACTTTGCGCACCGGCCACACCTGGCTGATGGCGCTCGCGCGGGTGGGCGCGTCGGTGATCATGGGCATCGCCATCAGCGGCATGCATTACACCGGCATGGCCGCCGCCCGCATCAGCGCCGGCGCTTACTGCTTCGGCGGAAAACCCATCGACAATCAATGGCTCGCGATGATGGTCGCTCTGGTGGCGGTCGCGTTGCTCGCGATTGCGCTGATCGCGGCCGTGTTTGACGGGCATCTTCAATCGCAAACCGCGGCGGAGGAGGCCAAGTCGCGGGCCAGCGAGGAGCGCCTGCGGCAGATCTCCGACGCCATCCCGGCGACGGTCGCGTACTGGGACCGCGAAGGCATCTGCCGTTTCGCCAACCGCGCCTGCCATGAGCGGTTCAACGTCGCACCGGGCCGGCTCATCGGTGCCTCCTTCCCGGAGTTGTTCGGCGAACGGGACGGCGGCAACCCGCGCGCCCGCATGGCGGCGGCTCTCCAAGGCGAGCGCCAGCTGTTCGATCAAGGCGACCTGGATGCATCGGGACGCGTGCGCCATTGGCAGAGCGAATTTCTGCCCGACGTGCGCGAGCGCGAAGTGATCGGCGTCTACGCATTGGGCGTCGACATCACTCAGCGCAAACAGGCGGAGAGCCGCGTGACTCAGCAGGAGGCCCGGCTCGCCGCCACGAGCCGAATGGGCGAGATCGGCGGTTGGGAGCTCGACCTCGATGCACCCGGCCCGTGGTGGTCCGATATGACCTATCGAATTCACGATCTTCCGGTGGGCGAGATGCCCTCACTCGAGGCTGCACTCGGGTTCTATCCCGCCGAATCCCGCAGCGAGGTCGTGGCAGCGATCCGCGCCGCGTTCGACCACGGAAGGTCGTTCGATTTCGTCACGCAGTTCGTCACGGCCCGCGGACGCGAGCGTTGGGTGCGCTCCATCGGCGAGCCGCAGCTCATCGACGGCCGCTATTCGCGCCTCGTCGGTGCGTTCCAGGACGTGACCGAGGCGCGGCGCAGCGAAGAGACCTTGCGGGTGGCGAAGGACGCCGCCGAGGCGGCCAATCGGGCGCAAAGCGAATTCCTGGCCAACATGAGCCACGAGATCCGCACGCCGCTCAATGGAGTCATCGGCATGACCGGCTTGCTGCTCGATACGGCGCTCGGCGAGCAGCAGCGTGAATACGTGGAGATCGTGCGCTCGAGCGGCGAATGTCTCCTGGCGCTGATCAATCACGTGCTCGATTTCTCGAAGATCGAGGCCGGCCGATTGGAATTGGAGTGCATCGATTTCGACCTTCACACCGTGATTGACGACGCCGTCGATTCCGTGGCGCTACCGGCCTCGGCCAAAGGCCTCGAGCTGCTGGTGGACGTGGACCCGGCCGTTCCGGGGCTGGTTCGCGGCGATCCGATGCGCTTGCACCAGATTCTGCTCAATCTCTTGAGCAATGCGGTCAAATTCACGGGCCGCGGCGAAGTGATGCTGGCGGTGGAAGGCCGCGACTTGCAGCACGGGGCCGTGACGCTCGACTTCTTGGTGCGCGACACCGGCATCGGCATTCCGTCCGAACAGATTCAAGGTTTGTTCGATCCCTTCATTCAAGCCGACAGTTCAACGACGCGTAGATTCGGCGGAACGGGCCTCGGTCTGTCGATCTCGAAGCGGCTCGCCGAGGCCATGGGCGGCGGCATCCAGGTCGAAAGCGAGGTCGGCCGAGGCTCGAGCTTCCGATTCAGTACGTCTTTCAAACGCAGCGACGGCGAAACCGGCGCCCAAGTCGTGAAGCAGCTGTCCGGCGTGCGCGTACTCGGCATCGTGGCGCACGCCAGCGGCCGGCGCGCCTTGGAGCGTCAGTTGGCCCCGGAGGGGTGTGAGGTCGAGTGCGCAGCCGATGCTCGCGGCGGGTTGGCGCTGTATCGCGCGATGCTCGCGAAGGATCGCCCACCGGCCGCGGTGGTGATGGACCAGGATCTCACGGACCACGACGGCTTGTGGCTCGCCTCCGCCATCCGAGAATCCCCCGCGCCACCGCCGTCGTTCATCCTGCTGACCTCTCTCTCCTGCAATCTCAACGAGGCGCAGATGACGGGGGTCGATCGCGTCGTGACCAAGCCCGCCAAGACCCGCGTCCTGGTGCGGGCGCTCATCGCCCTCACGCAAAATGGCAAGCCCAGCGCGGTGGCCGCGGAGGCGGCGCCCGAAGCGCCGGCGCTGTTGGGATTGAGGGTGTTGCTCGCCGAAGATCATCTGGTGAATCAGATGCTGGCCGCGCGCCTGCTTCAAGGCATGGGCGCCCGCGTGCAGGTCACCGGCGACGGACTCGAGGCGCTGTCAGCTTTGCGGGAGGCTGACTTCGATGTGGTACTGATGGATTGCCAGATGCCCCAAATGGATGGCTACGAGGCCACTCGGCAATTGCGCAGCCCGGCTGGGCGGGTGAGAAATCCGAGGATCCCCGTCATCGCTTTGACCGCTCATGCGCTGGCCGCCGATCGGGAGAAATGCCTGGCCGCGGGGATGAACGACTATTTGACCAAACCGATCAATCCTGCGCTGTTGCTGAGGGTATTGGCCAAGCTCGCGTTCTCGTCGGCCGAACGTCAGCAGCGCCGCCCGTCTGAAGGCACGTTGCGTGCGCCGGAAGGGGCGATCCTGTTCGAGGAGTCCTCGCTCTTGGCTCGGACCGGCGGCGATGCAAAGTTCGCAAGCGAGTTGGTGCAGCTCTTCGTGGAATCTGCCGAGGACACATTGGCGCGACTTGCCGACGCGATCGGCAGTGCCGGAAATCCCGACCCCGTGCGGCGCCTCGCGCACAGCTTGAAAGGCGCCGCAGTCACGATTTCGGCGCCAGCGATCGCCGCCGCCGCCGCCGAGTTGGAGGGGGCGGCTGGAACGGCGGCGGCGCACGAAATCCTGCGCTCGCTTCGTGAGGTGACGGCCCGCACGATGGCGGAGTGGGAACGCACCGCCTGGTGCGTGGGGGGAAAATACGAAATAGCCGGAGATCGAGCTCAATCCTCGCCTAATTGACGAAAATCGACGCCCAATGCGCGCAACTTGCGGTACAGATGGGTGCGTTCCATGCCCACCCGCTTCGCCAGCTGACCGACCTTGCCGTTGCAAAGCAGCAGCTGTTGCTGCAGGTAGGCACGCTCGAACTGCTCGCGCGCCTCGCGCAGCGGAAGCGCCAGCAGATCTTGTTTCACCAGGGGCTCGTCGAGCGCCATTTTGACGGCGAGTTCCCGTTCGATCTCCTCCAGCCGGATCTCCTCGCCCGCGCCCAGCACCAGCACACGCTGCACCAGGTTCTTGAGCTCGCTTAAGTTTCCCGGCCAGGGATAATTGCGCAGTCGATTTTGCGCAGCGACGGCGAAGCGGCGCAGCGGCAGATGCTGATCGTCCACCAGGCGATCCACGTAGTACCGCAGCAAGTCGGGAACGTCCTCCGCAAAATCGCGCAGCGGAGGCACCCGCAGCGTGATCACGTTGAGATGCGCGATGAGGTCGCGGCGGAACGGCTCCGGGGACGAACGCCCCTCGAAGCCTTCCTGTGCCGACGCGATCCAGCGCACGTTGAGCGGCACCCTGTCGCGCCCGCCGACGCGTGTGTAGCCATTCTCCTCGATGGCCCCCAACAGCGTGCGCTGCGCCTCGCTGTGCAGATCCTCGAGCCCGTTGATGAACAGCGAGCCCCCCGCGGCCTGGTCGAGCGCGCCGAGCGTCACCTTGCCGTCGCGCTCGCTGCCGAACAGGGCAGCCGCCGGATCCGCACCGAGACTTGCCGCGACCACCATGAAGAAAGGCTTGGCGGAGCGCGCGGACAGCGAATGCAGGTAGCGCGCATAGGCCTCGCGCCCGGAACCGAGCTCGCCGATCAACAGCACCGGGGAGGAGCTGGCGGCGGCCTGCTGCACCTGTTCGCGCAACGCTTGGGTGAGCTTGCTCTTGCCGATCGGCACCGCGAGCGCCGCCCCTTTCGCCCGCTCGGACAGCCGTTTGCGGCGCCCTGCATCGAGCGCCCGCTCCACCGTGCGAAGGAGCTTCGTGAGCGACAGCGGCTTCTCGACGAAATCGAACGCGCCGAGGCGCGTCGCCTCGACCGCCGTTTCGACGGTTCCATGCCCGGACATCATCACCACCGGACAATCATAGCCGTCGGTGACGGACCATTCACGCAGCAGCGTGATGCCGTCCGTGTCGGGCATCCAGATGTCGAGCAGCACGAGATCGGGCACCTGCGCCGCGCGCGAGCTTCGCGCCTGAGCGGCGTCCGCCGCGACGTCGACCTCGTAGCCCTCGTCCGCGAGAATCTCCTTCAAGAGCCCGCGGATGTCCGCCTCATCGTCCACCACCAGAATCCTAGAAGCGGTCATACGCGTTCTCTCCTCTGTTCACTCTTGCGCGGCTCTCGGCTGATCACTCCGCGCACACCTTCGCCCAATGGCAGCAGGATACGCACCCGGGCGCCGCCCGAACGTCGATTATCCGCCTCAATTCGTCCGCCATGCTCTTCCACTATCTTTTTCACGATTGCGAGTCCCAAACCCGTGCCTTTCGGCTTGCTTGTGACATAAGGATCGAAAACGGTACCGATCAGATCCCGCTGAAATCCGGGACCGTTGTCCGACACAACGATGGCGGCTATCTGTTTGGGACCATCTTCGGCCACATGAGTTTCGATTTCGATCCGCCCCTCCGGCCGCCCCTCCAGCGCCTCGAACGAATTGGTGAGTAAATTATTCAAAATCTGGCGGATGCGGACCCGGTCGGCGGACACCGTGGGCAACTGGGGGCTCAACGACAGCTTCATCTCCACGGTGTTCTCGTGGGAGCGGTACAGATCGACGACCTCGGTGATCAACTGGTTCAGGTCGAACGGCGAGAAATGCATGTCCGGGGCGCGTGCATATTCCGAGAAGGCATTCACCATCTGCTTCATTGCGTCGACCTGGGCCACGATGGTGTGCGTCGCGCGCTCGAGAATTTGCGCATCCTGCGCGTTCATGCTGCCGAGGAACTTGCGCTGCATGCGCTCGGCCGCCAGCTGGATCGGCGTCAGCGGGTTCTTGATCTCGTGGGCGAGCCGGCGCGCGACTTCGCCCCACGCGGCGTCGCGCTGAGCCTGAAGAAGCGTCGTGATGTCGTCGAACACCAGCACGACACCGGATGCGCCGCCCCCGTCGGTGGGAAGCTCCGTGCAGGCGCACATCAGCACGCGTCGGCCGGTGTCCGACGGCAACTCGAGCTGCTCGCGCCAATCGAGCTGCCCGGCATCCAATCGCGATTTCACGGCGGCGAGAAATTGACCGAACAGTTCGCCATCGTTGATCGATGCGTCGAAGCGGGTTCCGACGGCCGCCTCGAGGTCGACGCCCAGGATCGCGCTCGCCGCCTGGTTGGCCGTGCGCACGGTCAGATCCGGCGCGAGCGAAACAACGCCGGTCGAGAGCCGCGCCAGGATGACGGCGAGTCCCGCACGCTCCGCCTCCACGGCCTCGCGGCTGCGCCGGGTTTCCTCGCGCGCGCGGCCGAGCCGCTTGGTCATGTCGTTGAAGGAGGTCACCAGGAACCCGAGCTCATCGCGCGAGGGAAGCGGAAGCTGTGTGTCGTAATTTCCCTTGGCCACGGCGCGGGTGCCGGCAATGAGGTCCTGCACCGGCTGCACCAGGCGTTGCGCGGCAAAGAACGCGCCGTACACCGCGGCAATCAGCGACATCAACACGACGAAGGTGAGGATCAGCACGAAGGTCGATTTGAGCGGGCGCCTCATCTGCACCAGATTCGCGTACTGCGTGTAGGAGCGTTGCACGGTGTCGGCCAACTGGCTCAACTGCTGGGGAACCGGGTAGAGCGCGATCAGCACGCGCGACGATCCGCCCGGATTGGCATTGGCATCGAGCTGGGCCGCCGCCCGGATCACGTAACCCCCCACCGAGTCCGTATCCAAGCTGATGTACGAGTGGCCGCGCCGCACCTGCAGCATCATCTCGTCGGTCGCGGGAACGGGCAGCATGTCCATCGGCCGTTCGGAGCTCGTCGCGATGATCTGCGTCTGCCCACCCACCACGGTGAATTCGAGCGCCGCGCTGTCGCGGCGCTCGCGGTCCAGGGTGCTGACGAGGCTGAAGTCCGGCAGGCTCGACAGCTCGTGAGCCACGAGCTCGGTGTGCTGCAGGAATTCGCGTACCCGCACTTCGAGCGCCGCATGCGAGAGCTCGCGGGTGTCCTTCAGTCCCTGGCTCACCTCGATCTCGAACCAGCTGTCGATGCCGCGATTCAGGAACTGCAGGGCGAAGTAATACACCACGAGAATCGGGGCGACCGCGAGCGCGCTGAAAATCGCCACCGTGCGGCCCTTGAGGCGCGAGCCCGGCACATTCCTGCGGAAATCCTTGACCAGCTGGTAGAGCTTCGCCGCCAGCAGCACGAGCAGCGTCAGCAGGCCCGAGATGTTGATCAGCAATATCCACGGCAGCCAGCGGTCGAACTGCGCCGAATTCTGAGCGGCCGACGCGAGCAGATAGAGGGCGACCAGCCACAGGGCGACGCCGATGCCTCCGAGCACCGCGCCGCCGTGCTTTTTGATCAGGGCTGCAGCGTCCATGTATACCAATCGCTTTCGCGATGCCAGTCATTGACCCAGAACATCAACACCCGGAACGTGAAGGGCACCGTGCCGTAGTCGACCTTGGCGCGCACGCTCGCCTCGTAGCGCCGGTCGCTCGACAACAGTGCCTTGTCGAGCACCGGCACGCTGCGCACCTCGGACAGCGATTCGAGCGCCGCATCGATGGTGCCGAGCGACTCCTGCTGTCCGCTGTTGTCATTGCGCAATACGTAGTGCCCGCTCACCGCGTTGTATTGCAGGTGGTAGCGCTGGGTGAGCTCCGCCACGCGCGAATTCGGCAGCAGCTGGCGCACGCGCTCCACATCGAGGTCGAACTCGAGCGTGAGCGGAACGCCCTCGGCGAGGCCCCGCCGCACCGCATCTGAGATCGGCAGCGCGATGCGCGCATTCAAATGATAGACCCCATCCTTGAGCTCGAGATCGGCCGAGCGAACCTCGAACCGTCCCTCCAAACCGTCGGCGTGGCCGGGCAACGCCGGGATGCAGAGCGCGAAAGCCGCCACCAGCCACAGGATTCGCGCCGAGCGCATTGTCTGAAGGACGCTCATTGTTTGGTCAGGGCAGCATAATAGAAGCCGTCGGCACCCGCCTCCCCGGGAAGTATCTGCATGCCGAACTCATCCGCCTGCCCGAAACCCGGCCACGCCGGCCAGTCGCTCGCCGGAACCACGGCTGCGCCCGGCGTGTCCTCGAGAAACGCCGCGATCACCGCGCGGTTCTCGCTGCGGGTCACCGTGCAGGTGGAGTACACCAGGCGACCGCCGCGGGCGAGCATTCCCCAGCAGGCTCTCAGCAACCGGCCCTGGAGCGGCGGCATCTTGTCGAGGTCCTTGGGCGAGCGGCGCAGGCGGATGTCCGGATGACGGCGGATCACTCCGAGCGCCGAGCACGGGGCATCGAGCAGGATCCGATCGAACGGCGTGCCGTCCCACCACGCGCCGGGAGATGCGGCATCGCCGGTCAGCACCCGGGCGCCGAGATCGCCCCGCGCGAGATTCTCGCGCAGGCGCTTAAGGCGCGCGGAGTCGATGTCGAGCGCCGTGAGCTCTCCAAGTCCGGGCTCGCGCTCTGCGATGAGCGCCGTCTTGCCCCCGGGCGCCGCGCAGGCGTCGAGCACCTTGAGGCCCGGTTCGAGGCACAACGGAAAGGCCACGCATTGCGCGCCGAGATCCTGCACCGAGACCAGGCCTTGCGCGAAGCCGGGAAGGTCCTCCACGTCGCAGGGCGTCTGCAGCACGAGCGCCTGCGGCACGCGAGGCTCGAGCCGGGCGCCGATGTCGGCCGCGCGCAATGTTTCGAGGTAATCCACGGCGCTGATGCGCCGGCTGTTCACCCGCAGCCACATCGGCGCCTGGGCGTCGCCCGCGGCGAGCAGTTGTGTCCAGCGTCCCGGCCAGTCGGCGCGGAATCGCTCCGCGAGCCATTGAGGCGAGGCGTGCCGGGTTGCCGGGTTTCGCGCGATTTGCGCATCGAGAGTGCTGCGCTCGCGCAGATAGCGCCGCAGCACGGCGTTGACGAGGCCTGCGGCGCGCCCGACCCCGCTCGACTTCATGGTCTCCACCGCCGCATCGACCACCGCGTATTGCGGCGTACGCGCATCCTCGAGCTCGAACAGCGCCACCGACAAGAGCGCGCGCACCAGAAAATCCAGCGACTTGGTCGATTGCGAAAGCACGCGGCCCAAGATGGCTTCGTGACGGTAAAAGCCCCTCACGGCGCCGAACGACAGCGAGCGCACCGGCGGCACGAGCTCGCGAGGCGCCTGTGCGAGCGTGGTCTGAAGCGCGGCATCGAGCGTCACCCCCTCCTCGAGGATGCGTGCGACCACCTGTGCGGCGAGCGCGCGGGCGCCGGCGGTTGCGCCGATCATGCGAAAATCGCCCCGGCGAGCCGGTGGGCGCGGATGAATTCCGCGGCGGTCACCGCTTTACGGCCCGCTTGCTGGAGCCTGTCGATGCAAAAAATGCCGCGCCCGCATCTCACCTCGATGCCGCCGGCCGAGGCGCTCAACACCGTGCCGGGCGCAGCCGCATCACCAGCGCCGGCGCTCGCGGATTTTGGCAATGCGTGTGCCTCCCAGATTCTCAACTGCTCGCCGTTCCAGCGCGTCTCGGCGATCGGCGTCGGAGTAAACGCTCTCACCTTGCGCGCAATTTGATCCGCGTCCTCGCGCCAATCGATGATGGCCTCCGCCTTGCTGATTTTCTGCGCGTACGTGACGCCATGAGCGGGTTGCGGAGTCTCGATCGCCCGGCCGGCCGCGAGCTCATCCATGGTCTCCCGAACGAGCTCGCCTCCGAGCAGCGCGAGCCGGTCGTGCAACGTTTGGCTGGTGTCGAGCGGACCGATCTCGACGGTGCGCGCGGCGAGTACCGGGCCGGTGTCCAGCGTCTTCTCCATCCGCATGATGCTGACGCCCGAGCTGCGGTCTCCCGCGAGGATCGCCCTCTGGATGGGGGCGGCGCCGCGCCAGCGCGGCAGGAGCGACGCATGGATGTTGAAACAGCCGAGCCTCGGCGCGTTGAGTGCCCGCTCGGGCAGGATCAGGCCGTAGGCGACCACGATCAGAGCGTCCAACCGCAAGTCCTCGAGCTCGGCGCATGCCGCGGGATCCTTGAAAGTCGCGGGCTGATGCACGGTGAGCCCGAGCTCGAGCGCGCGCGCTTTGACCGGACTTCCCTGCAGCTTCTGGCCCCGGCCGGCAGCGCGGTCCGCCTTGGTGAAAACGCCAACGACCGGATGCTGCGACTGGGTCAGTGCATCCAGCGCCGCAACAGCGAACCCCGGTGTGCCGGCGAACCCCAGCCGGAGCGAGCGGCGCGGGGCGTCATCTGCCGCGGAGACGGCCACTCTGAATACTCAAGCGAGTTCCCTCTAGATCGCGGGGGCCGGCGCGCGAATTCCGCTCCCCCGCGAGGGACGCTGCCTGCGTTCTTTCTGCAGTCGCCGGCGGATCAGCTGGCGCTTGAGCTCGGATAAATAGTCGACGAACAGCTTGCCCTCGAGGTGATCCATCTCATGTTGAATGCACACGGCGAGCATGCCCTCCGCGTTGAGCTCGAACGGCTCGCCGTTGCGATCGAGTGCCCGCACACGCACGTGCGCCGCGCGCTCGAGCTTGTCGTAAATTCCCGGCAGCGAGAGGCAGCCTTCCTCGCCCTCCGCCGACCCTTCGGCCTGCATGATCTCGGGATTGATGAAGGCCATCGGCGCATCGCGGCTGTCGCTGATATCGAGCACCAGCACGCGGCGGTGCACGTCCACCTGGCTCGCCGCGAGGCCGATGCCCTTGGAGGCGTACATGGTCTCCAGCAGGTCATCGATCAGCTGACGCACTGCGTCATCGACCGCCGTCACGGGCACGGCGCGGGTCCGCAGGCGCGGGTCGGGATACTCCAAAATTGCGAGCTTTGTCATGGGAGTTATGAGATGGATATCGTGTTTTCGGCCGAGGATTGTTGCTAAAGTTCCGCCGCTGCTTAACTTAATGCTCGTTGTGGCGGGGTGCAAAACACCCTGGATGCGCCAAAAACGGGCGACACGTCCCAGTCCTTGGGGCCAGGCCGGCAGTATACCAGCGGGCCCGGCAACATAGGCTGCGGACTCAAGGGAGCGAACGAATGCGACGCCAACGATCTTTAGCCCTATTACTCGCCATCACCGCGGTTGCAGGTTGCCGAACGCAGCCTCCGCCGGCCCCGCCGGCTGCGCCGGCTTCGGCCGACACAGGCATCCAGGGGACCGTCGTCGGCGACGACCGGACCGCCATGGAGGCGGCCGTCGATTCGGGCGGCAGGGCATCCACGATGCCGTTGCCGCCCAGCGCCTCCGCCGACGCCTCGGGTGGCGCCATGGCGCTCGCGCCCAACGCGCCCGACAGCTACGTGGTCAAGCGCGGCGACACCCTCTGGGGTATCGCCAAGCTATTTCTGAAGGATCCCTGGTACTGGCCCGAGATCTGGCAGGTAAACCCCCAGGTGCAAAATCCGCATCTGATCTACCCGGGCGACACGCTGCATCTGGTGTATGTGGACGGGCGGCCGCGGATCGTGCTGCAGCCCGGACTCGAGCGCGGCAACGGTGCGCGTGTCGAACCGCGCGTTCGCAGCCAGCCCCTCGAGGCGGCGATTACCACCATTCCGTACGAGACCGTCGCCGCCTTCATGTCCAAGCCCTCGGTGCTCGACAAGGAACAGATCAAGTCGGCGCCGCACGTGCTCGGCACGCGGGACAATCACGTCATCATGGCCGACGACAATACCGTTTACGCGGTCGGCTTCAAGGAGCCGGCGCAGCTTGGCACCAACTACAACTTCGTGCGTGTCGGCGAGCCCCTGCGCGATCCCGAGGACAACCGTATCCTCGGCTTTAACGGCGTTTACACCGGTACGGGCCACGTCACGCGGATCGGCGATCCGGCGACTCTCATCATGACGTCATCGAATCGGGAGACTTATCCGGGCGACAAGCTGTTCCCGGGCGGCATCGACGTGCCGCTCGACTTCATACCGAGCGTACCGAAAACTCCGTTGAAGGGCAGCATCATGGCCGTATCGGACGGCGTCACCGTCATCGGTCAGTACGAAGTGGTGGTCATCAACCGCGGCGTGCGCGACGGTCTCATCCCCGGCAACGTGCTGGCGGTGTACTCCGTGCAACCGGCTGTGTACGACAACTCCAAGAAGGGTTTCGTGCATCCGTCGTCGACCCTGTTCGCCAAGAAGATACCGGTTCCCGAAGAGCGCACCGGCACCTTCATGGTGTTCAAGACCTTCGAGCGAATGAGCTTCGGGCTCATCATGGAAGCGACCGACGTGATTCACGTGGACGATCACGTCGAGACACCGTGAGCTCGGCTGCGCATATCTCCACGATGCGGTAGGTTTTGAGTCGGACGAAGGGCTCGGCACGGCCGGACAATGGCCGGCATGGGGCTTAGCGACGAGCAACTCGCGTGGCTGACACTCTCGCGGACGCCGGGGCTCGATGCCAGCGCGCTGCGCTCCGCGCTCGATGAGGCCGGGTCCGCTGCCGGCCTGATCGGTGCCGGCGATCCGTGGCGCGAGCGCGCCGGACTTTCCGCCCCGGCTCGAGCGTACCTTCGGCACCCCCCGCCGCCGACCCGGGCGGAGCTTCGATGGCTCGAAAGCTCCCAGCATTACCTCCTCCCCTGCACCGACCCGAGGTTTCCGAGGCTGCTCGGCGGGCTCGACCGGCGCCCTGCCGCGCTCTATGCGGCCGGCAACCTGGGGGCGCTCGGCGAGCCGCCGCTCGCCGTCGTCGGCAGCCGCAACCCCACCGTTCCGGGAGCCGATACGGCGTTCCAGTTCGCTCGCGACCTGGCCGAGCGGGGTTTGGCGATCGTCAGCGGCCTCGCCGTGGGGATCGACACAGCCGCCCATCGCGGGGCACTCGCCGCCCAGGGCGTCACCCTCGCCATCCTCGGAAGCGGTGTCGATATCGCCTACCCGGCAGCTAATCGGGAGCTTTCCGAGACCATCCAGCACGAGGGGCTTCTGCTCAGCGAATTTCCCCTGGGGACGCCGCCGCGGCGCGCCCATTTTCCGAGGCGAAATCGGGTCATCGCGGGGCTCGCGAAGGCGATTCTCGTGGTCGAGGCAGCCCGCGGCTCAGGCTCCTTGATCACCGCGCGCGCTGCCCAAGCTCTGGGGCGGACGGTGTTTGCGGTGCCGGGATCGATCTACAACCCGTTGAGCCGCGGCTGCCACCAACTCATCAAGCGCGGCGCCAAACTCGCGGAAGCGGCGGATGACATATTGAGCGAGCTGAATTATTCCACGTTTTTCGGCCGCGGCCCCGAGGGCGCCTGCGGTGCCTCACCGGACGATGCCGGTGCATCGGGAATGGACAAGGATCACAAAATCTTGTTAGATGCGCTCGGCTTTGATCCTGCGGACCTCGATATGCTGATCGTGCGCACCGGATTCAAACCAGAAGCCGTGTCCTCGATGATGCTGATCCTCGAGCTCGAAGGCCACGTTCAGGCCGCCCCCGGGGGCCGCTACTCCCGAGTCGCCAACAGGAGAGCTGGAGGTGAAAGATAACGTTCTCGACCTGCTCATCTATCTTTTTGAGAATTACATGAGCGCCGACGATGAGCCCCGGCCGGATCGCGACACGCTGAAGCTCGAGCTCGACAAGGCCGGCTTCGCGGAGCCGGACATCGAACGCGCTCTGGAATGGCTCGACGGACTTTCCGGAGACCCGCTTGGCAAAGTGGCCGAGGCGACCGCGCGGGCCGTTCGGATCTTCAGTGGACAGGAGATTCTGCGCCTCGACACCGACGTGCGCGGCTATCTGATGTACTTGGAAAACGTGAAAATTCTGTCGGGAACGCAGCGCGAGCTCGTGATCGACCGGCTGATGGCGCTCGAGGCCGACGAGATCGACATCGATCAGGTGAAATGGGTGGTGTTGATGGTGCTGTTCAGCCAGCCCGGCCAAGAATCAGCCTATGCGCAGATGGAAGACCTGGTCTTCGAAGAGCGTTCCGACGCCCTCCACTAGACGACGCGCCAGACGACGACATTGAGCTCAAACCTCGTAATCGTGGAATCGCCGGCCAAGGCGAAAACCATCAAGAAATATCTCGGCAAGGACTTCGAGGTTCTCGCCTCGTACGGTCACGTTCGGGATCTGGTGCCCAAGGAAGGTGCCGTCGATCCGAAGCACCACTTCGCAATGAAATACCAGGTGGTCGAGCGCAATCAGAAGCACATAGACGCCATCGTGCGTGCGCTCAAGAAGGCCGACGCTCTGTATCTCGCCACCGACCCCGATCGCGAGGGCGAGGCGATCTCCTGGCACCTGCACGAGCTTCTCAAGGCCGACGGCGCCCTCAAGGGGAAAACGGTGCAGCGTGTGGTGTTCTACGAAATCACCAAAAATGCCGTACGCGAGGCGATGGCCCAACCGAGAGGCTTGTCGGTCGATCTGGTGAACGCCCAGCAGGCGCGCCGCGCCCTCGATTTCCTGGTCGGCTTCAATCTGTCCCCCCTTCTGTGGAAGAAGGTACGGCCGGGACTCTCCGCGGGACGGGTGCAAAGCCCTGCGCTGCGGATGATTTGCGAGCGCGAGGATGAGATCGCGGCATTCGTGCCGCGCGAATACTGGACCATCGACGCCGAGCTCGAGCACACGCAGCAGAAGTTTCCCGCCAAGCTGGTCGAATACCGGGGCGCCAAGGTCGAACAGTTCAGCTTCACCAACGAAAGCGCCGCGCACGAGGCGGTGCGCACCCTCGACGAAGCCGCGCGAGGCGAGCTCACCGTGCTGTCGGTCGACCGCAAGCAGCGGCGGCGCAATCCCGCTCCGCCCTTCACCACCTCCACCCTGCAACAGGAAGCCTCCCGCAAGCTCGGCTTCAGCGCGCAAAAGACCATGCGGGTCGCCCAGCAGCTGTACGAGGGCGTGGACATCGGCGAAGGGGCGGTCGGCCTCATCTCCTACATGCGCACCGACTCGCTCAATCTCGCGCAGGAAGCGATCGGGCAGATCCGCGAAGTCATCGTTCGGCTCTATGGCCAGGAAGGGCTGGCCGAGGAGCCCAGGATCTATCGCACCAAATCGCAGAACGCGCAGGAGGCGCACGAGGCGATCAGGCCGACCGACGCCGGCATCGTGCCCGCGGACATCGAGAAGAAATTGGAGGCCGATCAGTTCCGCCTCTACTCGCTCATCTGGAAGCGCACCGTGGCCTGCCAGATGGCGCCCGCGATCTTCGATACCGTGGCGGTGGAATTCCGCGCCGGTGGTGACGCAGCGACCGCCGACGCTCGTCAGCGCACCGTGCTGCGCGCCAATGGCTCGACACTGATCAAGCCCGGCTACATTTCGGTGTACCAGGAGGGCATGGACGACGTCGTGCAGGACGACTCGGATCACGTGCTTCCGCCGATGACGGAGGGCGACAAGGTCAAGCTCCTGGGGGTGACCCCGGGCCAGCATTTCACGGAACCGCCGCCGCGCTTTTCTGAGGCCTCCCTGGTCAAGGCGCTCGAGGAGTACGGCATCGGCCGCCCCTCGACCTATGCGTCCATCATCTCGACGCTGCGCGACCGCGAATACGTCGACATCGAAAGCCGACGCTTCACCGCGACGGACATCGGCAAGATCGTGAGCCGGTTCCTGACCCAATACTTCACCACGTACGTCGACTACGACTTCACGGCGCGGATGGAGGACTCGCTCGACGCGGTTGCGACCGGCGAAATGGAATGGGTGCCGCTGCTCGACAAGTTCTGGAAACCTTTCATCAAGCTCGTCACCCACACCGAAAAATCGGTGAGCCGCGAGGAAGTGGCGCAGGCGCGCGATCTCGGCACGCATCCCGAGAGCGGCAAGCCGATGAGCGTGCGCATGGGCCGCTTCGGTCCCTTCGTGCAGATCGGTACCAAGGACGACGAGGAGAAACCGCGCTTCGCGGGCCTGCGGCCCGGACAGAAGATGGACAACATCACTCACGCGGAGGCGCTGGTGTTGTTCCAGCTCCCGCGCAAGCTCGGCGCGACCGCCGAGGGCGAGGAGATCGTCGCCAACACCGGGCGTTTCGGCCCATACGTCAAGTACGGCTCGAAGTACGTCTCGCTCAAGCTCGACGATCCCTACACCGTGACGCTGGAGCGCGCCCTCGAGGTGATCCGCGAGAAACAGATCGCCGACGCGAATCGTCTGATCCTGGATTTTCCGGACGCCGGGATTCAGGTGCTGAACGGACGCTTTGGTCCCTACATCACCGACAAGACCCGCAATGCCAAGATCCCCAAGGATCGCGATCCGAAGACCCTGACGCTGCCTGAGTGCCAGTCCATGCTGGCGGCCGCGCCGGCGCGCACTTTCGGGAAGTGGGGCCGCAAGAACAAGGGGGGCGCGAAGGCGGGCGCTTCCAAGGCGAAGAGCAGCGCTGCGCCCGGTGCGGCGGCTGGAGCCGGCGCGGCGGGAGCCGAGTCGCCTGCGGCCAAGCCGTCCCGATCCAAAGGCCTGATCAAGGCGGCTCTGAAGGACAAGGCGCCGCCGCTGAAGGGCGCACCCCAACGCCTGGCCGCGAAGGGCCTGAAGTCGGCTGCCAAGAAGCGGGCGCCCGCCGAGCCTTCGTCGAACGCCAAGCCGGCGACCAAACCCGGCAGCGCCAAGAAGCCGAAAGGCTCGCCAAAAGGCTCGCCGGAAGGCTGAGGTATGCCGGACCCCACGGCAACGACACCCACGTCGCCTGCGGAGCCCGCCGCCGTTCACCGGTACTTGGGCGATCTGCATGATCGGATCACATCGGCCATCGAAGCAATCGATGGCGGGCAATTTCGCCGCGACACCTGGCAGCGCCCCGGTGGGGGCGGCGGCGAGAGTCGCGTTCTGAGCGACGGACGGATTTTCGAGCGAGCCGGCGTTTCGGTGTCCCACGTGTTCGGCGACAAGCTGCCGCACTCCGCCACCTCGGCGCGCCCGCAAATCGCCGGTGCCGGTTTCGAGGCGATGGGCCTGTCGCTGGTATTTCACCCACGCAACCCCTACGTCCCGACCACGCACTGCAACGTGCGCTTTCTGATCGCAACCCCCGAACAAGGGCCTGCGCTATGGTGGTTCGGCGGCGGGTTCGACCTGACCCCTTACTATCCGTTCGACGATGACGTGCTGCACTGGCATCTGACGGCCCGGGAAGCTTGCGCGCCGTTCGGGCGCGAGGTCTACGGCCAGTACAAGGCATGGTGCGACCGGTACTTCTTCCTGCCGCATCGGGATGAGACGCGCGGAGTCGGCGGCCTGTTCTTCGACGATCTCGCCGAGGGCGGATTCACGCGGTGCTTCGACTTTCTCCGCAGTGTCGGCGACCATTTTTTGCCGGCTTACCTGCCGATCGTCGAGCGGCGCCGCGACGAGCCTTGGGGAGAACGGGAACGAGGCTTTCAGCTGTACCGGCGCGGCCGCTATGTCGAGTTCAATTTGCTCTACGACCGCGGCACGCTCTTCGGTCTGCAGTCCCGCGGCCGGACCGAATCCATCCTGATGTCCATGCCGCCGCTCGCGCGCTGGGAGTACGATTTCACCGCTCCGCCCGGCTCGCCCGAAGCGCGCCTGTATGAGGGGTACCTCAAGCCGCGGGATTTTCTCGCGGAACTCGCTTCCGGTTAACCCGCAGTCAGCGCGCGCGAAGATCCTGGATCAGGCGCCCCACGTGCGCTATCTCCTGCTCGTGCGGCTCGTCGCGGAATGTCTCCGCGAGCCCGTCCGCATACCATTGGCGCATGGACTCAAGGCCGAGCAGCCGTGCCACGTACGCCGCAGCATCGGCGCCGAGAGGCAGGCCGTAGCTCTGGACTCGGAAGGCCACCGGTGCAAAAAACGCATCCACGGCGGTGAAACGCGCTCCGGCCAGGAACGGACCCCCGAAGCGGGACAACCCGTCACCCCAGAGGGCCTCGATCCGCGCGATGTCGCGCTTGAGCGCGTCCGGCGTCTCGTGCAGGTGGATGCGCACGCCGCAGCTCATGGAACAGCGGTTGCGAAGCTCGACGAAACCGGCATGCATCTCCGCGGCGGCGCTGCGGGCAAAGGCTCGCGCGGTGCTCTCGGCGGGCCAGACGGCGGGATGCCGCTCGGCCAGGTATTCTGCGATCGCAAGCGATTCCCAGACCGTGGTCGCACCGTCCTTGAGGCAAGGCACCTTGCCGGTCGGGGAGATCGCTCTGAAACTGTCCCAGGCGGGGAGGTCGCCGAAGCGCAGCAGATGTTCCTTGAAGGGCAGCGCCAATTCCCGCATCAACACCCACGGCCGCAGGGACCAGGATGAGTAGTTCTTGTTGGCGATATATAAGTCGTACATGACGCGACAACCTCGAGCGGGAAGCCCCCTTAGGGCTTGGCCCGGGAATTTTCCCAGCCGCTCGACAGACGGTCAATGCCGTTGGACGGAGATCTAATGATGCGCCCGGGCCTCGCCGGGCGAGCACAATGCACCGACATGAACTACAAGCACATTTATCACGCCGGCAATTTCGCCGACATCGCCAAGCACGTGGCGCTCGTCTATTGCCTCGACGCGTTGAAGCGCAAGGAGGCGGCGTTCTTTGCCTTGGACACCCACGCCGGCCGCGGCTCTTATGATCTGCATTCCCCGGAGGCCCGCAAATCCAAGGAAGCCGAGCAGGGAATCCTGCGCCTGCTCGAAACGCTGCCCCAGGAGAAACTACTCGCCTCCTACTATGCGGCGATTCGAGCGCGCCGTGGTAGACCGCTCGCCCGCTATCACGGATCGCCGACGCAGATTGCGGGCGCCCTGCGCAGCCAGGACCGCGCGGTCTTCGTCGAACTGATGGCGGCGGAGGCGCGCGCCGGCGAGCGTCACTTGGTGTCGGACGGTCGAATCCGCACGGAGCAAGGCGACGGCTATGCGGCGCTCCGCTCAATGCTGCCGCCGGTGGAGCGGCGGGGTCTGGTGCTGATCGATCCGCCCTATGAAAATGCCGAGGAATTCAAGACACTGGTGGCGGCCTTCGACGACGCCTATCGCCGATGGTCCACGGGGATTTTCCTGATCTGGTATCCGATCCTGAGCGCATCGCAGCGCCGTAGCGTGCACGCGCGCTTCGAGGCCCTGCGCATTCCCAAGATGCTGGTCGCGGATCTCGCAATCCGCCCCGATGATGCGGGCGTGGGCTTGGCCGGCAGCGGCTTGGTGATGGTCAACCCGCCGCACGGCACCGACGAATTCCTCGCCGCGGCTTACTCGGCGATCCACCGCACCCTGGCCGCGCCGGACGCGGGATATGTCGAGGTAGCGCGCCTTACAGCCGAACGAATGGCACAATGAGCCCAAGGCGCACCGACTTTTTGCGCCAGGAGTAGAAAATGGATCCTGACACCTTGCGCGGCCATCTGACCACCCTACACGAGGAACTGCGCAGTACGCGTCAAATCGATCCTCGCTCGAGCGCGCTGCTCTCGGAGGTTCTGAAGGACATTCAACGCATCCTCGACGCGGGTAGCCAGGAAGCGCGTACCGGCGGCGTTCCGCTGGCGGATCGCCTGGAGAAGGTCGCGGTACAGTTCGAGGCGGATCATCCGGGGCTTGCCGCCAGTTCCCGGCGGTTGATCGATCTGCTCGGCAAGGTCGGGCTTTAGGCTCAGCCCGTCCAATCGATGTCGGCTCGAACCCGCGCCGCGAGGCTCTCGACCGAGTGAAGATTCCCGGATTGATCCTTCGCCAGCACGGCAATGCTTCCATGTCCCGCCACGGGAAGAAGCACTCCCCGGTACCCGTCTTCATCGAACGGCGTTGGCTTCGAGACGGACTCGTGCACCAGCACCATGACCGTCACCGGACCCATGTCGGTCTGCACCACCAAGTGCGGCACGTGGTGACCCCTGAACAGACAGCTTTGCGCGTAGCTCACGACCCCAGCATCGGGACGCAGGCGCATATGGGTATTGCGCAGCACGAAATCGAGCTCGGGCGTCGGGACGGGCACGTCGGTTCGCGTCCAGGCCTGCGGCTCGCCGGCCATGTGCGCCACCACGTCGGCCGCGAGACTCGTGTGGGGAGCCGCGAGCCAAAGAGTTCCCGCGATGCCCACGCCGAGCAACACGCTCGCGGCGAGCGCCAGCCATTTGCGGACCACGGGACTTCGCCGCGGACGCAGAGCGGTCACCACACCGCCCTTCACGGCATCGGGCGGGTGCACGCGTAGCGCACGGCCAAGTTTGCCCTCGAACCGCAGCAGACGCTCAGTATAGGCGGCGCATTCGCCGCAGCCATCGCGATGAGCCGCGAGTTCCGCATCCGGATCGTGCGGATTGGCGAGCATCGCCCGCCGATATTGGGAACAATCGATCATTCGGGATCCTGACTCATATCTTCGCCGCACAAAGCCCGCAGCTGCTTGCGGCCTCGAAACAGCCGGGTGAGCACTGCCGCCGGCGATAAATTCAGCTCGGCCGCAATCTCCACGGTCGAGCAGCCCATGAGCACCTGCATGACCAGCGGCTCGCGGTACTCCTCCGGCAGCTTGAAGAGCGCGGCGCGAACCTCGGCGATCTGCTGATCCTCGGACGCCGCCAGCATCGGCTCCTCCTTGGCGATCAGCTCGTCCACGTCCACCGTGACCAGCCGCTTGCGCTCGAAGCTGCGCGCATACTCGCGCCGCACGATGGTCAGAAACCACGGCTTGGCGGCAGTTTCGTCCTTGAGCGAATCGCGCGCCTTCCAGGCTCGAAGCAACGTCTCCTGCACCACATCCTCCGCCAGAGCCCGATCACGGGACAGCCAGAATGCGAAGCGCACCAGATCGGGGCGCAGCGACTGGCAAAGGGCCTGGAAGCGCGCCCGGGCCGGATTTCCGCCGGAGTCATCGTTCATGTATAAATCAGCACCCGTCCTGGGATATTTTGCCGGCGATATTAACGCGCCGCGCAAGCCGCCGGGGCCCGGACGGGTAGATATCGTCAAATTGAGGTTGCCGGCAGGAGTCACAGTCAAGATGACCGGAATCAGACCCGATTCATTTCCGAACACACGCTTGCGGCGCATGCGGCGCGACGAGTTCTCACGCCGGCTGATGCGCGAGACCCAGCTCACGGTCGATTCCCTCATTTACCCCATGTTCGTCGTCGAGGGGGTCAAACAGCGCCAGCCCATCGCCTCGATGCCGGGTATCGAGCGATTATCGGTGGACGAATTGCTGCGCGAATGCGCCTCGCTCGCAAAATTGTCCATCCCGGCCATCGCCTTGTTCCCGGTGGTTCCGGCGGACAAGAAATCCTTGGATGCGCGTGAGTCTTGGAATCCCGGCGGGATCGCTCAGGAAGCGGTCCGTGCCGTCAAAAAAGAGTTTCCGCAGCTCGGGGTCATCACCGATGTGGCGCTGGACCCCTTCACCACCCATGGCCAGGATGGCCTGATCGACGAGACCGGCTACGTGATGAACGATCTCACGGTCGAAACGCTGGTTCGGCAGGCCCGCTCTCATGCCGACGCCGGCGCGGACGTGGTTGCGCCCTCCGACATGATGGACGGTCGAATCGGGGCCATCCGGGCGGCATTCGAGACGGCCGGACTGAGCCACACCCGCATTCTCGCCTACGCCGCCAAATACGCATCGAGCTTTTACGGGCCGTTCCGGGAAGCCGTCGGCTCGGCCAAGCAGCTCGGCGGGGGCAACAAGCACACCTACCAGATGGATCCCGCCAATTCCGACGAGGCGCTTCGGGAGGTTGCCCTGGATATTGCCGAGGGCGCCGACATGGTCATGATCAAGCCCGGACTGCCTTACCTGGACATCGTGCGGCGGGTCAAAGACCATTTCGCGATGCCGACGTTCGTTTATCAGGTGAGCGGCGAATACTCGATGATCATGGCCGCCGCGGCGAATGGTTGGCTCGACGAGCCCGCCGTGGCCCTCGAGTCTTTGCTGTCGATCAAGCGCGCGGGTGCCGATGGGATCTTGACCTATTTCGCCAAGAAGGCCGCGGGCTGGCTCGCCTCGTGAACCAGCCTCAGGAAGTTGGCGCACCCGATCAATACGGCGTCGTCGGGCATCCTGTCGAGCACAGCTGGTCGCCGTTCATCCATGGGATGTTCGCCAAGGCGGCCGCACAAAACCTGGTCTATCGGCTGTTCGATATTCATCCGGACGTTTTCCGGCGCGAGACGTTGAGGTTGATGACCAGCGGGGTCCGCGGCCTCAATGTCACCCTGCCGCACAAACAGGCGGCCGCCGAGCTGGTCAACGAGCTGACGCCGCGCGCGGCGCGCGCGCAGGCCGTCAATACCATCGCGTTCTTCGAGAATACGACGCTCCTCGGTGACAATACCGACGGCGTGGGGCTGATCACCGACCTCGTTCGAAATCTGCAAATCGACCTCGCCGACAAGCGGGTGCTGATCCTCGGGGCAGGGGGCGCGGCGCGCGGCGTGGTCGGACCATTACTCGAGCGCGAACTGCGCTCGCTCACCATCGCCAACCGCACCCCTTACAAGGCGCGCAAACTCGCCGCCGAGTTTGCCGACGTGGGACAGATCGACGGCTGTACGTTCGGCGAGATCAAGGGGCCCGCCTACGATTTGATCGTGAACGCCACCTCCGCCGGTCTGCAAGGCGAGATGCCGCAGCTACCCGAGGGTTTGGTCGGCGAGAGCACCGTGTGCTACGACATGACCTACGGCCGGGGGGATACGCCGTTCACGCGTTATGCGACCGCGCATCATGCCGGCCGGATCAGCAAAGGCTGGGGCATGTTGGTCGAGCAGGCGGCCGAATCCTTCATGCTCTGGCGCGGAATTCGTCCGAACACGCAGCCCGTGCTCGAGGCTTTGCAGGCCTAGCAGCGCTCAACGCGCCGTCCCTGCTCAACGCATCGTCACCAGTTCCTCCGAGCTCGTCGGGTGGATGGCGACCGTATCGTCGAAGTCGCTCTTGGTCGCGCCCATGCGGATGGCCACCGCGAATCCCTGCAGCATCTCGTCGGCGCCGAGTCCGATGACGTGGCAACCGACTATTTTTTCCGCAGGTCCCACGCAGACCAGCTTCATGTCGGTGCGTGTTTTGCGCGCCGTCATCGCGTGATACAGCGGCGTGAACTCCGCCACGTATACCTTGACCGCGTCTGCATACTTCGCCCGCGCCTCGCTTTCGGACAGGCCCACTGAACCGATTGGGGGATGCGTGAAAACGACACTCGGGATCAGGTCGTAGTCCAGGCGCCGCTCGGGCTTGCCGCCGAACAGCCGGTCGCTGAGCCGGCGTCCTGCGGCGATAGCGACGGGCGTCAGGGCGACTCGGCCGGTGACATCGCCGATCGCGTAAACGCCGGCGACCTGGGTGTTCTGGAAGGCGTCGGTGACGATGAAGCCGTCCGCGCTGCGAACGATTCCGGCGGCGTCCAGGTCAAGAGCCCCGACGTTCGCGGAACGGCCGATGGCCCACAGCACGCAATCGAACCCGGAAAACTCGCGGCCGTCGGCAGCCGCCAGCGTCTTCGTGCCCGAGTGCTCGGCGAGCGTCGCCGGCACCACACGGGTGTGGATCACGATTCCCTGCGCCTGCATTTCGCGCATCAGGGACTTGCCCAGCATGACGTCGAAATGAGTGAGTACATGATCCTTGCGGATGAACAGCTCCGTCTGGCTGCCGAGCTCGTGGAAGGCGCCCGCGAGCTCGCAGGCGACGTAGCCCGAGCCCACCACCGCGACGCGCTGCGGCCGGCGCTCGAGTTCGAAAAAGCCGTCGGAGGTGATCCCGAGCGCCGCGCCCGGCAGCGCGGGCACCATGGGCACGCCGCCGGTCGCGATGACGATGTGCTTGGCGAAGAGCCTTTCGCCGTTCACTTCGACGGTGTGCGCATCGAGGAATCGCGCCGCTCCTTCCCGGGTTGCCACGCCTTTCGCCTGCAGATTTCGCGCGTAAATGGCGTTCAACCGCACGATGTAAGCGTCGCGCTTTTGTTTCAGGACGCCCCACTCGTGGTCGCCCGCCGAGACGCCGAAGCCGTAGTCAGCCGCGTCGGCGAGCCCCAGAGCGATGCTGGCGGCATTCCACATCACCTTCTTCGGCACGCACCCGACGTTCACGCAGGTGCCGCCCAGCCGGCCGGATTCGATCACCAGTGTCTTGGCACCGTATTCCGCGGCGCGCTGGGCCGCAGCCAGACCGCCACTGCCGCCGCCGATGCAGATCAGATCGTACGTTTCTGAGGACACCGAGAGCTCCATCCGGATGAGAAACCTGGGAGCGCATGATATACGCAGTCTCAGGTCCGCCGGGTCTGTCAGCCGGCGTTGGTCTGATAGAATTCGCGGGTGAGCAATCCCCTTTTGCAATTCGACTCCCTGCCCGCTTTCGATCGCATCGAGGCGGCCCATGCGCGTCCGGCGCTCGAACAGATCTTGACCGAGAATCGCACCCGTCTCGCCGAATTGACCGCCCAGCCCGACCCCACATTTGCCTCGCTGGTGATCCCGGTGGAAGAGTTGAGCTATCGGTTGAGCCGGGTATGGAGCCCGATCGGCCACTTGAACGCCGTCGCCAATTCGCCCGCCATGCGCGAGGCCTACAACGAGTGCGTGCCGCTGCTGACGGCTTACTCGTCGGAACTCGGCCAAAACGCCGCGCTGTACGCCGGTTATGCGCAAGTGCTGAAGAACGAGGGCGGCCGGCTCGAGCCGGCCGAGCGCAAGCTGCTCGAAAATGCCCTGCGCGATTTCCGTCTGGCGGGCGTCGATCTGCCCGAGGAGAAAAAGGCGCGCTATTGCGAGGTGGTGCAACGGCTTGCGCAACTCGCCACCAAATTCTCCGAGAACGTGCTCGACGCCGCCCGCGCATATTCCCGCAGCGTCGTCGAGGAGTCGGAGCTCGCGGGGCTGCCCCCGACCGCAATCGATCGCGCGGCCGCGGATGCGCGCGAGGCGAAACAGTCGGGCTGGCTGTTCAAGCTCGATCAACCGACCTACATGACGGTGATGACCAGCGCCGAGAGCCGTACGCTCAGGCACGACATCTACGAAGCCTGGGTCACGCGGGCTTCGGAGCTCGGACCGTCCGCGGGCCGCTTCGACAACAGCCCCCTGATCCAGGAGATATTGCCGCTGAGGCACGAGCTCGCGCAGCTCTTGGGCTATGCGAATTACGCCGACTATGCCCTGGCCACGCGCATGGCGAAGAGCAGCAAGCAGGTGCTCGGCTTCCTCGATGACCTGGCGCGGCGCTGCCGCCCGGCCGCGCGGCGCGAGTTCTCCGACCTCGAGGAATTCGCGGGACGTACGCTCGAGGCCTGGGACCTCGCGTACTTCAGTGAACGGCTCCAGGAGAGCCGGTTCAAGGTGTCTCAGGAGGCACTGCGGCCCTACTTCCCGCTGCCCAAGGTGCTCTCCGGACTATTCGCGGTGACCGAACGGCTTTACGGCATCAGCGTGCGCGAGCGGCCCGGCGTGAGCGTCTGGCACGCGAGCGTGCGCTATTACGACCTGATCGATTCGGCCGGACGCATCGTCGCGGGCTTCTACCTCGACCCTTATTCGCGGGTCGAGAAGCGCAGCGGCGCTTGGATGGACGAGTGCGTGGTCGCCAAATCGCTGCCGTCGGGGAAAGCCGTGCCGGTGGCGCAGCTGGTGTGCAATTTCACCACTCCCGTCGGCGGCTCGCCGTCACTTCTGACGCACGACGAAGTGACGACCCTGTTCCACGAGTTCGGGCACGGCTTGCATCACATGCTCACCCAGGTCGCCTATCCAAGCATCGCGGGGATCAACGGGGTTGCCTGGGATGCGGTGGAATTGCCCAGCCAATTCATGGAGAACTTCGTGTGGCGGGCGGAGGTGCTGCCGCTGATCTCCGCTCATGTGAAGACCGGGGAGCCGCTCCCCGCGGACGTGCTGCAGCGCCTCCTCGGGACCCGCACGTTCAATGCAGCCCTCGACACCCTGCGGCAAATCGAGCTGGCGAGCTTCGATTTCGAATTGCACGCCTACTTCGACGCGGCCGCCGGTGCGCGCGTGGCGCAGACCTTGGAGCGCGTTCGGCAGCGGGTGGCAGTCGCGCCGGCGGCGCCGTTCAATCGCATGCCGGCGAGCTTCGCCCATATCTTCGCAGGGGGCTACGCCGCGGGATACTACAGCTACAAATGGGCGGAAGTGCTGGCGGCCGACGCGTTCGAGGCGTTCGAGGAGGCCGGGATATTCGATCCGGCGACCGCGGGCCGTTTCGTCGACTCCATATTGGCACGCGGCGGAAGCCTGGATGCGATGGACGCCTTCGTGCGCTTTCGCGGCCGGCCGCCGGACGTGCGCCCCCTCCTCAAGCGAACCGGCATCGCCGCGTGAGGTGGCGCGGCGTCCAAGGGCTGGCCGCCGCGGCGATGCTGGTGACGGCCGCGAGCGGCCGCGCGGCTACCGCCTACGTGACCGACGAGCTCATCCTCAACGTCTACGCGGATCAGAATCAACAAGGTCAGCGCCTGGCAACCCTGCATTCCGGCGCCAGCGTCGAAACGCTCTCGACCAGCGCGGATTACACCCAGGTGCGGCTCGGCGATGGTGTGACGGGATGGGTCAAGAGCACCTTCCTGACCACGAGTGTGCCCGCCACCGTGCGGGTCAAACAGCTCCAGGACGAGCTCGATCGCACCCGCGCGACCACCCCCGCACTGGCCGAGGCGGCGGCGCGCAGCGAGCTGGAGCGCCTGCAGCACGAGCTCTCGGACACGCAGTCGCAGCTGGCTGCGGCATTGATGGCCCACGGGGAATCTCCAGCCGCGGGCGCTCAGGCCGCCCCCGTGGCGCGTCGATCGATCGGCTTCGGCACCGCAGCAGTCGCGTTGTTGGCGGTCGGGGCGCTCGGATTCTGGCTGGGATATGTCACTCTTGCGCGCCGCATCCGGCGCAAGTTCGGCGGACTCAAAGTTTATTGAGGCCTCCCGGGGCGGCATGGACCTCTGGGGCCCTCAGTGCCCTGGTTTGACATATCAATGAGAACCACGCACATGGCGGCGGTAGGGTCCCGGGCTTACACTTACCTGGATGTACGACCTCCGCCGTAACGATTACGACGTCACTAATACCGTTCAGGTGAGCTCGACAGCCGCCGTGTCGCAGGCGGTGCGCGAGCTCTTCGCCATCGGCTGGCCCGGCGAGCCCTACGATCGTGTCGCCGTCGCTTTCGACGAGTTCGAGCGTTTGTTCTCCGGGCACATGCCTGGATACTTCGGCGTCGATACGGTCTATCACGATCGGCAGCACTCGCTCGACATGACCTTGGCGATGGCGCGTCTCTTGGTCGGATATGAATCCACCGTCGAGTCCCATCGACGCGTCGGTGCCGAACGCGCCGTGATGGCGCTCGTCACCTCGCTGTTTCACGACGCGGGTTACATACGCGAGTTCGACGATCGGCAGCATCGCAACGGCGCCGAGTTCACCCTTTATCACGTCACTCGCAGCGCGCGCTTCCTGGCGCGATTCCTGCCGAGTGTCGGCATGGATACCTGGATTCCCATTTCCACGCGCATCGTGCATTTCACCGGATACGAGATCAAGCTGAGCCAGATCCAGCTGGCGGATGACCGCGATCGCAAACTCGGACACCTGCTCGGAACCGCCGACTTGATCGCGCAGATGGCGGACCGGTGCTACCTGGAGAAGTGCCGCGACCGGCTTTATCCGGAGTTCGTGCTCGGCGGCATCGCCGCCGCTCCCGGGAGCGACGGAACCCTGCAAGTCCGCTACAGCTCCGGTCTCGATCTGCTGCGCCAGACACCGCGGTTCGTACGCGAGACCCGCAACGTCCGGCTCGACGGTGAATTCGATCGCGCGTATCAGTTCCTCGAGCCGATGTTCGAGGGTGAGAACCCCTACCTCGAGGCCATCGACCGCAACCTCGAGTATCTGCAGCGCATCTTGCGGGCCGAGCGCTGGCGCATGCTGCGTCGGAATCCGCCCTTGTTCACCTCCGAGGACGATCAGCTCGGGCAGGTGCGCGGGCTGATGGTGAATCGGCTGAAGACGCTCTGGGCTTGAAGGTGGACTGAGCTTCAATCGCCCGATTGGTTGAGCGGTGAAATTACGGTTGCGGCTTGGCCAATGCCGCAACCGTAGATCCTCCTGCACTGCGGCGATCCGCATCAGGCGGTAGCGGAGTGCTTCGGCTCCGATATCGCAATCTTGAAGGCCTTGCTGACGCCCAAGCTATACGCGGCACGAAGTGCCAGTGCGGTCGCGAGAATGGCGAGAAGCACTTCGTGGCCGTACACGATGAGATCGCCCCGCGTATGACTGCCTTCAGGCAATGTGCCGGCGCCAATGACCAGAGAAATCGGTCCGATCATCGCCACGGCGGCGAGAATGCGATAGAAATAGCTGCGTTCGTTCGTGTCCGTCTTCATGTCAATCTCCGTAAGGTTCAGGTTTGTTACTCAGGCAACTAGTACTAAGCAAGCCCTGTGCCAAATGGATAATTGATTGATATTGCTATAAAAACAATGGAAGTTACCGGGCGACACTGGCGACGAAAATTGCACCCTGCAAAAATTGTCTGCGCAAAAGTGCGGGGCGGTGTAATCACTTACGACGGTTCTCGCCATCACTTCGTTGGGGTCGCGGGGCATTTCTCGAGCATCCCGGCGCCTGAGTCGGGCAGCGGTAGGAGCAGAATCACGTGTACGTCCGGAGTGACGTAGCAGCGCTGCACGTAGCCAAGGGCGCCGGGCGTCGTAGCCACGAATTTCACCACGGCCGTCTGCGAGCCCAGGACGTAGGGCGGGTTCACGCCCTGGAAATACCTCCGGTCCCAATAAGCCTGCAATTGCTGAGTATTCATATGAAGTACGCTAAATATGAAGGCGTAACGCAGTCGATGGTCCGGGGGAAGATTGACCGGCACGTAGGGCCGGCCATCCGAATTGACGAAAATCTTCTTGAGGTAGATCTCGCGCAACGTGCCGTCGCTGATAGCAGGAAGCGAATCGTGGTTCGACGCGATGACCGCCATTAAAGTTTCGTCCGGTTGTACCGACCCGGCCATGCACGCGAAGCTGCCGGTCCCGCTCAGGAGCGCAAGAAGAAAGGCGCGGCCGCGCTGAAAAAGTCCTGGCATGTTCAAAACAGCACGGCGAACGATGCAAACCAGCCGCTCGGCGTCACCGAGAACTTGTGCGTGCCGTCGTCGCGTTCCAATTTCACGACGAGGCCGGGCACCGGACGATAATTGATGGCAATCGTTCGAATGTTGTCGGTTTCATTCGGCATCGCGTTTCGGAAATGCTCGAATCGTCCCACCAAGTAAAACTTATCTGGCAATGGGACGACTGCTTGTAAGAATCCGCCGTATTCGCTGGATATCTGCGGCCGATCCGCGGTTCGATATACGGACTCGCCGCTGAATTCGACCAAGGGTGCTCGCCATTCGAAATCGAGGCCGGCGAGCCGATACTGCTGCCGCGGATTCTCGAGCTGGTAGCTGGCGAAGGATGTTCCGACGGTCAGCCGGTCGTCGAGTATGTGGTAGTGCAATTGTCCGCCGACCGCATGCTCGAACGCATTCTTCAACGGAGTGGCTTCACCGGCAGTGCCGAAAGAGCCGTAAGCATAATCATCGTCCTTGCCAATGCCCAGGGCTCGCGTGTCATCGACGTACAGCGTGTAATCGAGATCATCCTTGGCGACGACGCGAGTGCCGTACAGCATCGCGCCATTGGAGCTTCGCGCGAAGGCGGCCGCGGTGCTGAGGGGACGAGATATGGTCCACACCAACGGGTCCGCGTGAATCAGATTCCACTGCCCCACAGGGGTCAGGAACCTCCCGATGCGAAACGTCGCTGCCGTACTCGCAAAATAATCGGCGTAGAGGCGCTCGACCTCTGCCTCGGCGTTCTTGGTGGTCGCGCCATTGCCATTGAAGGTCAACGCTTCAGAGATCTCGGTTTCGCTGAACAGTCTCCATCGTGCGCCAATATCCTTGGTGAGGAACAGGCTCATATCTTCAACGCTGAACGACTTGTCCTCGTGGTCCAGGCCGTAGTAATGCAGGTCCGCATACCCCCCGATCCGCAATTCCTGCTGGGGAAAATACAACCCACTGCCCAGCTCGTAGGGATCGGTCTCCCAAGACGCTCCGGCCGCCACCAAAGCCGGCCAAAGGAGGACCGCGCCAAGCGCAAGTCGGGTCGGGTAAACCGCTCGACGGAGTGCTGAATTCATTTTATTGACGCGCGTTCCCTATCTGATTCTTATATGAGGTTCGAGTGAAAACCCCAAAAAATGATGCTAGCCTTCCCGGTACGTAGATCATTACAATTATTTTTGTCAACCCAATTGCCAGGCTTACGCGGAGCAAGCCTGCGCTACGTTTCTCCCGAGTATGCCCGCGAACTGTTACCCCATGGCATCACTGCGGTCTGCTGTGTGCATGACGACATGGTGGGGACCGAGCATACGTATGCTGCCGAATTAGCCAACTCGGAACAACTGTCACTATTTGGCGAAAACATCGTGATGCTGTATGGGAACGTCTTACCACTCGACGTTGACAACCGAGGACCGGCTCTCTATCAGGCCTTCGGCATGAATCGTGTTTGTGCCGGAAGTCGCTGGCGGTGACGACACGCTCCGCGCTGCTCCGGGCGTTGGCTGGGTTGCTGCTGGCTTCAACGTTGGTGATGGCGGCGCTGTCATTTTTTGCTTTTCGCCACGCAATGCAGGTCGAGATCGCTGCCAATCTTCAGTTCAGCGCGAGCGTGATCAAGGAGCGAATCGACACGCTGCTGTATACCCAGGTGGAGAACATACGCAGTTGGCGCTCGCTGCAGGTGATGCAGGACATTACCGTCGGCGACATCGACAAGCGGGCCTCAGGCGCGCTTTCGGAGCTGCGTGCGGGAAAGAAGGCTCTCTATAAAGCGCTGATCTGCACGGATAACTCCGGACGCATCGTCGCCGCAAGCAATCCAGCCATGATTGGCAGCACCTTGCCCGTGGACGACCGCTGGCAGACTATTGCGGGTCCGTCTATGGCGGCCGTCTTCGTGGCGCCGATGGAGCGCGATAACCGGCGGGCGATCGCGCTGCGCACGGTGATTCCCAACGCTTTCGGCAAGGGCGGCATCGGACAGCTGTTCGTCCTTCTAGACTTCAGCGCTTTCGAAAATGTGCTCGACCAGGCGGTCGGCGACGGGCCTCGCAGCTTGCTAATCCTCGATTCGCAGGGCAACGTGATCGGTGCATCGAGTGCCTTGCGTGAGCGCCTCGACATTCCGAACCTACGGCTGGAGAACTGGACGATGCCCAAAACAGGCGTCACATCGTACGTTCACGACGGCACGGCGCTCGGCGACGGTACGTTGCTTGTGGGTGCAGCGGCGTCGAGCCAGTATCAGCAATTGGCGGAGGTGGGATGGCGGATATTGATGATCGAGCCGACCACCGTAGCATTTCGCCCGGTATTGCATCTGCTCTGGGGCCTGCTTGCCTTGCTAGTGGTGACGATGACGGTCGGTGTCTGGATCGCGTCACGATTGGCGGGGACGATCGCGCTGCCCATCGTCGAACTGACCGCATTTACACGGCGCTTTCGGCAGGGCGACGAATCATTGCCGGAACGATCCAGCACGGCAACATCCGAAGTCGCAGAGCTTTTTGGCACCTACGTCGACATGATCCGCGCGCTTCAGAAATCCCGCGAGGAAGTGGTTCGGGCTGGCAAGCTCGCCGTCGTGGGTGAAATGGCGGCGATCATGGCGCACGAGATCCGCACTCCGATGAGCATCGTGCGCAGCTCGGCTCAGCTCCTGGAACGACAACCGGATCTCAGCGACAAGGAACGCGAACTCATCGGATTCATGTTGGGCGAGACCGAGAGGCTCAATCGCCTCGTCACGATGCTCCTGGAATGCGCCCGACCCAAGCCCCCAGAATTCCAGCCGCAGGATCTACACGCCATCATCCGCAATGTCTTTGACCTGCTCGCGACGCGTGTGGAGGCCGCTCGGGTCCACGTCAGGCTCGACCTCGAATCGCAGCCCGTGATTTTCGACTGCGACAAGGAACAGATGATGCAGGTCTTGCTCAATCTCATTCTGAACGCGCTGCAGTTCATCCCGGAGGGGGGAAGGCTGGGGATACGGACATCCCTCGACGCCGGTGCCCTGCGGATCAGCGTGAGCGATGACGGGCCGGGAGTTCCGGCCCCCATACGCGAGCGCATATTCGACCCCTTTTTCAGCCGTCGAGAAGGGGGCATAGGACTTGGTCTCACTATCGTTCAACAGATCGTGCAAGCCCACGGCGGTGAGATTGTCGTCGGCGAGAGCGCTTGGGGGGGCGCCGCATTCAACATGTGTTTTCCTTTGGACAGTGGCGTGAGGCACACATGAAACGAATGCTGGTCGTAGATGACGAGCCGAAGATGCGCCGGGTACTGGAATTCATGCTTCGTAGCATGGGACATGAATTCGACCAGGCAAGTGATGGAAAAGAAGCCCTCGCTGCAGTCGAGTCGGGCCACTTCGACTTGGTGATAACCGATCTTCGGATGCCGCGCATGGACGGGCTCGAATTATTGCGTGAGTTGCGCAAGCGCGGCGACGATGTCCCGGTCATTGTACTCACCGCCTACGGCACAATCGAAAGTGCCGTGGAAGCGATGAAGCTCGGTGCGTCCGACTACATCATCCGCCCATTCGAGATCGCCGCAGTTGAGCTCGCGGTTACGCGCGCCCTCACGGTGAGCGTCCTGCATCGTGAAAATCGCTATTTGCGTGATGAAGTATCGAAAGGCTGGAACGATTTCATCGGCACCAGCGAGAAGATGCAGGCGCTGTATCGATTGGTGGAGCTCGCCGCGCCTGCTCGCAGCAACATTTTCATCGTCGGTGAAACGGGTACCGGTAAGGAACTCGTGGCTCGCGCGATCCATCGCGCCTCCGGGCGCACAGGCCTATTCGTGCCGATCAACTGTGCCGCCATACCGGCAGAGCTGCTTGAAAGCGAGTTGTTCGGGCACGAGAAGGGTGCCTTCACCGGCGCTGTTCGCAGCCGAGTGGGAAAATTCGAGCTCGCCAGCGGCGGCACCATCTTCCTCGACGAAATCACCGAGATGCCTCATGCGCTGCAGTCGAAGCTCCTTCGAGTCTTGCAGGAAGGGACTATCGAGCCCTTGGGAGGAAACAACTCTTTGTCGGTGGATATGCGGGTGGTGGCGGCGACCAATATGGATCCGCAGCGCGCCGTGGACGAAGGAAAATTGCGGCACGATCTGCTTTTCCGACTCAATGTGCTGCGCATCGACATGCCGCTTCTGCGCGAGCGCGTCGCCGACATTCCCTTGCTGGCGGAGCATTTTTTGCGGAAATACGCCTCTGAGCTGGGTTACGTCGCCCCGCGTTTGTCCAGGCCGGTTCTGCAGCGGCTCGAGTCCTATGCATGGCCGGGCAACGTGCGCGAGCTGGAGAATCTGATGGAGCGGGCCGCCGTTCTCAGCGCCGGCTCCGAGGTCAAGCTCGAACACCTGCCCGAGAACATAACGCACGAGCATGGCGAACCGGCTGCGGTGGAGAAACGCGAGCCGGTCGCCCAGCCAGTGGGTTCATTGAAGCCTCGAGTCGAGGCGTTGGAAACGGAACTTATCAGAGCCGCGCTGGCGCAAAGCGATAACAACAAGTCCGCGGCGGCAAGGCTGCTGGAAATCAGCGAACGGGCGCTTTGGTACAAGATCAAGCGGTACGGAATCGATTAGGTAATTGGACTTCGCCGGGTTTGGCAACCGCGGCCCCTCTGCTCCGCATAGAAAGCCAAAAGGAACTGCAGAGCGCGGCAAATCACCCGGTGGGCGATGGTTTCACCGCAATCGGTTGGCCGGCATGCTCGTACCAAAGTTTGGACCGGTTCACGATATTCACAACAAGCAGCATCACCGGCACCTCGATCAATACGCCGACGACTGTGGCCAGCGCGGCGCCGGAATGAAAGCCAAACAAACTGATGGCTGCGGCCACCGCGAGCTCGAAGAAATTAGATGCACCGATCAGGGCCGAGGGACACGCGATATTGTGGCTTTCCCCGAGGAGACGATTGAGTCCATAGGCCACGCTGGAATTGAAGAGCACCTGAATCAAGATCGGCACGGCGAGCAGCGCGATCACGCGAGGCTGCTGCAAAATCGCCTCCCCCTGAAAGCCAAATAGGAGCACGAGCGTTGCGAGCAAGGCGCCGATCGACCAGTGACCGATACGGTTCATGGCGGCCTCGAAGGCGAGCGGGCCGCGCTTGACCAGGTAGCTGCGCCAGGCCTGGGCGATCGCCACGGGAATGACGATATACAGCACTACCGAGGTGAGCAATGTTCCCCAGGGAACTACGATGGCAGAGAGCCCCAGCAGCAAGCCCACCAGCGGGGCGAAAGCCACCACCATGATGGTGTCGTTCAAGGCCACCTGCGAGAGGGTAAAGAGCGGATCGCCCTGGGTGAGCCGACTCCACACAAATACCATGGCTGTGCAGGGCGCCGCGGCGAGCAAAATCAAACCGGCGATGTAGCTGTCGATCTGATCGGCTGGCAGAAACGGCGCAAAGAGATGGCGAATAAAAATCCAGCCCAGCAGCGCCATGGAGAAGGGTTTCACGAGCCAATTCACGAAGAGCGTAACGCCGATGCCCTTTACATGGCGCCGTATCTGTCCCAGAGTGCCGAAGTCGACCTTCACCAGCATCGGAATGATCATGACCCAGATGAGAAGACCCACAGGCAAGTTGACCTGGGCAATCGACAGGGCGCCGATGAGATGAAAGACGCCGGGAAGAAATTGCCCGAGGGCAATTCCCACGACGATACAGAGAAATACCCAAACCGTCAGATAACGCTCGAACACACTCATTGGGCGCACTCCGCGAGCGGTGTCTTACCGATGGCGGCCATCTCCTGTTTGATGCGCAGTTGATCGAGGCTCGCGAGCGGCAAGCTCAAGAACAATTTGATGCGTGTATCCATCGCTTTGAAGGCTTGATTAAAGGCCGACTTCTTTTCGATGTCGGTGCCCTGGATGGCCGCCGGGTCGGGAATTCCCCAATGCGCGGTGGTCGGCTTGCCGAGCCACACAGGGCAGGTCTCGCCGGCGGCGTTGTCGCATACCGTAATGATGAAATCGAAATGCGGGCTCGCCGGCGTCGTGAATTCGTCCCAGCTCTTGCTCCGTAGGCCCTCAGTCGGAAAGTCCAATCGCTTCAGAAGATCGAGCGCGTATGGATTGACCTGGCCGTTCGGATGACTGCCGGCGCTGAAGCCGCGAAATTGTCCCTTGCCGTGGCGATTTAAGATCGACTCGGCGAGGATGCTCCTCGCCGAGTTGCCCGTGCATAAGAACAGGACGTTATAGCTCCGCTCCGCAGTCATTTCGCGCAGCAGCTTGCCGCTGGCTCGCGGATCTGCGCAGGAACACAGCACTCCGCCGACTCAGCATCGACAGGGACCGTCGAGACGCCGTGATTGAACACCGCCGTGTCCTTCCCGTAGACCGGGATGCTGCCGAGCGTGTGGAAGGTCTCCCATGCAATGCCGGTGGGGTCGGTGACCCAGTACTTGTCCGATTTGGCGTAGCAGCAGGGCTGCTCGGTTTCCTCGATCATCCGAGCATCGGCCGCCTCGAGTTGCGCACGCATGCCGCGCAGTTCCTCATCGGTGTCCACCTGGAAACCCAGGTGATTGACGCCGACCGGCTGGCGCTCGGTCGAGATCGCGAAATTCACCCGTGGGTCCTCGAGCATCCATTTCGCGTAATCGGACTTCGTAACTGCCGGCTCCGCACCAAACAGGGTTTGATAGAAGCGAATCGAGGCGGGTAGATCCTTGACGCTGACGTGCACGTGGAGTCGTTTCATAGATCACCTTTCGGGGTTAAATGGAGTTAGAGCTTTCGCCATGAACGCCGAGCTCGCCGGCGACTCTCTACGCGATCTTGGCGGCACGTTTAGTCCCCGTCGCGCGCGTCGCTGATGCGCAATTTGGTGCGCATTCGGCGCCGCTGTCGCCACAACAGTTTTCCGTCAAGTAGCCGACCAGCCCGTTCATCACGGTGAAGTCAACTGTGTAGAAGAGCTGACGGCTCTCGCGGCGCTGCGTGATCAGCCCGGCGCGCTGCAGATTCTGCAGATGGAACGTCAAGGAGGATGGTAACAGTCCGACCCGGTTGCCAATGGCACCGGCCGGCAGTCCTTCGGGGCCGCGTTGCACGAGAAGCCTGTAGATCGCCAGCCGATGTTCGTGAGCGAGCGCTCCCAATGAGGCAACGACGACGGCCGTTTTCATGTATTTATGATATTTCGAGTATTATCGTAATGTCAAGGACGAAATCTTAAATCTTCCGGCGCCCTCACGGCCAGTCAATGCTCGCCACGTAGCGGGCGTGCAATTCCTCGAGCCTCGCGAGGACGGCTTCTTTGCCTGCGAGGTCGGACGCCTGCAGCGCTTCGCGCAGCACGGCGGGCGTCAGACGGCAGCGGGCGGCCTCGGCGACGGGAGCGAAGCTGAAATGCCAGGGCTCGGCCTGAACTCCGGAAAGCACTCCGCGAAACGGGCGGAAGAAACCAAAGCGCGCGGCGTTTGTCTCCAACCACGCGGCGAGCGGCGCGAACGGTCCGGGCTCAACGTATTCGGCGCTGATCAGCTGGACTCGATACCCCGGCGCGAGCGCGCGGCGGTCGATGAGGTCCAAGTCGGTCCCCCAGTGATGGCGGCTGGCGCCCGGCAGGGCCGACCAACGAAGAATGGCGTCGATGCGCTCGTCGGCCGACAAGCGGGTCGGGTCGAGAGGCCTGCCCTGCGGGTCGTTGAGCGGCGCTTGCCCGCTCCATTTGCGGTTCCAAATCGACAGCTGTCGCGCGAAATCGCGGAAGCTGCTCACGGGGACGAGGTCGAACCCGGCTTTGGCGGCGGACTTGCGCAGCTGCGAGAACGGGACGGCGGCGTGGACATGCAGCGCGCAGGCCGGCTCCGCGACATCGACGATATGGGTGCGGGCCCGGCCGGTGAGTTGCGCCGGAGTCACGAGGTCATTTCGCGGGTGGCCGCGAATTCGACCACCTGATCGATGACCTGGATGAAGCTCTCGATTTCCTGCGCGCCCGAGACCGAGTACTGTCGATCGAAGATGAATGCGGGGACCCCGGTAATGCCGAGCACGGTCGCATGACGTTCCGAGGCGACCACGCCGTCCTGGCCCTCGCGCAACACCACCGCGGAACGAGCCTCCCGTTCGCTGAGACCTGCTTCGACGCCGAGGCGCACCAGTTCCTCGACATCGCCGATGTTGCAGCCCTCCTCGAAATAGGCCTGCATGATGCGTTCCTTCACTTCGCTCGCGAGCCCGCGCCGAGCGGCATGAGCAATCAAGATATGTGAACGCCGGGTATTCGGGACGCGCTCGATCAAATCGAACCGGAACTCCAGACCCACGGTCTTCCCGAGGCGCACGAGCGCTGCCTGGGTCTCTTCGATCTTGGACATATCGCCGAATTTGGCCGCCATATAGGCCGCTCGCTCCGCGCCCTCCCAGGGGAGATCCGGATTCAATTCGAACGGCCGCCAATCGATTTGAGGCTCATATTGCGGACGCGCGGCAAGCGCCAGCTCGAAACGACGCTTGCCCAGGTAGCACCAGGGGCAGATCGTGTCGGAGAAGATATCCACGCGCAGCTTCGCGGTCATAATCCGATTGTACCCGGCCCCTTATGGCCCGGGATACGAACGGGTATCATCCCCTAATGCCGCAGAGCCTCAAATCGAAGTATTTATTGGTTGCCTTGGGGGTGGGTGCGGGGCTCTCTTTGCTGGTCGGCGGGGTGGCCTATTACGAACATCGGATCGACACTGCGGACATCTCCCGGCTGACGTACGCGACCGTCGAACAGAAGCTGCAAACCGATCTCGAGGTGCGCGCAAACAGCGTCAGCGAGATGACGGGTACGCTGCTCGCGCCCGCGCTCGCCGCCCATAACGGCGCGGCGATTGCGCCGACGGCAGGACGGCTGTTGGAAGAACGCGACATCGATCGCGTAGAGGTCCGCGATGCCCGCGGCGCGGTGCTGTTCAGCGGCGAGAACCCGCAGGACTTGAGCGCGGCTGAAAGCGCCGCCCAGATCGGCCCCGCAACTCTCGAGCCGCTGGTGTTGACCAAGACCATACCGCCGGTGGCGACCGCACAGGGCGCTCGCGGCGGCGGAATTCTCACAGTCTGGATCAGCCGCTCCAAGATGCAGGAGACTCTCGCAGGCCTGCACGCCCAGCTCGAGCATCAGCAGGGCAGCCAGATCAAGCGCATGCAGGGTTTCCTCGCACGCATCACACTGCCCTTGGTGGCGTTCGGCTTGCTGGGCGCCTGGTTCGTGGCGCGCCAGCTCGCAAGACCCATCTCTGCCCTGATCCGCTCGGCGGACCGCATCGGCGAGGGCGACTATACGAGCCCCCTGGACGTCGCGCGACGCGACGAGCTCGGCGAATTGCAGCACGCGCTCGAGCGCATGCGGCAGAAGCTCTCCGAGACCACCATCACCAAGAACTATCTCGACACCGTGCTCAACAGTTTGAGCGACGCGGTGATCGTGACCTCGCCCGACGGCCTCATCAAGACCTGCAACCAGGCCACTCAGGCGCTTCTCGGCTACTCGGAGGATGAGCTGATCGGAAAATCGCTGATCAGCTTCATCGATGAGCCGCATCGCGGCAATTACGATCTCGCCACGGCCGCTGTCTCCCAGTCTTCCATGGCCGGTGAGGCCCGTGAAACCGTGTTGCGCACCGCCAGTGGGCAGACCATTCCGGTGTCCATGGCCGCCTCCGCAATCGCCTCCGCCGACCCGCTGTTCGAGGGCGACATCTATGTCGCGCGCAACATCACCGAGCGCAAGCGCGCGGAACGGCGAATCCGCTACCTGGCGCGCTACGACACGCTCACCAAGATGCCGAATCGCATGCAGTTTCAGCATCTGCTGCAGCAGGCGATCGCGCGCTCACGGCGCAACCAGCGCTCGCTCGCACTCCTGTATCTCGATCTCGATCGATTCAAGGAGGTCAACGACACTTTCGGGCATGCGGCGGGCGACCGCACGCTCGAGATCCTGAGCGAGCGGCTGACCCGCGCGCTGTCCAAGGACACCGTCATCGGACGCCTGGCGGGCGATGAATTCGCCATGTTCATCGATGAGCTGCCGATCGATGCCGACAATCGTCCGAGCTTGAGCGCTCTGGCACGCACGCTGCTCGATGAGATCAGCCGCGCGTTCTACGTGAATCAACAGGAGGTGTACCTCACCGCGAGCATCGGCATCGCGATCTCGCCGTACGACGCCGAGAACGTGATCGACCTGATCCGCAACGCCGACGCCGCCATGTATCACTCGAAGCAGAACGGCGGCAATAGCTGGGCTTTCTACATCCCCCAGATGAACGCGGTCGCGGTCGAACGGTTGATGCTGAAGAGCAAGCTGCGCCGCGCGATGGAGCGCGACGAGTTGGTGATTCTGTACCAGCCCAAGGTCGATCTGCGCTCGGGCCGGGTGATGGGAGCCGAGGCGCTGTTGCGCTGGCGTTTGCCGGGCCACGGCGACATCTCGCCCACGCAATTCATTCCGCTCGCCGAGGAGACGAGCCTCATCTGGGAAATCGGCGATTGGGTCATGAACCGCGTGTGCGCCGACTACCGCGACTGGCAACGCACGGTGACGCAGCCCGGCCGCATCGCCATCAACTTGTCGCTGCGGCAATTGAAGCAGTCCAATTTCATCTCGCGTTGCCGCAACGTGTTCGGCAAGTATGGGGTGTCGCCCACCTGCTTCGAGCTCGAAGTGACCGAAACCACCCTGATGACCGATCCGAAGCGCACCATCGGTCTGTTGAAGGAGCTGTACGCCATGGGGCTGCATCTGGCGATCGATGATTTCGGGACCGGCTACTCGTCGCTCTCTGCGTTGCAACAGTTTCCCATCGGCACGTTGAAAATTGATCAATCGTTCGTGCGCGACGTCGCCGTGGACACGAACGATGCGGCCTTGGTCCGAACCATCATCGAGATGGGCAAGAGCCTCGACCTCGAGGTCATCGCGGAAGGCGTCGAGAACTCCGAGCAGCTCGAATTTCTGCGCAAGCACGGGTGCTTCTATGCCCAGGGCCGGCTGTTCGGTGAACCCATGGAGGCCGCGAGTCTGCTGGCGATCCTGGCGGACCAGGCGCACGGCGCTCCGCACCACGGCGCGCTCTGCGCACCGGCGGCCGTACTCAACCAAGCCAACCTGCACCGCTGATGCTGTCGGCGCGGGATCTAACGCTGCGGCGCGGCGCGGATCCGCTATTCGAGAAGGTCAATTTCACCCTCTTTCGCGGTGAGCGGGTCGGATTGACCGGCGCGAACGGCACGGGCAAGTCGAGTTTGTTCGCGGCCCTGCGCGGCGAGCTGGCTCCGGACTCAGGCGACATCGAGCTTCCCGCTTCGCTCACCATCGCGCACGTCGAGCAGGAAGTCTCCGCCCTCGATCGTCCCGCGATCGAATTCGTGCTGGACGGGGACACCGAGTTTCGCCGGGTGACGGCGGCCATCGAAGACGCCGAGCGCCGCGATGCCGCCATGGAACTCGCCGAGCTCTACGCATCGCTCGATGCCATCGACGGCTACCGCGCCCGGGCGCGTGCGGCCTCCATCATGCACGGCTTGGGTTTCGAGGCGTCCCAGCACCAACGCACGGTCGCGGAATTCTCCGGCGGCTGGCGAGTGCGGCTCAGCATGGCGCGGGCGCTGAACTCACGCGCGGACTTGCTGCTGTTGGACGAGCCCACCAATCATCTCGATCTCGACGCGATCGTTTGGCTCGAGGAGTGGCTCGCCGCGACGCCCAGCACCCTGGTGATCGTTTCCCACGACCGGGAGTTTCTCGATGCGGTGATCGGTCGGGTGCTGCACATCGAGAACCGCGGCATCAAAGCCTATTCGGGCAATTACACGGCGTTCGAGCAGATGCGAAGCGAGGACCTGGCGCTGCAGCAGACGCTGAAGATCCGGCAGGCGCGGCGTATCGCGGAGATCACATCGTTCGTGAATCGGTTTCGTGCCCAGGCCACCAAGGCGCGCCAGGCGCAGAGCCGATTGAAGATGCTGGAAAGAATGGAGCGCATCGTGCCCGCGCACGTCGACAGCCCGTTCGAATTCGAATTCGCGCCGCCGCTGAAGACGCCGCGTCCGCTGCTCACCGTCGAAGACGCTGCCTGCGGTTATGGGGAGCGCATCGTGATCGGCGGGATCAACGCGTCCATCGGACCGCAGGACAGAATCGCGCTGCTCGGACCGAACGGCGCCGGCAAGTCCACCTTGGCGAGAATGCTGGCGGGGGAGACCGAGCCGCTCGCCGGCCGCCGCACGCCCGCCGCCGACCTCGCCATCGGTTACTTCGCGCAGCAACAACTGGAGCAGCTCAATCTCGAGGCGGACGCGTTCTGGCACCTGCGCGCAATGGGCGGTCCGGATTATGCGAGCGGCGATGAACAACGCGTGCGCGATCATCTGGGGAAATTCGGCTTTCAGGGCGATCGTGCGTTCGAACCGGTCGGGCGCTTCTCGGGCGGCGAGAAGGCCCGATTGACGCTCGCTCTGCTAGTGGCGAGGCGGCCCAATCTGCTGTTGCTGGACGAGCCCACGAACCATCTGGACATCGAGATGCGCCACGCCCTCACCGTCGCGCTGCAGGGATTCCAAGGGGGCTTGATCGTCGTGTCGCACGACCGACACCTGATCAAGACGGTGGCGGACACCCTCTGGCTCGCGGCGGACGGCAAGCTCCAGGTGTTCGATGGCGACCTCGACGACTATCAGGCCTGGCTTCGAGCGCGCACCAAAGCACAGCGCGGCTTGCCGAACGGTTCGCGAACCGGCGCGCCGGCCGCCGCGGTCGCGCCGGCCCGGTCGCCGAAGACAGACCCGGTAAATCAATGGCGGCGCGAACTCGCGCAGATCGAGAAGCAGCTCGCAACGATCGGGGCCGAGCGCGCGTTCATCGAAGAGGAGCTGGGCAAAGCCGACGCGTCGAAGACCGGCGACCTCGACCAACTCCTGGAAAAGTATGCGCGGCTCCGCCGCGACGCGGACAAATGGGAGGCCCGTTGGCTCGAGATCGGCACCGCGATCGAGGAGACCGAGGCCGCCAGAGCGGCCACCTGAGGTGCGTCGTGCGCGCTTCGCGGCGATCCTCGCTGTCCTGATCTGGGCTGGCATTGCGGCATGGAACACGATCAAGCCGCTGCCCGCGGGGACGCGCGTAACCTCACTGACCGCCCGGCTGGACGAGTCGCAAGTCGATGTCATCGACGACTCCGCCGGTGCGCGCAACACGCTTGCGCGGGAGCTTGCCGTGATCGATCGGGCGGCCCAGGTGATCGTGCTCGATCAAGCGCCACTGGCACGCGAAACCGGGCAGCATCTGCTGATCCGCAAGCGTCAGCGTCCCAACATCAGGATTGTCGTGCTCGCGGATCCGCTCCCCGAGATCTACGGCGGTACCCCGTCTCATTATCTCGATTCACTCGAGCGAGCGGGCATTATCGTCGCTCGAACCCGGCTCAGCCGCCTGCGCGATCCCCTGCCCTGGTATTCCGCGCTCTGGCGGATGAGCATCGGGTGGTGGAGCGATCCGTACGACGAGACTGCGCCGCAGGCGGGCCTGCGCGCCTCGCTGCGGCGGTCGAACTTCAAAGCGGATCGTCGGCAGATCCTCGTCGCCGACGATGGATCGGGCGGCTGGGTCGGCGTGGCCCCCGCGGCTTCAGGGGCAGGCCTCGCCGTGGCAATTAGCGGAGGCGTGGCCCGCGACATGGCAGCGAGCGAACTCAAGATTGCCGGCTGGTCGACGGGCGACGATCGGCTGCCGGCGGCACCTCCCCCGGCGAGCTTGGGTGTCGGCTCGATCGATGCTCGATTTCTCACCGAGGGCGCGATCCGCGGAGCGCTGGTGGACGCCTTCTCAACGGCCGTCGAAGGTGATGAGATCCGTGTGGCGACACCTGCGCTCAGCGACCGGTCTTTGGTCACTGCAATATTGGGCGCCGCTGCGCGCGGAGTGCACGTTCGCGTGCTACTCGACACCGATTTGCTGCCCAACCGTACGGTAGCCGACGAGCTCGTGCGCGACGCGGCTGGCGGCATCGAAGTGCGCTGGGTGTCCGCCGGGGCGATGAGCTCGTCCCTCGCCATCGTTAGCCATCGGCGCGAGCTATGGGTCAGCCTCGGCGCGGCCGATTTCACGAGGCTCAGTCTCGACGACTTGAATCTCAGTGCCGCGGTCGATTTCAGGCTCCAAGATCGGGCCGTCGTCGCGCATGAGTTCATGGACGCCTTCGAGGCCCGCTGGTCGGCCGCAAAAAAGGACGCCTCGCACGCGGATGGCGACGGGTTGGGATACTGGCGTTACCGGGCGCAGCAGGCAGCGGGGCTCGCGGCGTACTGAGCGGATCTGCGCCGACCTCCGCTTGAAGAAGCCTCGCTCGGTCGCGCGTGCTACCGGCGGCCGAGACTCTGCCCCGTATCGGCGACGATCTTGCCGAGGGCGGCGCTCGCGGCCCGCTCGTAGGCATCGACAATGGCGGTCAATCGGTTGTCCGCGGCGCTCTCGCGGACATCCGCTTCGAACTGCCCGAGCACGTGCCGGTCCCCCGACGCGCCAAGTCTCGCGGCGAGGCGCACGTGGATCGTCGGGGGCCCCGAGTCGGACCCGGAAGCGCCGTACTCCGCTTGAAAATCCGCCACGTCGATCTCGAGCCAGTAGCCGCTGCCGAACGACGAGCTGTCGGTGTGCACGTTCTGCACGTGGGCGTCGGCACGAAATGCCTGCAGCGCGAGATCCTGTACCACTTCGTCGAGCGGCGCGCTCCAACGCGCCCCGGCGAAATGATCCAGGCGGCGATCGGGGTAAAGCGCCGCGATCAGGGTGGTATCGAGACCCGGTCGCACCCGCGGCCGCAGTATCGTGATGTCGGCCGGTATCTCCGGGTTCGCGGCCGCAGCCGCAGGCGCGACGGTCAACATATACACCGACTGCGCGGGCTCCTTGCTCTTGAAGAGCGAGCCGGCGCAGGCCGACAGCGCCACCGTCAGGACGGTAGCCCCCGCGGCCGCGAGGCTGCGCGCCGGCCGTCGCGGTCGAGGGACGCTCATCGGGGCACCTCGACGCCGCGATCGTTCGGCTGGTACAGAACCTTGGACGGGTCTTCTTTCAGCGAGCGGGCGAGCTCACGAAAATCCCGCACGGCATCGCGGCTCTCGCGCAGCAGCCGCTCGAGTTCAGGCAAGCTCTGGTTGGTGAAACGGGAAAGCCCCGGCTCGTTCTGCGAGACGAAGTCGTCCAAGTGCTCCGAGGTGCTCGCGAGATTGTCGGTGATGCGCCGGATGTTGGCGAGCGTTGCTTTGAGGTCCGGCGCCGCGGCATTGGTCAGGCTGCGGAAATCGGCCGCGGCGCTGTCCACCTCGTCCGAGGTAGCCTTGAGATCGGCCACCATTTGCGAGATCTCCTTGAGCAACGCCGGCGAGCGCTCGCTGGCCACCCGCGCATTCTCGAGAGTCGCCTTGAATGCGCGCACATTGTCTTCACTGAACACCTGATCCATGTGGTCGACCAGCTCGATCGCATGATTCGCGAGCGCGGGCAGGCTTCGGAGCAATACGGCGATATCGGACGGCGCCGAGCGGATCACCGGATAGCGCTCTCCTTGCGGCAGCGGTCCCGCGGCGCTGGACTTTGCATCTTCCTCCAGGTCGATGAACAATAACCCGGTGACGCCCTGCAGGCTGAGCAGCGCCTGCGTCCGCGCACCGATCGGGGCATCCGCGTCGATGTCCACGATCACTTCCACGCGCTTGCGCTCCTTCGGGTCGAGCTTGATCCGCGCGACTTTGCCCACATCGACGCCGAGGTAGCGCACCGGACTTCCCGCAGTGAGTCCGCTCACGGTGCCGTCGTAGTAAATCTCGTACCGGTGATAGGTGCGTTTGTCCCTCTGGTCGGTATACCAGTAGACGAACGACACCGCCATGCCGATCACCAGCAGCACGAACGCGCCGACCACGACGTAATTGGTGTCTCTATCCACGGCGGCTATCGACAACGTCTGCGGCGCGCTCGGCCGCGCGTGCCCGGGGGCCATGAAAGTACTCGTGGATCCAGGGATCGGTATTGCCCCGAATTCCCGGCAGCGTGTCGGTGACCATGTGGCCCCCGGTGATGACGCTCACGCGGTCGCAGGTCCGGAACAGGCTGTCGAGGTCGTGGGTGATCATGACTACCGTGAGCTTGAGCTCGCCGTGAAGATACAACAGTAACGCATCGAAGTCCGAGGCGGAAATGGGATCGAGCCCGGAGGTGGGCTCGTCGAGGAACAACAGCTTGGGTTCGAGGGCGAGCGCGCGCGCGAGCGCCGCCCGCTTTACCATGCCCCCGGAGAGTTGCGCCGGATATTTACTGGCGGCGTCCGGCGCGAGGCCCACCAGGCTCAAGTTCAGCTGCACCAGCTCATCGAGCGCATCCTCCTGAATCGAATAGGACTCACGCAGCGGCAACTGTATGTTCTGCGCGACGGTGAGCGAACTGATCAGCGCGCCGTTCTGGAATGTGACGCCGTAACTCTTGACCATGGCGAGGCGTTCCGCCGGGGTGAGCTGCTCGATATCCCGGCCGTACACCTCGACGGTGCCGGCCTGCGGCCGGCGCAGTCCCAGAATGGAACGAAGCAGCACCGATTTGCCGGCCCCGGAGCCGCCGACGATCCCCATGATTTCATTGCGGCGCACCTCGAGGTTCAGGCCGTCGTGCACGATTTGCTTGCCGAAGCGGTTAACCAGGCCCCGCACACGGATGATGGGTGTATCGGGATCGACGGCCGCCTCGGTGGATGCGGCCATCTCAAAAATCCATCTGCTCGAACAGCACGGCGAAAAAAGCGTCGGCGAGAATCACCAGAAATATGGATTGCACCACCGCCATGGTCGTCATGCGCCCGAGCTCGCGGGCCGAATCGCGCACCTGCATGCCGCGATACGAGCCCACCATGCCGATCAGCAGGGCGAACACCGGTGCCTTCACCAGCCCCGCCCAGAACGTCGTCGGGCTGAGCGCCTCGCGCAGTCGGGTGACGAACTGCGCAGGCGGGATGTGCAACTGGACGAGCGACAACAGGCCGCCGCCGGCGAGACCCATCGCATCGGCGACAACGGTCAGCAGCGGCAGCGCGATCATCAGCGCGACCACGCGCGGCACGACCAGAAGCTCGATGGGGTTCAAGCCCATGGCGCGCAGCGCGTCGGTCTCCTCGTTGAGCTGCATGACGCCGATCTCGGCGGCGAACGCGCTTCCTGAGCGGCCCGCAACGATGATCGCGGTCAACAGCACCCCCATCTCGCGCAGCACCGCAATGGTCACGAGGTCCACCACGAAGATGGTCGCCCCGAAGCGTGCAAGCTGCTGTGCGCCGAGATAAGCGACCACCACGCTGATGAGAAAGGCGATCAGCGACACGATCGGGATGGCGGTGACGCCGGTTTCGTGGAGATGGCGCACGATCGAGGGAAAGCGCAGGGCCCGGGGGTGCGTAAAGACGCCGCCGAGCACGCTCGCGATGCGTCCGAAAAATCCGAGCACACCGCGCGCTTCCCGGGCCTGCACGACGGTCCATCGACCGAGTCCGGCGACCGCGCCTTCGTGAGCCGGCAGGGCGTCCGTGCGCCGGCCGTGGGCGGTGCAGAGCTCGAGATTCAATTTCCGCAGCAACTCGACCGTGTGCGGCGGGTTGCCCGAGTGCCGTATCTCGAGCTGCGAGTTGCCGAGATAGGCCAGCCGCGTGAGCAGCGCCCACACGGTTCCGATACCGGGGTGCTCCACGGCCGACCAATCGCACGTCAGAAGCCCCGTGATGGGTCCGGGCAGCGCCTTGAGCTCGGCATCGATCTGCTCGAGACCTTGAAGCGACCAATCGCCGCGCAGCTCGAGCCGCCAATTCGCGCCATCCCGCTCGAGCGCCAATAGGGTCATCGATATATGCTATCAGGCGAGGGAAGCTCCCAGGGAAATCAGAGGCCTCCGGCGAACCATGAATCGAGGTCCGTTACTGGAAATCTTGATCTTGCTCACCGCCGCGGTGGGCGTGGTCGCGGGCGTGCGCAAACTCGCGATGCCCGCCATTTTGGGCTACCTCGTCGTGGGCATGCTGCTCGGGCCGCATGCGCTCGCCGTCGTCACCGACAACGAGACGACACGGCTGCTCGCCGACTTTGGCGTCGTGTTCCTGGTGTTCACGCTCGGGCTGGAGTTCTCGCTGCCGCGCCTCTTCGCCATGCGCTGGGAGGTGCTCGGTGTCGGCGGCACCCAGGTGATCTTGACCACGGGGGTGGTCGCGGCCATCGCGATTTGGGGTTTCGGCATCGGCCCCGCCGCGGCCGTCGTGATCGGCGGCGCGGTGGCCATGTCATCCACGGCCATCATCATCACGCAGCTCACGGAACAGTCGGAAAACAACCGCACCCACGGCCGGCTGGCAGTGGCGATCTGTCTGTTCCAGGACCTGAGCTTCCCGCTATTCCTCGGCCTTCTGTCCCCGCTCGCCATCGGGGGATCGAGCGCCGCCGCCGCTCACGTCGCCGCCGCCATCGGCATTGCCGCGGCCGCGCTCCTCCTGGTGCTGGCTGCAGGCCGCTGGGTGCTGCGCCCGCTGTTCGTCGCCATTGCGGGATTCCGCTCGGCGGAGCTGTTCTCGCTGGCGGTGCTGCTCGCGGTGCTCGCGTCCGCGTGGGCCACCGAGACCGCCGGGCTGTCGCTCGCGCTCGGTGCCTTCCTCGCCGGGATCATGCTGGCGGAGACCGAGTTCCGGCATCAGATCGAGGCCACGATACGATCCTACCGCGAGATTTTCCTTGGCCTGTTCTTCATCACCGTGGGCATGATGCTCGATGTGCGGCTGCTGCTTCGGACGCTCCCGCAGGTCACCTTGATCCTCCTCGCCATGCTGGTGCTCAAAGCGGCCGTGGTGACCGTCGCCGCCGAGCCTTCCACCAAGAACTGGTTCAAATCGCTGCGCACCGGAGTCATCGTGAGTCAGGGCGGGGAATTCGGCTTTGCTCTGCTCACTCTTCTGCTCCGTCGAGAGCTCGCGGCTCCTGCCGTGGTTCAGCCGCTGCTCGCCGCCACGGTGCTCTCCATGGTGGCCTCGCCGCTGTTGATTCGTCACAACCGGCGGATCACACGGGCCATTCTGCGCGAGGACGGACCGCGCTATACCGAAGCGACGCGCGAGGCCGAAGCCACGCGCGCCCTCGCGGAGCGAGATCACGTGGTGATATGCGGTTTCGGCAGGGTCGGACAGAACATCGCGCGCGTGCTGGAACAGACCGGCTTCGAATACATCGCGCTCGACGTCGATCCGCAGCGCATCCGCGCGGGACGCCAGGCTGGCGATCCGGTGATGTACGGCGATGCGGCGCAGCCCGCCGTGCTGCAGAACGTCGGGTTGTCGCACGTGCGCTGCGTGGTGATCACGTTTGCGAACCCCGCGGTGTCGCTCAAGATCGTGCGCGCGGTGCGCTCCATGCGCGCGGACGTGCCGATCCTGGTGCGCACGCAGGACGACGCCAGGCTGGATGAGCTGCAGGCCGCCGGCGCCACCGAAGTGGTGCCGGAAACCCTCGAGGCCAGCCTGATGCTGCTCTCCCATCTGCTGCTGCTGTTGAAGCTCCCGGTCTCCCGGGTTATCCGCACCGTGAACGACATCCGCAGCCATCGCTACGGGATGCTGCGGCAATACTTTCCCGACTCCGGCTCCGCGGTCCCGGATGACAGTCATGCATTCCGTGAAGAGCTTCACAGCGTGATACTGCCTCCTCATGCTTGGGCAGTGGGTAAAAGCGTCGCGGAGCTCGCCGGCAGGGGCTCGAAGGCCGCGGTGAGCGCGGTTCGGCGCGACGGCATCGTGGGCCGGGAACCGGGCGCGGACACGATTTTCAAGGTGGGCGACGTGGTGGTGGTCTGCGGCACGCCCGAGGCGGTGGAGCATGCCGAGACTTTGCTCTTAATGGGGTAAAAATTACTTTACATTTTCCCCCCTCTGCTCCCATAGTAATGACGCTGTTCAAGGGCAAACCCACCGAAAGGCGGGGACGCAAAACCACCGGTCTAAGGGGCTTCCATGAAGCCTGACGATAGCGGGGTCGCCAGTTCTGTAGGACACGCCAAGTGCGTGTCAGCGCCCTCCGGTTTTGACACCCCTCGCAGCAAGGTCTTTTTGCGCGTCCAGCGAGTTGGGGGGCATTATGGTAGTGAAAGTGGATCGTTCGCGGAATGCGGACACATCGGCGTCCGGCTTGTATCGGCGGCCGAGGCTCGTGATGCGGGCCAAGCGTGCCGAGGATATTCCCTCGATCCTGCTCGATGCCAAACAATTCCCGACACCGGTACGCATCGTCGGCGGAGATTATTCACAGACGCGCTGCGTTGGTGGCGACGGCGGCACCACCCTCAATCTGAGCTCGCTCAACAAGATCATTGAATTCGGCGAGACGGAAGTCCGTGCGCAGGCCGGAGTGCGCGTCGGCACGCTGGCGCGCGCGCTCGCCGAGCGCGGACAGGAGCTCTCCCTGACTCCCGAGATGGGCCACATGACGGTCGGTGCGGCGTCCGTCACCACGTTGCCGCAGGCCTCCTACGAACCCGGTGCTGCTCAGCTGTCCTCACTCGTGACCGAGCTCAAGCTGATCACCCCGCAGGGCAAGCAGATGACGATCAACGACCGCAATGCGGACTTGAAGCGCGTCCTTTGTTCGAGCTTCGGTCTTCTGGGGGTCGTGCACGAGGCCGTGTTCAAGGTGCAGCCGCTGACGCCGGTGAAGATCGATTACGAAGTGCTGACTCTGAAGGAGTTCGGCGCGCGCTTCTCCCGCATCGTGAGCGCTCCGGGTGCCGTGCGGCTGCACATTTCGCCGTTCAACGATCAGATCACCGTGGAGCGGCGCACGCTCGACGAGAACGCCAGCATCAACCGCGCCGGCATCTGGCAGATCAAGAAATCCGTGATGCGCAACGTCTTGCCGGCGTTCGGCTCGACCGTGGGCAGCGTACTTGCGGCGCCGGGCGTCGCGGGTGCCGTCGTGTCGGGCGTACAGCGCGCCCTGCGCGCGACCTTGGATCGCGCCGGGCGCAACGTCGTCCTGTATTCACACGAGTGGATCCGCGATTTTCCGCAGGAGGCCTGGAAGGCGCGCTACACGTACACGCTCTGGGGATTTCCGCAGGCCGGCTTCCCGAAACTTCTCGCCGAGTATTTCGCCTTCTGCAAGTCCTACTACAAGCAGCACGGCTATCGATGCAATGTGGTCAACGGCGCGAGCCGCCTGCACCAGGACCGCAATTCCCTGTTCAGCGTGAGCTTTGCGGGACCCATGTTCACGCTCGAGCCTTCCTCGACCGGCGACCGCGGATGGGACGAGTTTCTTATCGACTTCAACGATTTTGCGTCCGCCCTGGGTGGCGTGCCGACCTTCAATCAGTCGCGCGCCTTGAAGCCGGAGCACATAGCCAAGGCTTTCGGCGAGCGCGCCAAGCTGTTCCGCGCGTTGCGCCAGCGGACCGATCCGCTTAATCGCCTATGCAACAGCTATTTCTCGCATCTGCTCGATTAAATCAGCGGGCCGGGCCATGAAAGGCGGCAGCAGCCGCCTGGCCGGCCGCGCCTGGCTGCCTCAGGCCTTGTCCTGCAGATGAGCCTCGAGGAACCATAGGTATTTGTCGACGTCGCGCGAGATGCCGGTGAACAGATCCGCGGTATCCGCATCGCCAAGGTCCGCCGTCTCGTCGATGGCAGTTCGCACCGCCTTGCCGAACACCGCCAGCTGGGTCGAGAGATAGAACAGATGGTCCTTGCCGGCGGTGATGCTCAGGGGATAGTTCTTGAGCTTGCTGCGCTTCGCGGCGACCGCGACGGTCCCCTCGGCGGTTCCGCCGAGACTGGTGATGCGCTCGGCGATCTCGTCGATCTGTTCGAGGACGACATCGGAGATCTTGTCGAACAGCTCGTGCAGGGCGATGAAGTTCGGACCCTTGACGTTCCAGTGCGCCTGCTTGACTTGACTCTGCAAGTCGATCGCCTCACTCAACCGCTCATTGAGGATGACGATCACGTTGCGGCGAGTTTTTTCGGTGAGATCGATCTTGGTCTTGTACATTCAGCGCTCCTTGGGGCGTATGCGGTGGCGAGTTTGTATTTTGCACTGCCGCCCGGCGAATCCCAAGCGCGTCACGATCCGACGAGCGCCGCACAGCGCGGTCACTGGTCCGCTTTGCGCTTGCGCAATTGCACGGCTGCGGCAATCAACGCGGACCCGACCAGCGCGCCAATCCAGGTGGACGGGCTCGACAGGAAGCCCCATGGATCGAGGATCCGCCATGCGGATGGCGCGCCGGAGGATATCGCGGAAGGTTGATCGCCGGACCATTGGTCCGCCCATGCATAGGCATGAGAGTTGAAGGCCGTCGAGGTGTACCCGATGAGGCGGTCGCCGATCGCGCTCAAGCACGCATGGGTGCCGATGAACAGGCGTTCCGCCAGGATCACGGCGAGAGGCGGCAGGACCGACCACAACATCACCGCGCGCTTGGCCCAGGCAGAGATCAGCAGCAGCCAGCCGGTGACCGGCAGATACCAGATGGCCGTCGTCACGATGACGTAAAGCCAAATGGCCTGCAGTTGCAGCCAGACATCCGGCTGCCACAGGGCGTTGCCCAGCAGCGAATGCGCGCGCACGGAAAGCACGAAGGCTGCCAGGAGACTCGCCGCGTCGGCGGCCGCGAAGTACAACAGCGGCATGGCGACGAGAGCGACGAAGAGCTTGGATAAAACCGTGGCGGTATCGGAAATCGGCAGGGATTTCCAAAACAGCACGCTGCGATCCCGTCGGTCCGTATACAGGCAGTCGAGCAGGTACCAGTACGAGTAGATCGACAGAGCGGAGAAGAACAGCGCGCCGAACGCCAGGAACATCAACCCCGCCATCGAACGGGTCCGCTCGGCGGAATCGAAGAACGTCGCCTCGATCGTTCCGAACAGGGAGGCGAGGGTGAGCAGCACGACGATGGCCGCCGGGATGATCCAGATGGCCCGGTTCTCCCAAAATTCCCGCTTCACCAACCACACATAGGTTTTCATGCGGACGCCCCCCGGGACAGCTTGGCGACGAACAGATCGGCGACGCTGGGCGTCGACACCTGGCCGAGGGCGGCGAGCCGCTCGAAATTCGGACGCTCGAAATACAAGATCCGCTTGCCGAGCATGGGCCGCTCGTGGAAAGGCCGTTCGGCGCGCGCGGCGGTGAGCGCATCGTCGGTGACGGCGACCGCCGCATAGCGGGCGGCGATGTCTTCCATCGAGCTGTCGAGAACGATGCGTCCCTGGTCGATGAACAGCACGTCGGTCAGCAGATTCTCGACCTCCTCGACCTGGTGCGTGGTGATGAGGATGGTGCGCGTATCGTCCATGTAATCGTTGACCAGTGCGTCGTAGAATCCGCGCCGTGCCAGGATGTCGAGTCCGAGCGTCGGTTCATCGAGGACCAGAAGCCGCGCATCGATCGCCATGGTGAGCGCCAGGTGCACCATGGTTTTCATGCCTTTCGACAGCTCGCTCATGCGGCGGCGGCCCGTGATGCCGGCATTGGCGAGGAGCGCCCGCGCCCGGCTTGGGCGAAACCGGGGATGGACGCCGCCGACGAACTCGATCGCATGGTCCACCGAGAGCCAGGCGGGCAGCACGGCCACGTCGGCGATGAAACTCGCCTCGCCCATCAGTTGAGCGCGCTCCCGAAACGGCTCGCGCCCCAGCACTTGGAGCTCGCCCTCGTAGGAGGTGAGACCGAGGACCGCGCGCAGTGCCGTGGTCTTGCCCGCGCCGTTCGGTCCGATCAGTCCGACGATGCGGCCGGGTTGAACGTCGAAGTCGAGATGGTCGAGCGCAACCTGGGATCCAAATTTCTTGCTGAGGCCGCGCGCCTGAATGAGAGAAGACATGGTGCAACTCACTTATCGGTCGTTTCGCCGGCGCGAGGGGCGGGGGCAGGATGGGTCGCCGCGGGCTCTTGGGCGAACAGCTCCTCCGCCGAGAAACCGAGGCGGTGGATGACGGCCAGGACCCGCGGCCATTCGTCTTTCAGAAACCGCTCGCGCTCGCCGGCCAGCAACAGCTTGCGCGCGCCCTCGCTCACGTACATCCCGCGCCCACGGCGCTTTTCCACCAGGCGTTCGTCCACGAGCTGCTGGTAGCCCTTGAGCACGGTGAGCGGATTCAGCCGGTAATCGGCCGCGACCGCGCGCACGGAGGGCAATGCGTCACCCTCCTTCAGCGCGCCTTCGAGAATCAGGGCAACCATCCGATCGCGCAGCTGGCGGTAGATCGGCTGATTGTCATTCCAATTCGGGTCCATTCCCACACTCGGTGCCGCCGACCCGGTGTAAGGGCCATGTAGCACGGTAATCTAGCAGAACGCCTGTGCCTGAGGCCTGGATCAGACGGTCGCCATCGGCGCTGCCAAGGACTCGGCGCTCGCCATCTGGGCACTGAACAGGTAGGCAACGGTGCCGACGATGGCGCCATTCATCAACAAGGCCATGCCGAGGGCCGCCAGCTTCTGGGTGATCTGAGTATTCATTGCAGTCTCCTTTAAGTTTCTATCACCGTGTATTGGTGACGTGGTGATATAGTAAACTATATCACCGGTACAAGCAACCCCTTTGGCAACGCCCACCCCTCGGGTCCCCTTCGGGCCCCCCTTCGGCTACCATTGGCGGCTTTCCCGAGGGCTCCCCATGAAAAAACCAGTTACCGTCACCATCACGGGCGCCGCCGGGCAGATCGGATATGCCCTCGCATTTCGGGTCGCCTCCGGCCACATGCTCGGCGCGGACCAACCGATCAATTTGAATCTGCTGGAGATTCCTGCGGCCCAGGCGGCCGTCCAGGGCGTGGTGATGGAGCTGAACGACTGCGCATTTCTCACGCTCAACAAAGTCACGGCGACGGATGATGCCCGTGTCGCCTTCAAGGATTGCGACATCGCGATGCTGGTGGGCGCAAGGCCGCGTGGGCCCGGCATGGAACGCAAGGATCTGTTGCTCGAGAACGCCAAGATTTTCTCCGCGCAGGGCAAAGCGCTGGATGCGGTCGCGAGTCGCGAGGTGCGGGTCCTCGTGGTCGGCAATCCCGCCAACACCAATGCGTTGATTGCGCAGCGGAACGCGCCGTCGCTGTCGCCGGATCGATTCACCGCGATGACGCGCCTCGACCACAACCGGGGGCTCGCCCAGGTCAGCGAAAAAACCGCAACGCCGGTTGGCAAGATCCACAAGATGATCATTTGGGGCAATCATTCCGCGACTCAGTATCCCGACCTGCATCACGCCACCGTGGACGGCAAGCCGGCAATCCCGCTCGTCGGAGAGCGCTGGTTCGCAGATCATTTCATCCCGACCGTGCAGCAGCGTGGCGCCGCCATCATCAAGGCGCGCGGATCATCCTCGGCGGCCTCCGCCGCCTCAGCGGCGGTGGATCACATCCACACTTGGGTGCTGGGGTCGCGCGAGGGCGATTGGGTCAGCATGGCGATACCCTCCGACGGCAGTTATGGCATTCCCGAGGGCGTCGTCTACTCGTATCCTGTGGTCTGCAAAGGCGGCCGGTACAGCATCGTCAAGGGCCTCGAGATCAGCGATTTCTCTCGCGAAAGGATGCAAGCCACGCATCGCGAACTGTGCGAGGAACGTGACGGCGTGAAGGATCTCATTTAATTCACCGGGAGAGGGTTATGAACCGTGTGTTGCTCGCCTTCGGCGCCAGTGTCCTGGCGGCCGCGGCATTCTCGCAGGATCGCCAGCCGGCGCCGGCCGGCGTCGAGGTGTACTTCATCGCGCCGAGAAACGGTGCCACGGTGACGAGCCCCGTGACGGTTAAATTCGGCTTGAAGGGCATGGGTGTCGCGCCCGCCGGCGTCAAGTTCGACAACACCGGCCACCATCACCTTCTCATCGACACAGATGTGAGCGATCTGAAGCTCGATGCACCGTTGCCGGCGACGGACAAGGTGGTGCATTTCGGCAAAGGGCAGACGGAGACCACCGTGACGCTCGCGCCGGGCAAGCATACGCTCGAGCTGTTGTTCGCCGACTATCAGCACATCCCCTTCGATCCGACGCTGCATTCGCAAAAGATCACCATCACGGTGAAGTAGGCGCGAAGCGTGCGGGCGATCCTGCACGTCGACATGGATGCGTTCTACGCATCGGTCGAAGAGCGCGACCGTCCCGAGCTCAAGGGCAAGCCGCTGATCGTCGGAGGGACCGGCGGCCGGGGGGTGGTCGCCGCGGCGAGCTACGCCGTGCGGCGCTTCGGCGTGCGCTCGGCGATGCCGATGCGCGAAGCTTTGCGACTCTGCCCGCACGCCATCTGTGTGCGGCCGCGGATGGCCCGCTACGTCGAGGTCTCGGGCCAGGTGTTTGCAATATTCCGCGAGTTCACTCCGTTGGTGCAGGGGTTGTCGCTCGACGAGGCATTTCTCGATGTGACCGCGAGCCGGCGCCTGTTGGGAGACGCCGGGGCGATCGGGGCCGAGATCCGCCGCCGTATTCGCGCGGCCACTGAACTTTGCGCCTCGGTCGGAATCGCACCCAATAAGCTGCTCGCCAAGATCGGCTCGGAACTCGCCAAGCCCGACGGCATGTTCCGCATCGGGCCGGAGAATTTGCACGAGGTGCTCGACGCGTTGCCCATTGAGCGGCTGTTCGGAGTCGGACGCAAGACCCTGCCCGCGGTCCAGGCGGCCGGCATCCATACCCTGGGAGATGCCGCGCGGGCAAGCGAGCAGGTGTTGTGGCGCGCGTTCGGCAAGCACGGAGGAGCCATGCGGGCGCTCGCGTGCGGCATTGACGAGCGCCCGGTGGTGTCGGATCGCGAGGAGAAATCCATCAGCGCCGAGGAAACCTTCGCCGAGGACATTCGTGAGGCCGGCGAGATCGACCGGCATTTGACGGCGCTTGCCGACCGGACCGCCGCCCGGCTGCGCGCCCAAGGCCTCGCGGCCGCCCGTGTATCGGTCAAGATTCGCCGCGCGGACTTCAAGACCTATACCCGGCAGTGCGTGCTCGGCCAGCCGACGCAAGACACCGCCATCGTCTCGGCGGCGGCTCGACGCTTGCTGGGCGCCTGGCGCGCCGAGCAACCCCATGCGGCGCTGCGGTTGCTCGGCGTCGGCGCGGGGGACCTGTGTACCCTGCGCCAGCCCGATCTGTTCTCGACGGAACCGGCGAAGGACTCGCGTCTCGACGCAGCGGTCGACGGCATTCGGGGCCGCTTCGGCTCGGCGCTGCTCACCCGTGCGAGCCTTCTGCCGCGGGCCGGCTCGGGTCCGCGCCGCGGCTGAGCTTGGTATCATCCTACCCGCCATGTACGTCAGCTTCTTCGGCCTGATCGAAAAGCCGTTCTCCATAACGCCGGACCCGCGCTATCTGTATCTCAGCGAGCGCCACGCCGAGGCGCTCGCGCACCTGTTGTACGGCATCAATGAATCGGGTGGTTTCATACAGCTCACCGGCGAGGTCGGTACCGGCAAGACCACCGTGGTGCGCACGCTGCTCTCGCGCGTGCCGCAGCATGCAGATGTCGCCGTGATCCTGAATCCTCGCGTCACGCCGGTCGAGTTTCTGCTGACCATCTGCGAGGAACTCGGTCTGGGACTGGATGAAGCCGATCGAAGCAGCGTCAAGGAGATGGTCGATGCGCTGAACAGGCGCCTGTTGGCCGCACACGCCGACGGCCGACGCGTCATTGTCATCGTCGACGAGGCGCAAAACCTGTCAGCCGAGGTGTTGGAACAGGTCCGCCTGCTCACGAACCTGGAGACGGCGACTCAAAAATTGCTGCAGATCATCCTCATCGGCCAGCCGGAATTGCGCGAGCTCCTGGACCGGACCGACCTGCGTCAGCTGGCTCAGCGCATCACCGGCCGCTACCACTTGAATCCGCTCGTAAAACCGGAGACCGAACAATACGTCCGCCACCGCTTGCGGGTCGCCGGCGCCTCGGGAGAGATCTTCACGCCCGCGGCGCTGGTCGAAGTGCACCGGGTCTCGTCGGGGGTTCCTCGCGTCATCAACGTGGTCTGCGATCGCGCGCTGCTCGGCGCTTATACGGAGGACACCCGGAAAATCACGCCGGCACTGGTGCGCCGCGCGGCAGGTGAGGTGTACGGCCGCCGCTTCTTCCCGCAGTGGCTCGGCTGGCTGGCGGCGGCCGCAGCGCTGGCCGGGGTTTGCGCCACGGTGTTCTTCGTGTCGAGCCTCTGGCGGCATTCCTCATCGGGACTGCACGCGGCGGCAAAGCCGGCTCCGGCGGCCCGTCTGGTGCCCGCGGCTAGTCCCAGTCCGCGGCCGGCGCCGGCGCCACCGCCGGTCTCCATCAATGCGTTGCTGGCTGAAAACGTCGCGAATACCGGCGAGGCAGCGGCGTTCCGGCGGCTGCTCTCACTCTGGGGCACCGCGATGACGGACGACAAGGACCCTTGCGGTCAGGCGCAGAAAGCCGGCCTCGCCTGTCTGGAACAGCGTGGCTCGTGGGCGCAGGTCCGGGCCCTCAACCGTCCCGCCATCCTCACACTGACCGACGACGAGGGGCAGAGGCACCGCGTCGTGCTGTCCGGGCTGGATCAGGACGCGGGCACGCTCGATCTGGGAGATCGCAACGTGCGCGTGCCGCTCGAGGAGCTGTCGCGCGATTGGTTCGGGGAATTCACCGTCGTATGGAAGCCCAAGACGCCGCACACCCGGTTGCTGTCGTTGGGCATGCGCGGGGATGAGGTGAGGTGGCTGCGCCGCAGCTTGAACGCGCTTCACGGCGCCGCCTCCGATCCCGCGCTCGATGACGTCTACGATCAGGAGCTCGCGATCGCCGTACAGAACTTTCAGCGCGAGCATCGGCTGAACGTCGATGGCGTCGCCGGGTTGCAGACTCAGGTCGTGCTCGACACCGCGCTTGCCGATCCGGGCTCCCCACTGCTCTCGCCTCTCACACCGCACGGCTAGGGGCCCACCGGGTATACGCTATGTCCTTCATCCTCGACGCACTCAAGAAATCCGAGATCGAACGCCAACGCCAGAGCGTTCCCGGGTTGATGGATACGGGCCCGGCGCCCCGGCGCGCGCGCTTTCCGGTCTGGGCGATCGCGCTGACCGCGTTGCTGGCCATCAATCTCACGGTGCTCATCATCGTGCTCGCGCGCGGCGGTTTGCCGGGGCTCTTGGGCCGCCCGGCGCAGGACACCCGTATCGCTTCACCGGGCGAAACCGCGGCATCGAACGCGACGCCGCCGCTACCCGCACCGCCTGCCGGTAACGCGCCGGTCACTGCCGGTAACGCGCCGCCCGCCAATGCCGCGCCGTCCGCCGGCAACGCACAGGTCGCCGGCAACGCGCAGGCCGCCGCCGACTCCAAGCCGCCCGATCATCATTTCAGCCCGATGGATCCGGCCGCGCCCGTCTACGCGCCGGAGATACCGGCCGACAGCGCGCCGACGGGCAGCGCGCTGGCCGCGGCCCCGGTGCAGCCGAGCCGCCCCTCGCTGTCTGATGCATCCTCATCGAGCGGCCGAGAACGCGATCCCGTGCTCACTTCGGGCGGCGACAAATCCGACCAGGAGGTTCTGCCGACGATCAGCGAGCTCGATCTGACGGGTGCCAACGCGTTGCCGGAGATGCACCTCGATGTGCATGTTTACGCCACCAAGCCCGCTGAGCGTTTCGTCTACATCAATATGCGCAAATACCGGGAGGGAAACACGCTCGCGGAAGGGCCGATGCTCGAGCGAATCCGGCGAGACGGCGTCGTGCTCGACTATCACGGACTGCGATTCGTATTGCCGCGCCAGTAGTCCGCCGCTTTTGTCTATCATAGGCGCATGAGAACCGTGTTCCGGAAGATATTGGCGCTGACGATGAGCGGGCTGGTCACCGTGCTGCCGCTCGCGCTGACGGTCTACGTGATCTGGTGGTTGGTGCACACGGTGGAGGGATGGCTTCGCCGGGCCCTCATCGCGCTCGGCATCGTGAGTCCGGAACATTATTGGCCGGGTCTCGGTCTGCTGGCGGGATTCATCTTGCTGTTGATCGTCGGGAGCCTCGTCAACGCCTACGCCGGCAAGATTTTCGTCAAGTACTGGGACGACTTTCTCGGCCGCATACCGTTCGTCAAGACTCTGTACGGCGGATTCCGCGATGTCGTGAGCCTGCTGCCGTCGGGGAGCGGCGAGAAGCGCGATCTGCAGCGCGTGGTGCTGGCGAGATTTGCCGGCGTGCATGCGATCGGCTTCGTCACGCGTGAAGACGCTCCCGCGGTGCTCGACGCGCACGGCGGGCGGGATCTGGTCACCGTGTATTTTCCGATGAGCTACGCCTTCGGCGGCTACACCATCTACCTGCCGCGCGAGATCATCCAGCCGCTCGACATTTCGGTCGAAGACGCCATGCGGCTCGCCATCACCGCGGGCCTCACCCGGGCCAAGAGCCACTGACTCGAGGCACGAGCATCGTGGGCCTTCCAGGTTTCAGGCGGTGCTTGCAGGCAATCGCGCTGATTGCGACGCACTCGGCGCTCGCGGCGGGACCGTCGGCACGGGACATGTCCGGCGCCGGGCTCTCGGCCGGCACGACGGCCTCGAGCCGATACGTCGCCTGGCGGGCCGCCGCGGCGCAAGTTTTGAGCGCTCATGCGGACGCCGGTTCGCTGGCAACTGCCGCTGCTTTGAGATATCTGCTGCCGCCCCGATACAAAGGCGATTCCGCGGCAGTCCGCTCGGCAGCCGTCGACCTGGCGGTGAAGGCGAGCGACTTGGATCCGGACAATGCCACGGTCGGCTGGCTGCGGCTGCAACTTTGCGCGGGCACGTCCGGATGCGACATTCGAGATCCCGCCACCACCATGCGCTGGGTCGACGCGGATAACAGCGCGGTCTGGATCGCGACGCTCGCCGTCGCCCAAAAGGACAAGGATTCGGAGGAGGTCTCGCGCATCTTGCAGGAAATGGCACAAGGATCGCGCTTCGAGGTTTACCGCAATCGCACCGTGGTATTGCTGTTCGATTCGTTGAGAAAGGCGGGAACCGAGCTACCGCCGGGCTACGTGCCGTCTGACTTGAGCAGGCTGAGCGAGGCCATGGCGGTTGCCGGTGCCGAGATCGTGCCGCCGTTCGCACCGCTCCTGGCGGCCTGCCGCGAATCTTCCGGCGGCGAACGGCGCGAGAATTGCCTGAAGCTCGCGAAGCTCATGCAACGTGGCGACACCGTTTCCGCACAAATGGCGGGCCTCACCATCGAGAGGCGGCTGTGCGCACCGGACAGCAAGGATGCGCGCGCGGTCGCTGAGCGTCGGCGCGAGCTGGAGTGGCGCGTGACGGCGGCGAGCGAGTATGACGCGCCCGCGTTGCCCTGGCTGACCAACGCCCTGGCCCGCGACCGCGTGCGCGAGATGCGCAAGCTCCCGCGAGAGGAAGACGTGGACATCGCCATTTTGCGAAGGCATAAGATACCGATCGAGCCACCGGAGGGTTCGCAATGATCGACTTGTACTACTGGCCGACGCCCAACGGGCACAAGATCACTCTGTTCCTCGAGGAGGCGCAGCTTCCGTACCGCATCGTGCCGGTCAACATCGGCAAAGGCGAACAATTCACGGAGGAATTTTTGGCCATCTCGCCCAACAACCGCATGCCGGCCATCGTCGACCACAGTCCGCCCGATCATGGCGCGCCGCTCTCGGTGTTCGAGTCCGGGGCGATCCTTTTGTATCTGGCCCAGAAGAGCGAGCTGTTCCTTCCAGCGGACGCGCGCGGCAATGCGCAAGTGCTGGAGTGGCTGTTCTGGCAGGTCGGCGGCCTGGGTCCAATGGCGGGGCAAAATCATCACTTCTCGCGCTACGCGCCCGAGAAGATTCCGTACGCGATCGAGCGCTACGTCAACGAAACCAACCGACTATACGGCGTGCTGAACAAGCGCCTGGCGGACCGCGAGTTCGTGGCCGGCGCCTATTCGATCGCCGATATGGCGGCGTATCCGTGGGTGGTGCCTCATGAGGCGCAGGGACAAAAGCTCGAGGATTTCCCCCACGTGAAGCGCTGGTTCGAGGCTATCCAAGGCCGTCCTGCGACGCTGCGAGCCTATGCATTGGCCACCGATTTCGACACCAATCCTGCCATGACGGAGGAGCGTCGCAAGAACTTGTTCGGCCAGACGGCAGATTCCGTCACCAAGAACCGCCGGTCCTAGTCTCTCGGAGCCGCGTTGGTTAGCTGGTGCGTTGGGTCGCGGCCGCTCACCCAGCAATTGCGCTGGTGCTCGTCCACGATGCCCACCGCCTGCATGAACGCATGGCAAATGGTCGAGCCGACGAAGCGAAACCCCTGGCGCTTGAGATCCCTGCTCATGGCATCGCTCTGGCGGGTGGTGGTGGCGATGCCGGTCAGCGTTGCCGGCCTGCGGCGCAGCACCTTGCCGCCGGTGAACTGCCAGAGGTATTCATCGAACGCGCCCGGGCGGTCGCGGATCTCGAGGTATGCGCGCGCGTTGCCGATGAACGCCTCGATCTTGAGCCGATTACGCACGATTCCGGCGTCGTTCATCAGCCGTTTGCGTTTCGCGGCTCCGTAGCGTGCCATGGCCTCGGGGTTAAAGCCGTCGAACGCCCGGCGATAAGCTTCCCGCTTGCGCAGGATGGTAAGCCATGAAAGTCCCGCCTGTGCGCCCTCCAGGCAAAGCATCTCGAACAGGCGCAGATCGTCATGCAGCGCGACCCCCCATTCCTCGTCGTGGTAGGCGACATACGCGGGATCGGTCGTGCACCACGCGCAGCGCAGCTTCCCGTCGTCGTGGCGTTTGACCCGGCCCACCGCGGCTTAAGCTCAGCCGTTCAACCGCATCGCGTGGCGATCCCTGTAGACCAGTTCGATGCGATCGACGCCGTGAGTACGGCGCGCGGCGCTGCGGATCTCATGCATCAACTTGAGCAAAACCCGTGTGTTCAAGTCCCCTGCGACCGCACGCGGCTGCTGTACTCCGAGATGCAGCACGACGAACCGCTCGCGCGCCAGGCGCACGAACACGGCCACCCCTAACAGCCGGCCCTCGTCGGATACCGCGAACAAGGACTGGACGCCTTCGATGTCGCCCACGCGGATCGACAGCCCGCCGTCGTGTTCCTGGATCTCGGGAACGCCGTAGGTCTCGATGGACTGCTGGATGCCGAGGCGCACGCGATGCTGATTGACGTTGAAGAACAGCAATTGCTCCAACGCTGCGCGCTGGTCGACCGGTAATTTGCACTGAATGCCGATGAGCTCGCTCAACAAGGTCTCTCCCGCCGCTGGCGCGCTGCCCGCCAATGTGTCGCCAGTCACAGAAATCACTTGACGCACTGCAACACCGTTGTCTGCGTCATGAGACTCCGTATCGTATAGCGTCACCCTCTGAATGACACTAGCCTAACCAGTTCAGGGTTTGGATGAGTTGCCGCGGCTTCGGCAGGCGACAAAGTAATCCCAACATCGAGTCATATCATGCGAGGACGATGCCGGTGCTAGCTCCCGAGGACGACACCCCGACGATGGATGCGCTGAGGTTCAGCCTCGCGAGCGACATCGTCGAGCTGGTCGTCCTCACCGCCGATGAGGCCTTTCTGCAAACGCTCCGCGATGCCGTCGGGCCCTCCCGCCGGCTTTGGCACGTGCTGTCCTCGGACAAGGTCGGTGATCTCCTGCTCGCGGGAGGCGTCGGCATTCTGGTCCTCGACGTGAACGCGCTCCGGCAGGCGTTCGCCCTGTTCATCACGCAAATGAAGCAACAATTTCCCGATCTCGTGATCGTGGTGGCCGGCGCCCGCGATGCCGAGACGGAGCTTGCCCGGTTGATCAGCGATGGCACGGTGTATCGGTTCATTCATAAGCCCATGTCGCCGGCGCGGGCGCGGCTGTTCGCGGATGCCGCGGTCAAGCGCTATGAGGATCAGCGCCGACGCGTGAGTGAGATGACGGTTGCTGCCGCCAAACCTGCCGGCAGCGGCGGCCTGATGATCGCGGGCGGATGTGCGGCAATCTGCGTGATCGCCGGCGTCATCTGGGCGCTGACGCACAACGAGCGCCAAAACGCCCCGGCGGCGGCAGGCCTGCCGGCGGCCGACACCGCTCCCGCTCCAACGGCCGATCCCCGAACCGCCGTCACCGCCGCCGACAGCGAGCTTTTGGCCCGCGCGGCTCAGGCACTCGCAGCGAACCGACTGATCGAGCCGAGCGGGGACAACGCATTGGAACTCTATCTGCAGGAGCTTGCGCGCAACCCCGCCAACGCGGAGGCGCGGTCGGGCATTGCGGCGCTGCGCGAGCGGCTGGTGGCGCGCGCGCAGAACGCCTTGCTCGAGGAACGTCTGGATGAAGCGGCGGCCGCCCTCGACACGGCGCGCCGCGCAGGCGCGGATACCGGGCGCATCGCGCTGTTGACCGCTGAACTCGTCAAGGCGCGAGGACAGGTCAAGGCATCCGCCAATTCCTCGACCGCCAAGGCGCAGGCAGCCGTGGATGGAGCGAGCCCCGCGCCAGACCCGGCCGCGCCATCCGCCGCGCTCGCCATGCAGCGCATCCAAGACGGGCGGCTGCTCGATCCCGAGACCGACAGCGCGCGTTTCTACGTACAGCAAGCGCTCAACAGCAATCCCGGCAGCGATGCCGCCGAACGCGCCAGCGAGGCTCTCGCTCTCGGCCTCTTGAATGCGGCACGCGGCGCCATCGATCGCAAGGATTTCAAGGCTGCCTCGAGTTGGCTCGATGGCGCCGATGGATTTGCTTCTTCGACGAATGTCGACAACCTTCGTCATCTGTTGGCCGCCGCGGAGCATCTGGCCCGGGAGGCCGATGCATCGCCCAAAGCGGCGGAGGAGCCCCCCCGCGAGAATCGCGCGGCGCCGGACAGCGATCAGGCGAACGCCCCGGCGGGCGCAGCCGAGAATGCCATGGGTGGATCCTCCGTCACGGATGTGATCGATGCCGGTCGACTCGTCTTGGTGAAGTCGGTACAGCCCGATTACCCGCTGAAAGCGCGAGCGAGTGCGATTGAAGGATGGGTCGAGATCGAATTTACCGTGACCGAATCAGGGAGGGTGAAAGACGCGGCGGTGCATGCCGCGAACCCGCGCGGCGTGTTCGACCAGGCAGCCATCAACGCTTTGTTGCAATGGCGCTACAAGCCCGACCTCGTCGACGCCAAGCCGGTCGCGCGGCGCGCGCGGCTTCGCATCCGATTCGCGTTGGCCCGCTGACTCAATCCGGCGTCGGCGCTCGGGCCGGCAGGGCTACGCTTAGGCGGCAGCCGGTGGGCGCCCCACCGCGACTTGCTGGCCGGGAACCGGAACCGCCGCGGCCCCCGCGATGGAAGAGAGCGAGGAGGCAGACGCCGCTTCCTGAGCCAGCGCACCGATTTCCGCGCCGATTCTCAGATCGTCCACCGCCCCAAAGGCGTGCTTGCGGATCAGCCCTTGGCGGTCGATCAGCACCAGGCTGGGCGTTCCGCGCATGTTGTAGCGTTCCATGGTGTGCGGTATCGGGCCCGCCGTATTGGCGCTGTCGAGGCCGATCGGGAATTTCAATCGATATTCGTGAATGAAGGCTTTGAGCAGCGCCAAGCTGTAAGCCTGGTGATGTTCGAAAGTGGCATGCAGGCCGATGACCGCCACGTCGGTCGGCTCGAAGGTCTCGTGAATGCGCCGAGCCTGGGGGATGGCGGCGGCGATCGAGATGGGGCACAGCACTTGAAAGGCTACCAGCACCACCACGCGTCCGCGGAGCGAGCCGAGGCTCAGCGGCCGATCCGAGTTGAACCAGGTTTGCACCGAGAGCTCCGGTGCCTTGTCCGAGGTTGCCGTCATGCGTTACCGTACCTTGGTTTAAGTGCGACCCTGCGATTTCGATCGCATTCGGTGCAAGTGTAACGGGACTTGGCGCGCACGCAAAAACTTGACATCGCGCGTCGATGTCAGGCCAAACGGTCGTGCTGCAGCGAGTCGCCTTACGGCCGAGCTTTGGGGATGCCCCCCTCCTGCTTCTGCTTCCCGCCCGTACTGGCTCCCAGCCTCTCGGCGGGCCTGTCGCCGGACCTTTCAGCCTCGCGATCACGACGCTTGCGCTCCGCGATCTCTTCGCGGTCCACGGCCACATCGCGCGGCGCGTTGATGCCGATCCGCACCTGGGAGCCATTCACGGCCATCACAGTGACTTCGATGTCGTCACCGATTCGCAGCGCTTCGCCGGCGCGTCGCGTAAGAATCAACATGGGCAAGCCTCGGTGAATGACGATGCCGTCATTCCGCCATCCCCAGGCTGCGGCTCCAAGGGCTATTCGCTCCGAAAGCATGTAAGACTTTGTACGACAGGCGCCCCCTGAATGGTTGCGGGGCGGACGCCCTGCATCAGTGCGTCATGCGCGCCGGCGTCGGCGTCGGCGGCTCGGGCAGCCCTTGCCAGGTGTTGACCGTGGCCTCGTAGATCGCCAATTCACGCAACAAGTCGTCGAGCGGCTGAGCCTTGCCCATCGCGAAGCCCTGGCCGTAGTCCACGCCGAGATCGGCCATCCGCGCGCGCAACAGATCGGTTTCGACGTATTCCGCGATGGTCTCCATGCACATGACCTTCGCCAACTGCGCGATGGCCTTGATCATGGATTCGCTGCGCGTATTGTTGAGCGAATCACGCACGAAGCTGCCGTCGATCTTCAGATAATTGACGGATAGATCCTTCAGATAGGCGAGCGAACTCACCCCGGTTCCGAAGTCATCGAGTGCGAACTGGCAGCCGAGATCCTGGAGGGTCCGCAGAAAGTGCTGCGCCTTCTCGAGATTTCCCACCGTCGCGGTCTCGGTCAATTCGAAACACAGCACGTTCGGCGGCAGCTTGCTCGCCCTGATCTCCTCGACCACGTACGCAAGGAAAGTGTCGTCCTGAAGCGATTGGCCGGAGAGATTGATCGCGAATCGCGCGATGTCCTCACCCACCGCCGCGCTGTGCGCTCCGAGCAGCTCGCAGGCCCGGTGCACGACCCAGCGGTCCACCGTCGGCATGAGCTGATAACGCTCGGCAGAGGACAGGAACTTTGAGGGCGGGATGATCTCCCCCCGGTCCCCGAGCATGCGAATCAGCAATTCGAACCGGGGCCGCCCGTAGTTGCCGCGAAGCGGCAGAATCGGTTGCGCATCGAGCCGGAAGCTGTCGTTGCCGAGCGCGTCGCGCAGCTTGCCGATCACCAGAATGTCGGTATGCCGCCGGATGATGCTTTGATCGGAGTCCTGGAATACCTCGACGCGGTTTCGTCCACGATCCTTGGCCGCCTTGCAGGCAATCTCCGCGGTGGCCAGGGCGTGCGCCAGCGCGTTTTCGGCGCGCCCGATCGGGGCAACGCCCACGGAAACCGACACTTCGAACGATCCCTGGCCGGCGCGGGGCACGATGGCCGCGGCGGCCGCACGGATGTGCTCCGCCAGCTGGGCAGCCTCATCCATTGCGCTGTCCGGGATGAGCGCGGCGAGACGGTCACCGGAGATGCGTGCCGACAGCGCCTTCGGAGGCAATGCCTTCGCCATGCTCTCGGCCACGCTGACGATCACGTCGTCCCCCACGTGCATGCCGAAGGTCTCGTTGATGACGTGCAGGCGGTCGATGTCCAGATAAAGTATGCAGTGGGTGGCCGACTCGTTGGCCGCGGCGAGCAGCGACTTCGCCTGCCGTTCGAACGAATGGCGGGTCATGAGACCGGTGCCGGCGTCGTACTGAGCCTGGATGATGACGGTCACTTTTTTTGCCAGCAGCTCGGCAACGCGGGTCTGATGCGAATCGAAATCGTGGGCGCTCGCCGGATTGAACAGCGCCATCACGCCCATCACCCGTTCGGACGGGTGACGCACCGGACACGCCAGAATTTTGTAGGGAGCGGCCACATCGCTCGCCACCTTGGAGATGTGATTCACCACGATGGTGCGCTGCTGAAGCTGCATCCACGCCATCAGATGCTGTTGCGCTCGAAGCAGCGATTCCGGAGACATGGGATTTCCGCTGCGGGTCATCGACAGTCCGATATTCTTGTCGGGCACCCAGAGCGCGACCAGCGCGCAGTCCATGTGTTCCATGGCGGTCTTGAGGATCAGGTCGAACTCGTCCGCTTCGCCCGTTGCGGATTGGGTCGACGACATTTCGAGCATGAGCGACAAGTCGCGCTCGCGTACGTCCAGATCGCGCTCGCGCGATCCCAGCTTGGAGCGCAGCGACAATTCACGGCGCAGACATTCGAGTGCCGGCTGCACGAGCTGACGAATGTAGGAAAGCGGACGCGCCTCGGTGCGCCGGGCGCCCGACAGGCGCACCAGCAGACTCACGACTCCGAGCGACTCCACATGTTCGCCGCGCATGGCAAACGAGTAGAGGGCGCTGTCGGCATCGTGGCGCACGACTCCCGGAAACTCGTGCGGGTCGGTGATCGCATTGGCGATCGCGTCCTTCACGACATCAAGATCATCGCCGAGATCCCAGTCCTCCGATGCCCAGGCTACTTGGCCGAGCGCATCATGAACCACCACCCCCTTGAGGCTCGGCATGAGCATCCGTAGCAAACGACCGTACGGCTCGAATGAAGCCACGGCCGCGTCCGGTTCGGAGACCAATGGTTTGATGTCGAGCACTGAGGGCGCCGCTCTCGGGGTAATGGATGAAAAGGTAAATTCCCGCGTCAAATGTGAGGTAATTGGCGCTTCCCAGCCGCGACCCGCGTCGCAGTTCCCGGCGTTACTTAATGTCGAATTGCGCAGATGACGCAGGGCATTTACAAAATGCCCCCAAGCCTGTGATGCAGTTCGCCGCTCGAAACTACTTCGCGCCCCGCGAGCGCCGGGCCACCAGACCGAGAAGCCGCCGCCCGCCCGGAATTCGCACCAGCCAGAAAACCCGGCGCCAGAATCGTCGGGCCGCCTCGTCCAGCCGCACCAGGGGAAGCCGGTCATACAGCCGGGCCACGGGCTCGTGCAGGATGGCCGTGCGTGCGCGGACCCGCCGGGTACCGTCGGCGGTGGTCAGCGTCACGGAGGCACCGTTGCGGTCCCCGTCCCTTTGCCATGCGATCAGCGCCTTGCTCGCGCAAAGGCCGCTCAGAGCCGTCCGCGCTTGGCTGTCGGTTCCGCGCAGGACGATATCGATCCCGCCCTCCGGGCCGCTCGACAATTGCCAGACTCCGGCCGAAAGCTCCCGCGCCGTAAATGTCGCGGTAATGGTGCGTTCTACATTCTTGCTCATGGCCTGGTAACCTCGCCGGCTCGCCGCAGGAAAACATCAGTGGACTCGATCGACACGCCGTCGCTTCCGCCATTGACGCCAGGTGGACCGCGGTCCGGCCGCCCAGCGTCCACAGAACTCGCGCCCGGTCAGCGGCTGAGCTCGAGCGGGCGCGTACGCTTGGACTACACGGCGGTAGCGGGCCTCGCCCTCCCCTTCATGCTCAACAGTGCCGTGCAAGCGGTGCTGAATGCAACCGATACCTGGTTCGTCGGGCGCCTTTCCCCGGCGGCAACCTCGGCGATGGGGGCGGTGTACTGGCCCGTGCTGGTGTTGATCCTGCTCTTCGGCGGCGTTGGGCTGTCCGTGCAGACCCTCGTAGCCCAGTCCTACGGTGCGCTGCGCTGGGCGCGCGCCTCGCAGGCTACCTGGACCGCTCTTTGGGCGGCGCTTTTCACCGTGCCCGTTTTCGCCGCGCTCGCGCACGGCGGGAGGGCCATCTTCTCGCCGTTCGGCATTGCCCCGGCGACGCTCGATCTGGCACTCCAATATTGGTTCCCGCGAATACTCTGCGCGCCTTTGGGCATTGCGCTCTACTCGGTGCTCGGCTTCTTCAACGGGATCGGGCGGCCGACCATCACGCTTCGCGTCACGTTGGCGGTCGCCTTGCTCAATGCGATTCTCAACCAGCTGTTCATATTCGGCCTCGGACTCGGCGTCGCGGGCTCGGCCTGGGCGACGGGAGCGGCGCAGCTCTCCGGGTTGGTCGCGGCGCTCTTCTGCTTTCTCGGCCGCCCGACCCGAAGGCGCTACCGGTCAAATCTCACCTACCGGCTCAAATTCCGGGCGCTTCTCACCCAGTTCCAGCTCGGGTTTCCCATGGGGGTTTTATACGCGGCCGATATCCTGGGTTTCGCGCTATTTCAGCTCATGCAGGTGCGCCTGGGCAACGTCGATGGTGCCTCGACCCAGATCGTGCTGATGCTCACGTCGTTTTGCTACATGCCGGCGGTGGGAATTGCGATGGCGGGCACGACGCTCGTAGGGCAGGCCATCGGCGCCCGGAATTTGGATTGGGCGTACAAACTCGGCAATGGCATCATCGCCCTCGCCGTCACCTACATGGGTCTGATCGGCGTGATCGTCGCGGCGGCGGGAAAGTGGCTGATGCCCTGGTTCACCAATGCCGCGGACCCGCAGGCTGCGGAGGTGGCCGCGAAAGGATATGTGCTGCTCTGGATCGCTGCCGGCTATCAGTTGTTCGACGGCTTCAACATCGCGAGCGGCGCCTGCCTGCGCGGCGCCGGCGACGTGCGCATACCGTCGATCATGGTGCTCGCACTGTCGTGGTCGCTGTTCGTCCCGCTGGCCCACGCATTGTCGTTTCAGCCGGGCGAAGGGTGGGTCCATTGGCTTCCGCAGTACGGCCTGGGAGCGGTGGGCGGGTGGATCGCCGCGCTGGTTTATGTGTGTTGTCTGGGGTTGATGCTGTTTCTGCGCTGGCTGTCGGGCGCATGGCGAAGCGTGGTGCTGCGATGACTGGGTTTCTGCGTGGATTGGCGTGCTGGGCAGCGGGCCTCGCGGCATCCGCCGCGTTCGCCTCGACGGGGGTCGTGCCGGCTCCCGTGGCACACACGCTCGCCGCCGGGCGGCTTGCGCCGAGCTCGGCAAGTTTTGTCGTGCTGGACATGGATTCGGGCCGGGTCCTCGCGAGCTTGAATGCGGCGACGCCACGCAGTCCCGCCTCCACGATGAAGGTGGTGACGACTTTCGCGAGCCTGGACCTGTTGGGGCCCGCTTACACCTGGCATACGGACGCGCTGGTCCACGGTGCCCTCGATGAGGGCGTCCTGCAGGGGGATCTCATCCTCAAGGGCGGCGGCGATCCGTACATGACCCTGGAGCGGTGGTGGAGTTTCGTGCATGCATTGCGCGCGAAAGGGCTCCGCACGATACACGGCGACATCGTGATCGACGACACGGCATTCGCGCTGCCCGCCGAGGATCCCGCAGCGTTCGACGGCCGCCCGAACCGCTCTTACAACGTCGAGCCGAACGCGCTCATGGTTAATTTTCAGTCCGTGGAGTTCCGCATGGCGCCGAACGCCGCAACCCGAAGCGTCGACATCACCTCCACGCCGGCGCCGATCAATCTCGCCATCGATAATCGCGTCGCTTTCGCGACGGGACGCTGCAGCGGAGCCGCGGCCCGGGTGGACTTCGAGGTGTCCTCGGCTGATTGGGATCGCGCGCTATTTTCGGGCGATCTGTCGGGTGAATGCCTGGATCGCACCATCACCCGGGTGATGCTCAAGGCGCCGAGCTACGCCTTCGGCACGTTCGTCGAGCTGTGGCGCGAAGCGGGCGGTGAGTTCAGCGGCAAGCTGCGCATCGAAGCCGCGCCCCCGGACGCGCAATCGTTGCTGAGCTTCGAATCGCTCACCCTTGGCGAGCTGATACGGCTGACGAACAAGTACAGCAACAATCTGATGGCGCGTCATCTGTTCCTGACGATCGGCGCGGACCGCTACGGGCCGCCCGCCACACCCGACAAGGGTGCGCGCGCCGTTGCGGATTGGTCGCGTGAACGCGGCCTGCCGCTCGCGGACATGGTGGTGGAAAATGGCTCCGGCCTTTCGCGCAGCGAACGGGTCTCGGCGCTCGAGATGGCTGCGCTGCTGCGTTTTGCGTACCGCAGCCGCTGGGCTCCGGAGTTCATCGCCTCGCTTCCGCTCGCCGGGATCGACGGAACTTTGCGAACGCGCATGCAGAAAACGGAGCCGGGCTCGGCGCGGCTGAAGACCGGTCATCTGGACGGAGTCACCGCCGTGGCCGGCTACGTGACCGGTGGCTCGGGAAAAACGTACGTGCTGGTGTCGTTCATCAACGACGTGCGCAGCGACTCGGGTGCGGGCGAGCCGGTGCACGCCGCGCTCGTCGATTGGATCCAGGACACGCTTTGACCTCCCTGGTAGTCGCGGGAGCGCGCTAGCGCCTTTCCATATCCCACAACATGGCGGTCACGTCCTTGCGAAGCCAGACGCCGAAGCCGAGATACCGGAAGTCCCTGCAGAGCCGCCGCCGATACCAATCACCATCGCGCAGGTGCACCGCCCGATCCGTGAGGCTCCGATCGCAATGCTCCCGCCAATCCTCGCCGGTCAACGCAGACACATACAGCGCCGCACGGGTGAGGCGTTTGAAGTTCGCGATCGCGCGCGCCGCCTCGCGGTCGCCCAGATATTGCAGGACATCGTAGCAAACGGTGAGGTCGCTCGGCCGACGCGGCACATACTCCGCGACCGAGCCCCGTACCCAACCGTAGCGGCCGCAAAGATACTCGCTCGCGTCGAGCCCGGTATAGCGGGCGCGCGGCAACAGTTGGGCGAAGGGCGCGCGCAACAGCCCGATGCCACAGCCGGCGTCGAGAATGCTGCGCACAGGCAGTCCGGCCTGCGCCAGCACTGCGGCGATCAGACGGGCGCGGGTGCGCATCTCAGCCGCATCGGTGACCCGCGTGGCCGGGCTCAGGTAAAATTTCTTGAAATAGGCCGCGCCGAATGCAGCGGGGCGGGTGGTCCGCCGTTTCGGAATGCGCAAATTGATCTCCTTGAATTTAGTGTGGATCATTATCGACTGTTGTTCTCCATTATCGAGCACGGAGGTCCCGGGTCATGATCGATCACACCGGATTGAGCGTCAGCGATTACCCTCGAAGCAAGGATTTCTACGTCAAGACGCTGGGGGCGATCGGCTATCGCCTGCTCGCTGAGTTCCCAGCGGCACAGACAGGCAGCGTCGATGTCGCGGGTTTCGGCGAGCCGCCCAAACCGGACTTCTGGATAGCCAAGGGCATCGCGAACAAACCCGTCGTTCATGTGGCGTTTCGCGTTCCCAACCGCAGGCTCGTCGACGCGTTTTACCAGGCGGGGATCGCTGCCGGCGGCCGGGACAATGGACCGCCCGGCCCGAGACCGCACTATCACCAGAACTACTACGGCGCATTCGTGCTCGATCCGGATGGGCACAACATCGAAGCGGTCTGCCACGAGCCGCCATAGCGGCGCAGGCGGCACAATTCGTCAGACCGGCAGCTTCAAGGCGCCATAATTGGGCCGGATCGTGGGCGCATGCGGAATGCAGCGCTCGAGTTCTTGAGTTTTGGAGTCAAACAAGCGCGCGCCTGTCTGTTCGTCGCCTTATTCTTCGCGGCGGTATTCACCTTGCCGCGGTCCGGGGTCTTTGGAATTGCGCGATATTGTTCTCGGGATTCATGTATGCGGGCGTGGGCAGCTACATCATCCAAGTCTGGCGGCTCTTCGATCTCAAGGTTCGTCATCATCCGCCGTACTGGATGGCGTGGCTGCTGGCGGCCGCCATCTACGTCAATTTTTTCACTCACCACTATGTCGGCGACTATCGGGGCTACATGGCCGCTTGCGCTTTGGGGCTCTACGCACGCACCGTGGTGACCTTCCGTCCGCTGGAAAAGAGGCGCCAAATGCCGCTTCTCCTGTCGTTCATCCTCATCGGCTTCTTCATCTGGTTGGCCGAAAACATCGGCACTTTCTTCGGCGTGTGGCGCTACCCCAATCAGATCGGCGCGTGGGCCACGGTGCACATCGGCAAGTGGAGCTCCTGGTCGTTGCTCGTGATCATGACGTTCACCATCGTCACGAATTTGAAGCACATCAAGGCGCACATCCACATCCCGGAGTGACGCAGCGGTTGAACCCGACTCCCGGGGCTTTCTGTATCATGCGGCATCCTTGCAAAGCATAGGGTCGTGCTGCCGATGAAACATTACCTCTTCGCCTTCCTCCTGGCTGCCGCACCGTTATCGGGATGCATCTCGCTATCGGTGCCGGGCGGCTTCTCACCGGTGCGCGGGCCGTTGTCCCAGCAATCGCCCGTACCCACCTACACGGCAAAGATGAGCGGAATATTGTCGGGCACGATCTCGGTCGTCATCGCCAACGCAGAGATCTGCAGCGGGCCGTGGGCTTTCGTCAGCAAGGCGCCCCCGGCCGGCACCGATACGGCAGCCGCCGCCGCTCCGGTGGACATGGGCGCCGACTGGGACTTCGTCTACGGGCCCGGGTACTACGTGGCCCACGTGGTCGGCGACAAGCTCTACGCCCGGGCGACGCTGACCGGGAACATGGGCACCGTCTTGAATGTCGAGTTGAGCAACGAGACCAACACCCGCGGCAATACCAAGGGTGTCGCCCAGGACAACCATGGCAACGTATTCAAGGTCAGTGTCTAGAACTGACACCTACGCGAAGTGAGGGGCGTACTTTGAGGAGCCTGGAGAAGCCGCTACGCGCATCGTCCAAGAGTCGCCGCTCCACAGGGGGGCCGTCGGCGATCACCGCTGCGGCGGGGGATCACTCCCCCACCGAACGGGTCGTCAATCACATCACGGCCGGTGTATTGGCGGGCCGTTACGTACCGGGCCAGCGGCTTTTCGAGGCCGATTTGACGCATGCGCTGCGAGTGAGCCGCAGCTCCGTCCGCGAGGCCTTTCGGCGCCTCGATGCTCTCCAGATCCTGGCCCGCACGATGCATCGGGGCGCCTGCGTCAGCACCCTCAGCCGTTCGGAGGCCATCGATCTCATGATTGCCTCGACGGGCATCGACAGCCTCACTGCACGCCTCGCCGCCACCGCGGTCAAAACACGCGAGGCCGGCCGTGGCCTCGCGACGCTCGAGCGCGAGTTGCGGCCCTATCAGGACCGCGAGTATGACCTGGCGACGGCGCCCCATCAGCGACAGCGCTTCTACGACATCCTGATAGCGATGACCGGCAATAGTCAGCTGCCGACCTTGTATCCGACGATGCGGATCCACCTGTTGCGCCTGCAAACGCAGTCGTTCCGCGATGTCTCGGCGCGCCGCTCGGACGTGGACGACTTCGCCGCGGTCGCCGGTGCTGTACTGGCGGGAGACGCGCGAGCGGCCGAAAAGGCTTCGTCGGCCCATCATCGGCGGGTGCAACGTGCTCTGCTTGATATGCCGGACGATGCCTTCCCGCGAATGGACGGCGATTAAGCGCGACGGGGGAGATTATTCAGGTGTAGTTCTTCCCGTAGGCTTGCCACATCGCATCGAAGCCCGGCCGCAGCAGGTCGGCGAGTCCGTTGAGGTGGTGTTGCTGGCCGGGGAAGCTGATCTGCATGCTTTCTGCCATTTCTTCCGGTGTCAGGTAGAAATACGGATCGTGGGCCGTGACCATCACCTCGGTGATCAGCCGCAGCCCCGCCATGAGCTTGAATGCGCGGTGCTCGTGAATGAGGGTCTTCAGGCGCGCGTCGCTAACCTGGCCCCAATAGCACTTGAGCGCGTAGCGGTCGAATTCGTCGTCGACGCCCGTCAGCAGGCTCATCTCGGCGAGGTCCCACATCGGATGCCCGTACGCGCCACCATCCCAGTCGATCAGCCAGATGTGCTCGCGCACCGGACTGCTGTACATGATGTTGACGTACGTCAAATCGTTATGCGTGAAGCACGGCGTGAACGGACCGATGGCGCGCTCCAGCCGGTGCGTCACGTCACGAAAAAAGGGGACTTCACCCAGCCATTCGGAAGGTCTCCACTGCGTCGGTGCCGAACCGGTCTCCATCGTCTTGAGGTATCGGCGCACCGTGTGGAAAGCCGACCAGTAACTGATGGACTCGCCGATCGCATCCGGGGACTCATGCATGACCTTGACGGTCTTGATCACCTGGGCGACGAATTCCGGATCACGCAGCTGCGCCAGCTGCATCTGCGGGCCGGTGACGAAATCGGTGACGGTGAGGTTCGGCTCGGCGTAGCGGAGTTTCGGTCCGATTCCGAGACGGGATGCCCCGAGAATGCATTGCACCACGCTGCTCTGGCGGGTCCGATACTGATCGAAGCCGCAGCGCACGACATAGCGCTTTGCGTCGCCGTCCGTCAGGAAGTAGGTACGATTCTGCAACCCACCGAATTTCTGCCGCAGATCGATGCGCCCGGTCCAGATCGGCAGCCTGCGGATGTGTTCCTGAGTTCGATGCGTATCCCAGTCCCGACGCAGCGTCGAAATCTCGTTGATCAGCAGAAAATCATCCTTCATGGGCACCTCAGCCGGTCGGACCCCCGCCGCGTCGTGATCGGCGGCATATTACCAACAGCCGTTTTCCCTGCCATCCTGTGCTGGCAGGGGATCCGTCCAGACACTATGATTCGGGTATAAAGACAAACGTGACGGGCCATCTTGTCCGACAAGATACTTTGGCAGACCCGATCAGATCGGCGCAAGCGCTGCAGGCAGGAGACCAGGGATGAACTTCGAGGGAAAGCGGGTACTCGTCACCGGCAGCACTGTCGGCATCGGTCGCGGGACGGCGGAACTGTTCCTCGAGGCGGGAGCGACGGTAGCGATCAACGGCAGGAAAGACGAGGTCGTTGCACAGGCCGTGCGCGAACTCGGCTCGTCGAAGGCACTCGCCGTGGCCGGCGACGTGGGCACGGTCGCGGGCTGCGAACAGGTCGTGGGTCGCGCGATCGAGCTGCTCGGCGGCCTCGACGTGCTGGTCAACAACGTCGGCATCTGTCCGCTCAGCTATATGATGGATGTCACCGAAGAGCACTGGGATCAGCTGATCGCCGTCAATCTGCGGTCCGCATTTTTCTGCTCGAAATTTGCGCTTCCGGCACTGCGCAAATCGCGTGGCAACATCGTGATGGTCGCCTCTGTAGCCGGTATCTGCGCCGGCCCCACCGACAGCTTCGTCTATGCAATCTCGAAGGGCGGTCTCGTCAACATGACCCGGGGGCTCGCGATCGAACTTGCCCCCGATGTGGTGAGGGTCAACGCGGTCTGTCCCGGCTATATCGATACGCCGATGATCTCAGCCGAAAACGCGGCGACCGGCGGTCAGGTCTACGCGTTCATACGCACCGCAACGCCGATGCGCAGGTTGGGCAGTGTCCGGGAGTGCGCCTCCTCGATTCTCTACCTGGCCTCGGACCTGGCGGGCTATTGCACGGGGTCGATCCTGGTGAACGATGGAGGCTGCATAGCAGGCGGGAGCTGGGGTGGCGCGAACGCTGCCGCGCCGGCAGCCGCGCCGGCAGCTCCCTACGTGCCGACACCCCATTGACTGCTCGATAGGTAATCGTGTGAACATTCCATTCGACTTCACAGGTCGGCGAGTCGTGGTGACCGGCAGCACCCTCGGCATCGGCCGGGCGGCAGCGCAGGCCTTTTGGGCGCTCGGCGCCAGCGTGGCCATCAATGGGCGCACGGCCGAGTCCGTCGACCGGGCGATTCGCGACCTGGGTGGCGGCCCGCGATGGGTGGCCGCGCCGGGCGACCTGTCCATCACCCAGGAGCGGACGCGGACGATCGGCAAGGCGATCGCGGATTTGGGCGGCCTCGATGTCCTCATCAACAACGCCGGGCGTGGTGATGACTGTCTCGTCGACGACGTAACGGAAGCGTACTGGCAGCGCATGGTCGACCTGAACCTCAAGTCTGCGTTTTTCACCGCGCAGCTCTGCGTCCCGGAACTCATGAAGACGCGTGGGAACATCGTCAATGTGAGCTCCGTCCTCGGCCTCATTGGCGGACCTGCCGGTTCCGTCGTCTACGCGACCACCAAAGGCGCCGTGGTGCAGATGACGCGCATGATGTCGCTTGCCCTTGCGCCCCACGGCGTGCGAGTCAATGCCCTGTGCCCCGGTTGGATCGACACGCCCATGATCCAGCGCGATAACGACGCGGCCGGCGGCGATGCGCTTTACAAGTATATCGCCGGCATCGTACCCGCCGGCCGCATTGGAACGCCGCAGGAGACGGTCGGAGCCATGCTGTACCTGGCCGCCTCATCGAGCAGTTATACGACCGGCGCGATCCTCTCAACCGACGGCGGGCTGGCCGCGGGCCACTAGGAGTAATGAATTGACCACGCAGAGCACGGCAGAACCCTTAAGCCTCGAGATCGAACAGTTCGACCGCAAGGACGTGATGCATGGCTTCGCAACCTTGAACGCGCAGGCGACCAATGAGGTCGTCGTGATGACCGAAGCCAAGGGAATGCGGGTGATCGACCACCGCGGCCGGGAATTTCTCGATGCCGGCGGTGGTTTGTGGTGCATGAACGTGGGTTACGGCCGGCAGGTGATCGCCGACGTGGCGGCCAAGCAAATGGCGAAGCTGCCGTACTTTCACACCTTTGGGAATTTCAGCAATGAGCCAATGGCCCGGCTGTCCGACCGTCTCCTGAAGCTCGCGCCGCCGGGAATGACGCGGGTGGTATTTGCCTCGAGCGGTTCCGAGGCCAACGATACGCAGATCAAGACCGTACGCCGCTACAACAATCTGCTCGGACGCCCCACCAAGAAAAAAATCATCGCTCGTCTCAGCAGCTACCATGGCTCCACGGTCGCGGCCGGAAGTTTGAGCGGTCTGCCGATGATGCACCGGACATTCGACCTGCCGATTCCAGGAATCCTGCATACGCTCGCGACGGACTATCACCGTCGACCGGCCGGCATCTCGACTCCGGGGCAGTTTACGCAGTACCTGATCGATGATCTGGTGCGCCTGATCGAGACGGAAGGGCCCGACACCATCGCGGCTTTCATCGCAGAGCCCGTGTGCGGCTCGGGAGGCGTACTGGTGCCACCTGAGGACTACTTCAGCGAGGTCAGCAAGGTGCTCGATCGGTACGACGTGCTGATGATCGCCGACGAGGTCATCACCGGCTTCGGGCGCACGGGCAGCTGGTTTGCGAGCCCGGAGCTTGGGATAAAGCCTGATTTGATGTCGATCGCCAAGGGGCTCACGAGCGGGTATTTCCCGATGTCGGGCTGCCTGCTGTCCGCCAAGGTGGCCGATGTGCTTTACGCCGACAAAAGCGCCGACGCGATGTTCGCGCACGGCTTTACCTGGTCCGGGCACCCGGTGGGTGCCGCGATTGCGCACGCGAATCTCGATATCATGGAACAAGAGCGCCTGCCGGAAAACGCCGCGAGAATCGGCGCCTACCTGATCGACCGGCTGCGCAGCAAGCTCGCAGAGCATCCGCTCGTCGGCGAAATCCGCGGCAGGGGGCTGTTGATCGGCGTCGAGCTCGATGGCGACCGCGCGACGCGCCGGCCGTTCGCGGAGCCGCACCGCGTCGCGAGCCTGGTGAGCCGGGCCTGCTTCGAGGAGCGCCTCTTGGTGCGCGGCGGCCATGGCCGGGTGCTCGCGGCCTTGGCGCCACCGCTCATTGCCACCGTCGGCGATGCCGACGAGATCGTCGCGCGGCTCGGTCGCGTGCTCGACCGCGTAGCAGGCGAGGCGAAGCAGGCCGGCCTTTCGGCCTGACGTGGCCCGCGTTACTCTCACCGTGGTGAATTCAATGTCCCTCAAGCACCGGGTGCTGCGTTCTCTTCCCCTCGTCGCCGTTCTGCTGTCGGCCCGGCCCGCGGTCGCCGGCGGGGACCTCAACATCCTGAGCTGGGAGGGCTACGCGGACGCAAGCTTCGTCAAGCCATTCGAGAAAGCTTCGGGTTGCAGCGTCTCGGCCACTTATGTCGGATCGAACGACGAGTTCGTCGCAAAGATCATCGCCGGCGGCGGCACCTACGATCTGATCACGCCGTCCAACGATACGACCATGCGCCTGATCGACGCGGGCGCCGTCGAGCCGATCGACGCGGCCCGAGTTCCGGCAATGAAAGACTTCTTCCCGATCTTCTCCTCACCTCCCTGGATTACGAAGAACGGTGCCCTGTATGGCGTTCCCTACGGATGGGGCATCGTGCGGCTGCTGCTGGATGCGGACTCGGGCCTGCCCAAACCCGACAGCCTTGCCTACCTGTGGCAACCCAAACTGCGGGGCAAGGTCGCGATCTGGGACGATATCGAAGCCATCTACATGACCTCGCGCTACCTTAAGTTCAAGAACACCTACGACCTGAGCGACGAGCAGCTTCAACAAATCAAAGCGGCGCTGATCGCCCTGAAACCCAACATCCGCAAGTATTGGTCGACGACCGGAGAGATGGGAACGCTCTTGCAGACCCACGAGGTGCTGGCGGGTAATGCTTGGGAACCGACGCTCGTCAGCCTGCGCAAGGCCGGCCGGCACATCATCGACGTGGTCCCGCAGGAAGGTCGCAGCGCCTACTCCGACAGCTGGATGGTGGTGCGCGGCGCGGGGACCAACGCTTGCGTGTACCAATGGCTCAACTGGGTATCTTCTCCGAAGGCCCAGGCGCTCGCCCACGCCGTTACCGGTTTCGGCTATTCGAACTCCAAGATGCCTGCCGAGCTCGCACCCATCGACGCCCAACGCTACGAGGAGCTCGGGATGACCGATCCGAACGTCATCAAGACTCTCGACTGGTGGCAGCTCGTGCGACGCCGTGGCAAGTATCTGGAGATCTGGAACCAGGTCAAGGCGCAGTGAGCGCCCACCGGGGTCAAGTGAGCGTCGGATGACCACCATCATCGAGGTGCGGCAGCTCCAGAAGCACTATGGCGGTCCGCTTGCCGTGCGCGATGTATCGCTATCCGTGAACGAGGGGGAGTTCCTGTCGCTGCTCGGAGCGAGCGGCAGCGGCAAAACGACGACGCTTCGGATGATTGCCGGTCTCGAGATCCCGACCCACGGCAGCGTGTTGTTTCGAGGACAAGACATCACCAACGTGCCCGTCGCGCAACGCGACATGCGGATGGTATTCCAGGATTTCGCATTGTTCCCAAACCTGACGGTGTGGGAAAACGTGGCATTCGGGCTCAAGCTGCGCATCAACCGCGGTCGGATCAACCGTGGAGAGATCAAGGCCCGCGTCGGGCAGTACCTCGATACCGTGCAGTTGTCGGCTCATGCCGATAAAATGCCGCATCAGCTCTCGGGCGGCCAGCGACAGCGCGTATCGCTCGCACGCGCCCTCGTGACCGATCCACCGGTCGTGCTGTTCGACGAACCCCTGGGCTCACTCGATGCGAACATGCGCAAAGTCATGCAGCTCGAGCTCAAGCGTCTGCACCGCGAACTGCGCAAGACGTTCATTTATGTCACTCACGATCAGGAAGAGGCGATGGGCTTGAGTGACCGCGTTGCAGTGCTGCAGGATGGGCAGCTGCTGCAGCTCGGCACGCCGGATGACGTTTATTTTCGGCCGACCTGCGCGGCAGTGGCGAGCTTCATAGGGGCCGCCAATGTCCTTCAAGGTATCGCCGAGGTCGTGCCGGGGAAACCGCTCGGGGTGCAGCTCATCGGTGGCTGGCGGCTCGATGCCACCGACAGCGCGGCCGGGGTCGCGAACGGCGAAGCGGTCACCCTCATGCTGCGCGCCGAACAGGTGGCCATCGCGCCGGCAGCGGGCAATACCGCCGGCGGCTTGCGTGCGCAGATCACGGAGCGCTTGTTCCTCGGCGAAAAAATACGCTACGAGCTGAAGGTTCCAGGGACGGAGTTGCGGCTGACGGCGATATCCGGCGGCGATCATCTGCGGTTGAGCCTTGGCGATGAGGTGATCGTCACGGCCGATCCGCGCCATGTCCGGGTACTTCCGCGGGCGGCGGCTCCGAGGGTCGGGGCGTGAGCGCGGCGGCGCCTGCTCGCGATCGGCGGCATTTGCTGATCTGGCTCGTGCCGCCGTTGCTCTGGTTCACCGTGTTCATGCTGATTCCGTACTGCATGCTGTTCTATTACAGCTTGGGCTCCACGGAGTACATGACATTCAAGCCCGGATTTTCACCGGCCAACCTCATCCGGGTATTCCGGGCCGAGCCGTATCTTTCAGTGCTGCTCAAGTCGGCGCGCATCGGTGCCCTCACGGCGATCGGCGCCACCATCCTTGCCTACCCGGTTGCCTTCTGCCTCGCGTTTCATACACGGTCGGCCCGCGCCAAATTCGTGATCTACCTGCTCGTCATCGTGCCCTGGTGGGCCGCGTACCTGGTGAAGGCCTATGCCTGGAAGACGATCCTCGGCACGAACGGCATCATCAACGCCCTGCTGCTCGAGCTGCACGTCATTCGTGAGCCGCTGACGCTTATTTTGTACAACCAGTTCAGCGTCATACTCACGCTCGTCTACATCTTTACTCCGTTCTCGATTCTGTCGATCTACGCCCAGCTCGAACGCATCCCCACCTCCATCCTGGAGGCCTCGGCCAACCTCGGCGCGACGACCTTCGAGACGCTGACGAAGATCGTCATCCCGCTGAGCCTGCCGGGCGTGCTCGCCGGCGCGATCATCACGTTCGCGCTCGCAACGGGCGACTTCATCGCCCCCGCGCTCGTCGGCGGCGCGGATGCCATCATGATCAGCAATGTCGTCATCAACCTGCTCGGCGTCGCGTTTGATTGGCCAATGGCAGCGTCCATCGGCATCGTGGTGATCGGGGTCGGGATCGCCCTGATCTCGGTCTCCCAGTACGTCGAGCACCGCGCACAGGCGCGTTTCTAGGGGGCCCATGCGCGCATTGGGCAGTCGCCGGACGTCGTGGACCCTGGGGTGGACGGTGCTGGCGTTCCTCTACGCACCGCTCATCGTGATGGCGGTGTTCTCATTCAACGACAGCGACTTCACCGGCCTCCCTTTTCAGGGCTTCACATTGCGCTGGTACACCATGCTGCTGGAGGATGACAGGCTCCTCGCGTCGGTGTGGAACAGCGTCTACGTCGCGCTCGGCGTCGTCGGCCTGAGTACGCTGTTCGGCGTTCCGGCGGCTATTGCACTGGATCGCTATGAGTTTCCGGGAAAGGCGTGGTTCGGACGCCTGGTGCTTTTGCCCATCGTGTTGCCGGGGGTGATCACCGGCGTCGCACTGCTGCTGTTCTATATGGCGATGCATTTCCGTCTGTCGCTGTACACCATCATGCTGGGTCAGGGCACCGGGCTCATGTGCATAACGATCACCGAAGTTGCCGCACGCCTGCGCCGGATGGGTCGCAGCACCGAGGAGGCCGCGCGCACTCTCGGTGCCAATGAGTGGGAGGTCCTGTGGAAGGTCACGCTTCCGGGCGTGATGCCGGCATTGATCGGAGCGATGCTGATCGCCTTCTCCATTTCATTCGATGAGATCGCGGTCACCTATCTGCTGACGGGCCGTCAAAATACGTTGCCGATGACTCTCTGGTCGATGCTGCGCCGGGAGGCGACGCCCGAGGTCAATGCGGTATCGACTCTGGTGATCGCCGCTTCGGTGATCCTGATCGTGCTGGGGACCTGGCTGTCGCGCCGCGGCAGCGTGAAAACTTGAGACAAGGACCGTACACATGACCCTACCGCTGACGGGAGTTCGCGTACTGGACTTGAGCAGGGTTCTGGCGGGACCGCTGGTCGGACAGATGCTGGGTGATCTGGGCGCCGAGGTGATCAAGATCGAGCGCCCCGAGGTGGGGGACGACTCGAGGAACTATGGGCCGCCCTTTCTGAAGGACGATCACGGCGTGAGGACCAGCGAGTCCGGCTTTTATCTGTCTGCCAATCGCAATAAGCAGTCCGTGACGGTCGATCTGAGCACGCTTCAGGGGCAGGACATCGTTCGCAAAATCGCGATGCAATCGGACGTGGTGATCGAGAATTTCCGCGTGGGCGCGCTCGCCAAGTTCGGCTTGGACTATGCGAGGCTCGCGGCGTTGAATCCGCGGCTCGTCTATCTGTCGATCACGGGATATGGGCAGACCGGCGATATGGCTCACCGACCCGGCTATGACGCCATATTCCAGGCCGTTGGCGGCCATATGGCGGTGACGGGCGCGCCGGACGACCTTTCGGGCGGCGGCCCGATGCGCAGTGGCTTGAGCCTCGTCGACATTCTCACCAGTCAGTATGCGAGCATCGCGGTGCTCGCCGCGCTCAATCACCGCGACCGGCATCCGGATAAGCAGGGGCAGTACATCGACGTCGCATTGCTCGACTCCATGGTTGCCGCGCTGAGCCACCGCGGCATGCAGTATTTGATCTCCGGCAAGGCGTCCCCGCGACGCGGCAACGTGGGCGCCGGAGGCTCCCCCTCGGGAGCCTTCAAGTGCGCGGACGGGTTGATCGTGTTGACGGTGGGAAACGACTCGCAATGGCGACGATTCTGTTCTGCGATCGAGCGCCCGGAACTGGCTGCCGATCAGCGATTTACCACGGCCGTCAAGCGTATCGAGGAGAGAGAGCTGCTATCACCGACGCTCGAGGCCATGTTCTTGCAGCGCGATCGTGCTCATTGGCTGGCGCTTTTGGAGCGGGCGGACATCCCCTGTGGCCCAGTCAATGAGCTCGACGAGGTGTTTGCGGACACCCAGGTACGTCAGCGTGGCATGACCGTTCCGGTCTCGCACCCGCTGTCCGCTGCGCTGACCTTGATTGCCAATCCGATCCACTACTCCGCAACCCCTCTCGAGCGTTATCAGGCACCGCCGACTCTCGGTGAGCATACCGAGTCGGTGCTGAGAGGCTTGCTGGGCATGAGCCAGTCGGAGCTTTCCGCTTTGAGAGCCGCGCGAGTGATATGACGAATCGCGGCGGCCCCTACGGCGCTGGCGCGGGTGCTCCGCAAGTGACCCGCACCGTACCGACCTCTCCGGTCACCGTGCCGGCTCCGTCAGTGACCCGACAGTTTCCTCCGCTTGGCTGAGCTTGAATGCTCACCGCATAAGAACTGCCATCGGCGAGCGCGTTCGGCATCGAGAATTGCCGGGCATTGGCCGAGACCGACAGGGTTGCCGTACCATCGGTCAGTACCAGGCCGGACGTAGTCAACCCGGAAATGGCCCCTCCCAACGTGTAGCTCGTTGAGGAGCATGTCACCCCGACTTGGGTCACCGCACTGGCAGGCATGGTGCCCGTGCCGCCGCTGACGGTGCAGGTCAATCCGGCCGGCTGCGTCTTGACGCGCACCGTGTAGGGGCTGCCGCGCGCAACCGGCTCGGGCATCGTGAAATCGGTCGCGTTCGCCGGTACACGGGAGGTGTTATCGCCGTCGCTCAGCACGAGGCCCGCGGCGGCGAGCCCGACGACTGTTCCACCGAGGCTGTAGGCCTCTTCTGAACAGACAATCGAGACATTGGTGACATCATGGTTCGGCATCGTCCCGGGGCCGTTGTTCGCGGAACAGGTCTTGCCGGTCGGTTGAGACTTCACGTGCACCGCATAGGGGCTGCCCGGCGACTGCGGTGCGTCGAGCATGAAGCTTGTGGCGCTCGCCGGCACCGCGTACGAGTCCGTACCGTTGACGAGGACCAGGCCGGTCGCGCTCCCGAGGCCTGCGATGGTGCCGCCCACCGTGAGCGGCTTATCGGTGCATGTCACAGCTATGTTCGTGACGGCCGCCGCCGCCACGGTGCCCGTGCCACCGGTCACATCGCAGGTGAGGCCGGTTGGTTGCGTGGCCACGGTAACTGCATAGGAGCTGCCATACGCAATCCCCGTGGGCAGAGTGAAGGAGGTGGCGCCGGCGGGGACGATGAGCTTGTCGCTGCCGTCCGCCAGCACCAGCCCGGAGGCGGTCAGTCCATTGATCGTACCGCCGACATTGAAGGTACGATCCGAGCAGGTGACCACCACATTGGAGATATTGGCCGTGCTGGCCGTGCCCGTGCCGTTGGTGACGGTGCAGACCTGTCCCGCAGGCTGAATTGGCACGGTGACGTCATACACGATCTCATCGGAGAGTACCGGGCCGAAGGTGAAAGTCGTCGCTCCGGAGCTGATGTCGAGGTTCACCCCGTTGCTGGCCAGCGCAAGACCGCTGCTGGTCAAGCCGCTCACGGTACCCGACAACGTCAGCGACTGATCGCTCGAGCCGCCGCATCCCACCAGCGAGAGCAGGCTCGCTGCAATCGCGCTCCGCGCTGAAACTCCCATGAAGGACGAACCGTGTACTTGTCGGTGCACTTGCATTACTTCCTGACTTTCAAAATTAAGAGGATTAAACGGCCTATGCCAGCGTGCGATGGTGGCACAAAAGGGGGTCTTGAATGGCGCAAACCCCGAAATTTAAGGTTCGGCCGGCCAGCCGGGCCGCCAGCGTACGCATGACGCCCGGCCGCTGGGTGGCGCAGCGGCGCACCCATTTCCATCATCAGGAATTGGATGGGCCGCCGATCGCAAGACTGGGTGAGCTGCACCGCTCGGTTCGCCAACGAACAGAACCCGTCCACGCCCTGAGGTAGGCTCTTTGCACGTAGTCTGCGCGAAGGGACCCATGGCAGTTCACGTGTTGTTGATCCAAGCCGATGTTCACGGCGCCGGTGCAGTGCGTGATGCGCTGTCGCGACACAAGCAGTACGAGATCGAATGGGTGCAAACCTGCGCTCTCGGGCTGGAGCGACTGCGTGCCGGGGGCCGGCAATCCCAAACTGAGTTGGATGCCATCGCGGTCATTCTCGTTGACCTTTCTGTGCCCGATGGGAGAGGCATGGACATTGTCGACCGGCTTCACGCCGCCTCGCCGGCGGTTCCCATCGTCATTTTGAGTTCCGCTCAAGACGAGGTGGTGGCGGAGGCGGCACTGCAGCGCGGCGCGCAAGATTTTATCTTGAAAGAACACGTGGACGATTATGTACTGCCAAAGACATTGGCAGGTGTCATCGATCGAGCCGGTGTTGCCGATGCCCTGTTCAACGAGCGAGAGCGCGCGCAAATAACCCTCAATTCCATCGGCGATGCTGTGATTTGCACGGATATCACCGGAAGTGTGTCGTATCTCAATCTGGTCGCGCAGCGGCTGACTGGCTGGACCGCGGCAGAGGCGGTCGGCCAACCTTTCGAGTCGGTGGTCCGGATCATCGATTGCGCAACCGGGGCGGCCGTGCTGAATCCGATGAAGGCGGCTGCCCTTCATGACACAACCATTGCGCTTCCAAGCGCTTGTATATTGGTGAGACGCAACGGCGAAGAGCTCCCAATCGAGGATTCTTCAGCGCCGATTCATGATCGGCGCGGCGCCGTCGTGGGTGCTGTCATGGTGTTTCACGATGTCAGCAGCACCCGAGCGCTCACCAATCGATTGGCCTATCTCGCGCAGCACGACAGCCTGACGGATTTGCCGAACAGATTGCTTTTGAATGACCTGTTCACACAGGCCTTGCTGTCGGCGAAGCGGCACAACACGGTGCTCGCTGTGCTGTATCTGGATCTTGACCGGTTCAAATATATCAATGATTCGATGGGCCATTCGGTGGGTGATCGGCTGTTGCAGGTGGTCGCCAAGCGGCTGATCGAATGCGTGCGGGCGTCCGATACTGTATGCCGTCTTGGCGGCGACGAGTTCGTGATTGTCTTATCGGAGGTGGCGCATGCCGAGCATGCCGCCATATGCGCGGAAAAGATTTTGAAAAGCCTGCGGGTCCCAAGCATCATCGACGGACAGGAAATTCATATATCTTCAAGCATCGGTATCGCCGTTTTCCCCGGTGACGGCACCAACGTGGAAGGCCTGCTGAAGAATGCGGATTGTGCGATGTACGAGGCCAAAGGCCTGGGCCGGGACAATTATCAATTTTACCGGCTCGAGCTCAACTCGGGTGCCAACGAGCGCCAGTTGCTCGAGACGGGCCTGCGGTACGCGATCGCGCGGCGCGAATTCGAATTGCATTATCAACCGATAGTAAATCTGTCCAACGGCGGCTGTTCCGGTGTCGAGGCGCTGCTGCGATGGAATCACGCGACTCGTGGGCTGCTCCTGCCGTCCGAGTTCATTGGCATTGCGGAGGAATCGAGATTGATCGTCCCGATCGGTCGGTGGGTGCTGCGTGAGGCCTGCCGGCAGGCCCAGGCATGGCAGCAAGTACGGACCACGCGGTTGAGGCTTTGCGTCAATGTGTCAGCGGTTGAGTTGCGGTCGAAGGAATTCGTCACGGGCGTAGCCGCGATCTTGGCGCAGACCGGCTTTGATCCGAGATCTCTCGAGTTGGAGCTTACGGAAACATTCCTCATGCAGGAGTCGACGTCGACCGACATCGTTCTGCAGGCTTTGAAGCAACTCGGCGTCAAGCTTGCGTTGGACGATTTTGGGACCGGGTATTCCAGCTTGAGCTACATGCGGCGCTTCCCGGTCGATACCCTGAAAGTGGATAGGTCGTTCGTGCGCGACCTCATCACGGACACCGCAGACGCCGGAGTCGTCAGCGCAGTCGTCCAAATGGGCAAGAGCTTGAATATGCGGGTTGTGGCCGAAGGGGTCGAGACTGAAGATCAGGCACGGGTTCTGCGGGAAATGGCCTGTGGCGAGGCGCAAGGTTATTACTTCGGTCGTCCGATGAACGCCACTGATTCTTCTGCCTTGATGCAGCGCAGAAAATACCAACTGACCGTATGAGACTTCTACTGTGCATAACGGCCGCGGGGAATTTCCTCAATACACGCCCATGAAATCACGCTTGCCGATGGTTAGCCCGTTGTGGCGCAAAATCGCGTAGGCGGTGGTGACATGAAAGAGAAATTGCGGCAAGCCGTAGTTGGCCAGATAGGCCTGGCCACTCAGTTTCTTTTCTTTAGGCGTACCCGGGCGCAGTACAATTTCGTGCGTTTCGCTACCTTCAAATTTTGCAGAGTTCACGCTATCAAGAAATTCAATTGTCTGGGCCAGTAGTCCGTCGAGATCGGCAAAGCTCGTCTCCTTGTCTTCATAGATGGGAACATCAACACCCGACAGGCGCGCCGAAATCCCGCGCGCAAAATCGGTGGCAATTTGCACCTGTTTGGTCAGCGGAAACATGTTCGGATACAGACGTGCCTGTAAAAACGCGTCTGGCTCTATTGAGTTGGCGACAGCATGTGCATTGGCCTGAGTCAGAATGGCTTTCAAAGCCGTCAGCAATTGTTTAAAAACGGGAACTGAGTTCGTATACATAAGGCTGGTCATGGTCGTTTCTCGGTTGGTTTGTCAGGTGACGTTATTCAAATACGCGCTATGACCAATTAACGTTTACCGAGCAAGTCCCAGCGCAACTCGGGGCTGGCCGTCAAAATGGACATGTATGCGTTTATCGCTCGTGCAGCCTACCGCAACCCGGGAACGGCAGCTTCAGGAATGTTCAGTCAGGGCGGCTACCGTCCGCACTTGGCCTCCTGCATTCAGTCGGGGCCGTCCGCTTTTGAGCGGGAAGAAAAGCAATCACTGCCGATAACCTAACGAGCTATTTCTTCTCCGGTTCATAATGTGCCCATCGCCCTGCAACGCACGCATAGAAATCTTGACCCCAACTTACATGATTGCGGACGCCGAACATGACGCGCGGCTCGCGCACGGTCAGTCGCTCACCGGTGTTTAGCATCACGAAGTCGTGCGGAATCATCGGCTCGGCTTCAGCCGACTCCGGGCGAACTGTCCTATTGCCTGTGGTTGTTGATCAAAGGGGTCGAGGTCCGCAAGTGGAATGAACCAACGTGCGAGCTGCAGGTTGGCGGTGGCATTGGCTGAGTGTTACTGCGGTCGCTCAGTTGCAAACCCGGCGAGGCACCAGGTAGGTGACCCCGGTGAAGGCATTGACGAACGGGACCGACACGATGGTGCAGGTCGGCACATACACCGGCGCAACGACCACCGGAACCGTCATTACCGGCGCCACCGCCACCGGAGCAACCACCGCAACCGGGGCGGCAACCACGGGCGCGAACAGGACGCGGGAGCGGACCACGAACACGGCGGCATTGGCGCTGCTCATGGCGGCGGCGGCGAGAGCGGTGAATGCCAGGGTGCGAATCGCGAAGCTCTTGACGGAAGTGGTCATGGTCGTCTCCAGATCTAGGTAGTGGGCTGCTTTGGTGCGGCCATTGGCACCGCTCTTACCTACCTAACGACGTTGCTCGACGGCTTGGTGGAAAATAAATCTTGGGGAGCCGAAGTCCCGCTCTCACTGGGCGCGGAGCCTGCGTGATTGACCTGGAATCCGTCCGTTACTCGACCGTCACGCTCTTCGCCAGATTCCGCGGCTGATCGACGTCGGTGCCCTTGAGCACCGCGACGTGATAGGCAAGCAGCTGCATGGGTACCGCGAACACCACCGGCGCCTGCAGGACGCTTGCCGACGCGGGCATCTGGATCACCGTCACCCCCTCGCCGCTATGCATGTTGGCCTGCGGGTCGGCGAACACGTAGAGCTGGCCGCCGCGGGCGCGCACTTCGTGCAGGTTCGATTTCAGCTTCTCCAGAAGCTCGTTGTTCGGCGCCACCGTGATCACCGGCATGTTCTCGTCGACCAACGCTAGCGGTCCATGCTTGAGCTCGGCGGCCGCATAAGCTTCGGCGTGGATGTAGGAGATCTCCTTGAGCTTCAGCGCTCCTTCCATGGCGATGGCGTGGAGCGGTCCGCGCCCGAGGAAAAGGGCGTGCTGTTTGTCCGCAAAGACCTCGGCCAGGGCGCGAATCTGTTCATCCAGCGCGAGTGTCTTCTCGACCAATCTCGGTAATTGCAGCAATTGCACCATCAATTCGCGCTCGAGTTCGGCTCCGTTGGCTCGATTCTTTGCGAGGGCGACGATCAACAGGCCAAGCGCTGTCAGTTGCGTGGTGAAGGCTTTGGTCGAGGCAACGCCGATTTCCGGTCCGGCGCGCGTCAGGAGGACCAGCTCGGAGTCGCGCACCATGGAGCTCTCGGCAACGTTGCAGATGGTGAGCGTCGATAAATAGCCGGCGCGCTTCGCGTTACGCAATGCCGCCAGCGTATCGGCGGTCTCGCCCGACTGAGAGAGGGTGACGAACAGCGTATCGGGTAGCACGACGGGATCGCGGTAGCGGTATTCGCTCGCGATCTCCACGCGGGCGGGAATGCGGCAGATCTGCTCCAGGAAATAGGCGGCCACGCGTCCGGCGTGATAGCTCGTGCCGCACGCGGCGATGTGCACTGCCTTTACCCGCTTGAACACGCTCGCGGCGGCCGGCCCGAATGCGGCCTCCAGCAATCGCGCTCCCGATACACGCTCTTCCAAGGTCTGCGCAATGGCGCGTGGCTGCTCGTGGATCTCCTTGAGCATGAAATGCCGGTACTGGCCTCGCTCCACGGCGTCGGCCGGCAATTCACTTTCCAAAACCGAACGCGTTACCGGCTTTCCCGCCGAGTCGATGATGGTGACCGACTTGCGCCGGATCTCGGCGATGTCTCCTTCTTCCAGAAACATGAATCGCCGCGTGACGGGTAGGAGGGCGGCCACGTCCGACGCCACGAAGTTCTCGTCGATGCCGAGGCCCACGACCACCGGACAACCCTCGCGGGCCAGCACGATGGCGTCTGGATCGGCCTCCGAGATGACGGCCAGCGCGTAGGCACCGTCCAACTCGGCGACCGTCTTGCGCACCGCCTCGAACAGGCTCGAGGAGCTGGTCGAGTGATGATGGATGCGATGGGCGATGACTTCGGTGTCGGTCTCGGAGGTGAACTCGTACCCGAGATTGATCAGCCCGGCGCGCAGCGCCTCGTGGTTCTCGATGATGCCGTTGTGTACGACGGCAATGCCGTCTCGCGAGATGTGCGGATGGGCGTTGCGCGTGGTCGGCAAGCCGTGAGTCGCCCACCGGGTGTGTGCGATGCCGACGTGTCCCGCGAGCGGTTCTGAGTCCAACGAGTCCTGCAGAACTTTCACCTTCCCGAGGGCGCGACGGCGCTCCAATCGGTCATCGGCACCCAGCACCGCGATGCCCGCGGAGTCGTAACCCCGATATTCCAAGCGTCTCAAACCCTCCATGAGAATGGGCACGCCGTTGCGCTCCGCGACCACACCGACGATTCCGCACATAGGGGTTGGGCTCCGCCCGAGATTAGAAGGGTGCTTAGTTTGCCCCAGCGCGCCACGAAATTCAGGCACACCCCTCGCCAAATAAGCACTATTAGTGATTGGCCTGTATTATTTGATTAACGATATTAGTAAATATATAGTACAGGTAAATGGACGATAGCGACGCCAAAAAGTTTCAAAAGGACCTAAATGGGGGCCTGGTGAGCCTGGTATTGCTCGCCGTGCTCGATCGCAGCGCAGAGGATCTTTATGGATACGAAATCGCCAAGCGTTTGGCGAGTGCGCATGACGGCGCGCCCATCTTCAAGGAAGGGACCATTTATCCCGTTTTACGGGCGCTGTCCGCAGGGGGCCTTCTAACCAGCCGGATCGTTCCCTCCTATTCGGGGCCGCCCCGCAGGTACTACCGGATCACCGAGCAGGGCCGCGCAGTCCTCGCCGCATGGAAAACCATCTGGCAGAGCACACGCGGCTTCGTCGACCGCTTCATCGAATGAGGATCGCATCATGAACCGCAGCGCGCCGCGCTCCATCGATCAGTACCTCCGACAGCTCCGGGAACACTTGGCCGGGGAAGATCCGGCGTTGATCCAGGACGCGCGGTATGACGCCGAGGAATATCTGCGTGCCGAAGTTGCCGCGCATCCCGAAAAAGCCGAGGCAGACATCCTGGAGATCATCGCCTCCACATACGGCGCGCCGGACGAAGTGGCCGCTGCTTACAGGGACACCGAAATCAAGGTGAAAGCTGCCATGACCACCCCGGTGCACACCGGAAGGATTTTGGTCCCGGGTTGCCGGCATGTTGACGGACCGGCGAACCGGGTCGACGCTGCTTTATCTGTTCTTGATGTTGCCGTTGGGAATCGCGTACTTCGTCATCGCCGTCGGCGGGCTCTCGATCAGTATCTCGCTGATCTTCTCGCCGCTCGTCGGCGTGGTCCAGCGACTGGGATTTCTAGCTGGAGTCGATCACGTGCACGTGCACGTCAGCCCGCAGTGGCTGGGCACAACCTGGGCGCTGCCCTTCCTGTTCGTTGCCGGCGTGCTGCTGCTCACCCTGTTGATGCACGTCTTTCGCGGGACGGGGCAATTGCATGCACGGTACGCGAAGGCACTATTGGTGGCGCGACCGTAGCGGGAGACCTTGGCGCGACGCGGCAGGGAGCCGTGATTTCGGGTGGTCAAAAAGCCGCCTATGGCTGAGGCGACGCCGGGAGCTAGCGGCAAGTTCGCATTCGAGTAAGTAGCCACGTTGGCGCTGCGATCGTCCGAGGTTACGGATTTGAGCACATGGGACCCCGCGCGTCACGCGAGCTTGCGCCAATAAGCGGTAAGGGGCTGCCGAAATTCCAGCGGCGCTGTTGCCGTCGCGATCCGTGGGGCCGGACCCGGGAATGATGAGGACCACGGGTCCACCCCCGGCGGAAGGCGAAAGCATGGTGCCCTTTAGCGGGCCCAACGGGCCTGGTGCCTCGACAGCCGTCTCGGCGGGAGCCGCGCCAAAAGACACGGCGTCTGCAAAGCCCCAGATCACTATTGCCAGAAGATGTTTGACGCGATGCATAGGCCTCATCGTGAACCGCTTTGACCGCCGCCCGATGCCTAATGTAACGTCATTCAACACTGATAATCCTTCTCCAGGCGAGCCATGAACACGACCATTGCGCCCATCTTCAGTCCCGCCTTCATCGGGAATCCCTATCCGACTTACCGACATCATCTGGAAGGGCCCGCCGTGCAGCTCCTCGATCCGGCCCGCGGTTTCTGGGGCGTCTTTCGTCATTTGCATTGTTTGACGATGTTCCGCGACCCGCGGCTCTCTTCCGTACGCCCTGCAAGCGCCATCGTCAGAGCTCCTGACGATCAGATGCCCGAGTTTGACGACCTTGTGACGCACATGCGGCGGTGGCTTTTGCTGCGCGATCCTCCGGCGCACAGTTCATTGCGACGAGCCCTCAACAAGGGATTCACGCCGGCAATAGTGAGCGGACTGCGGCCACGCATCGAGGCCATCGTTGCACGTCTTCTCGACCGAATGGAAGACAGGGGCACGGCCGATATCGTGCAGGATCTCGCGTATCCGCTGCCGGTCACGGCGATCTCGGATCTGCTCGGGGTGCCTGAATCTGAGCATGGTCGCTGCGTCGAGCTCACCAACGTAGTGTCCGTATGGTTTGCAAGTGTCGTCAGGACTCCGGAGACGGCTCGGCCCGCACAGGCCGCCATCCTCGAGCTCGTCGAAATCTTCAAGGGCGTGATTGCGGCCCGCAAGAGTAATGCTGAAGGCCTGCTCGGTCTTTTGGTCGAGCTTGGGTCCGCAGAGTCCGGCCTCGGCTGGGACGAGATTTACGCGCAGTGCGTCATGTTGCTCTTCGGTGGACACGAAACGACGCGTCACTGGATCGGCAACTGCGTGCACACCTTCCTGAGTCATCCCGAATCATTCGATGCCGTCCGAAGCAACCCCGAGCTGTTACGCGCTGCGATGGAGGAGGTCCTGCGCTACGAAAGCCCGGTGCAGATGTTCGGGCGCGGCGTGATCGCCGACATCGAACTGGACGGCACGCGTGTCCCCAAGGGCAGTACGCTACTGCTGGTGATTGCGGCAGCTCACCGCGACGCGGAGCAGTATGCGGATCCTGATCGATTCGACATCCACCGGGCGCACAATCGCCATCTCGCATTCGGCGGCGACGCGCACGTCTGCCTTGGAAGCACTCTGGCGCGCTTGGAGGGACACATCGCACTGCGAGAGCTCACTCGACGCTTTCCGCGCTTACAGCCGGACGGACCCGGCTCCCAGTGGAGTCCGCTGGTTGGCTTCAGGGGACTGGGTGAATTGCGCGTGAGCCTTTGATGGATTCAATTCCGCACCGAGACGGGGCCGTTGACAGCAACAGCCGGAGCAAGGATGCCCAGTGGCGGCCTAGTCTGGATACGCTGCCACGTGCGCCTCCGCGACTGCTTCCTCGAGCGGGCGCCCGACGCGATAGCCGTCGAGATTGTGCGGTCGCTCGACACCCGGCTGCAGCCGCGGACAAGCTTCGGGCGCTCCGATGACGGTACGCACAGGTAAACGCTCGGCGTAAATAGGCAACGCGTAATCCTCGTCATCGTCGGCGACACCCTTGGCGCGTATCTTCGCCGACGCCCGCTCGATGTCCATCATGACCACGGTCGTCGCATTGATTTCCTTCTCCGTGCTCGCGCGCAGCTGCGCGGTCCGGCCCGGGAAGAAGCGGTCCACCATCATGAGGAGCGCCCGTCGTTTCTCCTCCGGATCCTCGACCAATCGGGCGTGTCCGAAGGCCATCACCGAGCGATAGTCCGCGGAGTGATTGAAGCCGCAGCGCGCCAGGACGAGAGAATCGAGGTGTGTCACCGTGAGGCATGTCGGCTCGCCTTCGGAAAGATTGCGCAACATCCGGCTCGAATTGCTGCCATGCCAATACAGACGGCTACCCTCGCGCCAGAACAGCGTGGGTGTGCAGTAGGGATTCCCATCCACGACGTAGGAAACATGGCACATGGCCGCAGCGTCCAGCACCGCGTGAACGGTCGTGTGGTCGTAGAAGCCGCGGTCGGGCCGCCGCTTCACCCGGTTCACGCCATCGACGGGGTAACTGGTCGCTATCTTCTCCGACATTGCTGCACTCCTAGTTTGACAATCGCTCGTAGCGCTGAGTCTTGTAGCATGCCAAAGCGTCGGCACGATCCGTTAAGTTTACTGCTCCGTTGACACGGCCCTCGGCGAGACCTCGCCACATGGGCTAAAGTGCTGCCCAGGGAGGCGATGATAAGACCTCTCCAGGATAAACTGCCGGTGACTGAGCGCTCTCATTCGGTGTTTTTGAGCTACGCCTCACAGGATGCGGAGGGTGCGCAGAAGCTTTGCGCGGCGCTCCGTGCGCTGGGCATCGAGGTGTTTCTCGACCAGAGCGAGCTTCGCGGCGGGGACGTGTGGGATCAAAAGATCAGGCACGAAATCAATGACTGCGCGCTATTCATTCCCCTCATCTCGGCCAACACGGCCTCGCGGCATGAAGGCTATTTTCGCCTCGAGTGGGATCTTGCCGATCAGCGTACGCACAGGATGGCTCGCAACCGGGTTTTCATCGTGCCGGTCTGTCTGGACACCACTCCCGAGGCCGGCGCGGATGTTCCGGAGTCGTTTCGACGGGTGCAGTGGACGCGACTGCCCGGCGGCGACACGCCCGCAGCTTTTGTCGAACGAATCGGGCGCCTCCTGTCTCCTGAGCTTGCGCCCGCAAGCACCCCAGTCGATGCGCCGCCGGCTATCCGGGAGCCGGCGCGCGGCAGCTGGTCACCGAAGCCGCTGCTGCTCGCGATCGTTGCCGTCGTCGTCTGCGGGGCGCTGGCGTACGTGATGGTTGATCGGCTGGGGGCGTTTCGGCGCCCAGCCGCTTCAGCCCTGACCTCCGCTTCGCCGGCGAGTGTGCAGCAGCCTGCCCCTGCCGCCTTCACGCCACCACCGCACTCGATTGCGGTACTGCCGTTCGTGAACATGAGCGGGGACAAGGACCAGGAGTACTTCTCCGACGGGCTGACGGAGGAGCTGCTCAACTCTCTCGCCGCCATCAACGGGTTGCAGGTTGCGGCCCGCACCTCGGCGTTCTCGTTCAAAGGCAAAGATACTGACATCGGCACGATTGCCCGCAAACTGAACGTCGGTGCAATCCTCGAAGGGAGTGTCCGGCGCTCCGCGCACACCGTTCGTGTTACCGCGCAGTTGATCGACGCCGTTACGGGCTTTCACCTCTGGTCGAAGACGTATGACCGGGACCTGGGTGATGTGCTGAAGCTCCAGACGCAGATCGCGACCGCCGTGGCCGACGCACTCAAGGTGACACTCCTCGCCGACACCGCGACCAGGATCGAGCTGGGCGGGACGCGCAACCCCGCGGCGTTCGATGCCTATCTTCGCGCGACCAAAGCCGAGGACACGGGCGGAGCCAAAAACTATCTGAGCGCGACTGCCGCCTACACGGACGCCATCCAACTCGACCCGAACTACGCCCTCGCGTTCGCGGGACGATCGTTCGTCCAGTCCCTTTACGCAGGCCAGAACGCAGCGCGCCCGATGGTTCGCCAGTACTTCGACAAGGCGCTTGCCGATGCGCATCAGGCGATCGCGCTCGCGCCGAACCTGGCCGAAGGCCACTTGGCTCTCGGCTTTTACCTGGCAAACGGAGCCCTGGATTTCAAGCAGGCGCTCGAGGAGTTCGGGCGTGCCCGCGAACTCGGGCACGGCGCCGCGAATATCTTGAGAATCAGCGGTCTGTTCGCCGTCCTGACCGGGCGAACCGAAGCAGGTCTCGCTGACCTGCGGCGCGCTGTCACGCTCGACCCGCTGAGCCCACTCACTCATCACCTGCTCGGTTTCGGTTTGTATCTGGCGCACCGATATGAGGAAGCGCGTGCGGCGAACGCCCAAGCCATCAGCCTCGATCCCGATCTGTTGCGCGCCTATGAATTCCGCGGCTTGGCCGACTACCAGCTCGGTGATCTCGAGGACGCGCGCGTCACCTGCGAGGCGCGACCGAATTACTGGGGAACTCAGTGGTGTCTTGCCTTGACCTACCAGAAGCTGGAACGGCACGCCGATGCACAGGCTGCGGTTGCAAAAATCGAAGCGATGCAGGGCGATACCACGGCGTACCAATACTCGACGATATATGCGCAATGGGGCGACGCTGCAAAAGCGCTCGAATGGCTGGAAACTGCGGTGCGCCTGCGCGACCCGGGGCTGTCGCTTCTCCGCACGGACCCCCTCATGGATCCTCTTCGCAACGAGCCGCGCTATCAGGCGATCGAGGAGGACTTGAAGTTTCCCGAACTGAGTGCGGACGACGACTAGTGCCCGCCATCCTTGCGCTGCAGGAAGAATGTTTCCACCCGCTTCGCCGCATCGGGCGCCAACCCCTCGTTCTTGAACAGCTCCAGCCCATGCGCCTCGCGCAGGCTCAACCCATCGATGCCGATGAGCGAGCGCTTGTTGACCTGATTGGCGTACCAGGAGTTGGCGAGTATGTCATCCGCGAGCCGCGACAGTTCCTCATCGAAGCGCCCGTCGGGGAAGCAGAAATTG
>JBEKHO010000015.1:0-101108 GCA_050012215.1 Steroidobacteraceae bacterium
TCACGATCATGCGACATGCCACACTCAGAACAGATCCAGCTTCTTATTCCGAGGTCTGCGACACCTTTCGGCCCCGTCTCGCTTGCACAAGACGAACAGACTCGGGAAGAGAACGATTCATTGACTTCCTCGTACCAAACCCCGTGCGCGGTCGCTTTGTAGCGGAGTATGGATCGGAAGGAAGACCAGCCTGCATCGAGCACCGACTTCGCCAGGCGGGTCTTGGCGAGTCCGGCGGCGTTCACATTGCCGACCGCCACATAGTCGAACTCTCGCACGATGCGGGTCGAGAGTTTATGGTGAAAGTCGAGGCGGGCATGGGTGATACGCGCGTGGATGCGGGTCGCCTGACGCCGTTTTCGGGCGCGCTGCGCGCTCGCGAGTTGGTCGGCCAACTGCCGCAGAAGCCGCGGGTTCTCGATCTTCTCCCCGGTGGAGAGGGCAGCGAAATCCTTGAGGCCGAGGTCGATGCCGATGGCGCTGCGCACCGGTCGCGCCTGGGATTGAGGGATTTCAACGCAGACATTCAAGAACCAGTGCCCGCACGCATCGCAGGAGAAGTTCGTTCCATCCTTGATCTTGCCTTGCGGCAGCGGCCGCGAGTGGAACACCCGAAAGGTGTTTCCGGCGAAGCGGAAGGCCACCCCCTCGCGCTTCAGATCCCGGCCTTTCAGCGGCACCCAGCCCAAGGAGCGCCGCCCTCGCCAGCGAAGGTATGGCCGGTTCTTCTGACGGCGAGACTTGGCGTATTGTTCGCAGACGGCATTGAGGGTGCCCGCGTGCAGGGCGAGTTCCTTGCTACTTCCCGCGGTCAACCGATTGAGGTCAAAGCCGCTCGGCCAGCGCTTATTCCATTGCAGGGCGTGCCATTGGGTATCATTACAGAAATTCCAGACGAAGTTACAGGCACGCGCCTGCCTGTTAAGCAGTCCCGTCAGCGACTTGACGCGGTAGCGATAGACCAACACCATCGGGGAAAACTACTGCGCTTGAGGGACTTGGACAAGACCGCGAATCTGGCAGAAACATTGATTTTCACACGAAAACTCTACGATAAAGAACGGCACTTCCTCACCGGCTCGAGCGCCGCGGTATCCGTGCCGGAGAACTGATGATTCTGGTCATCGATGTGGGCAATACGCGCCTGAAATGGGCGTGGCTGACGAGCACCGGTCTGTCCGATCAGCAGGCCGTGGTTCACCGCGACGCCAAGGCGGGGATGTGGACTGCCGCCTTGTTCGAATCCGGCCAGAAACCCAGACGGGTGTTGATATCCAACGTCGCCGGACCCGCCATGGAGAAGACGTTGGCCAGGATGACCAAGAAGGCCTTCAAGGTGGCGGCGGAATTCGTCACTGCCGCGCCGGAATTCGACGGTCTCTTGAACGGCTATCTGGATCCAAAGCTATTGGGCGCGGATCGATGGCTCGCCCTGGTCGGCGCATGGACCAAGACTCGATCGGCGCTCTGCGTGGTCGACGCGGGGACGGCGGTCAAGGTCGACAGCATCGATGCATCGGGTCACCACTTGGGCGGCCTGATCGTTCCCGGCATTCACATGATGCGGGAGGCTCTCATGACCAAGACCAGCGATATTGCAAGGGCGGCAGAGCAAAGCACGCCTTCGTTGGCCGGCGTGCTCGCCAACAATACGGTCGGCGCGGTGTCGCGCGGCGCCGTGTTCGCCCTGGCGGGGATGGCGGACCGCGCAGCGGAGGTCATCGAGCAGAGCACGGGCGTGAAGCCCAAGCTGTTCATCACGGGGGGCGATGCCGGCATGATCACGGGCACCATGCGCTCGCGCGGCGAGATCGTTCCCGATCTCGTGCTGCAGGGTCTCGCCGTGATTGCCGCGCAGTCCAACTAGTACGCGCTCGGCTGCAGGTTCCGTGTTGCGCCCCGGCTCCCGAAATCTCATCACCGATGTCCCCGGCCTGTCGGTGGGACACGCCACGGACGAGGCCGCACGAACCGGCGTGACGGCGTTGCTGTTCGCGGCGGATTGGCCGGCCGGCGTCGATGTCCGCGGCGGCGGTCCGGGCTTGCGCGAGACCGAAACGCTCGCACCCGAGAACCTCGTCGGCCGCTCACACGCCATCGTGCTGTCGGGCGGCTCGGTATTCGGCCTCGCCGCAGCCGACGGCGTCACCTCCGTGCTGTCTAGCCGCCATATCGGACTGCGCCTCAAGCAAGACTCGCTCGCCATCCCCATCATTCCCTGCGCCGTGTTGCACGATCTCGGGAACGGCGGCGACAAGCGCTGGGGCGCCACGCCGCCTTATCGCCACCTCGGCATTCGCGCCGTGGAGGGCGCCGGCGCGGAATTCGCGCTCGGCTCGATCGGCGCCGGCCGCGGCGCGATGGCGGGGTTCATCAAGGGCGGTCTGGGCTCCGCATCCCTCGCTTTGGGCGACGGCCTCATCGTCGGAGCGCTCGTCGCGGTGAACTCGGTCGGCTCCGCATTCATGCCGGATGGAAAGACTTACTGGGCTTGGGCGTTCGAGATCGATGGAGAATTTGGAGGATCGACACCGCCCGGTGCCGGAATGGACTTGAGCGATCCGGCGCCCGATGAATCGCGCCTCGAGGCACTGGGACGATTGGACGCCGGCGCCAACACGACCCTCGGCGTCGTTGCCTGCAACGCGCACCTGTCCACGGCGGAATGCAAGCGGGTCGCCATGATGGCCCACGACGGCATCGCTCGAGCGATCCGGCCCGCGCACACGCCGTTCGACGGCGATACGGTGTTCGCCGTGGCGAGCGGCGGCATCGAGCTCAGCCGCGATTCATTGCGCGCCGCGCACTTGGCCCGCATCGGGTCGGCCGCGGCCGACTGCATGAGCCGCGCCATTGCGCGCGCCGTACACCATGCTCGGCCGACTCAACGACCCGCAGCGGTGTAGTCGACCCGCCAGATGGAGTTCGATCCATCATCCGTCACGAGAAGCGACCCGTCGGGCGCAGCCGCCACCCCGACCGGACGGCCCCAGACCTGTCCATCGGGCAAAACGAAACCGGTGAGAAAATCCTCGTATTCGCCGCTCGCCTCCGCGGCGTGATGCCGGGGAATGCGGATCACTTCGTATCCCGTGCGGGTCGCCTTGTTCCAGGAACCGTGCTCGGTTGCGAATAGATCGCCGCGGTATTCGTCGGGAAAGCGCGCGTCCTCGTAGAAGGTGATCTGAAGCGATGCGTTGTGGGGCTGCAAAATCACATCGGGCGTGATCACCTGATCCTTGAGTTCCGGGTGCTTACCCAGAAGGCGCGGATCCTGGTGGGAACCCATGTACCACCAAGGCCAGCCGTAAAAGCCGCCCTCGCGCACCGAGGTGATGTAATCGGGCACCAAGTTGTCGCCCAAGCCATCGCGCTCGTTCACGGTCGCCCAGAGCTTGCCGGTTGTCGGATCGATCGCGATCCCCGATGGATTGCGGATTCCTGAAGCGTAGATGCGCAAGTGCGAGCCGTCGGGGTCGAAGGCCAGGATGTCGGCGCGATGTCGCTCCGCTGGGTTGGTGTCCGGATCGTCGACGTTCGACCCCGATCCCACGGCGACGAACAGGGTCCGGCTGTCGAGCGAGAATGCGAGGTCGCGAGTCCAATGACCCTTACCGCTCGGCAAATCGACGACGTGCTCGGCCGGACCCTTCGCCTCGAGTTCCCCGACCTGGTAGGGAACGCGCACCACGGCGTCGGTGTCGCCGATGTAGATCCACTGCGGATGCGCTCCGCGGGGATAAAAGGCGATCCCATAAGGTCGGTTGAGGTGCGTCGCGAACACCGACGAGAGTTTCGGCCTGCCGTCGGCGGTCATGCCGCGATAGACGCGAATCTGCCCGGCTCCGGTCTCGGCCAGGAACATGTCGCCGTTCGGGGCGACGCGTATCACGCGCGGCTCGTCCAGGTTCTCGGCGAAAAGATTCACCTTGAAGCCCGCCGGCGCCTGGGGTAACACGCCCGCCGGGCGCGGCACGAGTCTCGCCTGATTGGCTGCCGAGCTCGTGGCGTAGGGCTCGGGCAGATCGGTCAACGTGATCTTGCGGACGTTGCCCGGTGCCTCGTAACGAAAATCGGTGAAGGGAAGTTTTGGCGGCGCGGCGGCGGATTCCGCAGTGGACGCTGCCAGGAGAGGAGCGGCGGCGATGGCCGCCCCCAACAGGAAAAATATGCGGCCCAGCGCAGCGCGGGTATGAATCACTGGAGATCTCCGGTTGCTGAACAGAGCTAGGACTCGGCAGTTGCCGTGGTTCAGTCGATGTGGGCGACGCTCAGCGTTCCTGGGGGGAGCTGGATTGCGCGGACTGCGCGTTGTTCTCGGGAGCCGCGCCAGGGGACGTGGTTGCGCTCGCCGGGACCGGTTCGTCCGGGTTTTCGGCTTCCAGTCCGACCGTTGCGATCACACCATCGGCCTTCTGCAGCACCTCGCGCGCCCAGTCCCAATGGATCGCGACGGTGGTATCCCCGACCGCTTTCTGGAGCAGGTCGGAGAACTGCTCGACGTTGGGCTCGAAACTCTGCCCTTCGGCATCCACCGGCGGATGAGCCTCGAGCAGCAACTCGCCATCCACCCAGGCGACCTTAATGGGCTCGTTGATGAGCCGCACCGGCGTGCCCACCGGGACCAACGGAAACAGTGCTTGGACATCGTCGGGATACATGCGGATGCAACCGTGCGTCACCGGCATCCCGACAGCCTTCGGATTGTTGGTGCCGTGGATCAGATACGTGCCGTTGCCCGCGGCGAGGCGCATTGCATATGCCCCGAGCGGATTGTCCGGTCCCGGCGGAACACTTGCCGGCAGCGGATCGCCGTTGGCGGCGTGCTCTTTGCGTACCGATTCCGGCGGGTACCAGGTCGGATCCTTTTGCTTGCCGATGACGTGCGTCAATCCCAGCGGCGTGCGCCAATCCATCTTGCCGATGCTTACCGGATAGGTGATGACTGCCTGCGACTCGCCGCGCTTGGGCTTCGGATAGTAATAGAGCCGGTGCTCCGGCAAATTGACGACGATGCCCTCGTGCGGGCCGGGCGGCAAGATGTGGCGGCCGGGGATGATCACCTGCTTGCCCGCGCCGGGAACCCAGGCGTCGATTCCGGGGTTCACCCGGATGATCTCCTCCGAGCCGAGGCTGTATTTCGCCGCCAGATCGTACAGCGTGTCTTCATACACGGTGGTAACCGTCTGGTCCTCGCCGAAGACCGCATCGTCCTTGTTCTTGAGCGTGTACACGGTCGCGTCGGCGAGCGGTATTCCACCGAGCGCGAGAGAAACGATCAGCGCACAAGAACAAGAGTAACGAGCGTCGTTCATGACATTAGCCTAGCATGAGCCGGCGCGCCCGCGAGGCAGCAGTGACTTCAAACCCGCTGCGCAATCAGGTCCGCATTTTCCCGAACGAACGCCGCCCATCCGCCCGCATCTCCCCGCTCGGCGATACGTCGGTCGATGAGCCTCATGTAAGCCGTCGTCATGACGTCATCGTAACGCTGAGCCTGTCCCAGATGAGCCACGTACCGTTGCAACGAGCGCCGCATGTTGCCGAGCGCTGCGTCGAACGCAGCCTTTCTCAGATACAGATAGGCGGCGCGCACGTGCGCTCGATGTCCGAATTCACCGGCGGGCAGCTCGCAGCTCTCCAGCGCCTGCAAGAACTCCTCGTCATTCATAGTACCAATGTACCATGATAGCGCTATAGATTCACCGGATCCGCAGTCCGAGGCAGGGCTAAAGGGGCTGCGCCCTTCGTGAATCTCCAAGCGCACGCGACGCCGATCGCAAGCACCGGGACGAAGGCCGCGAACACCCAGAAGCCGGCGGCCTTCACCGCCGGTACCGCAGCGCCCTCCGCGAGTCCCGACGCGTTGGCGGCGATGCCGACGGCAGCGGTACCCACGGCATAGCCAATCCGCTGAACCGTCGAGACGGACGCCGAGGTGAGGGAGCGCTCATCTTCGTCGGCAAAGCGCACCGCGCGCTGCACGATCGCCGGCCAGCACACCCCGAATCCCGCACCCTGCAAAAGTCCACATACGATCATCGCCACCAGCGAGCCTGCGGGAACTGCAACCGCGAATCCCGCGCTACCGGCGAAAACCGCGATGGCGCCCCCTCGGATCAGCCACGAGTCGGCCGACGGCGTGGCGGACCCGGCTGCCAGCGTCGCCAGGCTCCAGGCGATCGCCTCGCCCGCGAGGATGTATCCCGTCACCAGCGCGCGAGTCCCGAAAAGAATTTTGAGGATCAAGGGCCCATACGCCCAGAAACCGGTCGTCGCCGCCGAAAGCGTGAACACCATGAGCAATCCCGCGCCCACCGGGTGCGATGGTTGCAGCGTCTGCCGCGGTAGCATCGGGACCATCGAGCGCCGGTCGATGCGCACAGCGGCGTAGGCGAGCAGCAGGCCAGCCACACAGGCCATACCGGCCAGCGTGATGCGATTTGGCATCTCGCCCGCCGATAGTGCACCCGATTCCGCGATGATCAATGTCGCTGCGGACAAGAGAGTCAGCGGCAGCACGGGCCAGCGCGCCGGTGCACGCTCGGGCGTCGTCTTCGGCAGCCACCGTTGCGCGAGCGCCCACACGATCAGCCCTTGAACGGCGAAGCTCCAGAAAGCCCAGCGCCATCGATGCGTTCCCGAGAAAATCCCGCCGATCAGCGGCCCGAGCAACGAACCCGCGCCCCACACCAGTGCCACGATGCCGAACAGCCGGTTCCACAGCGCCGTCTCGAACCACGCCTCGACCGCAACGTAGCACACCGAAAGCAGCATTCCGCCGCCCAAGCCCTGCACCCATCTGCCGAAGATCACGATGGCCATGTCAGGCGCCGCGCCCGCCGCGATGCAGCCTGCGGCATAAATCGCGAGAGCTGCCGTGAAGACGCGCCTTATGCCGAGTTTCGCGCACAAGGCTCCGGCAGCCGCTCCCGCGATGATGGCGCCGACTTCGTACAGCGACACCGTCCAATTGATATAGGCGATGCCGCCAAGATCCTCGACGATGGAAGGCGCCACCGTGGCGGTCACGAGGGTATCGGCCGAATGCAACCACACGCCGAGGCACAACAGACCGAAGCGCAGCATGGCGATGCTCGAAATTCGGGTATTGCGGTCCATCGCCGCCCAAGATACAACCTCAAGCAGACTTGAGGTCAAGCGGGGTTCACGCGACATGTGCGCAGCTGCCAACTCGAAACCGCGACCCTCCGGATCCGCCCGCGCTCCCTGCGCGGGGGAACTAACCGTGGGGGCGGTCGCCGCCCGCAGCGGAGTGGCGGTCTCGACCATTCATTTCTATGAAGCTCAGGGTCTCATTCGGAGCGCGCGCACCGGCGGCAATCAGCGCCGCTACCCGAGACAGGCCTTGAGACGGGTGGCCGTGATCAGGGTGGCGCAGCGCATCGGGATCCCTCTATCCATCATCCGTGACGCGCTGGCCACGCTGCCGAAGGGCCGGACCCCAACGGCCCACGATTGGAACAAGCTGTCGAAAGGTTGGAGCGCACTGCTGGACGAGCGGATCGCAAAGCTCGTCAGGTTGCGCGGCAAGCTCGACGAATGCATCGGTTGCGGCTGCCTTTCGCTCAAGGTCTGCCCGCTCAGGAACCCCGACGACGTGCTGGGAGAAGACGGTCCGGGGCCGAGGCTCTTCTGATGCGTCACACCGTGAGCATGCTGAGCGCACCGGTGCCGTATTTACCCAGCGTCACCTCGAAGTCCGCCCGCCCCGTCGCGGCACTCACCATGGCCGCCGCCGCCGGCGGCAGCGACTTGGACTGGAACACCTGGTCCAGACGCAGGTGCGCACTTCCGTCCCTCATCATCAGGCGGCTGCAGATGTTCATCACTTCGCGCAGATTGTCGTTCATCGCAGGGGTGAGCAGCTTGCTCTTCACCGCATCCTTGGCCGCATTCGGTGGCAGCATGGAAAGTGCAGCGCCGGCGTTCGCAGCGAACCCGATATTGCACGCGCCCAGCGCGACAGGAGCGCCGTCATCGGCGAGGTATACCGCAAGAAAGCTGCCGGAACCCGGCGAGATGTCGAGCTTCGGCGCGGTTTTCACGGTCAAACCATCGAACAGAAAGCCGAGCAGGTCCTTGACCATGGCTGCATCGGGTACGGGGTGTTTGCTCATTTGAGATACGGCTCCAGCGCCTCTTTGAATGACTCGGCGGTGAATGGCTTGGAGATCAGGAATCTCGCTCCCGCGCTGGCGGCACGGCTCCTCATCTCCGCGGTGGCTTCGGTGGTGACGAATCCGAACTTCACCTTGACTCCGGCCTTGGTGAGATTTTCGAGAAGCTCGATGCCGGTCATGTTGGGCATGTTCCAGTCCGAGAGCACGAGATCGGGCGCAGCCGCGGTGATGGCGGCCAGCGCCTTCGCCCCGTCCTCCGCTTCCGAGTATTCGTGACCGTCGAATCCCGCGAGACGCAGTGTTTTGCGCACGATCATCCGCATCGCCAGGGAATCATCCACGATCATGATCTTCAATCCAGCACTCCTCATGGCACCCAGGCCGGCGGGCGCTCTTTCCGTCAAATCCGCCGATAGATGGTCCGGCCGATCAGACCATAGTCCTCCGACACTTTGAACAAGCTTTCAGAGTGTCCGAGGAACAGCAGATCGTCCTTCCGCTGCAATGCCGCAATGTGCCCAAGGAGCTCCCTCTGTGTGTCCTTGTCGAAATAAATGATGACATTTCGGCAAAACACGGCGTCCAACGGACCTTTCATCGGCAGCGGCTGCACCAAGTTGAGCTGTTTGAAGGTGACGAGCGAAGCAACTTCGGGTGCGACCCGGAACTGTCCGGCACTTCCCGGCAGCGGTTGAAAGTGATCGCGCACGCGCTGCGGCGCAAGTGCCTCGAGCCGCGCGGTCGGATATACGCCGCGCCGCGCCGTCGCCAGGATTTGCGAGTCGATGTCGGTTGCGAGAATTCGGATATCCCAGCGCTTGAAATCCGGTAACGCCTCGATCACCGTCATTGCAATCGAATAAGGTTCCTCGCCGGATGAGCACGCAGCCGACCAGATGCGGATTCGCCGCGAAGCGCCCGGCTGACTGAGCTTGGGCCGCAGCACGTGATCGCGCAGAAAATCGAAGTGGTGAGACTCGCGGAAAAACGACGTGAGGTTCGTCGTCATCGCGTTGCAGAATTCGATCCATTCCGATTCGTCCGACTCGAGCATGCTGCGGTAATCGGCGAAACTTCGCAGCTTGAGATGACGGAGCCGGCGCGAGATCCGTCCGTATACCATCTCCATTTTCGAGTCCGCGAGACTGATGCCCGTGTTCCTCTTGATGAGGTCGCGCAGGGCATCGAAGTCCGCCAGCTCGAAGGTAAATTCACGCTCGCGATCCAGGGATTCCACCGCGCGTGGCGCACCCGATCGACCGGCCCGTGGCGTGGAGGAGGACATGCTCAAAAAAGCTCGACGCTGCCGCGGGGGGCGATGTCCGCCGCGGCCAGGCGCGCCTGCTCGGCATGTTGCCTGCGCTCGACTTCGCGCAGCAATCTCAGCCACTCCTGGTTCGGCCGCTCGACGCCATCGCGCAGCAGTGTGTGTAAGCTGTCGAGACCGGCGCAGATGTGGCCGACCCGCTGCGCGAGCCGATCATGACACTGCAAGGTCACCACGGCTGTTTCGAGAGAGGCTCCGATCTCGGCGCTCTGCTCAGCGAGCGCGGAGTGCATCGGCGAGGAGGCCAGCTTCCTGACTCGGTCGTTGGCGACGGCGAGGCGATGGAAGGCGGACCCCATATCTCCCCACTCGCGTTCCGCCTCCTTCACCGACTGGCCGAGCTGCAATCCCAGAACCTCGAGAAGGCGGGCGAATTCCTCGATCACCTCGCGAAGGCTCGGATCGGGCGTCCTTTGGGAGCGGCCCGGATTGATCTGCGTATCGCCGCTCATCGGGACGTACACCTCGCGCTCACTTCCGCGAGCCCGAGCGACTCGAGTGCGGCTTCCAGCGCAATCGACTTTCCCGAGAACTCGAGTCCAATTACGCGCCGTTCCGCCTCGCGCACCAGCGCCAGGAGTAATTGGGCGCCGGCCGTGTCGACCGCCGTGATCCGGCTCACGTCGACTCGAACAGAAGCGGCGCCGGCAACGGCCTGCACGAGCTGCCGGTGAGCCGCCTCCACATCGCGAATCTCGAGTCGTGGCCCGAGCGAGATTTCTTGGACCATAATCAACCCTCCTCGATGCTGGCGGTGACCAAAGCCTGCACGTCGAGCAGCAGCATCAATTTGCCGCCGACCACCGCGATGCCCTCGATGAACGCATGGTCGACCGTGCCCGGCAGCGCGGGAGGCGGTCGGATGGCGGATGGGGCAATGTCGTGCACCGAGTTCACCGCGTCCACCACCAAACCCACGGTGCGCTCGCCGCGCTCTCCCGGCACCCGGACGACCACCACGACCGTGGTGGAGCCGTACGGCGCGCGCTCGAGACGGAAGCGAATTCTCAGGTCGATGACGGGCACGATCGCGCCCCGCAGATTGATCACCCCGAGCACGTAGGTCGGCGTGGAGGGGACCCGCGTCACCAAATCCCAGCCCTTGATTTCCTGGACTCGCACAACGTCCACGCCATGTTGCTCGCCGGCCAGCATGAAGCTGACATACTGCTTCTTCGCCTCCTCCGCGGCCGCCTTGACCTTGCTCATGCCGCACGCCCGACCGACGCCGTGGTCCGCGCGGAGAATCTCGAAATGAGGCTCGGGACATCCAATATGAGCGCAACGGTGCCGTCGCCGTGGATCGTCGCTCCTGCGAGACCCGGTACCTGCTTGAAATTACGATCGAGGCTCTTGATCACGACCTGCTGCTGTGCCTGCAGCTCATCGACGAGGATGGCGACCCGCTGTCCGTCCGATTCGGCGACCACCAGCAATCCGTTCGCGATGTCCCGGCTGTCCGGCTCGATATGGAAGATCTCGTGGAGGCGCAGGATTGGCAGGTACTCATCCCGGTGTTTGAAGAGTTCGGCGTGTCCGGTCACCGTATGGAGATGGTCCGGCTGCGGCTGCACCGTCTCGATGATCGATACCAGTGAGATCACGTAGGTCTCCGGACCCACCCGCAGCATCTGCCCCTCCAGGATCGCCAGCGTCAGCGGCAGACGGATGCGAATGGTGCTACCGCGGCCCCGCTCGCTTGAGATTTGTACGTGGCCGCCGAGGTCGGTGATGTTGCGGCGGACCACGTCCATGCCCACGCCGCGGCCCGAGACATCACTGACGGCTTCCGCCGTCGAGAACCCGGGGAGAAAGATCAGGTTGTAGATCTGCTCCTCGCTCAGGGGCGCATCGTCCGCGATCAGCCCCCGCTCGCGCGCCTTCGCAAGGATCTTGGCACGGTCGAGGCCGGCCCCGTCGTCTTTCACCTCGATGACGATGCTGCCACCCTGGTGGTAGGCGTTGAGTTCGAGCACTCCGATTTCGCTCTTGCCCGCGGCGATCCGCGCCGCTGGAGTTTCGAGGCCATGATCGAGGGAGTTTCGCACCAGGTGCACCAATGGGTCTCCGATCTTCTCGAGCACGATCTTGTCCAGCTCCGTGCTTTCGCCTCTCAGGCGCAGCTCCACTTTCTTTTCCAGCTTTCGCGACAATTCGCGCACCAGTCGCGGAAATCGGTTGAACGAGAAGCTGATCGGCAACATGCGTATTTTGAGGACGCTCTCCTGCAGCTCCCGTGTATTGCGGGCGAGATGCGCGAGTCCGCGCCTCAGCAATTCGAGGTCCTTCCCCGCATCGACTCCTTCGGCAAAGCGGCCCAGCATCGATTGAGTGATGACCAGCTCACCCACCAGATTGATGAGGGCGTCCACTTTCTCCGTGCCGACGCGGATGGAGCTTGCGTCCACGTTCGCCTTCGGTGCGGCGGAAGCCGGGGAGGCATCGGGCGGTGCGGTGAGCGCCGAGCGGGCGGGGACGACGTCCGGCGCCGGCACGGAGGGCAACTCGGGCAAATGACCCGCCGTGCCGACCGCGGGCGCCGCGCAGGGTTCAATGACCGGCGGAGCGACGGGCGCAGCGACCGGCAATTCCACTGCGCACGAGGCCACGTCCGCCGGCGGCGCGGAATCGTCCACCTGCTCGTAGGTGATGGACGAGTTGGAATCCACCCAATCGAATATTTCCGCGAGCTCTTCCCGGGTGACCGCGCCGTGCAAATCGAGGGTCCACGACAAATGACATTGCGTCGCGTCGATCTCCGACAGGGCAGGCACCCCTTGAGTGAAGGCCTGCGCCTGCAGCCGGCCGAGCGATGCGAGCTGGGTGAACATGCGCAGCGGATCGTTGCAGGTCTCGAACAGGCTCACGTGCGGCAGGAAGCGGATACGCCAGTGTGTCTGCTCGCCTGCGGCAGTCGGCTCGGCCGGCGGCTCCGGGGTCGCGGCAACCGCCGGCTTCCGGGCGGGCGGGCCCGGCACGACGGCAATAGCGGCCGGATCCGCTGACGCGGCGAGCGCGGGCGGGTCCGGCGGCGCAGCGGCCGCAGGCGTTTCTGCGGGCGGCCAACCGCGAGAGCTCGCAGGATTGGCCGGCTCCTCGAGAATCGCGGTAAGCCGCTCCCCCACCGCATCTGCGGTTGCCGGTCGCCCCGGCGTTCCGTCCCGAGCGAGCGCGACCATCTCGCGCATCGCATCGACCGCTTGAAGTAGTACCTGAACAGCGTCCGCACTTACCCCCCGCGTGCCGTTTCGCATCTGATCGAGCAGGGTCTCCACCGCGTGCGTGAACTTCGAGATCTCCCCGAAGCCGAACGTGCCCGCGCCTCCCTTGATCGAATGCGCCGCACGAAAAATGGTATTGATGGCTTCGCAATCAGACCCGTCCTCGAGCGACAGCAGTCCCGCCTCCATCGCATCGAGACCCTCATCGCTCTCCTGGAAGAAGACGTTGATGATTTCCGCCATTTCGAGATCGATCGTCATCGGTCAAAGGACCTTCTCGATGGTGGCGAGGAGCTTTTCCGGATTGAAGGGCTTCACCAGCCAACCCGTGGCGCCGGCGGCCTTGCCCTGCAATTTCTTGTCCTGGCCGGATTCCGTGGTCAGCATGAGCATCGGCACGAATTTGTAGGTTTGAAGCTGGCGCAGTTCGCGCACCAGACTGATGCCGTCCATGTTCGGCATGTTCACGTCGGTGAGCACGAGATCGACCGTGCTGGTGCGCGCGTAGTTGAGCGCTTCGATGCCGTCCGCCGCCTCGACGACAGTGTAGCCGGCGCGCTTCAGCGTAAAGCTGACCATCTGGCGCATGGAGGCCGAATCGTCGACTGTAAGGATGGTAGCTGTCATGTGAATCCTCGATTCAATTATCTATCGTGCTAAGGCGACGGCCTGAACCGCTTCCGCGGCCCGCTGCTGCACAGCCGCGCTGATCTCCTCGAGCGGCAGGACCTCGATCGCCGCGTTCATGGCAACCGCCTGGCCCGGCATGCCCCAGACGACGCTGCTCGCCTCGTCCTGCGCGAACGTGTAGGCGCCCGCCTCGCGCATCTCCTTCAGGCCAAGGGCGCCGTCCTGCCCCATGCCGGTGAGGATCACCCCGATGGCATTGCTTCCGGCCTGCTGGGCGACCGAGCGGAACAGCACGTCGACCGATGGCTTGTGGCGGTTGACGGGCGTACCGTCATCCAGGCTGCAGATGTAGCGGGCGCCGTCGCGAACCAGCATCAGGTGCCGGTCGCCCGGAGCGATGTACACGTGCCCCGGGAGCACCTGCTGGCCGTCCTCCGCCTCGAACACGGTCACGCGGCAGCAGTCGTTCATGCGTTTCGCAAACGGGGCGCTGAAGGCCTTGGGAATGTGCTGCGCGATCATGACTCCCGGACTATCCGGCTCGAGCCCCATCAAGACCTCCTTGATGGCTTCGGTGCCGCCCGTGGACGCGCCGATCGCAATGATTCGATCGGTGGTTCGAAAGTGGCGCGGGGCGCGCTTGGGAAGCACGGCCTCGACGCTTTGCTTCTTGGGAACCTCGAGCGGCACGACCAACGGGCGCGGCCGCGCGTTCGCCGCCGCCTTGATCTTCATGATCAACAGATCACGGTAATCGCCGATCGTGGCGGCAACGTCGATTTTAGGCTTGGGCAGATAATCCACCGCTCCGGCCGCCAGCGCGTCGAGCGTGATGGATGCCCCGTCCTCGGTGAGGCTCGAGACCATGATGACCGGCATGGGCCGCAGCCGCATCAGGTTGCGCAGAAAATTGACTCCGTCCATTTTCGGCATCTCGACGTCCAAAGTCAGTACGTCAGGATTCAACGCTTTGATCTTGTCGCGCGCCACATAGGCATCGCACGCGGTCCCGAGGACTTCGATCGAGGGCTCACTCGAGAGCAATTCGGTGAGCAGTCGGCGTACCAGGGCCGAATCATCGACGATCAATACACCAATGCGGCCTTTCGATTTCATCGCTCTGCATTCCTTCAGTCGAACAGCTCGACATCGTCCTCGGCGGGCTGCTCGGCGAGGCGCGAGCGGTAGCGCACGTCGATCTCCGCCACGGCTTTCGACTCGAGCGGCTTCAGGTGTTTGAGCAGCACCCGGCCGGACGCAGGAAAATAAATCACGTGGCGCGGCGAGGTCCCTCCCACGTCGCGCGCCACGACCTTGAGCTTCTCGATCGCGGCGAACGAGTTGGCGAAGTCGATATTGCGGGCGCCAATGTCGGTCATCGACGGTAGAATCCTTCCCCCGCCGAAAAGCTTCATCTCCAGGCGCTCGCGCCGGGCGCCGAGCTTGAGGGTCTCGTTGATCAGGCTCTCCATGGCATACGCTCCGTAACGCGTCGACGGCGTGCCATCGCCCATGCTCCAGGAATCCTTGCCGACCGACAGATCCTCGGGAAGCATGAAATGGTTCATGCCGCCGACACCGCTCTGCGTGTCCCGCACGCAGGCGGCGATGCAGGAGCCAAGCACCGTGCTCACCACCTCGTCGCAGCGTGTCACGTAGTATTCCCCGGGCAGAATCTTCGCGGACCAATGTCCGACGTGCGCATCCCAATATCGATGAATGTGCTCGAAGCCGGGTACCGCGGGAGATTTTGGTACCGTGGCCGTTCGATTCGAAAAATTGGATAGATGTCCCACGTATGCACTGTCACGGCTTGCGGATTCGCCCCTCAAAATTCCTTCCATTCGCTGTCGTTACCGTTGGCAACGGCCGCGCGCGCCTTCGGAGCGGTGGGCGCAGGTTTCTCGGCCCCTTTCCAGGGCCGAGACCCGCCGCGCCGCTCGGCGCCACCGGCGGCTGCGGTCGCGGGTCGGGCATCGTGCCTTGGCGCACTTGCTGTGCGGCCCACCGCGACCCCAGCCATGGCCGTCGCCGCTGCGCCTCTCGCTTCTTCGGACACCTGGTAGCGGTCCATCATCTCGTTGAGCGCCTTCGCTTGAGCGGCCATGCCTTGACTCGCGGCCGAGGCCTGCTCCACGAGCGCGGCATTCTGCTGAGTCGTCTCGTCGAGCTGCATCACCGCCTTGTTGACTTCCTCGATGCCGGCCGATTGTTCCTGACTCGCCGCGGCAATCTCACCGATGATGTCGCTGACCTTCTTCACGGACGTGACGATTTGATCGAGTGTCTGCCCGGACTGGGTGACGAGCGCTGAGCCCTCCTCCACCTTCTTGACGCTGTCCTGGATGAGACCCTTGATTTCCTTGGCAGCGGTTGCGCTGCGGCCGGCAAGATTGCGCACTTCGCTCGCGACCACGGCGAAACCGCGGCCCTGCTCACCAGCGCGCGCGGCCTCAACCGCCGCGTTGAGCGCCAACAGGTTGGTCTGAAAGGCTATTTCATCGATCACGCCGATGATGTCGACGATCTTCTTCGATGCGTCGTTGATTTCGGTCATGGCGCGGATTGCCTGCGAAACGACGCTGCCTCCCTTGTCGGCCTGGTCGCGCGCCGCGGTCGCCAGCTGACTCGCCTTGCTGGCGTTGTCCGCATTCTGCTTTACCGTGGAGGTCATCTCCTCCATCGACGACGCAGTCTCCTCGAGACTCGATGCCTGCTCCTCGGTACGCTGGCTGAGGTCGGTATTTCCCTGGGAAATTTCCACCGCGCCGCGCGACACTTCCACGGCGGCCGCCTGGACGCGGCTGATCACCTCGCTCATGTTGTCAGTGAGCTGGTTGATGCCCTTGCCGATCTCGGCAAACACGCCGCTCTTGCCCTCGAGGGCCATGCGGTGGGTGAGATCCCCGGCGCCCGCGCTCTGCACCAGCGACTTGATCTCGGACTCGACCGTGAGTTCCAGGGTCCGGTCGGCCCATTCGACCACGGTGCCCAGCCGCTTGCCCGCGGCATCCATCATCGGATTGGCGGAGATCCGCAGGGTTCGCCCGCCGACGACGAATTGCGATGCGAAGGTCTTGGTGAGGCCCGCCAGCATCCCACGCTGATGCGAGGGATTTTTGTGGAACACGTCGATGTTCGCGCCGAGCAGGCGGCTTGCGTCGAAATTCGGCAGATCCTTGCGCAGATCGGCCTGCGCATTGGCCATCATCGTCTGCATCGATTGGTTCAAATAGACCACGCTGAGGTTGGCATCCGCGACCATCACGCTGGAGCCCAGGTTGTCGAGCGCGCCTTTGAACGCCGCATTCATCTCGTTCTGATGCTTCTGGGCGGTGACGTCGGTCGCGTACTTGACGACCTTGAACGGCTTGTCGTCCATGTCCATGATCGGGTTGTAGCTCGCCTGCAGCCACAGCTCGCGGCCGTCCTTGCCGATGCGCTTGTATTCGCCGGTGTCGTATTCACCGCGCCCGAGCTTCTCCCAGAAACTGCGGTATTCGCTGGTCCCGCGATAGGCAGGATCGACGAACATGCTGTGGTGCTTGCCCTTGATTTCCTCCAGCGAGTAGCCGACCGCCTTGAGGAAGTTTTCATTGGCTGTCAGGATGGTGCCATCGAGACCGAATTCGATCACGGCCTGCGCCTTGTGCACGGCGCGGAGCTGGCCCTCATAATCGTAGGCTTTGCGGATGGTCTCGGTGATGTCCGCCGCGAACGCGATCACTTTGATCGGCTTGCCCTTGGCGTCCATGATGGGGTTGTAGCTCGCACGCATCCACACCACATGTCCGTCCTTCGCCACCCGCTTCTGGCGGCCGGCTTGGAACTCGCCGTGAGCGAGCTTTTCCCAGAAAGTCCGGTACTCGGCGCTGTCGCGGTAGCTGGGTTCGACGAATATTCGATGATGCTTGCCGAGCACCTCATCGAGCGTGTAGCCCAACATTTTCAGATAATTTTCGTTCGCGCCCAAGATGGTGCCATCGAGATCGAGCTCGATGACGGCCTGCGAGCGGTTGAGCGCCGCGATTTGACCGAGAAGCTCGGCCTGCGAAGCCTTGGGCGAGGCGCCGCTGTGCTTCTTGGGTTTACGTTTGCTCGTGGCCATGTACCTGTTCCTTGAATGAGTGAGGAGTGAGAAGGGAGCCGCTTGCCCAATCGCTAGGCGACGTTCGCCACGTCGTCGAGGGGCACTTGCTCCATGTCTCGATTGATCAATTCGTCGACGTTGAGGAGGATCAGCATGCGGTCGCCGAGGGCGGCAAGCGCCTGGATGAACGGCGGAGATCGGCCGCCCAAACTCGGTGTCTCCTTGAGATGGTCGGGCGCGATGTCGACGACATCCCTGACCGCATCGACGACGAGACCGAATTCCCGCGGCCCGTCGGGCGAGTCGACCGACAGCACGATGATGACGGTGAGCGGCGTGAATTCGGCGCTCGCGAGATTGAATTTGACGCGAAGATCCAGTATCGGGACGATCGATCCGCGCAGGTTCAGCACCCCGAGCACTTGCGGCGGCAGCTTGGGAATTTTGGTGACAGGCGACCACCCGCGAATTTCCTGTACCCGCAAAATGTCCACGCCGTATTGCTCCGGGCCTACCGAGAACGTCAAGACTTGGCGTGGTGCAGCAAAAATGCCGCCGCTGTCCTGCTCTGATTTCATGACGATGCTTTCAACTGTATGGACTCCGTTTCGCGCTCTGGCGTATTAGCGACGACCACCGCGTCCACTGAAGGGAACTGCATCTCAGCTTGCGGCAACCCCGTAGCCTGCCGGGCGGAATCGTGTGAGGCCGGCACCGCATTGCAGGGTTTCCCCGAGCAGCATGGCCATGCAGCATCAGTCGTTAAGGAAGCGATCCGGATGCCGATGTCTTCGTCATCTCCCCTCACACGGTTACGACACCATGGATCTAGAGTCGATTCGAAATTATCAGGAGCTCGCTGTTTGCGAGCTGATTAAAGCCGGCGCCGCGCGCTTTCCTGTGCTCGCTTCGCGCCCCAGTCTTTTATCGGACGTGGCTTGCGTCGCGCTGAATGCACTGAAGCCGCGCTACATCAAGCACAACGTCGACCTGCATTTCTTTGAGACTCCCGCGGAGCGGGCGCAGAACGATGCTGCAGCGCGAGCGGCGGTCGAATCGGCCTTCGAGTTCGTGTCACGTCGGACGGATCGGGCGGCGCTCGAAAGCTCGGCCCGAAATCGCGCGTTGAAATGATGGCCGGGCAGTATTGACCGCGCGGGGACCGATCGACCGCGAGCGTGCCGGCGGCAGCGAGCGTGCCGGACGCTAGAACTTGCCGACGGTATTGATGAAAAATCCCTGACGCCGATAATTGAGATCGGTCAGATTGTCTGAATAATTGGTGAAGTTGTAACCCACGCCGATTTTCACATGGTCCCCCATGTGGCGGTACGCGCCGATCAATGCGCCGCTGCGTTGATCGCCCGTCTCGTGGATCGCGAGGCGGCGCAGCTCCAGCATGCCGTCCCACTGACGCACGATGAGCACGTCGGCGCGGGCGATCCAGAGCTGCGCTTCGCTCGGGAACCAGTTGCCCACGGTTTCGGTCGGCTTGAGGTCGCCGTTGCGGATCGCGTATTTGAACCCCACGGCGAGCCAATGAGTCGCCTGATACATGCTATCGATATCCAAGACGCGGCTTTGCTGCGCGTAATCGATGGTGTTGCCCACCGCGCTCAACTGCGCCGCCGAGGGTTGATCGTCGAACAAGGTGAACTTGAACAGGGTGTTCCAGCGATCGTCACGCACCGGCCGCCATGCTGCGCCGACCGCGATCTCGTGGAAGGCGGCGTTCAGCGTCGAGCTGACGGCGCCCTCGGTTTGCGACCAGTTCAGCTTGCCGAACAAGCGCCAGTCTTGATCGAGCTGGTAGGACAGGCTGTTCCGCGTGAGCACCGTGTGCGAGGCGCCCGCCGCCCCGGCGGTGGCATTCACGGCGCTTGGAAGACCGGCGAGCGTCGCGCTCAGCGACGGAGTCGTTGCAGCCGTGACTCCCGACTCGACGGGCGACGATAGGTTGCCCACCGTGACGTCGTCGTTCCGGTATTCGAGCGCGCCGCCGTACTTGATCCGGTCCTTGGAGTATTGGAGCGTCGCGCTCACCGCGGTCATCACAATGTCTCCGGCGAGCGGATCGGATATGGTGCCGTGCTCGAACTTCAAGCCGTAGGTCCATTGCTTGTTGGGCGTGAAATCCACGCCGTAGACGCGGGTGAGGTTGTCCGACCCGCTGCCGGTCTGCATCCGCTCCTCGCCGTACAGGCTCGTGGCATCGCTGTAGCGATAGCGGGTGCCGGTCGTGAGCGTGCCTTCGCGCCCATCGTTCAGCGCATCGGGCTGATCGGCCGCCAGGGTGTAATTCAAGTACAAATTGCTGCGATCGTCGATGCGATAGTCGGTGGAGAGCTTGCCGCCGAATCCCAGCCCGCCGTCCGAGGCTTCGGCGCCCACGCGCGCGGCATCGGAGATCTGATAGGTCCCGCCCACGCCCGCACGGTCGTTTTCCGGCCGGGTTTCGGTGTGCTGCACGGTATCTTGCACGAATGCATAGACATCCCAGGGAGGACGCCGCGCGCCCGGCGCGGCTGCAGGCATTGCAGCGGCCGCGGACCCCAGCGCGCCTGCGCTCGTGTTGGCGCCTGCGCTCAGGTTGGCGCCTGCGCTCAGGTTGGCGTTCGCGCTCGCGTTGGCGCCTACGTTGGCACTCGCATTCGACACCGCGCTTGCGCCACTGGCGCCGCTCGTCGTCCCCGGGGCGCCCGTCGCGGGCAGGCTGCCGGAGCCGGCCGCCTTGTCCGTTGCCCTGGATGAGCCTGGCACCGAACCACCCACCGGCGCAACGATGCCCGGGCTTGGTTGATAACCGACGGTCAACGCAAGGTCGGTTCGCCGCCCATTCTCCGACAACGTCGGACTCGCGTCGGGAATTACATTCTCGCGGTCGTCGACACGCGCGCCGACGGCGACGCGCCAATGCTCGTCTAGTTTGTGCTCGACCCCGAGCTCGCCGCTGGTGATGCTTTGCACTCCGGCGGCCGCGCTGTCGAACTTGCCGGCGACTTGGGTCGAGGCGTCGACCGGCACGCTGACCGAGGCCCCGTCCTGGTGTACCGCCATGCCCGGGGTGAGTTGACCCGGGCCCGAGAAGTTGGCGCCTCGGTCTTGGTAGTAGGCGCTGATCCGTCCTTTCAGCGAGTCCGTCACCTCCGACAGATCGACGGCCGTCTCCACCCGCTCGGCACTCGCCGGACTACCGTTGGTGGTCACCGGATTGAACGAAAGACCGCCGGTGACCGAGGTCAGCATCGGGCTGCCGACGCCGTCCGAGTACGCGTATTCGGACTTGATGTACGTGCCCGCCTTGTAGCGGTACGTGCCGTTGACCCCGCGCAGATCCTGCTCCTCGCCGGGGTCGCCTTGATGGAAGTCCGACACACCGAGCTCGAGGTGATCGCCGAACCATTGATCGGCGTGGCCGCCGACCGAGAGCGAGCTCACGCTGGAAAAATCCGGGACATATTCGTAGGTCACGACCAGATAGACCGGATCGCCGCTCAACGAGCCGGACTGCACCAGCATCTGCGCGTTGGCGGTCGCCGGCAGTGGGCTGTGCAACAGGATGCTTCCCTGCATGTAGTTGATGTCGTAGTCCTGCGCCGGCACCAATTGGGTGACCGACAGCACGAGACCGGAATCGCGATCGCGCACCTGCACCCAGATCTGCTCGGAGCCCACGGAGATATCTTGGTTCTGCAGGTAATACAGCGATCCACCGGTGCCACGAAATTCCTGGCGCGAGTCGAGCGTCCCGGGCTCCGCCCAGAACGCATCCACGGAGCGCTTCTTCTCGCCCAGGGAAGTCGTCTCCGCAGAGCGATACCGCAGGCTCAAGCCGTACAGTGTGCGGGTGTACTGAATGAAATCCGTGCCGGTGAGGTGGCTCTGAAAATCGCCCCAAAGCACGGACGTATCGCCCTTGTCGAGGCGCACGTAGAACTTGCCGGAGGTCGGTGCATCCTGCACTGTCGTGCTGCCGTCGCCATACACCGGATAATATCGGTCGGGGTCGATGCGCCGCAGGAGGTATTCAGGGTCCTTGCTGGCGAAGTTACTGAACAGATCCTTGATCGGCTGCTCCTGCGTATCGGCGGCCGCGGTCAACAACCACTGCCCCTTGACCAGCCCCTTGTAATAGAACGCCAGCTGACCGTTGACGAAATCGCGCCGCGCCGAATTGGGATCGCCTGTTACCAACGCGATCGGTCCGCTCACGCTCCCGGCGCCCGCGGTGAAATCGGCGAGGCCCACGAAAAAGGAATCGTCGGTCGCGATGCTCAAATTGCGCGAGAACTCGAGCCCCTCGCCGCGTCCGTTCAAGATATTCACCGTCACCTGTTGGGGCCCGCCCGGCAATATCTGTCGCGCGACGAAGTGGCGGCCGGCGTCCACGGGAACCGGCATGCCGAGCACGGTGACCGCATCGCCTTCGGGCACGTTGCCGCCGCTCACGGTCACGGCGCCGCCGTGGACCGGAATATTGCTCAAGATCAGCGTGTTGTCGCCGTACGCGAGACGCTCGGCATCCTGCGACAACCTGATCGAGTCCGGCGTCGTGAGCGCTGCGCTGTTCGAGATGTCGAGGCGCCGCGGCTTGGTCTCATCGAAGCGGCCGGCATGGTCGTACACCCGCAGCACATAGGTGACGTAATGCGGCGTGGCGAGCGCCTGCGTGAATTTGAGCAGCGGATCTTGGGTTGGCGGAGGCACCCACTCGGAGAAGCCGCCGACCTGCACCGGTATCACGGCGAGCGGCGTCTGCTGCACACTCTGGTCTGGCGCGAACAATCGGACTTCGGAGCGCTCGATGTAGCGCGGATAGTTCGAATACGTGGTGAACCGAACGGGCTTCCCGACCACTGCCTGCTGCGGAATGGCGAGCGTATTCAGAGCGGGCTTTTGCTCGAGCGGATCGTAGCGAACCTGAATGTCGGCGCGCGCCAAGGCCACGTCGACACAGCGTTGGCGATCTGCCTCGTTCACGCCTTCGCGACCATCGAGCGGCACCCCGTCCACCGTGATCCGAATCGGGGCGAGCTGATTGGCGGCATCGCCGATACAGCGTGCGGTCGCGGCCATTGCGGTGGCGGCATCGGGCGCAGCGGGCGCCCGGGTGGCAGCATCGGCGGACGCCGGCTCGTCCGCCCACACCGAGATCTCGGCGCGGCGATTTCGCGCCCGCCCGGCATCATCGTTGTTGGGTGCGATCGGCCGGCTCGCCCCGAATCCCTGGATGGCGAAGACCTCTTCGGGCAGTGCGAGCGCAGCTTCCAGGTACTCGGCGACGCGTGCCGCGCGCGCCTCCGACAGGCGCTGATTGGTGCCGAAGCGCCGGCGCGCCTCGCGCACCAGGCGCTGCGAGTCGGTATGCGCGTTGACGAGCACTCGCCGCGGCTTGAGCGCCCGGAGCGAGGATGCGGCGGCATCCAATGCCGCACGCGCCTCGGTGGTCAACTCATCGCTCCCGGAAGCGAAATTGGCGTGCTGCGCGGTATCGATCAGCACCAAAGTATTCTCGGGCGCTCGTGTCGGGAGGGAGGCCGCCGCCGCGGTTAGGCGTCTAACCGTCGCGGCGGAAGGTGGGATATCGGGCTCCGCACGCTCGGTATTTGGCGGCGCATCGCCGGCGGGTATCTGGGTACAGGCCAAGGTACCCCCCACCAGTCGCCGGCACGGTTGCGGATCCGGAGTTTGCGCGCCGCCGCTGCCGGCGGCTGCGATCAGCAACAGCCCCGCGAAAGCCATCCATGCGGCGCGCGCCCGGGCGCTCACGGCGTGCCCCCGCCAGTGTCCGGTGCCCGCACCGGTGCGCGCCCGCCACGCACGATGTCTTCCTCGATGCGCAGCGGGTAACGGCAATCTTTTGCCCTGCAGAGCGCCTCGACCGCGCTCTTCAGCACGCGCATGCGATCGCTCACCTGCGCGCCCGACTCCGTGGTCGCTTCGTAGGCGAGCCGCACGATGAATGCCTGTTCCTTGAGCGATCCGATGAGGCCGCCCAAGCGTTCGGCGATCTGCGGGCGAAGCGTGTTGCCGTCGAAGGCGGCATCGTTGACCTCGATCCGAACGACACGACCGATGGTGGCGCCGAAGTTGAGCTTGGACACCTTGCCGGCGGTCAGTCGCACCGTCTCCGGATTGTCCGTGGTCAGCCGGTAGCCCGAAGGCAGCGTGCGCTCATCGACCTTGACCACGAAATTCGATCCCATGTCTGCGTTCGGGAGCACAGGGCAAGCGATGTGGTAGCGCCCTTGGGCATCGGTCGTCACCAGGAGCCCCTGGGCGGTGACGAGGCGCACCCCTGCTATTCCCTTCTCGCCCGGATCGGGCACGCCATTGGCGTTGGCGTCGTCGAACACCTTGCCGATCAGATCCGGGCAGTCGAAGGTCGGGTCGCCGACGATGCGCACGGTGGCGCTCGCCACGTTCGAGATCAACGCATGCGTGAGGCTGTTGTAGGCCATCGCTTGATTCACGAAGTCGCCGCCGCCTCCGCCGGCACCGACGGTGAGCACGAGCGTGAACGTCTTGATCTCGCCCGCGGCGAAGCTCAAATGCGTCCAGGTGAGATCGCGTCCGTTGACCGTGGGATCGAGCCGTTTACCGTCGATCGAGCCCGAGCCCGCGCGGAAGTGGAAGCCGGCCGGCATCAGATCCGTGACGGTGCTGTTCACGATCGGCGTGCTCTTGGGATTCTTCGCGGTGATCGTGTACGGCACGGATTGCCCGGCGGATACGTTCACCAAAGGCGAGGTCTTGGTGAGCACCAGCGCGCCATCGGCGCCGGCCGGAATCTCACCGAAGTTGACGATGACCACGGGCCCACCGAGGGTGACCGCGACCGGCGACGGCGTGTCGCCCAAGTACCCCGCCGATGTAACGACCGATACCGTGTAACGGCCGCTCGGCGGCGTCGTGAAGGTGTACACACCGGCGGCAGAGGTGACGGCGCTCGCGAGGACTCGGCCCGCCTCCAAGAGTTCCACGGTCGCGCCTGCGATCACCCCGTCGCCCGAGTCGAACATCGCATTCTGGTTGTTGTCGACGAAGACGGTGCCCATCAACGACGCTGCGGCACCCGTTACGGTGACTGTGGCGCCGGTCTTGCCCGGATCCGAGAGAGTGGTGGTCGTACCGATCGAGGCATCTATCGTGGAGGTGCCCGAGGGCGACTGGATGTAGCTCACGCCGATGGGATTCAAAGACGCATCGGCGGCGAGGCTCACCGGCATCCCGGTCAGCGTGATGACGCCGCTCGCGGGAACGTAGCTGTAAGCGGCACCCGGCGGCAGCCCGGTGAGCGTGGGCGGCACGGAAAGATTCGGTGCGACGGCAAGGTTGAATGTCGTGCCGCTTGCGGTACTCGGTCCTGAGTTCGTGAACAGCACCGTGCCGGTGACCGGCTGGCCGGCGTTCACGTGCACGGGGAAGCTGAGCTTGGTCGTGAGGTCCGCCACGGCAACGCCGGTGATGGTGGCAGTCGCGGAGTTATTGCTCGGATTCGGATCGATGGTCGTGCTCGCCACCGCCGCGCTCACGGTGGAAGTCGCGGATGCCGGTTGAACATAGCTCACATCGATCGGACCGAGCGCGGCTCCCGCAGCCAGGCTTCCCGGCATGCCCGTCAGCGTGACGACGCCGGTCGCGGGCACATAGGCATAGGTCGCTCCCGCGGGAAGACCGGAAAGCGTGGGCGCCGCGGCGAGGTGGGCGGCAACGCTCAAGCTGTACGTCGTGGCGGTCGCGGGGCTCGGCCCGTTGTTCGAGAACACCACCGTACCCGCGACCGGTTGTCCGGCGTTCGCGTGCGCAGGAAACGTCACCTTGGCCGCGAGGTCCGCCACATCCGCTCCGCCGACGGTGACGGTCGCGCTGTTGTTGGCGGGATTCGGATCGGCCGTCGTCGCGCCGATCGTCGCGGTGACGACGGAGGTCGCGGCGGCGGGTTGCGTGTAGGTCACGCTGATCGGGTTCAACGCGGCACCCGCGGCCAACGTCGCCGGCATACCCGTCAAGCTCACGATGCCGGTAGCGGGCACGTAGGTGTATGCGGCTCCGGCGGGCAACCCGGTGAGCGCCGGTGGCACGGCAAGATTGGCCGGCACGCTCAAGGTGAACGCAATTCCACTCGCCGAGCTCGGCCCATTGTTCGTGAACAGGACCTTCCCCGCCACCGGCCGGCCGGCGTTCACGTCCGGCGGGAAAGTGAGGCTCACCGCCAGATCGGCTGCCGGCGTGACCGTGGTCAGCGCCGTCGAGGTGGGACTCGGGTTGCTGTTGACGACTCCCAGGGGCGCCCCGATGGAAGCCGTGTTGGCAATATTGGCGACACCCGCGCTACCGCTCACCGCCAACGTGACGCTGCCGCCGTTCGGCAGCGATGGGATGGCGATGCCCGGACCCTGCAGGTTAGCGATCGTGAGCTGCGCGGGTGTCGGGCATACGGCACCGCCGGAAGCGGCCGTGCAAGCCACCGCAGTGGCGCTGAAATTTGCGACGGCGGGATCCTGCGCGAGAGCGCCGGAGGCCGCGAGTGGACCCTGATCGCCGACGACGAGCGTGTATTTGACGGCCCCACCCGCCCCGACCGTGGGCGGCCCGGTTTTGGCGATGGTGAGATCGGCGCGGTTCGCACTGTTGGTGAATACGCAGTTGATTGCGTCCCCGTAGTGCAGGGTCGGGAAAGTGTAGGTAGCGCCTGCCTGATTGTTGGGCAACAGCGTCGACGAACCGCCGACCGCCGCATTGGTGCAAGTGAGCGAAATGGCGTAATCCGCCACGGGACTGACGCTGCCGGGCGCCGGCACTTCGCTGACCACGAAGGGGTATCCCGCCGCAATGGTCGCCAGGCTCGCCGCTGGGAATGGTCCGGCACCCGCGCCGGACGTGGTGCCGGTGCCCAACACCAGGCCGCCCGGCGTGCTGATGCGGTAGCTGAATTGGTCGGCGCCGTTGACCCGCGCGCCGGCGAATTGGGCGGTGAGTGCCACCGACGCATAACGCACCGCGAACAGGGCGCCCTGCAACCCGCTGCCGACCAGCTTCGCGGAGACAACGGTCGGATTGTTGAACGAGGTGAATGCGAACGCGCCGACGTTGCCCGCGACGCCGGCCTCGGTCACCGTCGCGGTGTTGAGGCCCGTGACCGCGGGGTAATTATTGCCGAACGGGATCTGTGCCGCCTGCGTCCAAGCGCTCCCGCTGGTGGTGAATTGCAGCGATTCACCTTGATTGGTGGACTCCCCGTCGGCGGCGACGATGGCGTACGTGTCGGTCGCGCCGCTGCCGGGCGGCGGCGTCACCGAGATGTTGTTGAGCACCACCTGCACCGTCGAGCCGGTTTGCGATTCGTAAAGAACCGGAGTACCGGGAATGCCGATGAAGCCGGTGTGCCCGATGGCGGACCCCGACCAGGAAGGGACGACGTGAGCGTTGAGCGCGGGGCTGGCGCGGTTCGTGCTGACCTGCAGCGTCAACCGCAAGGTCGAGCCGTCGGGCAGCGTGAAGGTGAAGGGCTGCCCACCGGCCTGCGCCTGGGCGTCGGAGTAGCCGGAGAAGTCGAGCCAGCAATAGTTCTGGTAGTCGGCCGGCGCCGCACCTTGGCTCGCGGCGGGAGCGCAGGTGTTCGCCCCGGCCGCACCCGCGAACGCCGCGAGCAGCAACCCGATCAGACAGATCCAGGCAGCCCGGACGCGGGAAACGGCCTGAGAGCCGGCGGAGTGGGGCCGGCCGGGGCGCCTGTGGCCCTTGCGAGCTGACCCTGCGTTGCACATGCCGGCGACGTTTACATATTGCGGCAACCTGCCCTGTGCGCCCGCTCTCAAAGGCCGCAGAGCGGCGCCCAGAATACCGGCGGGAACCCCCAAATTGAGAATCAGGTTCGCTTTCGGGGTCGAGCGTTTACCGCGACTTAGCTATCGGGCGGTTTACTCGATGGCGCAGCGCACATCGCTTGCGCCTCGATCCGCCAATTGCGCAGCAGTCCCTCGGCGGAATAGAAGACCAATGCGGCCCAGATGATCACGAAGCCCCACATGCGCGCGCCGCCGAACGGCTCGTGGAACATCCAGATGCCCAGCACCAACTGCAGCGTCGGCGCAATGAATTGCAACAGCCCGAGCGTCGAAAGTCTGATGCGACGGGCGCCCGCTGCGAACAGCAACAGCGGTACGGCGGTGATCGGGCCGGCCGCAATCATCAAAAGTCGCAGTGTGAGATCAGCGTGAACGAACGCGTTGTTTCCAATGACCACTGAAAAGGCCAGATACGCTGCCGCCAAAGGGAATAGAAGCAGTGTCTCGAGCGCCAGGCCTTCGAGCGGCCCGAGCGCCGCGACCTTGCGCATCAAGCCATAGAATCCGAACGTGAGCGCCAGAACGACGGAGATCCACGGGAAGTGGTGCCCCTGCCACGTCAACCACGAGACTCCGAGCGCCGCGATGACAACCGCAAACCATTGCCCGGGGCGCAGCCGTTCCTGCAGCAGTACAAAGCCGAGCACGATGTTCACCAGCGGATTGATGAAGTAGCCCAGGCTTGCATCGATCACGTGGCCGCTGTTGACCGCCCATATGTAGAGAAACCAATTACCCGAGAGCAGTGCCGCGCTGACCGCAAAAGTTACCACCAGTCTCGGTTGCCGGGTGAGCGGTGGAAGCCACGACCATTGCCGGCGAAATGCCAGCACAAAGCAGAGGAAAACCAGCGACCAGATCATCCGGTGCGCGAGCACCTCGACGGGCGAGACCGACTTCAGCAGAAGAAAATAAGCAGGAAACAGCCCCCAGGCCACATACGAGGAGGCCGCAAGAAAAACGCCTTTACGCATGATGGCGGCGCGCTAACAAGTTTAAGGGACTCGCATGCCGCAGCTGCAAACTCGTCAGTGCAGTCGTGCGTCAGTATTTCGGCGCCGCATGGATCTTCGCTCGATTATCTTTATCCCACTGTTGGGACAGCGCTTGCGCCTGAGCGATCGCGTTCGGCGGCATCTCTTTTGCAATCTCATCAAGCGCGCCACGCACTCGATATTTCAGCCTGCGGTTTGCGTCGCCCGCTTGCGTATAAAAGCGGGCCAGGTCCAGCCACATATAGCCTTTTACAAGATCCTTGTCGACACCCTCGCCTCGCCAATAATCGACACCGATATTTAGCATCGACTGGATGTTTCCCGCGTTGGCGGACTCCTCGTAAAGTGCTGCCGCTTTCGCCAGATCCTTGTCTACACCCACCCCTGCGTCGTAACAGGACGCGAAATTTGCCGTGCCGTCCATGTTCTTTTGAGCCGCTGACTTCCCGAACCATTCGCAGGCTCTAGGAGGATTTTTCGGCACGCCTTCGCCGGACAAGTAAAGCGACCCAATGCTGTTCTGGGCGTCAGAATTCCCCTGCTGAGCAGCGGCCTCATACCATTTCGCGGCTTCCGTGATATCCGCCTTGACGCCACGACCAATGTCATAGGCGACTGCTAGCGCATATTGAGCAGCGGCATCCCCCGCGATCGCTTTTGCCTGGATTCCTTGAAAATCGCCCGATTCACTGGCGCCCGCCGTGGAGGCCAGGCAGGCAACGATCAAAGGTAGAACGCTGCCGAAGAATTTTGATTGAATCAATTGCGTTTTGCCTACCTTGGATAGATCCCGCTCCAGAATTCTAAGCGTAGCGGCGAGAGCATACTCCAGAACAAGCTACGGCTCGTAGTTCCACTCTTTCTGTGGCAGCGCCCCACCTTTAACTACGGATGCAATTACGACGAACCACCAAGGCATGCACCAGGCCGCCACGCGCGACCCGTTATGAGAAGCGGCGCGCTGAGAAGGAATATGACCGCAGTTGCGTTCGCGAGCGCCATAAGTATGTTCCGCGAATCAACATACGCGGAAAGCTATGGACGAAATCGCGTGAAGATAGCCTGTACTCGGACGAGGTCGATTATGGAGTCGACGCAAGGAAAGGCAAGTCGTGGGCTATCTTCCCCGATCAGCGATACAGGTGGGGCTCTTTCGATGAGTTGATGTCCAACATGGAAGATGTGCGCGCCGCCTACACGACTGGCACACGATTAGCCGCGAAGAACTCCTCGGGGCGCACCGGTGCATGCTCGATCGTCACTGCCGTCTCGACTTAGGAGTCCCGCCCAAAACCAAGGTTCAAGCGATTTGGTCATTGGCTCTTTGCCGGTCAGCAGGATGTGCCTCATCTGACCGAAGCCTTTACCGGGTGAACATCGTTGTAAAGCACGCGGATGAACATTCGACCATGCCGCTTCTGTTGCGCGGATTTTGCGTCCGCCAACGCGCATTTATATCGAAGCGCCGTCCGTCGCCCATCGACCACCCCAAGGAGCTAGTGGTGAATGTCCGCTATCTTATGCGCAAATCTTTTGCGCAACACCCCTATGGCCCCGTATATAGCTATGAACGTGGCTGCGATGATCCCAACCACCCGCATCGCCACCGATGGGACTCTCCAATCGGATTCAATGGTCACCCAGCGCATCCGCCGCATCAAGGGCAATGTCCAGTTTCTCGTTCAGGAGGAATGCGCGTCTTTTGGCAGAATCGCTTTCGCGAAATCCCACCAGGAGGTCCGGCTGAACGCCGTTGGCCAGGTTTTGGCCATTGAGCCGGATGCGCACACAGTCGGAAGCCTCAAGGATGCCGCCGGAGTGGGACAGTCGAGTTGGCGTGCCTCCGTCCGTGTGACCGCATCCGGCACCGGCAGTTGGCGATCCAACGATGACTGCGGCATGGTTGTCCTGCAGCTCCGCAGCAAAATGTTCCGCGGCCGATGCGCTGCGTCCATCGACCACCACGAGCAATGGACCACGCCACACGCCTTCCCGATAGGGGTATTGAAGCGGACTGAATACGAGGGATGCCCATGGTTTAGCACGCAAGGCCCCTGGATCCGCCGATGACAGCAGACCCGTGGAGAAAAACGCATCACCCAGCCGTCTGCAGGACGGCTGGGTGCCTTCCCAAAGAGCACCCGCGTCGCACACCTCACGCGCTTCTCGCTCGCGCTCGGAGACCTGTTCGATCAGATGGGTGAGTAGTTCTCGATCTGCCCGACGCGCGGTTCGTCGCGCATTCTCCAAATCATGCTTTTGCTGTGCGAAATGGCGCAGCCATAGCGGCCCCTTTACAAAGTAATTGCGTAACCCCTCGAGCCTGACGGGCGTTACCATTCTAGAGGCCGCGCCTACCCACTCCGTGCCACCGCCGTTTCCGGCGATATCGATGAGCAACGCATTCGCCCCCGCGGCCTTTACCGCTTCGATCGCCGCCTCGAATTGGGTGGTAAGGACGTACTCTGCCCGCCCCGCAATCCTGCCCTGGCAGTCCTCGTCGCATGTACGAGTGCGATCGATATGGATGTCGTCGATGGCCAGCTCACATAGGCTCGGGAATCCTTGAGCCATAAACACCGGGATCTTGATCATGCCGACGCGGTGCAAACCACGCGCCACCACGCCCGTCGGGAAGACATTTCCTACCGGCAGCGGAACGGGCACGAAGCCGGGCAAAAACGCCGTCAGCGGCTCCGCCTGCATTTCAGTTGTGTATCCCATGCCATCACAACTGAGGCCGCCCAGTGAGCGCTCGGGCGGCTTCGTTGATGGCCAGCGAACCAGCACGTGCTTGTCGCCGAAACGATCCATCAGTTTCTCGAAAGCCCTGCGCGCCTCCCAATCATTGTTCGCGTGCCCGATGCGATCCTCGGCCGTCGCGAAGATCGCGCTCAAATCCACACCGCGCTCAATTACCTCCCACTCGAGCCCGGCATATTTTGCTGACAAGGCGGCACGTGCTTCGCCCAGGTCTTCAAGCCAGGCCTGCCGATCGAAGGGTCCCACGGTCTGTGCAGGCGCCACCGATCTTGCTGCCGGGAGAAGCAGGATTGCGCACAACGTGACGGCGTGCCTCAGCGCTGCGCGGAGTGGACTCGCAATTCTTGAGGTATTCACATTTGCATCCGGGCTAACTGCCGCCGGTTCCAGCCGCAGCGATCATGAAACGTCCTGGATGACCTGCGAATCGCCGCATGATACTCGTCTTGCGCTCAGTGCGGCGTCGTGCAGAATCGCACGGGCATGCCAACCGCCCGCCTCGAAGTTTATGTACAGCCGCGCGCCTCGAAAACGGAGCTCGCGGGGCTCCACGACGGACTGATAAAAATACGCATTGCGGCGCCGGCGGTGGAAAATGCGGCCAATCTTGCGCTGATCGAGTTCGTGGCGAAGCGGCTCGGCATCGCGAAACGCTGCGTGCGGGTCGCATCGGGAGCGACCAGCCGCAGAAAGGTGCTGGAGGTCGACGGGGTGAGCGCCGGCGAAATCGCCGACAAACTTCGATCCGCCTGACAATCTCTAGGCAGCGATTTCCACCGTCACGCGGATCCGCCGGCGTTCGCCGGATCCCGCTGAGCGCGTCCGCCACGGCGTCGCCAATGCAGATAGAGCGGGACGCCGAGGACTGCCAGCGCGAGTCCCACCAGGGATTCGCGCGGTCGGGTGAGGAGCGTCGAAACCACGAAGGCGAGCGCGACGATCAAGTAGATGATGGGCAGCCACGGGTAACCGAAGCAGCGGTAAGGCCGCGCTCGGTGAGGCTGCGTGCGCCGCAGAACCAGAACAGCTCCCACCGTCATCGCGTAAGTGAGCGTCATCATGAAGATGAAGCAGGTGTACAGCTGATCGTAGCGGCTCGAGAGGATCAGCACGCACACCCAGGCGCACTGGGCGATGAGGCTCGTGCTCGGCGTTTTCCAGCGGGGATGCAGCCGCGTCATCGCGCTGAAGAAGGCGCCATCTTTGGCCATGGAATAATAAATGCGTGCGCCGCCGAGCGTCACCACCGAGGCGGAGCCGAACGAGATCAGCGCGATGAAAAGCGCCAGCCACCGGCCGACATCCGCCGAGAACAGCGCTCGCATGGCCCCGGCGGCCGGCGTGGTCGATTGCGCGAGCCCGGAGGCACCGAGCGCGTACACGAACACCGCGTTGGCCATCAGGTAGGTGACGATGACCAGCGTCACGCCGCCGATCAGCGCGAGCGGCAGATTGCGCCGCGGATTCTTGATCTCGCCCCCCACCCAGGACAAGAACTCCCATCCGTCGTAGCAATAAAATAGCGGGATCATCGCCACCCCAATGCCGGCTGCGGAGATCGGCGCGACATCGGTCGACACCCACTTGAAATTCGACCAGGACCCGGATCCGAGCGCGAAGCCGGCGGCGACGATCACGAACACCGCAATGACATACGCGAGCGCCGTGACATTCTGCACCCAGGCGGCGAGCTTGACGCTCAGCAGGTTGATGACGGTGAGCACGACCACGGCGGCGACCGCAACGACGCTTCCCTGGTCGAGCTGCAGGTGCCAACCGAACAGCGACCCCGTGGCGAGGACGTGTTCGGCGCCGAGTGCCGGCACCGCCTGCCCCAGAAATAACGCGACGGCGATGGCCATCGACGCAAGAGCCGCGCTGTTGCCGGCCGTGAACAGCACCCACCCATACAAAAAGGCGGTGAATCCTCCGTATGCCTCGCGCATGAACACGTACTGCCCCCCGGCCTCGGGGAACATGGCGCCGAGCTCGGCGCAGGCAATGCCCGCCAGCATGGTGATGGCGCCCGCGGCAACCCACAGCAACATCGCGACCCCGGGATTCGGCACCGCGCGCAGCACGTCGGCCGGGATGATGAAGATCGACGGACCGATCGTGCCCGAGACCACCAGCATGATGGAATCGAACAAAGTCAGGCGCCGGACGAGATGAGCCTCGCCCGACTCCCCGTCCTGCGCGCTCTCGGTCCTCATTTGACAGACGGGCGCCGCTTGGCGCTCAGAACTGCTTCTTGATGTCGATGCCGATCGTGCGCGGCTGCGTGATCATCCAGCGCGGACGGCCCGGCAGCTCGCTGATCTCGGATTGCTCATCGCCCAGGTTCCCCCGCACGTCACACAGATTCTTGACGAAGAGCGACGTCTCCCAGGATTCGTGCTTGCCGCCCACGAATACATTCAGCAGCGAATATGAGCCGCGCTCGCGCTGGGCGAGCGTCGGGTTGAGCACGCTGGTGGGGTTGTTGTCGCTGATGCTCGAGCCCGTGAAGCTGTACTGCGCGCGCACGAATTCCCGGCCGAATGACACCGGCCAGGAGTAGTCGCCGAGGAGCGAGCCGGTCCAGCGCGGCACACCGTTGAGCGGCGAACCCACCGGCAGCGGAGATCCCGCCGGCGCACTCGTGAGCGCCGCATCCTCGAAGCCCAGGCCCGCATTCACATACAGCCCGGGCAATGGGGTCCCGTCGACTTCCAACTCGGCGCCACGGCTGCGCGCGGTGCCGAGATTTTCGGTCACGTGGAAGGAGCATCCCAGCAGGATGGATTGCTGGATGTTTTTCCAGTCGATCCAGTAGACCGCAAGGCGGGTATTGACGCGATTGTCGAACCAGGAGTTCTTGGTGCCGAGCTCGTAGCTCCAGAGCGAGTCGCTCTTGTACGGCGTCTCTTCATCGGCGTAGGGCGAACCGCAAGCCGAAGGCAGCACCGAGTTGGCCCCGCCGAGCCGATAGCCTTTGGCCGCGTTCGCATAGACCATGTTCGATTCGTCGAACTTGTATTTCGCCGTGAAGCGCGGCGTCGTCGCACGCTGGCCGCTCTCGGCGGGACTGAAGGAGGGGCCGCCGTTGATCCACCCGTTGGCAATGTAGATGTTGCTGTACTCCAGATGCGACTGCCGCACTCCGACGGACAGCTCGACCTTGTCGAGGATGTCGTAGGTTAGACTTCCGAACGCCGCCACTTCCTCGTTCACGCGCGGAATGTCTTCCGTGAAGGCGGGATTCCCAAATTGATCGTACGGCAGTACTTCCTCGGAAACGATCCACTGGCGCACCTTGCTGTAATACGCGCCGGTGACCAGCTGCACGGGCCCGGGAAAGGCCGACTCGAAACGCAGCTCGTCGGTGAACTGGTTGGTGTTCACCCAGTTCGGCGATGGCGAGGGACAGTACACCCCCGCCACACAGGTTCCGCCGAGGGGCGGCCCACCGTAGCCGCCGATCGAGATGAGCTCGCTGCCGTCCTCGGTATCGCGCGAGTAGCGGTGAAAGTACGTGCCCGACTCGATGAACGAGCCGAAAGGTGCGGCGAACTTCGCGGTCAGGTTGGCGAACGTCCAGATGTCGTCGTCGCTCTCGCGATTATTGAGCGGACGCACCTGGATCAGGTTCTGGGTGGTGTAGTCGGCCAGCGGAAACCCGTTGTTGCTCTGATCCTGATGCATCACCATCGGAGTGATGGTCAGGGCATCCAAGAATGCCGGGCGATAAGTGAGGGAGATGGTTTCGCCAGCCTCGACGTCGTTGCCGAGATGGGTGACGGTTTGCCGCGGCTGGCTCGCGGGCACGGTCAGTGTGGGCCACGCCCCGCCGCTGTAGCTCGGCGGGGCGGCGGTCGTCGCGATTCCGTACTCGCCGGTGAACACGCCCGGGTTGTAGGTGCTGTAGCCGCTCACCAGGAGCGCGAGCTGATTGTCGAGGATCGGCAAATTGTAGCTCGCCGACACCAGGTATCCGGGCCCGCCGTCATGGATCACGTAGCCTTGCGCGTCCGCTGAGCCGAAGCTTTGGGTGAGATCCGGCTGCCGGGTGATGAGCCGCACGGTGCCGCCCATCGCCGAGGATCCGAACAGCGTGCCCTGGGGACCCCGCAGAACCTCGATGCGATCGAGATCGATCGCGCGCGGATCGATGGAGATCGGCAGCGGCGTGTCATTGATGTAGTAGCTGGTGGTATTCGCCCCCGCGATGCCGCGAATGGTGATCTCGCGTCCGTTGGTGATGCCGAAGGTGTTGCCGGTGCCGAAAGACAAGTTCGGCGCCAGGTGGGCATAGTCGTCGAAATTCACCTGGTCGAAGGCGGCGAGCGTGTTGCCGGAGATGGCGGTGACGCTCAACGGGACTGACTGGATGCTCTCGGCGCGCCGCTCGGCGGTGACCACGATGGCGGACAAACTGGTGGGCTCATCCGATGGCGTGTCTGCATCGGCCGCCACTGCAGGCGAGGACAAAGGACTCGACGTGAGTTCGATGAATAGGACGGCGGCGGCGGTGCGCGCCGCCCGGGCAGTGTGCTTCATCCCTTCTCCCTGCGGCCTGTATTGGCCTTGAACGAAGTATTGTCATAATTTTCAACTTTGATCAAATATTTGATGTTCGATCGTAGATTTTTGAGGGTAAGATGGCTTCGGGGGTTTATTGAGGGCGTGGCGTGGACCAGTCAGAACAGGACGTGAATGGCGTTTCGACGGGCGGCCTGCCCAAACTTCCGAAGTCCGCATCCTCCTCCGAAACCGACAACAGCCGGGCCTACTCCACGTTGAAACAGGCGGTGCTCGCCGGGACCTTCAAGCCGGGCGAAATCGTCACGCTGCGCTCGCTTTCGAAGCTTCTGGTGATCGGCGATACCCCAGTACGGGAGGCGATCAAGCGATTGATCTCGGAAGGCGCATTCGAGGCGCTGCCCAACCGCTCCGCGCGTGTGCCGCTCCTCGACCGTCGCGAGATCCAGCAGATTCTCGATCTGCGGATCCTGCTCGAGAGCAATGCCGCCGCACTGGCGGCGCAAAACATCACACTGCACCAGATCGAACGGTTGCGCGGCATGCACGAGTCGATGGGCGCAGCGGTCAGCGCCGACGACAGCCAGGCCTACGGCGAGCTGAACAGGGCGTTCCATTTCGAGATCTATCGGATCGCGGATCACCGCATGCTCGCGCACTTGATCGAGGCGTTGTGGCTGCGCATGGCTCCGTTCGTCTCGCGCACACGCTCGCTCATCACCAGCGATCCGGTGGAGGCATGGCGGGTCGCCTGCGGCCATCACGAAGCGTTGCTGGTGGCGCTGCAGAGCCGCGACGCCGAAGCGGCTCGAGCCGCGATGCGTGCGGATTTGTCCGTGCTCCCCAAGATCGACGGCTATTGGGCCGGCGTTGAGGACTCGAATCGGAGGGAATCATGAGACGAAGCGACAAGGTCATCATCACTTGCGCCATCACCGGCGGAATTCATACGCCGTCGATGTCGCCCTATCTGCCGATCACCCCGGCCCAGATCGCCGCCGAGTCGGTGGCCGCCGCCGAGGCAGGCGCTGCCATGATCCATCTGCACGCCCGCAACCCCGAGACCGGCAAGCCCGATCAGACGCCGGAACGGTTCCTCGAGTTCCTGCCGCAGATCAAGCGTGGCACCGATGCCATCATCAACATCACGACCGGCGGGGGTCTCGGAATGACTCTCGATCAGCGTCTCGCGCCGGCGCTCAAGGTCGCGCCGGAAGTGGCGTCGATGAACATGGGCTCGTTCAATTTCAACATCTCCGCGGCTGCGGAGAAGCGCACCGAGTGGCGCTTCGATTGGGAACGCCCTTATCTCGAAGCGTCCAAGGATCTGATCCTCTCGAACACCTTTACCCAGATCGAGCGCGGCATGCGCGAGCTGGGGGCTTTGGGGACGCGCTTCGAATTCGAATGCTACGACGTGGGACAGCTTTACAATCTCGCGCACTTTGCAGACCGCGGTTTGGTCAAGCCCCCGTTCTTCGTTCAGTGCATCTTTGGAATCATGGGCGGGATAGGCCCCGATCCGGAGAACCTGATGCACATGCGCGCCACGGCCGATCGGCTCTTCGGCAATGACTACTATTTGTCGGTGCTCGCGGCCGGCCGGCATCAACTGCCCTTCGTCACGCTGAGCGCCCTTCTCGGAGGCAATGTGCGGGTCGGGTTGGAGGACAGCTTGTACGCCGGCAAGGGCAAACTCGCCACGTCGAATGCGGAACAGGTGGCGAAGATCCGCCGGATACTCGAGGAGCTCAGCCTCGAGATTGCAACGCCGGCCGACGCGCGCGCGATGCTCGGCACGAAAGGCCGCAATAACGTAAATTTCTAAACCGCGCGGCGCTCGCTCAGATCGAGCCGGCGAGCTTGGCGACCTGTTCGAGCGCAGCCGACAAGGCCGCAATCGCGAAATCGATGGCGGCGGCGTCGTGCGCCGTCGATACCGCGAGAACTCCGCCCGGCCCGATGAGCACTCCCTCGTTCGCGCAGGCGAGGTGAAAGAGTGACGCCAGTCCGAGCGCGGACGGGTCGTCCTCATGGCGCTTCGGATCGGCAGCGAAGGAAATCCCGATGACCGAGCCCGTGCCGCTCGACACCAGCTCGATGCCGAGTTCGCGGGCGCGTTGCACAAGGGCTGAGCGCAGGCGGTCGCACGCGCCGTCCATGCCGTCGATGCGCTCACGGGTGAGGCCCCGCAGGGTCGCAATGCCCGCGGCACACCCCAGCAGGTTGCCGTTGAACGAGCCGCCGTGAAACACCGCGCCGGGGCGCGTGGGATCGAAGATCTTCATGAGATCGCGAGCACCGCCAAAGGCCCCGAGCGGCGTACCGCCTCCCAGAAATTTTCCGAGCACGATGAGGTCGGGCTGCAGGCCGAACTTCTCGCAAGAGCCCCCCACCGCGAGACGCAGCATCAAACAGTCATCCAGGATCGTGAGAGCCCCGTAGCGCCGCGCCAAAAGCTCGAGCTGCTTCAAGAATCCGGGCTCCGGCGCCACCACACGGCCCGTCACCAGCACCGGCTCGATCACCAGCGCCGCGACCTCCGTGCCGTGCTCGGCCATGACCTGCTCGAAGCTCGTCAGGTCGTTGAAGTTGGCAACGAGCGCGCGGCCTCGCAGGTTGCCCTGGCCGTAGAGACCCGCTTCCAGATCGGGATAAGAGCCGTGATAGGCACCCACAGCTTTCAGGATGTAGGGGCGGCCGGTGAGATGCCTGGCGGCCTTCACCGCGAGCATGCCCGCCTCCGACCCCGAATTGGTGAAGCGCAGCTGTTCCATGGCCGGCAATCGATCGCGCAGCATCTCTGCATAGGCAATCTGCTCGCGCGATGCGCCGGACCATGCCATGCCCCGCTCAAGCGCTGCAACGAGCGCCTCACGCACCGGCGCGTAGCCGTGACCATGGATCAGGCTGAGACCGTTGCAGAACAGATCCAAGTAGCGGCATTCATCCACGTCCCACATCCAGGGACCCTCGCTACGTTGGATGACGACCGGATACGGCGGATGGAAACTGGTGGTGCGGGTATTGCCGCCCGGCATCACGCGGGCCGCCTCGCCCATCAGCGCGGCCGATCCGCGAGTTCTGCTCCGATAGAGATCTTCAATGGCGGTGCGCAGAATCGATCCTCAGCCTTGGCCGATGACCGCGATCGCGTCCACTTCGAGCTTGGCGCCCAGCAATAGATCGGAAACGCCGACCGAGGCGCTCGCCGGCCAGTCGGAACCGAAGACTTCGCTGCGAACCTTGGAGTAGATCGGGTAATCGGCGAGATCCTTGACGTACGCCGTGATCCGCACGACGTTCTTGAAATCGGCGCCTGCGCGCTGCAGCGCGACTCGAATGTTCGCAAAGCATTGCCGGGCTTCGGCTTCGAAGCCGCCTTTCACGATGGCGCCCGACGCGTCGCGTCCCACCTCGCCGGAAACGAATACGAGCGAGGTCGCGCCCATGGGGACCACCACCGCGGCGCTGAACCCCTTGTCCCTCTCGTTATGAATCCGGCGCAGCGGCCCATCCTTACCCATGACCCATCTCCCTAACCTCAGCGCAGCGCGCGGAGCGCCAGTTATATCAAACGCAAGCCATGCGATCAATTATTTCAAATATGATCATAAACTCAATCTTTGGTAGATTTCTTATGTCATCGGCCATGGTTCAGCCCTTTTGACCAATCCGCCGTTTAACAAGGGCTAATTTGCCAACTCACCCCCCATCCCCGAACATAGCCAGAAGAACCCGCAGGAAAACGGCATGCCAGAGGGAGCGGAGAAGAAAGCTCAGTCGCAGCCTGCAACCGGCTCGACCTCCATTGCCGAATCCAAAGTCTTTATCAGCTACGCCTCGCAGGACAAGGCAGTCGCCGACACCATCGTCGCAGCCCTTGAGCATGCCGGCATCAGTTGCTGGATCGCGCCCCGCAACGTGACGGCGGGCGCGTTTTACGCGGATGCCATCGTCCGTGCGATCGATTCGGCTTCATCGCTGGTGCTGATCCTCTCGAAGGACGGCGCCCGCTCTCGCCATGTCTTGCGAGAACTCGAGCGCGCCGCCTCGAAGCGCAGTTCCGTGATCGCCCTCAAAATTGACACGGAGCCACTGCCCGCGGCGTTCGAATATTTCCTCAATTCCTCCCAATGGCTCGACGCCAGCGGCGGCCATCCCGAGCGGCTGTTTCCGAAGCTCATCGAAGCCCTCCGCGGCGTGCGAGATGACGCGCCACAGACCGCGGAAAACCCGGCGTCGACCGGAGCACCGACTCACCCGATCCGAAAAGCGATCGTCGGGGCACTCGCTCTTGTCGTCGCGACAGGGATTGCATACGTTGTCGTCGAGAAGCCCTGGCACTGGAACGAGCGCGCGCATCGAGAACCCGCAAGTTCGAATCCGACCCTCGCGGCTCCGCAACCCCCGCCGCCTGCCGCCTTTGCCCCTCCGCCACACTCAATCGCCGTCATGCCGTTCGTCAACATGAGCGGCGATCCGAAGCAGGAGTATTTCTCCGACGGCGTGACTGAGGAGCTTCTCAATTCGCTCTCACGCTTGAATGAACTCCAAGTCGTCGCACGCACTTCCTCATTTTCTTTTAAGGGTCAAAGCGTCGATATCTCTACCATCGCACATAAGCTAAATGTCGGGAATGTGCTCGAAGGCAGTGTGCGGCGGGCCGGCGATACGGTGCGAATCACTGCGCAGCTGATCAACACAGTGACGGGATTTCATATCTGGTCGCAGACATACGATCGCAGGTTCACCGACATTCTCAAGGTCCAAACGGAAGTGGCGACCGCCGTAGCAGACCGACTTAAAGTCACGCTGGCCGGTGATGAGGCAGCGAAACTGGGGCAGGGCGGGACGAAGAGTTCGGAGGCGTACGAGGCCTATTTGCAGGGTGCGCAGCAGTTGTCGAATTGGGATTTCGGCGAAGCGGATCTTCGCGCGGCGTTGAGTGCATTTGATCGCGCGATCGCGCTTGATCCAAACTTCGCTCTTGCGTACGAGAGGCGAGCACTCGCGCTGAATGACATATCGATATTTGCTGCCCGACCTTCAGAGATCGCCGAGGTACGAGCGCAAGCGGTGGAATCGGCCGAGCGCGCGGTGGGTCTTGCACCTTCCCTCGGTGAAATTCACGTTACACTTGCGGAAGTCTACGCATATGGACAGCTGGACTTCACACGTGCCGTGCCGGAGTTTGAACGTGCGCTCATTCTTTCGCCCGGCAGCGCCCGTGTTCAGCGGCTTGTTGCCGCTTTTATGGGGCAACAAGGGCAGTTCCAGAAAGCCCTTGTTGCTGCACGGCGCGCGGTCAGTCTCGACCCGCAAAATTTGGACGCGTATACCACACTGGGACAGGTCTTAACCTGGTCACGCGACTATGCGCAAGCACTGTCTGTTCTCCACACCGCTCAGCTCCTCCGTCCGGACTCTGTTTACGTTCGCGGGAATATTGCGAACGCCCTGCTTGCATCCGGAGCGGTTGATGAGGCACGTTCGCTGTGTGAATCGGCGTCGGTTCCGCTGCCGCCCCCCTCACGGCAATACTGCCTGGCGCTCGCATACCGCCAACTGGGACTTCAAGCCGACGCCGAGCATCAATTTCACCAATTCAAGGCTGCCCATCCGGGCGCTTCGGTTGAAATCGCGGCAGTGTACGCCCAGTGGCGCGATACCAAGGACGCGCTTCTAGAGTTGGCGAAAGCAGAAAGGCAGAAGGATTCAGCGTTACAAGTGCTACGCATTAGCTGGGCTCTCGACCCAATACGCAACGAGCCGCAGTTCAAGGCAATCGAAGCACGGATGAATTTCCCACAGGAATAGTGGTCTCGCAAACGCCATGGCTGCAGTTTGCCCTGTTCCAGAGCGGACAGTCACGACCATCAATGCCCCGCGATCGCCTGCGCGAAGCCCGCCACGATCGCCTTCACGTCATCGCCCTTGAGGCACGTCGGTACGAGCACGAGCGTGCCGCCATCCGCCTGGGTGGAGTCGACGTGGATCGAAGGCGTCGCGGCGCGAAGCCGGGCCGCCACCTGGGCGGCGCCCGCTCCGATGTCGACTGCGACCAGCGGTAGATCCGCGTGCGCCGCATCCGTGATCGCACGCACTCTGAGCCCCGGCAGCCGCCCCAGAGCATTGCACAGGCCGTCCGTGACCGCCGCGAAGCGGCGATTGCGCGCGGCATCATCCTCGTGCGCGAAGCGCAGCAGTGCGGCGATGAGCCCGACCACCTGCTCCTTGCCCACTTTGCACGACCGCGCGATGCCATGGCGCGGCACGCCGGGGAAATCGCGCTTGTCGATCAACTCGGCCGGTGGATTCCAATCCTCATAGAGGTAGTCGAGATCGAGCTGCTGCAGGAGTGCGGAGGCCACCAGCTTACGCCGGCCGCACAGGATGCCCGAGGCCGACGGACCGCCGATGCTCTTGCCCCCGCTGAACACCACGAGGTCGGCGCCGGCCTCGATGAAGCGTTTCAAGTTGTGCGCGGGCGGCAGTTCCGCGGCCGCATCGACCAGCACCGGAAGGCGCGCGGTATGGGCGACGCGGACCACCTCCTCGAGCGCGGGGCGCGAATCGGAGCGCGCGAGATACAAGATCCCCGCGGTGCGTTCGCTGATCGCGCTCGCGATCTCCCACGCCTCGGTGTCGCGCACACCGCACGCCGTCAAGCGATCGGGAAGTCCCACCTCGACGAGTCGCGCGCCGGCCGCGCGCACGCCATGATCGTAGGAATTGCGATGACTGCGTGCGACGATGAACTCATTGCGCATCCCGTCGCTATCGGGGAGCTTCGCCATTTTGATCGGATCGAGACCGGCGATGCAGGCGGCGGCACCCGCGAGCAATCCTGCCATCGCGCCCGCCGTGACGATGCCGGCTTCGGCGCCCGTGCATTGCGAGATGATGCGTGACGCGCGCGCCTGCAGCTCCGCCATGTCGACGCAGAGTTGCGACGCGGCGGCCATCGCCGCAATCACGTCCGCATCGATCGGACTTGCGCCCAGGCGGGTGACCGTTCCGGTCGCGTTGATCACCGGGACCAACTGTAACCACCCGACTATGTCCGTCGCATGGACTGCCGTCGCCATTGACCCTCTGTTATTGCGCTGCCAGACTCCAATCCTACGCCACCTGCAGACCAAACCGCATGCCCATGAATGAGGCCGAACGCGCCGCTTTCCGCTCGCTATCGGAGGCGAAGCCGGATGACTGGATGATCATCGAGCGCGCGGAACGCCGCTACCGGCGCGACCACGGGCCGGGTCGGGGGCTGCTCGCCATGTTGAAGTCCACGCAGCACGATGACGCGCTCGGCGTACCGATCAACCTGTACGCGCACTGCCTGCAGACCGCGACGCGCACGCTCGAGGCGGGCGAGGACGATGAGCTCGTCGTGGTCGCTTTGTTTCATGATCTGCCGGAAGCCTTCAGCGACAATCACCACGGCCTGCTCGCCGCACAGATGCTGGCGCCCTGGCTGTCCGAACGGCGCAGTTGGCTGCTCACGCATCACGTCGAATTTCAGGCCTATCATTTCGCCAACCATCCCACCCGGGATCTTAACGAGCGCGACCGTTACGCCGGACATCCCTACTTCGAGGAGACGGCGCGGTTTTGTGTCCGCTACGACCAGAACTCCTTCGATCCGGCCTATCCGAGCGCGCCGCTCGAGCGGTTCGAGCCCATCGTGCGGCGCTTCTTCCAGGGACCTGCGCCCGCGCCCGTGCGGCTTTCGGACTGAGCGAGCACTACCGATTCGAGCTGACCTGACTCCCGCCGTAAAGTTACGGGTTACCTGAGATGATTTTCCCGTCGCTCATCATCAGGTCGCCGGGCTTCATGCCCGCCGGGCAGCTGCCCAGGTACTTGGCGTCGATGATCACCACGGTTTCTGCTTTGCCCACATTCATGTGCATCTCGGTATGCGAGGCCGTGTCGCCTTGATTGGTATAGACGACTTTAGTGACCGAACCGGCGTTTGGCCCCTTGGCGCAGCTGCTCTCCTCCACGTAAGTATTGGGCGATGGCCGGGTGACGTGCGAGGTGCACTCGTTCTTTTTCCTCATCTCCTCGCCTTGTGCCTGCATCGCCTTCGTGGTGTCGCTCGATTGGCACATTTTCACCGTCTGATCAGGAACGGCCTTGCCTTGCTGGGTGTGCGTGCCGTGGGTCTCCCACAGCCCCTCTTTGGTCGGCGGGGGCTTGAGCTCATCGGCCCCTGCGACGGCAATCGATGCCAAAAGAACCACGGTATGAAATACGAAATGGAATCTCATGTGCATTCCTTGCGGAGTTGGGGTTTTTATCGAACTGCGCCAGCCAGCGCGACTCTATCATAGGCGCGCGCCTGGGCGATTCCCGGCACTCACGCGTGGGGAGCCCGGTCGTCCGGGATCCGCGGCGTAGCCGCAAGAAGCGCCTGGGTATACGCATGCTGCGGCGCTCCGAATACCGCGTCCGTCGGACCCTCCTCCACGATGCGGCCCCGCTGCATCACATACACCCGATCCGCGATGGACTTCACGACGTTGAGATCGTGCGAGACGAACAGGTACGCAAGCCTCAATCGCTGCGCGAGCTGCGCGAGCAGCTCGAGAATCTGTGCCCGCACCAGAACATCGAGCGCGGAAACCGCCTCGTCGAACGCGATCACGGCGGGATTCAAGATCAACGCTCGCGCAATGGCGATTCGCTGCCGTTGGCCGCCGGAGAATTCGTGCGGGTAGCGCCGCGCATCGCCCGCCGACAGCCCGACCTGTTCGAGCACCGCGGCGACGTTGGCGTGGCGTTCGGCCGCGCCGGGCGGCGCTTCCAGTAGATGATACGGCTCGGCGATCAACCGCTCCACCGGCCAGAGCGGATCGAAGCTCCCGTACGGATCCTGCAGCACCACCTGAATGCAGCGCCGCAGCCGCCGCACAGATCCCCCGCCCGCCATGGAAAAGGCCTCGCCCTTGAGGCGCACCTCGCCGGATTGCGGCCGATCGAGCGCCAGGATCGTGCGCAGCAAACTCGATTTCCCGGAGCCGGACTCGCCCACCAGGCCGACCGTCTCGCCGGCGTGAACCGTGAGCGATACGCCGTCGACCGCCCGCAAAGGAGGCGGCCGGCGCCATTGCGAGCGCCGTCGAGCCGGATATTCGCGCACCACGTCGCGGACCTCCAGGACCGCCGTGCCATCGCAGGCGCCCCGCGGTGTACGCCGGGGGCCGAGCCTCGCGGCTGCGAGCAGCGCTTCAGTGTAGGGGTGATGCGCACCGCGCGTCAGATCGCGCGTCGCCAGCTGCTCGACGATCCGGCCCCCCTGCATGACGGCGATCCGATCGGTGACCTGCGATATCACCGCAAGATCATGACTGACGAGAATGACCGCCTGACCCCGCTCGCGCGCGAATTGTTCCAGCAGTCCCAGAATCTGTGCCTGAGCGCCAACGTCGAGCGCGGTCGTCGGCTCGTCGGCGATGAGCAACGACGGCCAGAGCACGGTTGCGATCGCGATGGCCACCCGCTGACGCTGGCCTCCCGACAATTCGTACGGATAGCGATCGAGCGCACCGTCGGGGTCCGGCAGCCCGGCACGGTCGAGCGCCTCACGCGCCGCCTCGGCTGCCTCACGGGCCGATACGCGACCATGCAACCGGACGGTCTCGGCGACCTGATCGCCGATGCACCGGAGCGGATTGAGCGCGCTCATCGGCTCCTGAAAGACCATCCCGATGTGCCGGCCGCGAATGCCCTGCAGCTCTGTCTCGGTCATGCCGGTCAGCAGCCGTTCGCGCAACCGCACCGCGCCCGAGATGCTCGCGCCCGCCGGCAGGAGCTGCATGACGCTCAACGCGGTCATCGATTTCCCCGATCCTGAGGCACCCACGAGGCCGAGGATCTCCCCGGACGACACCGTGAGCGATACCTGATCGAGAACCCGGACGAAGCCGAGCGTCACGCCGAGCGACTCGATCGACAGGATCGGAGCGGCAGCGGCTTCGGCCCGAGCGTCGTCGATCATCATCGATCCGCGCCCTCGCCCCGGCGCAATCCGTCACCCAGCAGATTCAGCCCGATGACCAGCAACACCACCGCGAATCCCGGAAACAGCGCGAGCCAGGGATCCAACGCGGTGAGCGACTGCGCCTCGTTCAGCATGCGGCCCCAGCTGGGCGTCGGCGGCTGCGCGCCGAGCCCGACGTAGGAGAGGCCCGCTTCCGCAATCACGCCCAGCGAGAACTGGATGGTCGCCTGGATGATGAGCACATTCCCGAGATTGGGAAGGATGTGCTCGATCGAGATTCTGGCGCGGCTTTTCCCCGCCGCGCGTGCAGCGAGCGTGTAGTCCCGGGTCCATAACGTGAGCGCACCGGCGCGTACCACGCGTGCGAACACCGGAATGTTGAACACGCCGATGGCGATGATGGCGTTGACCGCACCCGGGCCGAGCACCGCCGTGATCAAAATGGCGAGGAGCAGCGAGGGGAACGCGAAGATCAAGTCGGTGCCGCGCATGACGATCTCTTCGGTCGCGCCGCGCCGCGCCGCGGCGATGAGCCCCAAGGGCACGCCGGCGCACACGCCGATGATGACGGACAGGAACGCCACCCCGAGCGTGTTCCGCGCCCCGGCCATGAGCAGCGACAGGGTATCGCGGCCGAGCTGATCCGTTCCGAACCAATGATGTCTTCCGGGAGACTGCAGCTTCTCGACGATCGAGATCGCCGTGGGATCGCAGGGCGTCCATGCCATCGCAACGAGCGCCGCGGCGATGAAGGCGGCGCTGATCGCCGCGCCGAGCGCGAACCCGACGCCGCGGGCGCGATATCGACTCACGGCGTGCTCTCCTCGCCGAGGCGCGGGTTCACCAACCGATAGGACATGTCGACGAGGAACGTCACGCAGACCACTGCGAATACCAGCACCACGACGACGCTCTGCACGACGATGAGATCGCGCTGCTCGATGGCCTGGAACACGAGACGGCCGAGGCCGGGCAGGAAGAACACGTTCTCGATGATCACGGCGCCGGCCAGGAGAAACGAGAATTGCATTCCCAGGATGGTCAGCACGGGAATCAAGGCATTCGGCAGCGCATGCGTCCACAAGACCTGTGCATCGCTCGCACCCTTGGCGCGAGCGGTGCGGATGTAGTCCTCGTGCACGGTGTCGATCAACGCGCCGCGCAGCACGCGTGCGAGAATCGCCGCCTGCGGCATCGCGAGCGCCACCGCCGGCAGCGCCAAGGCGCGCATCGCCGGCCAGAATCCGGCGCTCCATCCCGGGAACCCTCCGGCGGAGGCGACGTGCAGCCCGATCGAGAACACCATCACCAGCAGCATGCCCAGCCAGAAATTCGGCACCGCGAGGCCGAGCTGCGTGAAGGCCGTCAATGCCGCATCGCTCGGGCGGCCGCGCCGGGCCGCCGCGGCGAACCCCACGGGAAACGCGACGGCGGCCGCCAGCACGAGGGCGCAGATTGCGAGCGGCAGCGACACCTGCAGGCGCTCGGCGATCAGCGTGCCGACCGGCACGCGATAGGTGTAGCTGATGCCGAAATCGCCGCGCAACAATCCGGCGACCCACTGCAGGTAGCGCTCGAGCGCCGGCGCGTCGAGCCCGAGTTGATGGCGCACGGCCGCCACCGTCTGCGGGTCCGCCTGCAGGCCCATCATGTAGCGCACGGGATCGCCCGGCACCACTTGCACGGCGACGAATACCACCGCCGTCGCCGCCGCCAGGGTGGCAATCAACATCCCGACCCTTGCGGTCAGGAAGAACCCGCCGAACCTGCGCGCGGCAAGCACCCACAGCAAGGCTCCGCCGGCAAGCGCGAACCACCCCGCGAGACGCGCGGCCATTCCCTCTGCGGTCGCGATGTGCGCCGCCGCGCCCGCCGCGTGGCCGTCGAGGCGCGCATTTTTCAGGTCCACGACCCCGAGCAGGTTGTCGAACCCGACCCCCTGCAAATGCGCGCTCCAAACCGCGAGCCGCGGGTACTGGAATAGAAATCCGTTGACCGAGTCGTCCGTGATCTTGTGCTGGATTTTCCTGAGCAGCTCGCTGCGCCGCCCGGGATCGATGCTGTCGTCGAGCTCCGACAACAGTTCCTTGAACTGCGGGCTCGAGTAGCCGAAGTAGTAGTCGTCGCGCCCATAGATGTCGTAATCCATCGGCTCGGCGTGCGCCACGATGCTGAGATCGTAGTCGTGGCGGCCGAACACCTGATCGAGCCACTGCGCCCATTCCAGGTTCTCGATGTGCACCGTGATGCCGGCCTCACCGAGCTGCGCCGCGACGATTTCACCCGCACGTCGCGCATAGCTTGGCGGTGGCAGCTTCATGGTGACCGTGAAGCCGTGGGGATACCCGGCCTCGGCGAGCAGCGCCCGCGCCCTGGCGACATCGTGAGAATAGACCTGGGTGAGGTCCACATAATCGGGGCTGTGCGGCGGAAAGTGGCTGCCGATCGGGGTGCCGTAGCCGAACATCGCACCGTCGATGACGGCGTCCCGATCGATGGCGTGGGCGATCGCTCGCCGCACTTCGAGGTTGTCGAGCGGTGCGCGGCGGTTGTTGAGCGCGAGGATGGTCTCGCTCTCCGTGCTGCCGACGAACACTTTGAAACGCGGATCGGCCGCGAACTGCGCAAAGCTCTCCGGGGCCGGATAATTTGAAAAAGCATCCACGTCGCCCGCCATCAAGGCCGCATACGCGGCGCCGGGGTCGGCAATGAACTTGAAGGTCACTTCACCTAGCGACGCCGCGCCTCCCCAGTAGTCGGGATTTCTTTCCAGGTCAAGCGAATCGCCGCGGCGCCACGCGAGGAATCGGAACGGCCCCGTGCCGACCGGGTGCATCGCATCGGCGGCGGCCGAGCGTGGTTCCAGCATGACGAAGGACGCCCACGCCAACGATTGCAACAGCCCCCCGGAGCGGCGCGACAGCGACAGCGACAGGGTGTGGTCGTCGAGCACCTGGACCGAGCGAATGGCGCCGATGCGTGAGCGCTGGGGATTGCCCGAACCGGGCTTGAGCGCCCGCTCGAGCGAGAACTTGGCCGTGGCCGCATCGAACGCGACCCCGTTGTGAAATCGCACGCCTGCGCGCAGATGAAATATATAGGTCAGTCCGTCGTCGGAGATCCGCCACGATTCGGCCAGCAGAGGCAGCACCGAGCCGTCGGGAGCGAAACGGACCAAGCCTTCATACAGATTGGCGTAGAGCGCCTCGGAGATGGCGGCGGCGGGATTTGCCGTCGGGTCGAGTACCGGCGGCTCGAGCTGCATGCCGATGACGGCCCGCGCCGGCCGCCCACTTGGGCCGCCCGCATCGGCACCCGGGCCCGCATCGGCACCCGCCACGCACGACATCAGACCCATCAAGGAAAGCAGCCCGGCGCGCAGCGCCGGCAACCGCACTCCCGCCGCGATCATGCGCTCCTTGTGAGCAACGATTGCGCTGCCAGCGCCATGACTTTCGCGGACGACACCAAATCATCGATCAGCACATATTCGTCGGGACGATGGGCGAGATCCAGGATGCCCGGTCCATAGGCGATGCAATCCTTGAGCTTGCCGACGCGGTCGATGTGCTTCTGATCGTAAGTGCCTGGAGAGCAGATGAACTGTGCTTCGCGGCCGAGCACGCGGCGCACCGCGGCGGCCGTGAGGCGCGCCACCGGCCCGTTGCGATCGGCCATGGTGGGTTTGACCTCGAACAGATCTCGCAGGCTGTAGCTGAATCCCGCGCGCTCGAGGACCAGCGCATCCAGCAGCTCCTTGATTTCGCCCTTTGCGCCGTCCCATTCTTCCTCGATCAGGATCCGTCGATCGATGATCATGCGGCAGGAATCCGCGACGCAGGCCGAAGGCAATCCGCCGCCGTGCGATTCCTCGAGTCCCCCATGAATGGAGTTGATGTTGAGGGTCGATTGCCGTGCTCCCGACGGCACCACCGGCATGTCGGTCTTGCGCGCGGCGAGCTTCGGGAGGAGCTCGGATTCGACGCGATCGAGCACCGCGTTCATGTGGCGAATGGCACTGTCTCCCAGGAACGGCATCGAGCCGTGGGCGATGCGCCCGTGCGTCTCGATCTCAGCCCACCACACGCCGCGGTGGCCGATGCAGACGCGGTCGACGTTCAAAGGTTCGGGAATGATGACGTGATCGACGCGCGGCGGCGAGAACCATCCGCGTTCGGCCAGATAGTGCACGCCTCCGTATCCGCCCGATTCCTCGTCAACGGTACCCGAGATTTCGAGCGTACCCGGCAGAGCGACGCACGTATCGATCAATGTCTCGACGGCGACGATTGCGGCCGCAAGGCCTCCCTTCATGTCGCACGCCCCGCGGCCGAAGAGCTTCCCGTCGCGGATCACCCCCGCGAATGGCTCGACGGTCCAACCGGCCCCGGTCTGGACCACGTCGATGTGGCCGTTGAAATGCACGCAAGGTCCCGCCGCTCCGCCCTCGCGTCTGGCGATCACATTGATGCGTGGGTAGCGCGCATCGTCCCCCGGCGTGCCTTCGGCGCGTACGTATTGCACGGCGAAGCCGCGCCGGCTCAAGCGCTCACCGATGAATTCGGCGCAAGGCCGATATGCCTCGCCCGGAGGATTGATCGTGGGAAAACGGATCAGATCCCGCGTCAGCTCGACGATCTCCTCGCGCCGCGCCTCGATGCTCTTCATCAGGCCATCGATGGGATCGGTGGGGAATGCCGGCGCGCTCATCTCGGGTGTCGTGCCCGCGTCGCCGCCGCGCGCAGGCGTGCTTCTCTCGACAAGGCGGTCAAGCCGAGCTCCGCGTACACCTCGCCCAACGTGGTGTTGAGCGGGACACCGTGAGGATCGGCGGGACGCCGGAGCTCGAGCATCTGCTGCGCGGCCACGGTTCGCCCGCTCTTGATGGCCGTATCGAGCAGGATCTGCTCGAACAGATCACGCTGCGCATGACTTCCGCCGATCTCGGCGAGCCGTGGCATGGCGCGGCTCAAATGCCGCCAGGCACTCTCGTACGCGCCGCGCGCGTACGCGTAAACCCCCTCACAGGCGGGCAGGGCGACTTCCCGCCAGACCTCGCGGTCGTGGCCCGGCGCGGCTCGCGCGAGTGATCGAACCGTATCGAGCAGCGAGTCAGCCTCCGCGCGGCGCGCCCGCGCCAATCCGTACAGATACTGCACCGTGAGGAAAGGCAACACCGTATCGCGCGCGCGCGCGGCCAGATGCTCTCCCAGATCCTGCCACCTGGGACCCACATCGATTCCCGCGATCTCCATGCGCGCGAGCAGCGAGACCGCGCCGATTTGATCCTGGGAATAGTTCTTGGCGACGCCCCAGCAATGTTGATCGTAGATCTCGAGCGCGTCGGCGAATCGGCCTTGGCTCAGCTTGAACAGGGCGAGATGCCACCACAGGTGCGTGAGCATGAAGGAGTTGAGACCGGTCCAGGTGCCGGCCACTCCCTCGAGGAAACGCGCCCCCTCGTCGATCCGGCCGCGCGTGAGCATGACGTGCGCGAGAGCGTGCTGCGCCCAAGGCTCCTTGCGCTTGAGCCCCAGCGCCGTGCGCGCCGCCTGCTCCGCCTCGTTGAGCAAGTGGCATTGCTCGTAGGCGAACGACGCCATGCCGTGCACGTGAGCAATGTCCGGGTGATGGTCGAGCGCTTTGAGCACGGCTCGCAGCATGGCGGGTGAATTGCCGCGGTTGAACTCGAAATATTGCTGCAGCTTGACGATCGCCAGATCGCCGGTGAAACGATCCGAAACTTCGCCGCACACCCGTATCGCCCCGGGCATGTCGCCCGCGATCCATGCGCGAAGTATCGCAGCATTCATCTGCTCCCGCTCCGTGGCCCGGGCCAACGTATGCTCGGCCGCCTTGAGATAGGGAGCTGCGCGCTCGGCCGCATCGGGGGCCTCGAGCATCATCCACAGCAAACCCGCATAGACATTGGCGAGACAGCAGTCCGCATCCGCATCGGCGCCCTGCACGATGCCTTCGGCCCGGGTTTCGTACGCCAGGAAACCCTCGATGAAATCGTCGATTGCCTTCACGGTGTCGGCCCGCGTGCAGGTCACCGGATTACCCAGATAATCGTGCTGCATGGGTTCCGATGATACCGGAGCCGCGCCATCGCGGCCTTAAGGTCGCGTCCGCCGTCGAGTGGTTGGCGCCCGCAATGCTCGTGGGGTCAGTGCCGGTTCTGCAGGAAATGCGCGACATCCGCGGCCGAGCGCTGCGGAATTTCGATCTGCGGCAGGTGCCCGACGCGCGGATAGAGAATCAGGGTCGCGCCGGGGATCGCGGCCGCGAACTTGCGCGCGCTGGCCGGCTCGACCAGCACGTCGTTCTCGCCCTGCAGCACCAGGGTCGGGACCGAGATGCCGTGAAGGGCGTCGGCCGAGGCACTGCCGAAGGCGGCCGGATTGACGGCCATGAGAATCGCCCGGTGACCGGGCGCCCGCTGGAACTCCGCCCAACGATCGAGGAAAGCTGGAATGATCACGGATTTGTCGTAAACGTCGGTCTTCAGTCCCTCCTCGATCAGCGGCCGATTGTCGATGCGCTGCAGAAACGCCCGTCCCAGACGGTATTGCAGGATGCGAAACGCCAGCGGAATCTTGGCCGGCGGCTTTTCGTTGGGGAAGCCGGCGGCATCGACCAGGATGAGCGCGTCGATGCGTTCCGGGTGGCGCAGCGCGAGCTGCCAGGCGACGCCGCCGCCCAGGGAGTTTCCCGCCACGGCGAACTTCGGCAGGTTGAGCGCCGCCGCGAACGCATCCACGAAGTCCGCCAGACCGTCGCCGGCGAGCCGGTAATCGGGTGGCGCCCGGGTGAGGCCGTGCCCGGGAAAATCCAGACGGATGATGTGGAACTTGTCCTTGAGCTCGCTCACCCAGCCGTCCCAGCTGGTGTAGGAATCGCCGTACCCATGGAGCAGCACCAGGAGCGGCAGGCTCGGATTGCCCTCGTCCTCGTAGTGGACGTGAAGGCCGCCCGGCAAGTCGACGAATCGTGAGGCGCCGCCGGTGTATGTCGACTCGAGCGCCGCGTAAGGGATGTCGGGCCCGCGGAGCTTGAGCCACGCGCCGATCAGGAACACCAGCAGCACTGCAACGACGATTCCGACGACCTTCATACCGATGCTCAATATTTGTAGGTGAAACGAATACCGAAGGTCGCGGGCTCTCCCGCCTGCGCGACATTGGTACCCGGCAGGAAGAAATTCCGGGTCTCGTCATAGTCCCGATTGAAGATGTTCCGGCCCCACAGGGTCAATGTCCAGGGGCCACCCGACGGCGCGAGCGACAGGTTGGCGTTCGCCAACCAGTACTTCGGGATGGTGAACACATTGCTGCCCAGCAGATAGAACTGGCTGTAGGTATCGTGGAAGCTGTAGTTCGATTCCGCGGTCAGCGTGTAGCTGCCGATGTTCCACCCATAACTCGCATCGCCGCCGTAGCTCCACTTCGGGAAGCTTTCCGGCTGGCCATCGTAGTTCACGTTGCTGCTGTTGAGCAGCGTGCTCGTGTAGTACCCCTCGGCGAATCCGGCATATTGGGATATGGACAGACCGGACACGGGCCGCCATTCCAGCTCCACTTCGCCGCCGCTGATCCGGGAATTGGCGTTCACGAATCGTCCGATGTAGGTGTCGGATAGCTGGTCGAGCACCTTGCCGAGAATCTGCTGGTCGATGTAGTGGTAATAGAACGCCGAGGCGTCCACCCGCAAGGTCGGTGTCACGTCCGACTTGATGCCGACCTCGTAGGCGGTGAGCTTCTCCGGCGCGAACGCATCCACCGCGACCGCGGAGGTGGTGTTGTGCGCCGTGAAGCCGCCGGATTTGACCCCCCGGCTGATGCTTGTGTACACCAGCGTGCCGGCCTGCGGGTCGTAGTCGAGCTCGATCTTGCCGGAGGGCAGATTGGACGTGGTCGACGGCGGCGTCACCACCCCTCCGGTGAAGGAGGGGATGATCGGGCCCGCCACGAACCCTGTGTTGATGTTCTCGAGGTTGCGGGTCTCGTGGTCCTCGCGCACCCCCAGGGTCAGCTTGAACGCATCGTTGAACCGGTAGTTGGCCTGACCGAATTCGCCGAATGAACCGGCATGTTGATCGTATTTGGTCTGCGCAATCTGCGGCGTGGTGAATGCGGGAAGGCCGATGTTCGAATCCGAGAAATCGGAAAAGAAATTCTCCTCGAGATTTTGATCGGAATAAAAGATGCCGCCCACCCAACCCAGCGGTCCGGAGCCGGTCGACGCGATGCGCAGCTCCTCTGAGATGACGTTCAAATAGCTGCGGAAATACTCATCGGAGTCGTAGTACTGGGTCGCGTCCCAATCGCCGTATTCGCGGCGGATCATCTTGTTCCACGCGGTAATGCTGGTGAGCCTGGCGCCGCCAAAATCGAGGTTTCCCGTGAAGTCGATCCCGTCGTTGGAGTTGTCGAGACCGGGCTTGGAATCGGCACTGATGCCGATGATTTTGGCGAACACCGGATCGAGCTGCCAGCCCGTGACGTAGCGCGAGGTGTCCGCAGGAATCGTCGGGCCGCCCAGACCGGTGTTGTATGGCGTGTACGGGGAGATGAGATGCAGCCCGATCTCATCCGATTTATCCAGCGACAAATGTGCATTCAAGCGGAAATTCAGGACCTCCGATGGATCCCACTCCAGCTGCGCGCGGACGCCGACCTTGTTCAGGTCGCCCAAGCTGTCGCCGTTGATCCGATTGCGTTGCCAGGCGCCGCCCTGCTCCGTGGCCACCGACAAGCGTCCGATCAACCCGTCGATGAGCGTACCCGATACGAATCCTTCGCCCTTGAACTCGTCGTGCGAGCCGTACTCGAAACTGTATCCGGCATGGGTGTCCGCGGTCGGACGGTTGCTGATGAAGTTGATTTCTCCGCCCGTCGTATTGCGGCCGTACAGGGTCCCTTGCGGGCCCCGCAACACTTCGACGCGGTCGATGTCGAACAGCTGACCCTGTGTCTGGATCGGCAGCGCCAGCGCAACGTCATCCAAGCTCACCCCCACCGGCGACGCATTGTTCGAGGTGTAATCGATGAAGCCGACGCCGCGGATGCGGAACTGCGGCTGGCTCGAGCCGAAGGCGGGCTCGACCTGAAGGCTCGGCACCGCGTTCTGCAGGTCGTTCACATAGCTGATGGATTTGGCCGCCAAGCTGCCGCCCTGAAGCACGGAGATCGCGATGCCCACGCTCTGCACCGACTCCTCCCGGCGCTGCGCAGTGACCACGACCTCTTCCAGTCCGCTTCCGCCGGCGGAGCTTTGCTCCGCCGCCGTCTCGGCATGGCCCGGCGAGCCCGCCGACAGCGCGAGCGCACCCGTGGCGAACGCCGACGCGAGCAACCGTACCTTCATCTCCATCTCCCTCTTGCAAATCGTGAAAAAGGCGCAAGCAACGCCTCTTGAGCGGGCTATGATGCCCGCCGAGGTTTTGCAAGCAAACGAATATTAGTGAAGGTCCAGATGCGCATTGGTTATTGCGACGCAACCCGATGAACGATACCTCACCCTCGAACGCCGCCACTCACGTGGTCTGCGGCCACTGCGATTCCGTGGTCCGTCTGCCGGGCGAGCGCTTGGGGGAATCGCCTCGTTGCCCCAAGTGTCACCACGCGCTGTTCGAGGGCAAGCCCGTCAACCTCACCGAGGCCGGCTTCGAGCGGCACATTTCGCGCAACGACCTTCCGGTGGTGGTGGATTTCTGGGCACCGTGGTGCGGTCCGTGCATCGCCATGGCCCCGCATTTCGAAACCGCCGCGCGCGAGCTCGAGCCGAAGTTCAGGTTCGCGAAGCTGAATACCCAGGATGAGCCCGCCCCGGCCAATCGCTTCAACATCCGCAGCATCCCGACGTTGATCGTATTCCGGGGCGGCAAGGAGATTGCGCGCCAATCGGGTGCGATGAACTCAGCGCAACTCGCCCGCTGGCTGAGTTCGGCGGCCGGCTGATCCGCCCATCATCGCGAGCGCCGCGGTGGTGACGACGCATGACGCGGACAGGTACAGTCCCACGGAGTGCACACCGTAGTCGGCGGCCAGCTCGCTCGCCAGATACGGGGCGAGCGAGGCGCCCAAGATTCCGGCGAAATTGAACGTGAGCGAGCTGCCCGTATAGCGCACGTGGACGGGAAAGAGTGCCGCGAGCGCGCTCGACAGCGGCCCGTACGTGAACCCCGTCAACGCGAACCCGAGCGCCAGGAACATGCTCACCTTGGTGCGATCGTGTGCACCGAACAGCGGCTCGAAGGCGAATCCGAAAGCCATGATGCCGAGCGTCGCGATGATCAGCATCGTGCGGCCGCCGATCCGGTCCGCCAGCGCCGCCGAGATGGGAATCGTCAAGCCGAAGAACATCACGCCGAACATTTGCAGAACCAGGTAATCGCTGCGCGGAAATTTGAGCGTATTCGTGGCCCAATTCAACGCGAAGACCGTCATCAGATAGAACACCAGGAACGTCGTGACCGTGGCGAGCGTGCCGAGCACGAGCACGCGCGTGTGCTGCGTGATCACCGTCATGAACGGCACGCGAACCTGTTCGCCTCGAGCCAGCACGCGTTCGAACTCCGGCGTCTCGACCAGCTGCAGCCGCACGTAAAGCCCCACCGCCACCAGCAGCGCGCTCGCGAGGAACGGCAGGCGCCAGCCCCAACCGAGGAGTTGCGCACTCGACAGATGCGTGCTCATCCACAAAAACGCTCCGCTCGAGCACAAGAACCCGATCGGCGCACCCAACTGGGGGAAGCTGCCGTACCAGGCGAGCTTTCCCGGCGGCGCATTCTCGGTCGCGAGCAGCACCGCACCGCCCCACTCCCCGCCGAGACCGAGGCCCTGACCGACCCTGCACAGGGCGAGCAGCGCCGGCGCCCACACGCCGATCGCCGCGTACGTCGGCAGAAGGCCGATCAGCACCGTGGACACGCCCATGGTGAGGAGTGCCGTCACCAGGGTCGCTTTGCGCCCCACCCGATCGCCGAAATGCCCGAACAGCGCCGACCCGATCGGACGCGCGACAAAGGCGAGCGCAAACGTCGCCAGCGACTGCAGCGTCGCGATCTCATGATCCCGCGTCGGGAAGAACAGCGTCGGGAACACCAGCACGGCCGCCGTGGCGTAAATATAGAAATCGAAGAATTCGATGGTCGTGCCGACCATGCTGGCGATCAGGATACGGCGAGCCGGCCGGCCCACCCCGGAAGTGGTCACTATTTTTTCGATCCGCTGCTGCTGGGCGCGCCGAGATCATCGATCAAAGTGACGCTCGCGGTCAATTGCCGAAGCTTTATCTGCAGCTCCGGGAAGATGGACGAATCATAAAGCCGGCGAGCGCGGCCGCCAGTACTGACGGCACGCGCCGGGTTACCGCCGTGGCCGGCCGGGAATCGAGGGTGCCGCCCTGCCGCCGCCCGTCGGACGACCGCCGGCAGCTGCTCTCCCGCCGTCGTGTCCGGCGCCGCCGCGCGGCGGCCCCACGCGGTAGCGGCCGCCCCAGCCACCATAGTCGTAGCCCCCGGGTTCGTAGTAGCCGCCCACGTAGCCGACCCCGCCACCGTCGTACCCCGGGCCGCCGACGCCCACCGCGCACGCCGCCACGACCGCAAGCGCTGCGCCGGCGACGAATACAGCCTTCCAAGAGGGGAGTCTCATTTCAGCTCCGCTGCGTCGTGAGTGTCCTGATCCGACCATTCCATCAGTCCGATGGGCGCGCCCTGTGGATCGGCGATCACCGCTACCTGGCCTCCGTGCCGATCCGCATGAGCCTCTACGAGGATGCGGCCGCCGAGCTCGACCGCTTGCGCGGCGGAGCGGCTGGCGTCGGCCACTCTGATGAAGTTGATCCAATGCGCATGACGGTGACCGGCCGGAAGCGAATGAATGCCGGCACGCGCGAAATCGTCGGTGGCGAGGATGACGTGCTGGGCATCGTCGTCGCTCGGCAGGTCGAACACTTCGTAACCGAATACCGCCTTGTAGAAGGCAGCGCTACGGCTCGGATCGTCGGTCAAGAGGGAGCTCCAGATCCACTCGCCCGGCGCCGCGAGGTAGTCCGCGCCATCCCCGCTGGTCGAGTCGAGCACCGCGAATACCGCTCCTTGCGGGTCGCTGAACACCGCTTGCGCGCCGCGATCCGCAAAGGTTTTCGGCGGCGCCAAAACTTTCGCGCCTTGCGAAAGCGCTTCGCTGCGCGCCTGCGCTAGGTTACGCACCGCGATGAACGTGAGCCATAGGGGTTGGTGGTGCTCGCCGGGCGGAATGGCCTTCTCGAATAGTCCGGCGACGGGATGACCGCCGAGGGTAGCCACTGCGTAATCGGAGTTGCCGATGCGCAGGTCCTGGAACGTCCAACCAAATAGGCCCGCGTAAAACCGCTTGGCAGCCGCGAGATCCGGTGTGACGAGATCCGCCCAGATCACCTTTCCCGGGTGATGCTCCACATTGGACGGATCGGCGATGGACGGAAGCTGGGTTGGCGTCGCCGCCATGCCGCGCACGGGCCACGCCGCGAATGCCAGCGCGGCGATCAGAGCTGCGACGCTGAGCGCCGCCTTTTGCCGCGGCCGGTAGAACGAAAGCCTCATCGGTAGTATCTCCATCGTTGCATCTTGAGGGATGCTCTGCCGCCGGGGAATCGACGTCTAGACGCTCGCGGAGCGCAGGCGCTGTGGGAAAGCACCTACATCGAGCTCGCTGGCGTTTTCCGTGTTCCCGATGCAGTCTAGGCAATCATGCCCATTCATCCGAAAAACTATCGTGTCCGTGAAGGCAGCGAAGTCGAGCTCGACAAATGGCCCACACAGACGGCCCGCGTGTACCGGGACGATGCCGATTACCAGTCCATCCTCAAGGATCACGTCAAAAAGCTGAGCGCCCAGCAGGAGCTGCTGTACGCATCGGGCCGCCATGCGGTGCTGTTGATTTTTCAGGCCATGGATGCGGCCGGCAAAGATGGCGTCATCGAGCACGTGATGTCCGGGGTCAATCCGCAGGGCTGTCAGGTATTCAGCTTCAAGCATCCGAGCGCCACCGAGCTCAAGCATGACTTCCTCTGGCGCACCACGATCTGCCTGCCGGAACAGGGCAAGATCGGCATCTTCAATCGCTCGTATTACGAGGAGGTGCTCATCGTTCGTGTGCATCCGGAGATTCTGCGCGCCGAGGATCTGCCGCCATCGGCCGAGAGCAGCAAGTCGCTGTGGGCGCAGCGCTATCAGTCCATCCTGGATCTGGAACGGCATCTCTCCCGCAACGGCACCCGCATCATCAAGTTCTTCCTGCATCTTTCCAAGGAAGAACAGCGCAAGCGCTTCCTCGCGCGTATCGACGCGCCCGAGAAGAACTGGAAGTTCAGCGCAGCGGACATCGAAGAGCGCAAGTATTGGAAGCAATACATGAAGGCCTACGAGAAGTGTCTCGGGGCCACCAGCACGCGCGAAGCGCCGTGGTATGTCGTGCCGGCGGATGACAAGCAAAACGCCCGTCTCATCGTCTCCCGCATCGTGCTCGATACCATGGCCGACCTGAAACTGTCCTTCCCCCGCACCGGCGGCGCGCGCCGCAAGGAACTGCAGCGGTTGCGCAAGCAATTGGCGAAGTGATCATTCGAGCGCCGGCGGCCCGATCAGCGTGGTGATCGTCGCCGTGACGAGCAGTATGAGTGCCGCGAGCACCATCTCGGCATAAATCGATCGCTCGAGACTGCGGGCGGCGCCCGTATCGCCCGCCGACAGCCGCGGCGTAAGCCTGATCTTGTTGAATGCCGCGAGGCTCAGGAGGCCCGCGACCAACGCGAGCTTCACACACATCGCCCAACCGTAGGGACTCTCCCACAACGCGGAAGCATGTCCCAGAAACCTCGCCAGGGCGAAAACCCCCGCGAGCACCAGCGCACCCACCGCGGCGACTGCCGCCTGTCCGAAACGGCTGGCGGCGGCACCGGCACGCCGCGGATCGGCGCGGCGGGCCAGAAACGCGAGCGGCCCGAGCGCCCCGATCCAGAAGGCGGCGCAACCGACGTGCAGGGCGATACAGGCCACCGTCCAGGGATCTCCCGTCGCGTGCGCGTGTCCCACCCAGGCGAACGACATGGCAGCACACGCAGCGCCCACCGCCGCGGGCGCGAGGGAGGGCCGGGACGGCAGCGCCACGCGCACGGCCAGCAACAATCCCGCAATTCGCGTGATCACCGCACTGTCCTCGCCCGAATGCCACACCATGTGAATGAGTTTCGTATCGAACATTCCCGTGGCGTCGCCCGTCATGGATCCGGCTGTCACCAGGATACGCAGCGCACTGAAGGCGACGGCGGCGGCGGCGCAGATCTCGATTCCTCGCCCGATCGCGCGGCGTTCGTCGGTCCCGAGCAGCGCCCCGGCGTAACAAACAAAGAACGCTCCGCCCGCGGCCGCGAACGTGGTCGCATAGAGCGCCGCCTTCACCACCACGGCGCCGACATCCCAAACGCCGATGTCCAACGATGCTATGGCTTGACCACGAACGAGAAGGCGCCCTTGACCACATGGCCGTCGTCGACGGTCAGGGCGCTCCACTTGACCTGATAAGTGCCGGCAGCGAGCGCCGGCAGCGGCACGGTGACATGCGCCGCAGATGCGTCGCCGTCGTAAGGCACGGAAATCTCCTTCCCCGCTGAGGTAACTTTGAGCACGGCGAGCTTGACGCTCTCGTTGAAATCCAAGGTCAGAACCTTGGGCGCGGCCGCGAGCTCTGCACCGGCCGTGGGCGAGGTGCTCAGTAATTTGGCATGCGCCATTACCGCGAGCGGGAACATCATCGCTGCCGCGGCCGTCGCCATCCGGAACTGCTTCTTCATGACCAACTCCTTGCAAAGGGACGCAGTTCTCAAGCCTAGCCGAGAATGGCCGGCAAGGGGATGTATTGTCGCGGCGCCGGTGGTATGTTTTCGGCCATATCATGCGGCTTTCACGCACCCTCTCCTTGATCCTGGCGCTGATGCTGGCGGCGGCTCTTCCTTTGCGCGGCTACGCGGCCATGGCGCAATGCGAAGGGTCCGCATCTGCCGCTGCCCATGCCGAACATGGCGCGCATTGCACCGAGGGAGCGGGGTCCACGCATGCGAGCGGCTGCAGCGATTGCTGTTGCGCGGCGTCGGCCTCGACGCCGGCGCGCTGGATCATTCCTCATGCGCCGACCGGGGAGATCATCGCACCGTCCCTCGGGTCGCCGCCCACCCACGCCCCCGACCGCCTCGACCGGCCTCCTCGCCTCCCGCGCTGATCTCAAGGGCGCGAGGTCCATCCTCCCGCGCCGGTATCGCGTTGAGGTTATCGCCGTCCCGGCATGCGCCGGAAACGGCAGCGAGGTCTGTCATGGCTAACAACGGCATTTTTCGTATCAGCATCGCGAGCTTGTTCGCGCTCGCGCTTGCGGGCTGCGCACAATTCTCCCGCGACGGGGGATTCGATGCGGTCGCACGCACGACCCGCGAGCGCATCGGCACCGAGGTGCGCTGGGCACGTACGCCCGAGGAGCGCGCCAAATCCGCCCGGCAAATCGCCGATCTTCTGCAGCATCCGCTGTCGGTGAACGATGCGGTCCAGATCGCGTTGCTCGCTAACGCGGCACTGCAGGCGTCGTTCCAGGAGCTCGGCATCTCGGAGGCCGACCTGGTCCAATCCGGACGGCTGCCGAATCCGGGATTCACCCTCCGGCACGCGGCTTCCGGCGGCGTATACGACATCGAGGAAACGTTGAGCCTGAACGTGGTCGCGCTGTTGAGCGCGCCATCCCGCCACCGCCTGCAACAGCGCCGCTTTCAGGAAACGCAGAACGCGGTCACGCTCGAAATCGTGAGACTGGCCGGGCGGACGCGCGAGGCTTACTACACCGCACTCGCCGCGAGCCAGTCCGTCCGCTACCGGGAAGAAGTACGGGCGGCGGCCGAAGCGGGCGCCGAGCTCGCCCGCAGAATGCGCATGGCGGGAAACTGGAATCGCCTCGATGAGGCCCGCGAGCGCGGTTTCTATGACGATGCGTCCTTGAGCCTGGAACGCGCCCGGCTGGTTGAGGCCGTGGCGCACGAGAACCTGGTGCGGTTGCTCGCACTCGAGCCCGGTTCCGAGAATTTCAAGCTCGTCGACCGGCTGCCGGATTTGCCGGCGACCGTCGAGGAGGCGCCGGATTTCGAGAAGACGGCGCTCGCCGGGCGCATCGATTTGGCGCTGATGCACGCTCGGGTCGATGCGCTGGCGGCCAATCTTCACCTGACCCGTTCGACGCGCGTCATCGACGTGCTCGAAGCGGGTCCCACGCGCATCAAGCAGGGACCGGCCTCCGAACCCTATGAAACCGGTTACGAAGTCAGCCTGCAGGTCCCCATCTTCGATACCGGCGCCGCGCGCGTGAGAAAGGCCGAGGCCCTCTATGCAAAGGCCGTGGAGGAATTTCGGCAAGCCGCCATCGACGCCCGGGCCGAAGTGCATACAGCCTACGCGCGCTATCGCGCCGCGCACGAGATCGCCCTGCGCGAGCGCGACGAGGTCCTGCCGCTGCGACAGTCGATTTCGCGCGAAGACCTCAAGCTTTACGACGTATCCCAGATCAGCGTGTTCGATCTGCTCGCCGACGCCCGCCTGCAGAGCGCCGGCGTCGACGATTTCATTCAGAGCCTGAAGGATTTTTGGATCGCCAAATCGGCGCTCGATACGGCGCTGATCGGGGAAACATCATGGTGACTCGACGACATCTGTTCGGCGGCATGGGCGCCGCCTTTGCATCCGCCGCGGTCGGCCGAGCGGCGCTCGCCGCGCTCCCCCAGATCGTCACCCGCGACGATGCGAGGATGCAGCGGCCGCTCGTACCGCCCACCGGAAAGCCCTACCGGCCGGTTGCGACGCTCAATGGCTGGACGCTGCCCTGGCGGATGCGCAACGGCATCAAGGAGTTCCATCTCGTGGCCGAGCCCGTCGTGCGCGAAATCGCACCCGGCATGAAGGCGAATCTCTGGGGCTACAACGGGCAATCGCCCGGCCCCACCATCGAGGTGGTGGAGGGCGACCGGGTGAGGATTTTCGTCACCAATCGCCTGCCCGAGGCGACCAGCATCCATTGGCACGGTCAACGCCTGCCGAACGGCATGGACGGGGTGTCCGGCCTCACTCAACCGTCGATCAAGCCCGGCCAGACTTACGTCTACGAATTCCGCGCGCAACGGGCGGGCACGTTCATGTACCACCCACATGCGGATGAGACCACGCAGGTCGCGATGGGAATGATGGGCTCCTGGGTCACCCACCCGTCGGATGCGGCATCGATGCCGGTGGATCGGGACTACGTCTTTCTGCTGAACGCGTACGACATCAGCCCCGGAAGCGCCACGCCCAAAGTCAGCACCATGCTCGATTTCAATCTCTGGACTTTCAACAGCCGGGCCTATCCGGGGATCGACCCCATGATGGCGCGGATCGGCGAGCGCGTGCGCATCCGGGTCGGCAACCTCACCATGACCAACCATCCCATCCATTTGCACGGCCACGAGTTCGAGGTGGCGGGCACCGACGGGGGTTGGATTCCGCGCGGCTCGCGCTGGCCCGAAGTCACCACCGACATCGCCGTCGGTCAGATGCGCGCGATCGAATTCGAGGCGGCCGCTGCGGGCGACTGGGCCTTCCACTGCCACAAGAGCCATCACACCATGAATGCCATGAGCCACGGCGTGCCGAACACGCTGGGCGTCGAACAGTCGGACCTCGCAGAGAAGATCGCGGCACTGGTGCCTGACTACATGAGCATGGACGCCGGTCACGCGATGGCCGGCATGCAGATGCCGCTGCCGGAGAACACGCTCGGGATGACGTCGGGCGACGGCCCGCACGGAAACATCGAGATGGGCGGCATGTTCACGGTATTCAAGGTCCGCGACGACCTCGCACCCGGCGATTACCGCGACCCCGGTTGGTATCATCCGCCGAAGGGGAGCGTCGCCTATTTGTGGGAAGGCGAGCCGCCCCCGGTGTCGCGCTGAAGGGTACGCGCGCTCACCGGGGAAGCTTCGATTCGTCCAGGGGATAGAACTCGGACGCAGGAGTCGAGCGCAGGAAATCCCCGATCAGCGTCGATACCGGCTTCGACCCCGTATCCGTGGGGCTGCGTATGAGCGGCATGGTCCGGCGAAATGCCGACCATGCGGCGGTGGCGGCCGTTCCAAACGCGCGTTGCCCGTCCTGCCGCTTGCGCGCATCCAGCCACAGGGACCCCTCGAGCAGGTCGTAACCGAGAAGGTCTAAGGTCGCTGCGACCGCCTGCCGGGCGCGCTGCACTTTGATGCGGGTCTGCGCCTGCAGATCCTCGACCGTGGCGACGATTGCGCTCCCGAACGGCGCTAGCGGACTCATCAGGCTCTGCACCTCCTGCTCGAGGTCCACGGATGCGTAATCCGTGAACGCGAAACTCGCTTCCGGCAAGACGTCCTGCAGACGGGCACCCGTGAAGAACGGGTTGCGAAAGCGCTCGATGCGCAGCATCACCGCCACATCCATGTTGCCCAATGCGATCACGAAGTCCTCGATCCGATTGGCCATCGGATAAGGATCCCAATTGGCGTTGGAGACGATGTAGCCGTGCTGTCCGTTGCTGTGCGGGCCGCCTTTCACGTAGAAGCGCATCAGTTGCGGCGTCGCGAGCTCCGGCGCGTCCTGAGGGCTCATGCCAAGCGCCACCGCGGGGTTGTGGTCGGAGGAGTTCGCCTGCAGCACGACTGAATCCTGCAGCGACCCCAAGGACTCCCACGCCGACGCCTGGCGGATGGACGAGGCGCGCAGGCTTTCCGGATCCTGAATGATGCGGTGGGCATCGTCGCCGAACAGATAACTGCCCTTCAGCATGTCGAGGATCCGCGCGGCATGCCAGTTGAGCCAGGGCTCCGGGCGATCCCGCTGCACCGCCAGGCTCAACGGCGTGACGCTCGAGTTCATGCCGTTCAAGTCGATGGCGTAGATGACATCCGCCCATTCGAGCGCGGCGCGCGCATCGTAGACCAGCAGCGCCGCCTGGCCCGTCGCGTACGCGTTGCTGCTCGTCAACGCGTTGTCGTCAGCCGCGAACGGCTTGATGGGCGACAGACCGGCGCGCTTGAGCGCCCCGCCGGCGCCCATCCGCACGCCCTCGAAATACACATCCCCCGCGCCCACCATCGCGGCGCCGACGTTGCCGAGGGGGGCGAGGTCGCCTTCGCCCAACGTGCCGCGGGACTGCACCACGGGGGTGATGCGCTTGTTCAATAGATCGAGCAGCATTTGCGCGAGCTGCGGGCTGGGCGCGTTATAAGTCATGGCGTTGGCGCGCACCACCATCATCGCGCGGACGATTTCCTCGTCGCTCACCTCGGGACCGGTTCCCCACAACGCACCGTCGCGAAACGCCGCCATCTGCGTCTTCTCGATCGACGCACGGTTCTTCGAGGACATGGGATCGCCGTCGAACATCACGGTCTCGCGTTGCTCGCCCGCTCCGCGATTGAACCAATAGACCGAGACGCCCTCTGCGGCCGCCTCGAGCAACAGACCGTAGTTATCGGTCTCGCGCCGGCGGGCGTCGCTTCCGAGCTCGACCTTCGCGCCATGCCGCGCGACCGCGACGATCTGCTCGATGCTTAAGGTTCGGCCTGTCAAGATGATCGTCCGATCGCTCATGGTGGGCACGATCGGCGTGTAGACGGAGTCGGAGGCGGCCGGGACGATAGGCGCCGTCACGGCCGACAGCACGCAAAGCGTTAAAAATCCGGCAAGCCGGGTGAAGTGCACGCGATCAGCTCCCTCGCCGGCCGACACGCAGTCGATCGGTGCCGTACACCAACAGGAAGTTCCCCAAAGTCGCGAGGGCGAACAGCGCAAGCGAGGCGGGCAGAATCTCGACCAGCTTGTGCAATCCCAGCCAATCCACCGGCGCATCGAGCCAGTGCGAGAGTCTCGCCAGACGGCCAGTCGAATCGGCCGGAATGCTCAGATGGTTCAGCACGGCGCGAATGCCATCGCCGAGGCTGATGTGCGTCCATTCACCCTCCCTGAACCACCAATAGATCTGCATGCCGACGAGGCTCACGAAGGCCGCCAGAAAACCGTAGCCCACGATCCCGCCCAGCACGCGCAGCGTGCGCCAGGTGTTTTCGCGGCCGGTCATGGCGCCACCCCGCCAGCCGCCGCCGGACATCCCTTGACCTCCAGACGCACGATGCGGCCGGAATCGGTCTGCAAATCGGCGGGCTTCAGCACGCTGTCCGTCGGCTTCAAATCGATGTCGATCCAGTACACATCCCCGGTTCGCTTGCGATCGGCGATCGCGGGATTGAACCCCAGGGCCTGTGCCTGCGAAATCCGCGTTTGGGCCCGCTTCGAGTCGCTGAACAGGCCGAGCGACAATACCGACCCCTCGTTGGGCCCCGGCATTTCCAGCGCATCGTCGATGCCGCCGGCCTTGAGTTTCGCTTGCATCTGATCGCTGCTCCGCGAGGGTGTGATGGGCAGATAGACCCACACTCCCGCCCACACCTCGCCTTCGGCCACCCGCTGCCTCGGATCATAGCCCCCGCCGCGCAGCGTCGTGGCCGCATGCGCGGCTTCGGCCACGTCGCGGAACGGGCCCACGCTGATGCAGCGCTTCACGTCGGTCAACAGGCCGACAGCCTCCGGCGAGGACGACGGAGCCGCAGCCGCCACCTCCGCCCCGCCGCTCGCACCGGCAATCCCAGCCGGAGCCTGCGTGTCGGGGACGGCGACGAGCCGCGGGGTGGCGGACGACTCGGAGGCGAGTTTCAAGCTGACGGCCGGCGCAGGACCCGCGACCGACGACGGGGTCTGATCGCCGACCCCGCGATTCCACAGAAAATATCCGACATTGGCGAGCGCCAGGCACACCACGATGCTTTTGAGAATAGTCACCCGTCACCTTCATTCAAGCGCAGACTCACCTCGCCGGACACGTGCCGCTGCAGTTGCCCCGCCACCTCGAGCAACAGCGCACCATCCCGGTCCACTCCCCGCGCCGTCCCCTCGACCGGGCCATCTGCCGCGAGCACCCGCGCCCTGCGCCCGGCGAGCGCATCGAGCATCACCCATTGCTCGCGGAAGGAGGCGAATCCGCTTCGTTCGAACTCATCCAGCATACTCAAAAGTTCATCCAAAAGAGCCGCCGCCAGAACATTGCGCGATACCGGCTCCGGGCAAGCGTCGGATACTGCCGCGATTTGCACGCCCTCGGATTCGATCGCCTGCCGCTCGGCGGCCGACAACGACACATTCAGCCCGATGCCGATCACAACGTAAGCCGGCCCCCCGGCCTCCGTGCGCAGCTCGACCAGCACTCCGCCGAGTTTGCGATCGCCGAGCCAGATGTCATTCGGCCACTTCAGCCGGATAGGCTGCGCGCCCAGCCGATGCAAGGCCCGGGAAACCGCCACGCCCACGGCGAGGCTCAAGCTCGGATCCACCGTTGAGGTGCCGGCGAAGGACCATCCGAGGGACAGCGCCAAACCGCCGCCGAACGGGCAGATCCATCGTCGGCCGCGGCGGCCCCGCCCGGCGTGCTGCAGCTCACTCGAGCATACATTCGCGCAGCGCAACGGTGGCGGTGTGAGTTGCAACAGGTGCGTGTTGGTGGAATCCACGTCGAACAACACGTCCAGGCGATGGATCCTCGGCCGCATCGGCTCGGAGAGCCCGCCGCGGATCCTTGCGGGATCCAGAAGCTCCACCGCTGCCTGTAAACGATAGCCCCGCCCGCCGACGGCGCCGATGTCGATTCCCGCGCCGCGCAGTTTCCCCACCAGCCCTGCTATCTCGGCCCGGCTGGTGTCGAGCTCGCGCGCAAGCCGCGCACCCGAGCGTGTGCCCCCATCCGACAGGAGCCTCAGCAGCGCCCGCGGATCTATGCAGTTCGGGAGCGAAACAGCCATAGCTTCCGCACCCGGTGCTCCTGCCCCGAAGCCATGCGCGCGATATTGGCTCGATGGGTGAAGATCACGAAGAGCTCGACCACGACGCAGAACGTGAGCAGCGGCTGATTGCCCGGCTCGGTCGCATAGACGAAGGCGACGAGGGCCGCGCCGGCGAGCATGCTGGCAAGTCCCACGTAGCCGGTGAGCAACAGAACCGTGACCCAGGCGATGCACACCGGGAGGAGCAGCCGCGGTTCCAGAGCGCCGATGACCCCGATCATGGTGGCAACGCCCTTGCCGCCGCGAAACGAAAACCACACGGGATAGACATGGCCCAAGATCACGGCCAGGGCGCACGCCAGGGTGAGCCACTCGCGCGACACCGCGGGATCGGCGGCGGGCCAGGGCGCGCCCGGCAGATAAAGCACCGCGAGCACTCCCTTGCCTGCATCGATCAAGAGCACCGCGAGCCCGAAAAGCTTTCCCTGCGTGCGCAACGCATTCGTGGCCCCCGCGTTGCCGCTGCCCATCCGGCGGATGTCCACGCCGCGCAGGCGCCCCAAGATCAAGCTGCCGAGCAGCGCCCCGATGAGATAGGCCATCAAGCTTTTGACGCCGAGTTCCAGCATGGCTTTAGGTGCTTACATCCGGTGCGGCAGGTGAATTTCCGCCAGCATGCAGCGCACGCCGCCGCCGCCGTAGCGCTCGATGACGGGAATGTCCGCCGCCACGATGCGGCCGTGCCTTTCGAGGGCGCGGCACTGCTCCGGCCCGAGACTTTCCCAGGCAGTCCTCGACAGAGCGATCACTTTGGAGCCCGGCGGCGCGAGCTCGAGCAGGTTGCCCGCGAACGCCTGCATCTGCGCGAATCCGATCTCGATGATTTCGCGCCCGCCCGACTCGAGCGTCGAATGGACCGCCGCGCGCCGGTCCCGGTCGGCAATCGACTCGCCGCACACCACGGCGAAGCCGGCCCCGATCGCCATCATCACATTGGTGTGATACACGGATCGTCCAACGCCGTCCGTGGATTCGAAAGTCACCACATCGTAGTCGAGTTGCTGGGCGAAATCGCCCAGCACATCGAGATCGGTGCGCGCCGACACGTTCGCGTAGGCGATGTGGCGCACGCGATCGAGGACCAGGCTTCCCGTGCCTTCGAGATATTGGCCGCGGGTCTCCCGGGGGGAGAGATCCACCGTGCGCGTCGTCCGAAATCCCGCACCAAAGACCTCGCCGAGCACGTCCTCGCGGCGCTCCACGCGGCGGTTCGGGGCCAGCATCGGGTATAGCACCACGGTTCCGTCGGCGTGAAAGCTGACCCAGTTGTTGGGGAATATCGCGTCCGGCTTTACCGGCTCCCGGGTGTCTTGGGCGACGATCACGGTCACGCCGGATCGCTCGAGAGAGTCGGCCAGACGGTCGAACTCCCGCAGCGCGAGGCTTTGAATCTCTGCGCTTTCGTGGGCCCAAGGCGTGGCCCCGGGACTTTCCGGTGCGTGCTGGAAGACATTGCTCGCAGCGGTTTGTTGATTGAACCCGAAGTTCGCCGGCCGAACCATGAGCACCGCCGATGCGCTCTGGGGTTCGGCGCGTTGCGGCTCTTGGCGCGGTTCTGGGGGGAGCACGGAGGTGGCCATCGCGTTAAACTATCCGAATCCGCCGCACGGTCAATGCCCGGGGGAGCGATGCGCTCGCTCATCCACGGCCACCCGGAGGCTTTTTTCGACGAAGGGAGTGGACCAAATTGCGATTTGCGATCGCCAGCGCCGGGTTGGTGCTCACGATGACCGCCGCCGGCGTATCGATCGCGGCGGCCCCGGGAGCGCGCAAACCCGATCCCGCCCCCCCTGCGGCAAGGTCCGAGGCCACGTATCCGTTCAGTTTCGACGTGCTGCTCGCCGATGCCAAGCGGCTTGCGGCGAAGCCGTACACGCCGCGCAGCAGCGCGTTGTCCGCGGACCTCGACAAGATGAGTCCGGAGCAATACCACGCCATCCTTTTCGACCGGAATGCCGCGATCTGGCGCCAGGATGGGTTGCCGTTCCGCCTCGAGCTGTTGCGCGCCGGCTTCAGTCAACGCACAGCTCCGGTCACGGTGTCCACGGTCGAGGCCGGATTGGCGAAGGATCTGATCGCGACCCCTGCCATGTTCGCCATGGGCCCGGTCGCGCAACATGCCGGGGGCCAGGTATCGCTGCCGCTGTCGGGATTCCGGCTCGTCGGTCATATCAACTCGAAAAAGGTGTGGGACGAGTTCCTCGTATTCCAGGGCGCGAGCTATTTTCGCGCCGTGGCGAAGAATCTCCTGTACGGCTTGTCCGCCCGGGGTCTGGCCATCGATACGGCCGAGGGCGCCGGCGAGGAGTTCCCGGCGTTCACGCATTTCTGGATCGAGCGCCCGGCCCCGCGTGCGGAATCCATCGTGATCGACGCGCTGCTCGAAAGCGACTCCACCACCGGCGCATACCGCTTCACCGTCACGCCCGGCGTGGAAACCGTCGTTGACATCGAGTTCACCTTGTTCCCGCGTTCGGACGTGCGCGTCGTGGGAATCGCGCCGCTCACCTCCATGTTCTTGTTCGACGAGACCAATCGAGGCCGCCTCGATGACTATCGGCCGGAAGTTCATGATTCGGACGGATTGCAGATCACCTCCGACTCCGGCGAACACATATTCCGGCAGCTCGCGAACCCCACGAAGCTCGAGGTATCGACGTTCACGACCCATCCGCCGCAGGGTTTCGGTCTGGTGCAGCGCTCGCGCGAACAGAGCGATTTCCAGGATTTCGATAACTTGTACGAACGGCGGCCGAGTGCGTGGGTGGAGCCCAAGGGCGACTGGGGGCCGGGCGGGGTCGAACTGGTCGAGATCCCGTCGGGACGGGAGAGCAACGACAACATCGTCGTCTTCTGGCGCCCCACGCAGGGGCTCCAGGCCGGTCACCCCTTGAGTCTCGCGTACAAGCTCACCTGGCTCGCCGAACCGGCGCTCCCGAAGGGCATGGGGGAAATCGTTGCCACCCGATCGGGTGCGAGCCTCGACGGCAAGCGCCGCGTCTTCATCCTGGACATCGTCGGGGCGGGCGACAAAGCCGACGGACTGAAGGTCGATCTCGGTGCCTCGGCGGGCAAGATCTCCAATGTGTCGCTGGTGTCCAACAGCGCCTTGCGGGGTCTGCGCGCCAGTTTCGAGGTGGACACCAACAATGCCGACCTGATCGAGCTGCGTCTGCGAATCCTGCGCGGCGACGTTCCCATCACCGAAACCTGGCTCTATCGATGGACCTCAATCTGAGCTCGGCGGTACGCCTGGCCCCTGCCGAGTCCTCGGGCGGAATGCCGCCGGAGAGCCGGCTCGACATGCCGTCCCAGGATCTGGGCTTCTCGCGGCGCCATTTGGAGCCAGCGTCCTCGTCCGCCGCCGTGATATTTGCACGCATCATCCTGGCCACGATCTCGGTCGGGGTCACGGTCTACGGCGTGTACCAGATGCTTCAGGTGGTGCGGTTCACCAGCATGACCTGGCTGCAAGGCCTGATGATTTTCTTCTTCGCGATATCGCTCGCCTGGATCGCATTCGCCGCCGGGTCGGTGCTTGCTGGCGCGTCCAAACGCCGCGATCCGATGCCCGCGCCGGACGAGGGCACGGGCAGCACTTTGACCGCGCTGGTGATGCCGATCTACAACGAGGATCCGACGCGCACCACCGCGGCGCTCCAGTCGATGGCCGAGGGCCTCGGCCGAATCGGCACCCAGGGGGCGTTCGAGATCGTGGTCCTGTCGGACTCCACCAATGCAGATGCCTGGATTCGGGAGACCGTGGCGATCGACGGCCTGCGGCGCTCGCTCACCTCGGTGATGCCGGTGTGGTACCGGCGGCGCTGGCGCAACGTCGCGCGCAAATCCGGAAATGTCGAGGATTTCGTCAGCCGCTGGGGAGGGCGCTACGACCACATGATCGTGCTCGACGCTGACAGCCTCATCGATGCATCGACGCTCACGCGGCTCGTGCAGATGATGCACGCGGATCCCGCGCTGGGCATTCTGCAGACCGCGCCGCAGCTGATCGGAGCACGCACCTTCTTCGGCCGCCTGCAGCAATTTGCCGCCTGCGCCTACGGACCGGTCATCACGCGCGGGTTGGCGGCCTGGTCGGGGGACAGCGGCAACTACTGGGGGCACAACGCCATCATCCGCGTGCGGGCATTCGCCGACTGTTGCGGTTTGCCGGAGCTCGAGGGGCGCAAGCCTTTCGGGGGCCATGTCCTGTCGCACGATTTCGTCGAGGCTGCGCTCATGCGGCGCGGCGGATGGAAGGTGCGGATGGCGACGGAGTGCGGCGGCTCCTGGGAGGAATCGCCGCCGTCGCTCATCGATGTGGCCATCCGCGACCGGCGCTGGGCGCAGGGCAATCTGCAGCACATGAAGATCATCGGCGCATCGGGTTTTTCGTTCGCGAGCCGGCTGCATCTCGGCATCGGCATCATGAGCTACCTCTCCTCCCCGCTCTGGCTCTTGATGCTCGGCGTCGGATTCGCACTCGCCGTGCAGTCGCACCTGATCCGCCCGGAATACTTCAATCACGACTTCCAGATGTTTCCGACCTGGCCCCGGTTCAACGTGGAACTCATGATGGCGTTGTTCTGGTTCAGCATGGCGGTGCTGTTCATCCCGAAGATGCTCGGCTTGATCCACGCGCTCACCTCGACGAGGCTGCGGCGCGGAGGCGGCGGCGTGGTCGGCATCGGCGCGAGCTTCCTGTTCGAAGTCATCCTGTCGGCACTCTACGCGCCGGTCATGATGATGCTGCAAAGCCGCCATGTCTTCGAGGTGTTCCTGGGCCGCGATTCCGGCTGGAATCCGCAGCGGCGGGACGGCGGCGGGACGAGTTGGAGCGATGCCTGGCATTTTCACAAGCGGGACATGCTGCTCGCCGCCACGGCGGCAGCTGTTTTCTGGTTTCTGTCCCCGGCCCTGCTCGCCTGGATATCGCCCGCGCTGCTGGGATTGCTGCTGTCGGTGCCGCTGTCGCGCGCGAGCGGCAGCGAATGGCTCGGCCGCGCTCTGTCGAAAGTTGCGCTGCTGCGCACGCCGGAAGAGCTCGACGTGCCTGCGCTGGTGGCGCGACGTACGGAATTGATCGCCACGGCGCACATCCTTCCCGACGACGGACTGAAGTTTTTGGCGCGAAATCGCGAAGCGCGGATGGCGCATGTCGACGGAAATCTTCCCCGTCCCGTCGACCCGCCGGGCCGTCCCGACCCCGATGCCTTCACCGCGCAGCAGAAGCTCGTCGATGCCCGCTCGCTGGAGGAGGCGCTCGGATGGCTGACGCGCGTCGAGCGGGTCGAGGTCGCCGGCAGCGCGCGCCTCCTCAATCAGCTCGCGCAGTTGCCCGACGCGCAGGCCCCTACTTTGTTGATCTGAAGGACTTTTACGCACATGACCGATCGTCGCTCGATATTGAGATTGGCCCTGGGACTGGCAGGCGGACAGCTCATGCGCGCCGCCGGTGCGGACGCCGCGCAGCAGCCCCCGCCGGCCGCGCCGTCCCCCGCCCAAGCATTCGACTTCGCCTGGCTCAAGGGTCAGGCGCATTGGCTAGCCAGCAACGCCTTTCAGCCGTCGAAGGACGTGCTCCCGCCCGCGATGGGGAAACTCGGTTACGATCAGTATCAGTCCATCCGGTTCCGCGGTGACCATGCGCTCTGGGCGGATGCGGGGCTTGCCTTCCGCGTGCAATTCTTCCACGTCGGCCGCACTTTCACCGAGCCCGTACACCTGTACGAAGTCATCGACGGCCAGGCGCGCGAGATCCTCTACGACCCCGCGATGTTCGAGTGGGACAAGAGCGGCGTCGACCCTGCAGTCATGAAGGACCGCGCGGGCTTTGCAGGGTTCAGGGTGCAATTCATCACCGACTGGAGAGATGACGTCGCAGCATTCCTCGGTGCGAGCTACTTCCGCGCCGTGGGGGGCGACACGCGGCAATACGGTCTTTCGGCCCGGGCGCTGGCGGTAGACACCGCGTTTCCCCGCCCGGAAGAATTTCCGCGCTTCACCTCATTCTGGTTCGAGCGGCCCGTCAAGGATTCGGGAACGCTGACGCTGTACGCGCTGCTCGACTCGCCGAGCATCGCGGGCGCGCTGCGCTTTCAGATCACCCCCGGCGGCACTCAGATCATGAACATCGACACCGCGTACTATCCGCGCAAGCCCATCGAGCGGCTCGGGATCGCGCCGCTCACCAGCATGTTTTTCTACGGCAAGAACGACCGGCGTGGGGCCAACGATTGGCGGCCGGAAATTCACGACTCGGACGGTTTGTCCATGTGGACCGGCGCGGGCGAGTGGATCTGGCGCCCGCTGGTCAATCCGGCGCAGCTGCATCTGAACTCCTACTTTGACGACAATCCGCGGGGATTCGGTCTGCTGCAGCGGGACCGCAACTTCGATCACTACCAGGACGACGGCGTGTATTACGACCGGCGGCCGAGTCTGTGGGTCGAGCCCAAGTCGGGTGGCACTTGGGGGAAGGGCGCCGTGCAGCTCGTTGAAATCCCGACCATCGACGAAACCTTCGACAACATCGTCGCCTTCTGGAATCCCGCGGAGAAGCCCAAGCCCGGGCAGGAGTTGCTGTTCGGCTACCGCCTGTACTGGGGCACGAAGATTCCTTATTCGTCGCCGCTGGGACAGACGATCGCCACGCGCACCGGCATCGGCGGCACCGTCGGCGTCAAGCGCCAGTACTACTCCTGGCATTTCGCCCTCGACTTCGCCGGCGGCGAGTTGGGCGCGCTCCCCAAGGACTCTGCCGTTGAGGCGGTGATCACGACCTCGCGAGGCACCACCGAACACGTCACCGCGCATTTCGTCCCGGAGTTCGCCGGATACCGCGCGCTCTTCGATGTGAAGCCGCCGGAGGACTCGATCGAGCCCATCGACCTGCGGCTTTACTTGCGCATCGACGGCCGGCCCCTCACCGAGACGTGGATTTACCAATGGACGCCGCCCTCCTTGAAGGAGCGCAAGCTCGCCATCCAATGAGCAGGCGCCGCGCGCCCAAGGGCGCGCGCTCCACCCTCATTTGGGCCGCAACACCAGCCTCTTGAGCCGCTGCGTGTCGCCCGTGGCGCGGCGCAGATCCGCCTCGCGCTTGAGGAACGGCTGCGCCGAGCGCGGATCGAGTATCGCCAGACGGTATTCCTGCAGCTGCTGTTTGAGGAGCGGCAGCAGCGCGCGTTGCGACTCCGCCTCGTTCGAATTTGCGATCAAGCACGCGCAGTACAGATCGAAATATTCGGCGTAGAGCTCCTCGTAGCGCTGCATTGGATCGAGAAACGCGGGGTCCCGCACCACGTCGGTGCCGAGATGGCTGGTGCACAGATGGCTGCACGCCTTGCGCAGATACGCGCCATGCTCGGAAATGAGCGCCGCCTCGTAGCTTCGGCCCGGACGAAAGTGCGCCATCACGCGTTGCCGCTGCCGGCCGCGCACCGAGCTCTGACGCAGATAATGAAACAGAGCCGTTCCATGCAGCAGGCGAAACGTGGTCTGTTTGAGCTCTCCGACTTGCAGGCGCGCGCCGCAGTCGGCGAGTTTGCGCATGAGATTGGAATGTTCGCGTTCCCACAGGCTCCAGGCGTTCGGATTCTCGAGGACGCGCCGCGCGATCAATTGTTCGCCGGCATCCGCGCTCGCGAGCGCCGCCTGAACGCGGTCAGTCGATTCGCGCATGAGGCGCCCGTGACTGATCGCGTGATGCAACATAACGTTCCCTCCTTGCAACCACATTCTGGCATATGGGGGGAGGAGTCAACCGTTGCTAACCGGAGACAATCGGTGTGCGACGCGGCAAGATGGTGGCGGCGCCCGTCGAAATGCTGATGCGGTGCGATGGTGGGCGCCGTCACCCGGATGGTGCGCTGCCCACCGGTTCAGAGACCGCTTTGGTCGCGGGTACGCCTACGGCTGCTGCGACTTGGACGCGATTTCGGCCAGATCTCTTCGCCGCATAGACGGCCTCATCCGCACGCGCGATCAATTGTTCGCCCCACACGGCCAGCATGTCGCTCGCTGCAACGCCGATGCTGCACGTCAGCCGCACCGGCTCCCCGTAGCCCGCGACGGCGACGTTGGCGACCCGTTCCAGTATGCGCTCGGCGGTCAGCAGCGCCGCAGCGCCATCCGCGCTGCTCAGCACCACCACGAATTCCTCGCCGCCGAAGCGGCCGATCACGTCGGACTGACGCAGCTCCGAGTGAATGGGTTCGATGACGGCGCGCAGGCACGCATCTCCCGCCTGATGCCCGTGCGTATCGTTGATGTGCTTGAAGTGATCGAGGTCGATGAACAGTACGGCGATCGGCAGAGCGCGCGCCCGCGCCCGCAGACACGCGGCGTCCAGCCGCTCGATGAGCGAGCGCCGGTTGAGCACGCCGGTGAGCGAGTCGATCTGCGCACGGCGCTCCGCGTCCGACAGCGCGTCGCGCTGCTGCCGCAGACGGTCAGCGACGCCGAGCGCCACCAGCACGGAGGCAGCCACCATCGACAGCGGCAGCGCGTAATAGTAGGGGTCGGCGTTCGCATCATTGGACGCGAACAGGAATCTCACGGCGGTCGCGATGGCAACTCCGTCGAGCACGCTCCAGGCGATCAAAAACCATCCTGCGGCCCGATTGCCCCGACGCCAAGCCAGGAACGCGATCACCACCGTGAATACCGCAGCCACTGAAAAAATCAGGTTGCCGAGCGCATTCACGATCAAGCCGTAGCCGGCGAGCTTCGCCACATTGGCGATCGTCACCAGCACGAAGGCCACGGCAAACCAGCCGAAAATCGCATCGATGCGCGGTGAGGCGTGCCTGAGATCGGCGATTTCGCGCACGAACAGGCACGCTGCGGCACCGCTCAACCCGACCGGCACGTTCCAGGCGAAGGACCCGAGCGGTGCAGCGACCGACAGCAACGGCCACTCGAATCCCTGCCCCGAGAGATACACGATGTAGAGCGCCTGCAACGAGAACAAGGTCGCATACAGGATGAAGAGCTTGTCCTTGAGCACGAACCAGATCAACAGAGCTGCAATGGATACGGTGAACAACGCACCCACCGAGAGCGCGATGACGCGCGCCCGGTCGGCGCCGGCCGCGAGCACATCGGCCAGGGTCGAGGTGCGGATGCTCGCCGTGTCCGGTTCCGAGAGACGCGATTCGATGCGCAGGTACACCGGCCCGCCAGCGCGCAGGTTCTCTGGAAGGGCGAAGATCGACTCGCGCATGCCGCGAAAGCCCGCGAGCGTCGCAGCGCGGGGCAGCATCACCCCCTGCGGCGCGGCCAGCTGCACATCGGTCTGCCGCCCCGATCGCACCACGACCACCGGAACCCCGGACGCCGGCAGGCTTGCGAGCTGGAGCCTGATCCAGTGCACCCCGGCACGCACGACGGTCGTGGCACCCGAAGCTCCGTCCGGAGCAATGTCCAGCTGCGACATCTCGATCGGCGATTGCTCCGATCCGAACGCGGGCACGATGCAAGCGGCGAAGCCGAGATGCCATGCGGCGACGGCGCCGGTGCGCCATCGGCCGCGGCGGGCCCTCAATAGCTGCGGGACAGCAACCAATGTGCCAGTGAGCGCAGCGGTGCGGCGCGCTCGCCGAAGGGCACGAGCGCTTCGAGCGCCTGGTTGTGCAGCAGATGCACGCGCTCCTGCGAGGCTTCGATGCCGATGACCGAGGGGTGGGTCGGCTTCGCGTGCTCGCGGTCGGCCCCGGTGGCCTTCCCCAGCGTCGATACGTCGCCTAGCACGTCGAGAAGATCGTCCTGAATCTGGAATGCCAGACCGATCGCTGCGGCAAACCGGGCGAGCGCCTCGTAACGCGCAGGCGGCAGATCGGGCGCGCAGGCGGCAGCCATCAGCACGCTCGCGCTGATGATGGCGCCGGTCTTGCGGGCATGCATATCCTCGACCGCGGCGACATCGAGCTTCTTGCCTTCCACCTCGAGATCGATCGCCTGTCCTCCGGCCATGCCGAACGTGCCGCTGGCCTCGCTCAACATGTCGATCAGGCGCAGCCGCACGGCCGGTGCCTGCGGGAGCGATGAATCGCGCGCGAGCAACTGAAAAGCCAGCGGTTGTAACGCATCACCGACCAGGATCGCAGTCGCCTCGTCATAGGCTTTGTGGCAGGTCGGACGGCCGCGCCGCAAATCGTCGTCGTCCATGGCGGGCAAATCGTCATGCACCAGCGAATACACGTGGGTCAGCTCGATCGCGCAAGCTACGGCCTCCACCTGATCCTCCGAGAGCCCGAGGGCATGCGCCGTGGCGAACGTCAGGGCAGGTCTGATCCGCTTGCCCCCGCCCAGCACGCTGTAGCGCATGGCCTCGTGCAGACGCGCCGGCGTCTGGGTCGCGGCGGGCAGGCGCCGGTCGAGGGCGCCCTCCATACGGACGCGCCAGACCTCGAGTTGTTTTGCGAAGGCCCCGTCATCCTCCGAAGGAGGCCGGGCTGGGGCGCGACGATCGGCTGCGTTGCTCACATGCATTGATTGGACGGGGAGCGCTCAGTGCGTGGCCGCAACTCTTTGGCCCTCGTCCGACTCGCGCGCCATCCGTTTGATCTCGGAGACCGACACGGTGGCAACGGTGCCGGGAGCCGCGCCCTCGGCATAGTCGAAAGGCAATTCCGGGGCCATCGGACCGGACACCCGCGGGCCTCTGAGCGAGGCCAGCATGGCCTTCACCGGGTGGCTGAACGCGTCGTTGACGGCCGTACCCTCGAAACCGCAGTGCGCCATGCAATTGTCGCAGCGCGGGTTCTTGCCCACGCCATACTTGTCCCACTCGGTGTCTTCGATGAGCGAGCGGTAAGTCGGCGCATAGCCCTCGTCGGACAACAGATAGCAGGGACGCTGCCAGCCGAACACGTTGTAGGTCGGATTGCTCCAGGGTGTGCACTGGTAGGTCTGGTTGCCCGCGAGAAAATCGAGGAACAGGCCCGAGTGGTTGAACGACCAACCTTTGCCCGACGGCCGGCGGCGCTTGAAGATCTCACGGAACAGCTGTTTGCTCGCATGGCGGCCGAGGAACACATCCTGCCGCGGCGCGTGATGGTAGCTGTAGCCCGGCGAGACCGTGATGCCCTCGATGCCAAGGCCCATGGCGGTGTCGAAAAACTCCGCGACGTGATCCGGATTCTCGCCGTTGAACAGGGTGCAATTGATGGTGACCCGAAAACCCTTGCCGCGGGCCAATTTGATCGCGGCGACCGCTTTGTCGAACACCCCTTCCTGGCATACCGATTCGTCGTGCCGCTCGCGGTTGCCATCCAGATGGATGGAGAACGTGAGATACGGCGACGGCTGATACTCGTCGATGTGTTTGGCGAGCAGGATGGCGTTCGTGCACAGGTAGACGAACTTCTTGCGCTTCACGATCCCGGCCACGATCTGCGGCATTTCCTTGTGGATCAGCGGCTCGCCTCCCGGAATGGAAACGATGGGCGCGCCGCACTCGTCGACGGCATTCAAGGCATCGTCGACGCTCACCCGCTTCAGCAGGATCTCCTTCGGGTAGTCGATCTTGCCGCAGCCGGCGCACGCCAAATTGCACTGGAACAAAGGCTCCAGCATGAGAACCAGGGGGTAGCGCTTGTCACCCCGGAGCTTGCGCCCGGCGAGGTATTTTGCGACCCGATACATTTGCAGAAGAGGTATTGCCATGTCCTATGTTACCGCGGCTTTGACGATTTGGGCGTCGGGTTGATATTTCCGGCCAAATTAAGATTGCCTCATCAAGCGCCAAAAGCGAGCACGTCTGCCCGATGATCACGGCATATCCTGTCCCATTCCAGCATGAACCACGGCGTATACCTCGAACTGTCGGCGCCCGCCATCTCTGCTCGTAGGACCTCGGGACCGACCCAGCGCCAATCCGCGATTTCTTCGCGATTGATGTTCGGATCGGCGTCGGAGCGGCCGATAAACACGGAGCACAGTTCGTGTTCGGCGCCGGTGGCGTCAAATTGCGCGTGGTACTGGAACTTGAACAGGAATTTAAGGTCGCAGCGGATGCCAAGCTCTTCCCACAGGCGTCGCCGAGTAGCGACATCCATGGTCTCCGCGCGACGCGGATGGCTGCAACAGCTATTGGACCAGTACAGCGGCCAGAGGCGCTTCTGGGCGGAGCGTTGTTGTACCAACAGTTCGGCGCGGTCGTTGAAGATCAGCAGGGAGAAGGCGCGATGCAGCACCCCACGCCCCTCGTGGCAGAGCGATTTGCTCAAATGGCCGAGCCGGCGGTCCTCCTGGTCGACGAGAATCAACGCATCCGAATCTGCCATAATATCCCTATTATCGATTCGGTTCGCAGGTCCAGCTTCGTCCATCTCTATAGCCTCAACGGGTCGGCGTTTCCGCCGGTGGTCATCGGCGGATCATAGCGTCTTGCGGAACGGCCGCGCCAGCCAGCGGCGGTTTTACCCGCCATGCCGGCGAGCGTGCCGAAATCGCACAATTGGAGCTTTTCAGTGATTGTGAATCCACATACATGGATGTCCTGGGTCGGCACGGCGCTTGCGGCCGCGGTTGCCATCTATACCGTGCTGGCCGCCTACGCCGTGCGCACCCGGCTCAAGCCCCACCCCGCCTGTCCGCCGCTGCGCAAGGGCGCGCCGGTGACGATGCTGAAGCCGCTGTGCGGCGCGGAGCACGAGCTCTACGAATGCCTGCATTCGTTTTGCGACCAGGACTATCCCCGCTTTCAAATCGTGTTCGGGGTGTGCGACCCGGATGATCCGGCAATCGGCGTCGTCGCCCGCCTCGCGCGGGAATTTCCGAGGGTGGACATCCAAATCGCCGTCGATCGCCGCCAGCACGGCACCAGCCGCAAGGTGAGCAATCTCATCAACATGATGCCGTACGCGCGGCACGACCTGCTGGTGATCTCGGACAGCGACGTGAGCGTCGGCCGGGACTACGTTGCCCGCATCGTCGCCCCGCTCGCCGACCCGGCGGTAGGCATCGTCACCTGTCCGTATCTCGGCCGTCCCATGAAGGGGCTCTGGTCGATGCTCGGCTCCTTGTTCATCAATGATTGGTTCGCCCCTTCGGTCCGGGTCGCGGCCATGTTCGGATCGCGGGCGTTCGCGTTCGGCGCGACCATCGCAATCAGGCGCCACGTCCTGCGGCGCATCGGCGGCTTCGCGGCAATCGCCAACCAGCTCGCCGACGACTACCGGCTGGGCGAGTTGACGCGCGCATTGGGTTTGCGCACCGTGCTGTCCGACGTCGTGGTGGAGACTTGCGTGGACGAGCCGAGCTTTAGCGAGCTCGTGCATCACGAGTTGCGGTGGCTGCGCACGATTCGCGTCGTGCGGCCGGTCGGCTACAGCCTCTCCGTCGTAACCTTCGGCGTGCCCGTGGCCGCCGCAGGGTGCCTGCTTGCCGGCTTTGCGCTTCCGGCGATCACCCTGCTGGCCGTCACCGCCCTCGCCAGGGTCATGCTGCATCTGCGGGTGCGAGGCTCGAATTTCGCGCCGGCACATCAGCTGTTGCTGCTGCCGGTCCGCGACATGCTGAGTCTCGCCTTGTGGGCGTGGGGCTTCGCCACGCGCCGCGTTCAATGGCGCGACGACAGCTTCGACGTCGCCCGCGATGGGTCGGTCGACCCCGTGGTAAGGGACGCTGCGTGAAGCGCTTGATCGTGACCGCGGATGATTTCGGCGCAGCGCACGAGGTCAATGAAGCGGTCGAGACAGCGCATCGCCACGGCATCCTGACGGCGGCGAGCCTGATGGTATCGGGAGCCGCCGCCGCCGACGCAGTCGTGCGTGCGCGCCACATGCCGCAGCTCCGTGTCGGACTGCATCTCGTGCTGGTCGAGGGCCGCCCGACGCTGCCCGCCTCGCAGGTCTCGAGGCTGGTCGGCGCCGACGGCCTTTTTCGATCCGACATGGCGAGCTTGGGCGCCGAGATCGCGTTCAGCCCGCGGGCACGCAGTCAGCTGATCGCCGAAATTACGGCGCAATTCGAGGCCTTTGCCGCCACGGGACTCGCGCTCGATCATTGCAACGCGCACAAGCACTTCCATCTGCACCCATCGATCGGCCGGATGATGGCTTCGATTGGCAGCCGATTCGGCGTTCGCGCGGTGCGCGTTCCCGAAGAGCCGCTGTCGGTGCTGCGTGAGATCGAGCCCTCGACGGCGCGCGCGCCTGCGCTCATCACGGCGCCGTTCGCATGGCTGCTGAAGCGGCAGCTTCGCGCGGCGGGCCTCGCCTATCCCGATCGCGTGTTCGGTTTGCACTGGTCCGGCGCGATGACGCGGCCGCGGCTCGCGGGGCTGCTGCGACATCTGCCTGAGGGGCTCACCGAGGTTTATCTGCATCCCGCCACCGGTGCCTACGCGGGGTCGGCGCCGGGATACCGGTACCGGGATGAAATGGACGCGCTCACCTCGGCCGACATCGTGCACGCAGTCCGCAGCGGCTCGGTAGGGCTGGGTGGTTTCGCGGACTTTGCCGGATCGCCGGATGCCGATCAACACAGCCTGCGCCAGTGGGCGGCGCGCCGGTCTTGCTGATCGCGCACGCCGCAGCCGGCCGGCGCTGCATGGGCCGTGCCCGGGGCTCCTAGGGAATCCATCCGCGGCCACGAAACCAGCGGACCGCGTCTGCGAAGGCCTCGGCCGGAGGACGCCAGGAATACCCCAATTCACGCTTGGCTTTCGCGCTGGAAAAGAACATGCGCTTGCGCGACATTCGCAGGCCCTCCAAGGTGAGGCGGCCGCTGCGTCCCGAGACTTTTGCAATGCCTTCCGCCACATAGGCCATCGGCAGCACCAGTGCGTACGGCAGCCGGACCCGCGGCGGCTTGCGTCCCACGATGCGGGCGATCTCGCCCAAGATTTGCTCGAGCGTCATGTCCTCGCCACCGAGAATGTAGCGCTCGCCCGTGCGCCCGCGGGACAGCGCGAGGAGGTGTCCCGCGGCGACGTCGTCGACGTGTACCACGTTCAGGCCGGTGTCGACGTAGGCGGGCATGCGGCCGGCGGCCGCATCGAGCACCACCTGCCCGGTCGGTGTGGGCTTCACATCGCCGGGCCCGATGGGAGTCGAGGGGTTGACGATGATCAACGACAGCCCGTCGCGCGCCGCCTCGAGCGCCGCTTGCTCGGCCAGGAACTTCGAGCGCTTGTAGTGGCCGATCATCGCCTCGAGTGCCACGGGCGTGCGCTCGTCGCCGGGGGTACCGTCGCCAGGAATGCCGATGGTTGCGACGCTCGAGGTGTATACGACCCGCTCGATGCGCGCCCGACGTGCTGCCATCAGGATATTGCGCGTTCCTTCGACGTTGGCGCGATACAGCTGCGAGGGATCGGGCGCCCCGAGCCTGTAGTCGGCGGCGACATGGAACAATGCCGCACAATCGGCGACGGCGCGCTCGAGCGAGCGGGGGTCGGTGAGATCGCCGATTGCAAGCTCGACGGGCAGCGCATTCAAGTTGCTTCGATCCGAGCCCTCGCGCACCAGCGCGCGCACATCCCATCCGTCGGCAAGCAACGCCCGCGTGACGGCCGCACCGACGAATCCGGTGGCGCCTGTGACCAGGGCCCTCATCCGCGGTTCTCCGTGCATCGAACGCCGCGAGCATCGGGCATCGCGGGGGGGCCCAGCCTGCCGAGCTTGCCCACCGCACGCAGCGAACCGACGGCCACGCGATAGCGGCGCGCCAAACGCACCAGCGGCACCAAGTCCGCAGGCGATCGAGCGAGGCCCAGGAGGAGCCGCCCGATCTGCACCTCGCCGGACTGGCCTGCCGCGGTCACCGACTCGGGAATCGCGTCGAGCGCCGTATCGACGATGACGCGTATCGCCATGAACGGCACGTGGCTCGCAGCGGCGACCTCGGCGACGGCGGAGCTTTCCATGTCCACGGCCACCGCACCGGTCTCGCGGCGTGCCGCTGCCTTGGCGGCCACGCTGGCGACCGGGTGCATGCAGGTGAGCAGAGCGCCCGATGCCACGCGCCGACACGAGGCGATCGACGCCAGCAGGGTGTCGCGCCAGGAGGAGGCGGTTGCAAACCGCATGCCGTCCGGTGCCACGACTTCCCGCGGAAGACAAATCGCTCCGGCCTCGAGCTCAGGATCGAGACCTCCGGCCATACCCCAGCTCACGAGGGCCGTGGCGCCGGCTTCGATGAGTCCGCGGGCGGCCATGCCGGCCGCGACGCACCCCATGCCGCTCACGGCCCGAAGCGTCCCGTCGGCGAGGATATCCACTCCCGCCCGGCGGTGCACAGCAGGGCCCAGGGTACGCGCCTCTCGATCGAGCGCCGCGACGACGCCCGCCACATTCAATGGGTGGTTCCGGCTCGGGTCAGCGTTCGATAGGCGGCGAGCGCCCACAGCGGGAAGTAGCGGCAATAGCCGTGGTATTTGAGGTAGAACACCCGCGGAAATCCGGGCGCCGTGAACGTCGGGTCGCTCCAGAGCCCGTCGGCCTGCTGCGTCCTCATCAGGTGATTGACCCCGCGTCGTACCGTCTCCGACGCCGCTTCGCCCGCGGCGAGCAATCCCAGCAGCGCCCACGCCGTGTGGTAGGGGGTGCTCGGCGCGTTGCCGTCCAGCGGATTCTTGTAGCCGTCGTTGCTTTCGCCCCACCCGCCGTCCGGGTTTTGCCGCCCATTCAGCCAGCCCACCGCCCGGCGCACGGACTGATCGTCAGGCGATATGCCCGCATGCGAGAACGCGGTGAGCACCGACCAGGTGCCGTAGATGTAGTTGGTTCCCCAACGGCCGAACCACGAGCCCTCCGGCTCCTGTTCCGCGCGAAGGTAGGCGAGTGCGCGATCCAGGGCGCGTTTGTCCTCCGGGCGCCCGATGCGCGCAAGCACCGTCACGACCCGGGCGCTCACATCGCTCGTGGGGGGATCGAGCAGCGCACCGTGGTCGGCGAACGGAATCTTGTTCAAGTAATACGACGTGTTGTCCGCATCGAACGCGGCGAACCCGCCATTCTCACTCTGCATACCCACCAGCCAGTCGAGCGCACGCGAGATGTTCTCCGCGTAGTCAGCGGCATTCGGTGCCTGGTGCATGGACCAGGCGACCACCGCGGTATCGTCGAGATCGGGGTAGTAGTCATTGGCGAACTGGAACGCCCAGCCGCCTCCCCTGAGATTGGGCCGGTCGACCTGCCAATCGCCCGGCTCGTCGAGAATCTGCTCGGCTTGCAGCCAATCGAGGGCGCGAGCCGATGCCTCCGCGGACGGCGCGCATCCCGCCTCCTGCATGGCGAGACTGGCCAAGGCGGTGTCCCACACGGGGGATACGCAGGGCTGGCAATAGGCGCTCGACGGCCCCACGACCAGCAGTTTCTGCAAGGCACGCTTTGCCGTCACACGGCGCGGGTCGTCCGCCGCATATCCCAGAATCGTCATCACTTCGAGTGCATTCACCATCGCGGGAAAGATCGCCCCGAGCCCGTCCTCTCCGTTCAGACGCTCGAGCATCCACTGCTCCGCGTCGCGTGTGGCACGTTCCCTCATCGACCTGGGAATAAAGGGGTCGATGCGCCGGGCCAGCCGATCAACGACCAGCAGCACCCGGCCCAACCAACCGCCTTGGCGAGCGTCGCGAAAATAATCGCGCTCGATCTCAGGCGGGGTCGTGAACAGCTCTCGAATGTGCACGTCTCTCGGATTCTTCGCGAGCGGCTTCCTGGTGCACAAAATGAACAGCGGCACCATGACGGTGCGGGACCAGTACGACACTTTGTCGAGGTGAAAGAAGAACCATTTCGGCAGCAGCATGATCTCGACGGGTATGTAAGGCACGCCCCGCCAGGGAATCTGTCCGAACAGCGCGAGTGCGATGCGCGTGAACACGTTCGCTCGCGCGGCTCCGCCGCGCTCGAGAATCGCCGCGCGCGCCCGCACCATGTGCGGCGCCTTCATGTCGTCGCCCGCGAGCTTCAGCGCGTAATAGGCCTTGACGGTGCAGCTCATGTTGAACTCACCGCCGTGGTACAGCGGCCAGCCTCCGGACGGCTGCTGATGAGCCCGCAAATATGCGGCAATCTTTGACTCGAGATCCGTGTCGATCTCGTCGAGGAAGTGCATCATCATGATGTATTCGGCGGGGATGGTGCAGTCCGCCTCGAGCTCGAACAGCCAATACCCCGCGGCGTTCTGTTTGCCGATCATGGCATCGCGCGCGTGCGCGATGGCACGATCCAGAAGGCTCGACACCGTCTTGGTGAGCGAGATTGGGACCACGTCGGCGCGCGCCGGCGTGACGGTCTCAGCGGTCACGGACTTTTTTTTCTGAGCGATGCGAATCATGACCCGGAACTCCCGTAGGAGCGGCGTCGCAGCGGCTCTGACTCCCGCGCGGCAAATTGCTCGCCGGCCTTGGGATCGAATTCGGTGCGCAGTCCCGGCTGCGCAAAATGGCCGCGGCGGGTCTCGGAAACCGGCGCCAGCGGCAGCCCACGCGCGGCTGATGCGAACAGGCGCCTCAACATGAAGTCGTTACGGATGAAGAGGTCAGTCAATATTCGCGTCATGGTCACGGCCGAACGCGTGATTTTGACCTGAGATCCGGCCGTAAAGCCAGGATTTTTATGAATTTTTCGCAATGTAAGCACCGCGAGCCCGACGGCCCATAGACAAAAACGCCGGATCCCGGTCTGTTTGCCGGGAATCAACAAGGTGTAATCCAAGGCATTGCGCAAATGAGCGTGCGCGACCCCGATCAGCTCTTCCATTCCGGCATCGAACCCGGGGTTCCGGGGCGTGGAGGTCAGGCGGGCCAAGTCGACCTGATGGGGGGTGAATACTTCCTGCGGCAGCCAGCAGGCGCCTCGGCTCCTGTCTTCCCATACATCCTTCAGGATATTGGTCATCTGCAGACCCTGCGCGAACGACACGGCGAGGCCCTGCAGCGCCGCCCGATTCCGCGCTGCGCCTTCGGAATAGTCGCAGAACAGCTCGGTGAGCATTTCGCCCACGACGCCCGCGACGTAGTAGCAATACTCGTCCAGATCGGCTTTCTGAGGCAGCCCGCGGATGCTGGCCGTCGACTGGAACCGCGGCATGCCGTAGCACATGAGATCGACGCAGCGCTGGATGGCGGACCGTTGCGGGGAGTTCAGCGAGGCGGTGACGCTCAACACGCGCGTCATATTGACGATCAGGTCGCGCTCGGTCACGAGCGTCCGGTCCGACAGGTGCGCCTCCACCTCCGATGCCAGGGGCGCCGCATCCGCGCGGCCGGCGACGACTGCTTTGAACCGCTCCAGGAAGGCGAGCGTCTGTTCGGGGGGCAGGGCCGGCTCATCTTCGATGGTGTCCGCCATGCGGCAAAGCAGGTAGGCATTGGCCACCGCCACGCGCAGTGGTTCGGGCAGTTGCGGAATCGTCAGCGCGAACGTGCGCGACACGTGCGGGAGGATCTGGTCTTGGTAGGCTTCGTCTGAAATGCCGGAATCCATACGAGCAGTCTCTCGGAAAGTCAGCGGGAAAACACACTGGGACGTGGTGTGGCGCAAAATACCCAAGTGCTTTAGGGAAGGCTGCCCTCAACCCACATATCACTATAGCGGCCAGCCCCGCTTTGCCGCAACGTCGCAGTGCGACGGTGGCGATTATGCCACAAGGCGCTGCGGTCATTTCCCGTGAAGGGTCCGTCCAGTATAAACTGGCCCAAATGATCCCGCCACCCAACAGCTACCCGTTGCTCGAGTCCATCCACCTGCCGGCGGACCTGCGCAAACTGCCTCAATCCAAACTCCAAGAGCTGGCGGATGAGTTGCGCCAGTTCCTGATCCAGAGCGTCAGCACGCGTGGTGGGCATTTTGCGGCGGGGCTCGGCACGGTCGAGCTCACCATCGCGCTTCATTACATTTACAACACACCGGATGACCGATTGGTATGGGACGTGGGTCACCAGGCGTATCCGCACAAGGTGCTGACGGGACGCCGCGAGCTCCTGCATACCATCAAACAGGACCAGGGTCTTGCGCCGTTCCCGACCCGGAGCGAGAGCGACTACGACACGTTCGGCGTCGGCCACTCCAGCACCTCGATCAGTGCGGCGCTCGGCATGGCCATCGCAGCCGCCAAGCGCGGCGAGGACCGCCGTGCGGTAGCCATCATCGGCGATGGTGCCCTCACCGCCGGAATGGCCTTCGAGGCGCTGAATCACGCGGGCTCCGCCCCCGCAGATCTTCTGATCATCTTGAACGACAATGACATGTCGATCTCCGAGAACGTGGGTGCGCTGTCCAATTATCTGGCCCGCGCGCTGTCCGGACGCATGTACGCGCATCTGCGCGAGGGCGGTAAGAAAGTGCTGCGGCAGATGCCCACCGTGTGGGAGCTCGCGCGCCGATCCGAGGAGCATCTGAAAGGCATGGTGCTGCCCGGCACGGTGTTCGAGGAAATGGGCTTCAATTACATCGGGCCGGTCGACGGGCACGACCTCAAGGCGCTCGTCACCACGCTCCGCAATGTCAAGAAGCTTCGTGGCCCGCAGTTTCTGCACGTGGTCACCCGCAAGGGCAAGGGTTACGCGCCCGCCGAGGCGGATCCCATCAAATGGCATGGTCCCGGTCCGTTCGATCCGGTCAGCGGCAAGATCTTCAAGGAAGCGAGCACGGGTCCGACTTATTCGCAGATCTTCGGCCAATGGCTCTGTGACATGGCGGAACGCGATCCCACCATCATCGGCATCACGCCCGCCATGCGCGAGGGGTCCGGGCTGGTCGAGTATTCGAAGCGTTTCCCGGATCGCTATTTCGATGTCGCCATCGCCGAGCAACACGCGGTCACGTTCGCCGCCGGGCTCGCCTGCGAGGGATTCAAGCCCATTGTCGCGATCTATTCGACGTTCCTGCAGCGCGCCTACGATCAATTGATCCACGATGTGGCATTGCAGAATCTGCCGGTGGTATTCGCCATCGATCGCGCGGGCCTCGTCGGCAGTGACGGCGCGACCCACCAGGGGGCCTACGACGTGACGTTCATGCGCTGCATCCCCAACATGGTGATCATGGCGCCGGCGGACGAGAACGAGTGCCGCCAAATGCTGTTCACGGGCACGACGCTGTCCGCGCCTTCGGCCGTGCGGTACCCGCGCGGCGCCGGCCCGGGTGTTGCCGTCGTTTCCGAGATGAGCGCGCTGCCCGTCGGCAAGGCGCAACTTCGGCGTGAGGGCCGCAGCGGCCTCGCGATCCTGGTCTTCGGTGCGCTATTCGATTCCGCCCGCCGGATCGCGGAGCGGCTCGACGCGACGCTCGTCAACATGCGCTTCGTGAAGCCGATCGACGCGCAGATGATCGCGGATGTGGCGGCGCGTCATCGTGCGATCGTCACCATCGAGGAGAACGCCATCATGGGCGGAGCCGGCTCCGCTGTGGGCGAAGTACTCGCGGCACATGGGGTATCATTGCCGCTATTGCATCTGGGCATTCCCGACCGATTCATCGAGCACGGCTCGCGCGAAACCTGCCTGGCGGCCGCCGGCCTCGATCTGGCAGGCCTGACGGCGAGCGTAGAGACATGGTGGGCGTCGCAGAACCAGGAAAGAATCCGTTCGGTTCGCAGCGTCTAAGCGTCTGCGCCTCTCTCGCCAGGGGCGTCGGCACATACATATTGAACGTATTAGAGAGATCGTCATGAGAACACTGTTCCTGCATCCGCCTTCATTCGACGGCTTCGACGGCGGCGCCGGCGCGCGCTATCAGGCTAAGCGCGAAATCCGTTCGTTCTGGTATCCAACCTGGCTCGCCCAGCCCGCGGCGCTGGTGCCGGGCAGCAAGCTCATCGATGCCCCCGCGGACGGAACGCCGATCGAGGATGTGCTCGCACAGGCTCGCGATTACGATCTCATCATCATGCACACGAGTGCCCCTTCGTTCTTGAAGGATGGCCGCGTCGCGGAACTCCTGAAGAAAGAGAATCCGAGACTGATCGTCGGCATGGTCGGCGCCCAAGTCGCCGTCGATCCGGCAGGCTCCCTGGCCGCATCCCCCGCCGTCGACTTCGTCGCGCGTGAGGAGTTCGACTACACCTGCAAGGATGTCGCCGACGGATTGCCCTTGGAAAGCATCGCGGGTTTGAGCTTCCGTCGCGAAGACGGGACGCTTCAGCATAACGCTCCGCGGCCCATGATCGAGAACATGGACGAGCTGCCGTGGGTCGCACCGATCTATAAGCGCGACCTCAAGATCAACAATTACTTCATCGGCTATTTGAAGCATCCCTACGTCTCCATCTACACCGGCCGCGGCTGTCGTTCGAAGTGTACGTTCTGCCTCTGGCCTCAGACCGTCGGCGGTCACCGCTATCGCGTGCGCAGTCCCGAGAACGTGGTGGACGAGGTGCGCTGGATCCAGGAGAACATGCCGGAGGTGAAGGAGATTTTTTTCGACGACGATACCTTCACCGATTTCAGGCCGCGCGCCGAAGAGATCGCCCGCGGGCTCGGCAAGCTCGGCGTCACCTGGTCGTGCAATGCCAAGGCCAACGTGCCGTATCAGACCCTCAAGATCATGAAGGACAACGGCTTGCGCCTCTTGCTGGTGGGCTACGAGTCGGGTAACGACCAGATCCTGCACAACATCCGCAAGGGCCTGCGCACCGACATCGCGCGCCGTTTCACCGAGGATTGCCGCAAGCTCGGCATCGTCATCCACGGCACGTTCATCTTGGGACTTCCGGGCGAGACCCGCGAGACCATCCGAGAGACCATCCAGTACGCCGTCGACATCAATCCGCACACCATCCAGGTCTCCCTGGCGGCACCCTACCCGGGAACCGAGCTGTACAACCAGGCTGTCGCGAACGGCTGGCTCACGGACACCCAGAACGCGAGCCTGGTGAACAAGCAGGGCGTGCAGCTCTCGCCCCTGAGCTATCCGAACCTCGGAGCCGAGGAAATCTACGCGGCCGTGGAGACGTTCTACCGGCGCTTTTATTTCCGGCCCCGCAAGATCGTCGAGCTCACGGCGGAGATGATGAGAAGCTGGGAAATGACCAAGCGGCGCTTGCGCGAAGGCGTGGAGTTTTTCCGGTTCCTGAACGCACGCGCGGCCTGAGGCAGCTCGAGCAACGCTAGGTTCGCCGTATCCCTACTCTTTCCATTTTGCTGCGTCTTTGGACGTTGCGCCGGGTACCCAACCTCCCCACGGTCTCGACCGACCGATCCTTGATCGGACTCGGCCTGGCATCGATCGTGTTCTGGGCGATGCTGGACCGATGGCGCGCCGGGCCGGGAGCCGTTTTAGAGCCTCTCGAGACACCGCTGGTGTCGGTCTATCTGTTGCTCGTGCTCGCGTCCGCCTACCTGGCCTCCCGTGCCTCCAACCCGCGCATAGAATTCAGGGGCGCCCTGTTCGTGGTGCTGGCGTCCTTGCCGGTCTTGATTGCCGCGGGCTTCTGGATAGACCTGCGGTTGGATGGGAAGATGGCGATCGCAGCCTGGATGCTGCTGGCGCTTTACGGACTTCTCTATGCAATGAGCGCTCTGCGCGCCTTGTCGGGTCGGTGGCAAGGGACCGCGGCGGCCGCCATCATCATGCTGCTCGGCTTGTTTTCCACGGGGTACCGGTCCGCGGACTTGAGGCCCTCGATTTGGGCAGCCGCGCCCGATGAGGAGGACACGCAGGCCGAGTTGGCGCCCGCCGACGCCGAGTCCCTGCTGTTCGATCAGCGCGAGGCGATCGACGAGGGGGTCGATCGGATGGCCACGAACGTCGGCCCGAAGCCGGCGATTTTCTTCGTCGGATTTGCCGGTGTTTCCAGCCAGCGGGTATTTGCGCAGGAGATCAAACTCGCCGCGCAGGTGGTTGGAAATCGATTCGGCTCCGCCGACCGGGAACTGCTGTTGGTCAACGATCGGCGCGACCTCGACACTTACCCGCTCGCCACGCTGAGCGGTCTGCAATACGCATTGAGCGCGGTGGCGCAAAAAATGGATCCCGACCGCGACATCCTGTTTCTGGCGCTTTCCTCGCACGGCTCACCTGATCCAAAGCTGGCGGTCTCGAACGGCGGTCTGCCGCTCGCGCAATTGAGCGCCGATGACCTGCAGAGCGCGCTGCGCGACTCCGGCATCAAGCGCCGCATCATCGTAATTTCCGCGTGTTACGCGGGCGGCTTCATGCCGCCGCTCGAGAATCCCGACACCATCGTGATTGCCGCTGCAGCGGCCGACAAGACGTCCTTTGGATGCTCCGACAACCGCGATCTCACCTACTTCGGCGAGGCGTTCTACCGGGATGCCCTGCCGAACGCCAGGTCCCTGGAGGACGCCTTCACCCGTGCCAAGTCCGCCATCGCCGCCCGGGAGAGGCAGGAGAACGAGATCGCATCGGATCCGCAGGCTTTTTTCGGGGGTGACATCAGCAAGGTGCTGGAGGTGAGCCCCATGCGGATCAACGGGCGCGGCGCAGTGGTGACCGAGCTATCGCCGTCGACGGTGCAGCCGGCCCGCGCCACCTATATGATCTCGACCAGGAACCCGAGACGGAACTGAGGTCTTTCGGAGATCGGCAATGGGTTGCGCAGCCGACCAATACAGGATTCCATTCCTGGTCGGCGTGGTCGGCCACCGGGACCTGCGCCCCGAAGAAACTGCCGCGATCCGCGTTGCCGTTGCGCAGCTGTTGCAGCGCTTGCGTGACGACCATCCGGCAGTTCCGCTGCGCCTGATCTGCTCGATGGCGGCGGGAGCCGACCTGCTCGTCGCCGAAGTGGCGTCCGAATTCGGCATTCTCATCACCGCACTGCTGCCTTACGCCCGGCGCCTGTGCCGCGACGACCTCGCCACGGACGAGGACAAGGCGCGGTTCGATAGGCTGTGCGATGCGAGCGAAGTCGTCGAGCTCGGTCTTCCCGCGGACGCAACTCCGGGAGACATCGACGGCGCGGGCGAGCTTCGCGACCGCCAGCTGCAACGCGCCGGCGCCATCATCGCGCGCTACAGCGGCCTGATGATCGCCATCTGGAACGGCGAAACCACCACCCACCGCGCAGGAACCGCCCGCGCGATTCAGTTTCGCCGGCAGGGTGTCATGCCCTCCGACGAGCTCGTCGTGTCGCCTCGCGACGTGCTGCTCTCGCCGCAGGACGATGATCTGAACTTCGAGATTCGCTGCGGGCGGGTTTCGCAGTCCGGCGCGAGCGCCGTAGCCGTCCTCGGCTTCACGGGTACCGATGCGCAGGGTGGCGAGGAATATCCCCGGCACCTGCGCACGACGCTCCAGAGGCTCGCGGAACTCAATCGCGACATGGAGGAGTTCGCGCACGACATCGCGGAAAATGGCCGACGGCTCTCTCACCCCAGTCCCAACCCGCTCCCGGAGACTCTGCAATTCCTGGATCGGCTGTTTACCGCGGCCGATTGGATGGGGGGCCACTACCGCCGTTGCTTCACGACCGCCCTGAAGGCGCGCTACGGACTCTGGGCGCTCATGGCGTTCCTGCTGATCACCTTCAAGAAGGACTCGCACGGCCGGGTTGCGATGGTGTCGATCGGCGGCGTGCTGGCGGTGTTCGTGTGCGGGACGCTGCTCGCGTACTGGGCGCACCGGCGCGCATGGCATCGGAAATACCTGGATTATCGGGCTCTCGCGGAGGCGCTGCGGGTGGACTTCTATTGGGAGGTTGCCGGCGTAAGAAACGAATTCGACGGCGAGTTCGCCCACGAGAGCTTTTTGCAGAAACAGGACGTGGAGCTGCAGTGGATCCGTAACGCCATGCGCGCCGTCAGCCTGCGGCTCGCAATCCGGCCCTGCGGCGATTTCGAGAGCGGCTATCCCTTCGTCTACGCGAACTGGGTCGGCGATGACCATCCGACCAGCCGCCGGGGCCAGATGTCGTACTACCGCGAGCGGCTGAAAAAATTGAAGCGCGGAATGCATGTTGCCGAGCGCATCGATCAGGCGCTGCTGTTCTGCGGGTTGGTGCTCGCGGTGACCTTCGCCGTCGACGTGGCGCTCGGCACCCGCTCGTTCTTGCCGCTGAACTTGCGCGACGGCATGTTATGGGCCCTGGCGCTGGTTCCCGTGTACGCCGCGATTTTCGAGATCTATCTGAACGAGAAAGCGGATCGGGCGCTGATACGGCAATACCGCTACATGTCCACGCTATTCGCCTTCGCGGCCGAGAAGCTGCGCGCCGCCGAGACGGTGGCAATGAAGCTGCTCATCCTGCGATCGCTCGGCCACGCCTGCCTCGCCGAGCATGCACAGTGGATTCTCGCGCACCGGGACAAGCGGATTCAGGGCATGCGCTGGTGAAGGACAGGCAGCGCGTTGCAGGACTGCTGGTCCTGCTCTTCGGCATCACCTACCTCGACCGGGTCTGCATTTCGGTGGCGGGACCGCTGATGCAGAGGGACCTCGATATCGGACCCGTCGGTTGGGGATGGGTGACGGGGATGTTCACCGTTTCCTATTGTCTGTTCGAGATTCCGACCGGCGTGCTCGGCGACCGGATCGGGCCCAGGCGGGTGCTGACTCGAGTGGTCGTATGGTGGTCCGCGTTCACCGCGCTGACAGGCGCGGTCAGCGGTTACGTGCCGTTGCTGCTCACCCGATTTCTTTTCGGTGCGGGAGAGGCCGGGGCCTTTCCAAACGCGTCGATTGTCGTCTCGCGCTGGTTCCCGCCGGCCCGCAGAGCCACGATGTGCGGTGTCCTGCTGATGGCGAGCCAGTTGGGCGGGGCACTCGCACCCTTGGTGGTAGTGCCGATTCAGAACCGGTACGGATGGCGCGCGTCATTCTACGTTTTTGGCGCATTGGGAATCGGATGGGCAAGCGCCTGGTACGCGTGGTTCCGCGATTCGCCGCCGCAAACCGCCGGACAAGTCCCCGATTCCGGCGAGTCGCGGCAGCACCCTTCATTCCCATGGCGTACCGCGCTTCGCTCGCACAGCACGCTCGCCCTCCTGGGGGCCGCGTTCTGCTACGTGTACGTGTACAACTTCTTCCAGACGTGGTTTCACACTTTCCTGGTCAAAGGCCGTGGATTCAGCGAAACCGGCCTGATGCTCTCAGCTCTTCCTTACATCGTCGCCGCCCTGGCGAATCTGACCGGCGGTGCCGTGAGCGACGCTCTGGTTAGAAGACTGGGGCCGAGGTGGGGGCGCCGAACTCTGGGTGTCTGTGCATTGGGGATCGCGGGTCTTTTCACCCTCGCGGCCATGTATTCGCGGCAGCAGGTCCTCACCGTCATTTTCCTGACCGTGGTCTACGGAGGCATCACATTCCAGCAATCCGGAGTCTTCGGCGTTTGTCTGGACATCGGGAAAAAACACGCCGGCGCGATGGTTGGCCTCATGAATGCCTGCGCGCAAGTCGGCGGTCTGGTGGGGTCGGTCGCCTACGGTTACATCGTCGAGCGTTTCGGGAGCTACGATGCGCCGTTCGTGCCGATGGCTGCGCTTTTGTTCCTCGGTGCGTTGCTATGGCTACGGGTCGACGCATCGGAGGAGTTGCATGCGGCCTCGGCGGCGACGCCGCCCGGCGTGGTCCGGACATGAGCAAAATGATCCGACGGCGCCTTGCAAGAGCGCCGATGTTGTTGACGGCGTACTTTGTCTGGGTCAATCGTGGCCTGGCGGACAGACGCAAGACACTGCGTGCCGGAATTGCATTGTTTGTTTGTTGGATCGCTGCAGTTTTGATATCCCTCCACACCGATCGGGCGGCGGCCCTATCGACGCTCCGCTGGGTTGAGCGCCATGCTCTCTCGGCATCCGCGATCTGCGCGATCGTGGCTGCGGTGTTGGTGTCACGTCGCCGGGCTCTGAACCGAATGTCGGCATCCCGCTCGTGGACTGCCGCGCTGCCGGTCGAGCGATCGACCATCAAGTGGCAGGCGCTGGTTGTCGAGAGCGTGCCGGCCCTGGTCCTGGTATGCGTTTTGGTGGCGGCCTTCGGCAGCCTCGTTCTGATCGCTGTTGTCGATGGCGGCGTACCGGCGCCGGTCGTCACGTGGCTTGCAACGACGGGGGCTGTCGTGCTGGGCGCGGGACTCAGCTATTTGATACCGGCGGGCAGTCAGGAGGAAATGTACGAAGGCTCCCGCTATGTGCCTCACCGACGCCGCGCGCAGAGCCCCGTTCCGACCGCGTCGCTGTCGGCACTCGGATCCTGGCCCGTGCGCCAGATGTTTGCGAGCGTGCGGCCGAAAACCGTCCGTCGTGTCCTGGTGCCGATGCTGCTTTCCGTGCCGCTGGGAGCCACGGCGGCTGACGCCATGCTCGCGATCGGGGTGCTCGGTGCGATCACTGCGGTAATCCTGCTCACTGCAGCTGCGATATCGGTGAGTGCAACGGCGTCCCACTGGCTCAAGCCCCTGCCGCTCGAAGCGGTTCTGCTGGCGCGAAGCACCTTGATCCCGGCGCTCGCGCCAATGCTGGTCGCGACCTCGATCGAGTCATGGCTATGTTGGGTGCTCGGGGCGCCCTTAGCTCGCTGCATCGGGATCGGCGCCCTTACACTGATCACCGGCATCCTATTCGCCGTTGCCGGCAGCATTCTCGCAATTCACGCGGATAGAACTCGCGCGATCGATAAGGGTGACGATGGCCGCGTGTAATTTGGCAGTCCGTCGCCTGAGCGCCTCGTACGGCCCCCATGTCGTCCTCAAGGAGGTCTCTCTGAGCCTCCCGCCTGGCGAATGGTTCGCCTTGATCGGTCCGAATGGCTGCGGAAAGACCACCTTTTTGGACTGCATCGTCGGGCGGCACGCTCCAAGCGCGGGCGAGATCCAAATTGCCGGCCATTCCTTGCTGAGCGACCCGGCACTCGCCAAACGTCAGCTGGGCTACGCCTGCGCGCCGGAAATTTTGCCTCCGTTGCTCACCGCGCGGCAGTGCTTCGAGGTGCATGCCGGTGCAAAGGGACTGCCGGCCGTCGATCCTGACCTGATGACGCTCGCGCAGCAACTCAAGTTTCTGCCCTACCTGGAGGCTTTCGTCGATACGCTGTCGCTCGGAACCAAGCAAAAGCTCGCGATTCTCCTGTGCCTGATCGGCGATCCGAAACTGATCGTTCTCGACGAGGCATTCAACGGCCTGGACCCCGCGAGCTCACTGGTACTGAAGCGCCACTTGCGTTGGCGGCTCGAAGAACGGGGTGCGACGCTCGTGATGGCGACACATGCGCTCGACATCGTCGAGCACTATGCGGATCACGCCGGGCTGCTGCTCGACGGCGTCCTTGCCCGGGAGTGGACGAAATCGGAGATCGAAGAGTTACGAATGACGGGAGGGGGGTTCGACTCCGCGCTCGCCCGGTTGTAGGGAACGCGCTCGACAGGCGCACGCCCAACGCCGCAACTTTTGCGCTCCTGCCGTGTTTTATGGCAAGACGGGAGATAGACATGAACGGCAATCTGATTCGCACCAAAGGTACGGTCGTCGACGGTTGGCCCATGCTGGTCGCCTTCGCGCTATATTGGGTTGCGTTGGTCGTCGTCGCGCTGTCATTGGCTTCGGGAATGTTAGTGGCTTGAGGAGCGAGCATGCGGTTACCTCTGATAATGCTGGTGCTGTTCGTTGCTGTCGGAGCGCTGCCGGTCCAGGCGAATGCGCGTGGGTGCATCAAGGGTGCCGCAGTCGGTGGCGTCGCCGGTCACCTGGCGGGTCACCATGCGGTGGCAGGTGCCGCAGTCGGTTGTGCCGTCGGGCATCACCGCGCGAAGGTGCAGGAAAAGCAGGCACAGGCGCAGACACGGGCGCAACCGAAACCTGCGCCGGCTGCGCCGCGCCAAGAATCCATTGAGTAACGGGTGAACGCTGCGACTGGCCACCCACCCGATCCGAATAGCGGGACTCGGCCGTCGAGGATGCGGTAACGCAGCATGACCGGCCTCCCGAGCGGGACTAGACTCGCCGCTTCAAGCCGAAGAACCACAAGAACACGCCTGAAGGCCAAACGGAGTTGATCATGATAACCATGGTGACGCGAAACTCAATTGCGCTGGCGCTGGTCGCCACGACCTGCCTCGGCGGGACTGCCTACGCCGACGATCAAGCCGCCGACGTCCAGGCGGCATGCGCCGATCTTCCGTCTCACGCGCAATTGCACGCCGCCTTGGCGGCGGCGCGCGCGCAAGCGAATGGAGGATTCAATCTCGATATGTGGGGGACATTGGTGAATCGCGATGGCATCGTGTGTGCGGTTGCGTTTACGGGAAGCGATCGAGGCTCGCAATGGCCGGGAAGCCGGGTAATTTCGGCTCAAAAGGCGAATACGGCCAACGCATTCAGCCTGCCGCAACTGTCGTTGTCGACCGCAAATCTTTTCAGCGCCGTGCAGCCAGGCGGCAGCTTATTCGGACTTCAGGCGAGCAATCCCGTCAGCACGAGCGTGGCATACCGGGGGGAGTCCCGGCTCTACGGCACGACCGACGATCCCATGACGGGAGGAAAGATCGGGGGCGTCAACGTTTTCGGCGGCGGACTCGCGCTGTACAACCCCAAGCACGAGCTGATCGGCGCCGTTGGCGTGAGCGGCGACTCTTCCTGTGCCGACCACAACATTGCCTGGCGAACGCGGCATAACCTCGTGCTCGATTACGTACCGGCAGGGGTGAGCGGCGATGCGTCGCGCCCCGACAATATTGTCTACGACATCACGCCGGCAGCGGGGCTCGAGCTGGGCGTCAGCGCCAGCGGGTGGGGACATGCTTTCTGCAGCGCAGCGGCGAAGACTATAGCGGGCGCGCTTCCAGTGATCAGGTAGCGCATCGAGACCATAACTACGTTTGGGCGTCTACGGCCCTATCGGCGCTTGCCGGTGGGGCCAGCTCACTTCTTACAGGATTGACCTCGATTTTGCCGGTCGAGCCATGCGCTCAGCGGCGCAAAGTATTCGATGATGGCTGCGGCATCGATGTCGCGCTCACCGCCGAAGCTCGCGAGGGCTTCAGGCCACGGCTTCGATTGTCCGAGCTGCAACATGGCCGCGAATTTCGCGCCTACATTCTTGTCGCCATAGATGCTGCATCGGTTCAGCGGTCCCTTCCAGCCGGCGAGCCGGCACGCATCCCGGTAGAACTGGAACTCGTAGAGATCCGCCAGAAAATAGCGCGCGTACGGGGTGCTGTCGGCAACGTGAAACTTCGCGCCGGGATCGAATGCGTCGGCGGATCTTGGGCCGGGCGGCATGAGATTTTGATAGCGGCTGACGAGATCCCACCACGCATCGTTGTAGTGTTCAGGGGTGATCTGCCCGGCGAAGACGCCCCAGCGCCATTTATCGACGATGATGGCGAAGGGGATGATCGCGATCTTGTCGAGCGCCATGCGCAACAGATACGGAATGTCGGACTCGGGCCCCGGAACGTTATCGATGAGCCCGAGTTCCTTGAGATACGTAGGGGTCAAGGCGTTCAGGGCAGCGAAGTCGCCGATGGCCTCATGAAAGCCGTCATTGGCGCCGCTCGCGAACAAGATGGAATGTGCGGCGTACGCGCGTTGATACATCAAGTGTCCGAGCTCGTGATGCGCGGTGTAAAAATCGTCGGCGGTGACCGTGAGGCAGCCCTTGAGCCGCAGGTCCTCCTTGTTGTCGATGTCCCAGGCGGAGGGGTGACAGACCACCTCGCGGTCACGGGGCCGGGTGAACAACGATCGCTCCCAGAAGGTGGCGGGCAGCGGCGCGAAACCGATGGATTGATACCAGTGGTCGGCGGTGTGCACGATCTTGACGGCATCGTAACCGTGCGACTGCAGGGCCGCGGTCACGTCGTATCCGAGGGACATGCCTTTGGGCGCAACCACGTCGTACACGTTGCCCCAGGACTGACTCCACATGTTGCCGAGCAGGTCGGCGCGGATGGGCCCGGTCGCGGGCTGCACGGCGACGCCGTATTGCCGCGAGAGTTGCGCGCGCACGAAGCAATGTAGTTTCGCGTACAGCGGCGCGGTTTGCGCCCACAGGGCATCGACTTTGGCCGCGAAGGCCTGCGGCGGCATATCGTACCAGGAGCGCCAGAGCACACCGGTGTCCGCGTAGCCCAATTCGCGCGCCCCTTCGTTCGCCAATGCAATGAGACGCGCGTAGTCGATCGTCATCTGCGGTGAAGCTACCGCGCGCCAGCCTTCCCAAAGCGTGCGCGTTTCGTCGGGATTGCGCGAGGTACGCAGGATCTCCTCCATGTCGTCGAGCGTCAGGAGTCGGTCTTGATAATTGAATTTCGCCGTGGAGTAGTCGGTGTCGAGTCGCGCTTGGATGTCCGAGAGTTCCTGAGAGGCGCCGGGACGGCTGGAGGCCGGCATGACCAAAGCCTGCTTCAACAGATACAGCTTGCGAGCCGAGACCTCGTCCACCGGGACATGGTCGAAGCGTATCGCCTCTTTCGCGAAGCTGACGAGCCGATCGGTGGTGGCGGCGTTCACCTTGGCGACCAACCAGCTGGTATCGCTGGTGATGTACGTTTCCTGCACCCAGCCCGCGCGATTCGAGTATTCGCTGTCCGCGGCGAGTTGCGCTTCGACCCGGGCAAGGAACGCCACCGCGTCTGCGGAGGTCGGCGGCGCGGCGCGGACGGCGAACGCAATGATGAGCCCTACTGCGAGGACCCCCACGGCGAGTACACCGGTCATCTGCCTGCTGTGGTTGCGCATTGGGCAATCCTTAGTTTTAGTTCGCGCTCAGATTCAGGAAGATAACGCATCCTGAATGGCGACCGCCACCATTCACCAGCCGCTCGCGCTACGCCGTCAATCCCGAAATCCGCAGACGGGGAAAGCGCGCGAAATCGCGATCGGCGGTGAGCAGTTCATCGATGCCGTGCTCCCGACAAACGGCGGCGATCTGGGCGTCGAAGACGAGATTTCCTCGAACGCGGCCCGCGACGCATGCCTCATTGAAAGCCGTGGCGTAAGCGGCTGTCGGATTGAGCAATCGAACCGACGGACTTTTCATGAGCTCGCCGAGAAAATCCAGCGCCTGCGAGAGCGAGCTCGGTGGATCGAAAACCCTCAAATGGGTGACGACGCGGACGAATTCTGCCAGGCAGAAGACCGGCAACGCCCAAGGAGCATCGGATTCAGCGATGGAGGTGATTTTTTCGAGGGCCGCGTGATGATGCGCGGATTCTCGCCGGTGAGCGTAGATGAGAATATTGGTATCGACAGCGATCACCCGTCACGTTCCATGAGATCGTAAAGCGCATCTCGATCGGCGATATCCAAGGCGGGCGGCCTTCGGCCCGTGACCACCGGCAGCTTGAGCTTGAACGGCTGGTGGGATTCCGGGGAAGGGAGCATGCGCGCCCGCAGCGCATCCTCGACGAAATCTCGCAGCGATATGCCTGCAGCGGCGGCCAGCTCTTTGGCGCGGCGCATGAGCTTCTCATCCATATCGAGGGTGGTCTTCATATGGGATTACCATATCAATCAACCGTAAATACGGCAAGCGCTCGACTCACGCAAGAAAAAACCCCCACCGGCTTTCACCGGTGGGGGTTCAGTTTCCAAATCAAGAGCCTGGCAGTGACCTACTTTCGCATTGACAAAGCCAACACTAGCATCGGCGCGGAGCGTTTTCACTTCCGAGTTCGAAAAGGGATCGGGTGGTTCCCACTCGCTATGGCCGCCAGGCA
>JBEKHO010000016.1:0-100418 GCA_050012215.1 Steroidobacteraceae bacterium
CCGCCGAAGCCGGGGTTGACGCTCATGATCAGGATCAGGTCGACTTTATCGAGCACGTAGTCCAGCGCTTCCAGCGAGGTCGCCGGATTGAATACGAGCCCCGCGCCGGCGCCCGCCGCTTTGATGAGCTGCAGCGTGCGGTCGATGTGCGCCGAGGCTTCCGGATGGAAGCTGATGAAATCGGCCCCGGCCTCGGCAAACGCGCCGGCCAGGGCATCCACCGGCTGCACCATGAGGTGCACGTCGAGCGGTATCTTGGCGCCGTCGGCGCGCACACAATACGGTTTGATCGCCTTGGCCACCATCGGCCCGATGGTCAGATTGGGGACGTAGTGATTGTCCATCACATCGAAGTGAATCCAGTCCGCACCGGCGGCGATGACCGAGGTGACCTCATCGCCGAGGCGGGCGAAATTGGCGGACAAAATGGAAGGGGCGATGCGATACATGTTAGGCCTACCAGGGCGCCATTCGTTGCGGCGCCGTCCATATCGTTGCGCCACCGACCAGTACGGTGGCGCAACGGGTTGCTGCTCGATCGTGGTGAGATCCTCGGGTCTCTCGCCAAGTCCTATTCGACGTAGCGTTCGGTTTCGGGCTTGTCAGTGGCATAGCTGTGTACGGTGTAGTGCATGCTGCGACCTTCCACTTCCTGCCGCGCCAGACCGAACCCCGGCTCTTTCGAGGGGCGATTGACGATGAAGCTCATGACGATGCTTTCGACGCCACGCGTCGAATCGAACGCCATCAGCCGGATGTAGTGCTGCGGAAAGGTCTTGCGGCAGCCATTGAGCTCCGTGATCACGCCGGCGGCATCCTTCAGATCGAACATGGGCAGACCGAACATCTCCCAGTAAGTATTGCGCGGATGCGGATCGTCGGTGTACTCGACGCTCCAGGCGTAGCCCTTCTGGAGCCCATATTCGACTTGCAGTTTGATTTCGGCGTCGGTGAGGTCCGGCAGATAGCTGAAACAGCCCTGCGTAATGCGGCCGACAGGATTGGTCATCATAATCGTGTGCTCCTTGTGGTGGGGGCGCGCGGCATCAGGCCGCGACTCCCGGCGTCACGGCAAAATCCGAGGTATCCGTGGAGGTGTAGTTGAAGCTGATCTCGCCCCAGGTATCGAGCGCCTGCTGCAGCGGGCTGCAGGATTTCGCGGCCTGGCGCAGGATCTGCGGACCCTCGTTGCGGATGTCGCGACCCTCGTTCCTTGCCTTGACCATGCATTCGAGCGCAACGCGATTGGCCACCGCGCCGGCTTGGATTCCCGCCGGATGTCCGATGGTGCCGCCGCCGAATTGTAGCACCACATCGTCGCCGAACAGATCCAGCAAGAGGTGCATCTGGCCCGCATGGATGCCGCCCGAAGCCACCGGCATCACCTTGCGCATATCCGACCAATCCTGATCGAAGAACAACCCGCGCGGCAGATCCTGTTTGGTATAGCTGTCGCGGCATACGTTGTAATAGCCCTGTACCGTCATCGGGTCGCCCTCGAGCTTGCCGACGGCGGTGCCGGTATGCAGATGGTCGACGCCGGCGAGGCGCAGCCACTTGGCGATGACCCTGAAGCTGATGCCGTGGTTCTTCTGCCGCGTGTAGGTACCGTGGCCGGCACGATGCATGTGCAGGATCATGTCGTTCTTGCGGCACCAGTTCGCCATGCTTTGGATGCCCGTCCAGCCGACCACCAGATCGACCATGACGATGACCGAACCCAATTGCTTGGCGAATTCGGCGCGCTCGTACATGTCCTCCATGGTCGCGGCGGTGATGTTCAAGTACGAACCCTTGACCTCGCCGGTCGCGGCGCTCGCCTTGTTGACCGCGTCCATCACGTTCAGGAAGCGGTCGCGCCAATGCATGAACGGCTGCGAGTTGATGTTTTCGTCGTCCTTCATGAAGTCCAGGCCGCCCTTCAGTCCTTCGTAGACCACCCGGCCGTAATTGCGTCCGGACAGACCGAGCTTGGGCTTGGTGGTCGCGCCCAACAGCGGCCGGCCGAACTTGTCGAGCCGCTCGCGTTCCACCACGAGGCCGCAGGGCGGCCCCTTGAAGGTCTTCACGTAGGCCACCGGAACGCGGATGTCTTCCAGCCGCGCGGCCTTGAGGGGTTTGAAGCTGAATACGTTGCCGATCAGGCTCGCCGTCATGTTGGCGATCGAACCCTCTTCGAACAGGATGATGTCGTACGCGACCCAGGCGAAATACTGGCCCGGGGTGTTCGGCACGGGCTCCACTTTGTAGGCCTTGGCGCGGTAGCCGTCGCAGGCGGTCAGCCGGTCGGTCCACACCACGGTCCAGGTCGCCGTACTCGATTCACCCGCGACAGCCGCGGCGGCCTCGATGGGGTCGACGCCTTCCTGCGGCGTGATCCGGAACAGGCACAGGACATCGGTGTCCTTCGGGACGTAATCCGAGTCCCAGTAGCCCATTTGCCGGTATTTGAGGACACCCGCGCTATAGCGCTTCTTGGCGTCCTTGATAACCCCTTCGCCTGATTTTGCTGTGGTTTCCGCCATATCCAATTCCCCGTGTGTGAGCCTGGTCACACTGTAAGGCGGCTGATCGTTCAGGTACATTCAGTAATTGTTACTACTATCTTAGGTACTTTTTAACGATCCGACACGCCGGCCACGTGCAGGGCATCATTGCTGCGCAGCACGTGTAGGATGGAGGGTCATGCTTAGAAAAAAGACGCTTCGACCGGCTCATCGGTGCTCGGCAACCCGTCTGATGCTCATATTGGCCGCCGCATCGCTGGGATCGTTCGCCCAGGCAGCGCTCGCCAGGGTGGCATCGGAGCCGGACTCGCCGGCAATCGCTTCGTCGACCCGGCCTCAAAAGATCCGGGAACTGGTGGCCGATCTCGGCTATGGGGCCGACATCAAGCACGTGGACGCCGCCATCCCCACTCTGACCGCGAATGTCGCATCGGACGATCCCGCCTGGAACAGCGCGAATCCCCGGTGGCGGTCCGTGAGTGCTTTGATCGGGCAAAATCTGCGCGCCGATGCGGAGGCGCAGTTTTCGGAATCCGAGGCCGCAATCGTCGAGAACGCGGTGCGCGCCATGAGCGACGGCGTCGTTCGCGAGGATCTCGATGCCGCGCTGGCCTTCTTTCACTCCCCGACGGGACGCCGTTTCCTCGATTTGCAACACGCCTTGATGGATCTGAGCGTCGAGGTCAACCTGGAGAGAGACACGGCGGCGAGCAGCCCGTCGGTGGAGAATCTCGATACGCGCAAGCGCGTTCTGGGATTTTGGTTTCCCATCCTGTTTATTCGCGTGATGTACGGACCCGGAACCGCCGATCGCGCCGTAGATACGGCGTACCGATCATTCAGCCGGCCGCGAGGACCCCAGCTCGATGCTTTGGCGCAACGCTATGCTGAAGACTTCCCGCAATTCGAGCAATTTCTCCAATCGGCATCCTTTCGAAGGATCATCGAGGCCGAAAAGACGACAGAGCGTGTCATGCCGGAGCCGGATCTCGCGACATTCTTCACCGCCGAAGCCAAACAGCATGCCTCCGAGTGGCGCGCGGCCTCCCGCGGTCCCTGAGGACCCTTCAGCGATTCAGATGCTTCAGGATGAAGTACCAGGCGATGGCGGCGAGGATGTTGAGGACCGCGATGGCGATGGCCGAATCGATGAGGCAGCCGCGCCAGTTGAAGCTCTTCCGAGACGGACGCGGGCCGGCGCGGTTCACCGCGCTGACCTGCGGAGGCGGCCTTTACGGCAACTCAAGCGATCTCCGTATCATCGTCCTTGGGCATGGTGGTCAGAGCCAGCTCGATGTTCTCCGCCAGCTTGTCGGCAAAGTGCGCCGCTTCGAACAAGTTCAGGGATTTATAGAATGGGATTTTCTTTCGGTAGGTGTCGATGTCTTGCGACAGCACTGATCGAATGTCGTCTTTGTTCATCTAATCAACTCCCTAGTTCCGATTTGATATACTAACAAGGTGTCATGGGGACGCCGTACCGAAGGATGGTAACCGTGGGCAAACTTAGCGATTCGACGATCGTGTTGGCGATGGTAATCGTGTTCCTTGCGATACAGTGGATCGCCACTCGATAACCGAAGCCATCTAGCAGAGCCACCAAAGGCCGATTTGCAGCTCGGCATACCTGGCCTCGGCCGCTTGTTTCGCACGCCAGGCAGCCTGGCTGTTCATAGCGGCTATTCGCTCGAATCGCCGGGTGTTGGAAACCGCACCGCGGCAATCCGGGCGGACACCAGCACCGCGAGCAGGGCCGCGAGCGCGAGGATCTGCGGCCAGTCGACCGTATGGTCGTAAAGACCGATGAAGATCTCGCGCAGGATGAACGCGATGCCGACCTCGGAAAGCACCCGAAGGCGGACGCGGTGGAACTCCAGGTAATCCGTGAACGTGCGGAACAGCTCTATCAGCACGAAAACGGACAACACATCGATCACCAATTCCCGGTCGCTCGCATAGATCACCCCGTGGGCCAGCTTGTGGTTCACCAAGGCCGAGCGGAACAAGCCGGCCGCGGTGGCGAAGTCCAGGATGATTCCGGCCAAGGCGCCCAGCAACGTCAATATCATGACGACAACGAGCGCCGTGACGATGGCGTCGAGTATAAAGCGGTATAGCCGCAGCGCCCGGGTCGCGAGCCTCGGATTGGGGATCGGCTTAGGCGAGGCCGCCCGGATGGCATCGCTTTGCGGTAACTCGGTCATGCTCCTGCAAGGCTCCTCTTGTGCTGCGCGGACAGTACAGCATCTCGCGCCCCTTGCCACGCTGAACCCCAGCCACCTCGAGCCACCTTTGCCCTGCCGCGCCGCTACGCCCAGTTGATCGGTCACATTAAGTCCGATAAAGTGCCTGCAAAGTTAAGTATTTCTTAATGAAAAACGCCACCTTACGCCAGCTGAGAGTCTTTGCCTCGGTCGCTCGACACTTGAGTTTCATTCGAGCGGCGGAGGAGTTGAAACTCACCGCCCCCGCGGTGTCGATGCAGATCAAGGAGCTCGAAGCGGAAGTCGGCATGCCGCTCTTTGATCGCACCAGCCGGCAAGTGTCGCTCACCATGGTGGGGGAGTACGTGCTGGGGCATGCGCGGCGGGTGCTTGCCGCGATGCGCGATGCGGAGGATTTGGTGGCCCGTTTTCGCGGCCTGAAGACCGGCCAACTCGATGTTGGGATGGTCAGCACGGCCAAGTATTTCCTGCCTCGCATGCTCGCGCAGTTTCGGCAAGAACATCCAGGGATCGAGATCCGCCTGCAGGTCGCCGACAACCGGGAACAGATCGTCGCGCTCATGCAGCAGGGGGATATCGAGCTCGCCGTCATGGGCAGACCGCCCAAGGATTGGCCCACCCGTGCCGAGCCTTTTGCGATGCATCCGCACGTATTGGTGACTGCGATCGATCACCCGTTCACGCGCATGGAAATCGTACCCGCGCGTGCGCTCTCCGAGGAGGCATTCATCGTTCGCGAACGCGGGTCCGGCACCCGAGCCGCGCTCGATGAGTACATGCACGCGCACCAGGGGACTCTTCACGTGGCGATGCAAATGTCGAGCAACGAAGCGATCAAGCAGGCGGTCATGGCGGGCATGGGCGTGTCGCTCTTGTCCCTGCATACGCTCGGCCTCGAGTTGAACCATAACCTGATCGCCACGCCTGACACCGAAGACCTGCCGGTGATGCGCCGCTGGCACGTGGTGAACAATCTTGCGAAGACGCTTTCGCCGCCCGCAGAGGCGTTCCGCTATTTCATTCTCGAGCGCGGCGAGGCTTTTTTGGCCGAGCATTTCTCGAAGGAAATCTTCAAAAAATCTTGAACAGCATGAGCGCGATGATGCCGATCAGAATGAGGATATCCAACGTTCTCGGCAGGAACACGATGCAGCCCAAGGCAAGCATCGTGCTCACCGTTACTTGAAGGATCGGGTTGCCGATCAATTTTCCGATGCCGAAACGATTTGCGGACCGCAGATCCGAATCGGGTGCTGCTTCGGCCGCTTTCAAGACCGGGAGCGGTGGCTGCATTGTCGAGGCGACCTGGAGTGGGGGCATGCGCCTCGTCGCGGTGTCGAGCGCGGTGAGGGGGCGCAACTCACGACGCCGCCGTTCGATGATGCGGCTTTCCGCCACCACCAGTACCGCACATAGCAGCGGCACGAGCACCGTCAGAGCCGGTGATTGGGTATTCACCCAATCTGCGACGGCCGGATCGGACACCGCGAGATCGCCGGCAATGTACCCGAGCAAGGCGCCGGCAGCCGGAATGAGGATGGGGTAGCGATGCAGGAGGTTTATCATCAGCTTGCTGCTGAACATCAGCAACACGACGCTCAGCAACAGGCCGATCGTCAGATACAGGAGGTTGCCTTGCGTGACGGCGGAAAGCGCAACCACATTGTCGAGACTCATAACCACATCAGCGACGATCACGGTCATCACCGCGCTCCACAGGCCGGATGATGATTCCTGTTGCGCCGCCCTCGCGCCGCGTTCCTCCACGATCAGCAGACGAATCCCGATCACGATCAGGAGTGCGGCGCCGATCAGTTTGAGCATGGGCACTTTCAGCAGCACGCTCACCACGGTGGTGAGCAATACGCGCAGCCCGATGGCGGCGCCGGTTCCGATGAGCAGAGCTTGATTCAGTTGCCGTGGCGGGAGCGAGCGGCAGGACAAGGCAATCACGACGGCGTTGTCGCCGGACAGAATGAGATCGAGCAGGAACACTTGAAAGATCAAGCTGAGGCCGTGAAACGTGGAATCAAACGTCATGCGGCAGCCTTTGGATCATCCGAGCGAGCCGATTATCCCGGCATACAGGCCGAGCGCTGCGGTCAGGCCGAGCGCGGTGCCGACCAGCACTGCGTAAAAACCCTTCAGACGATGCTCATCCGGCAGCGCTCGTCGCGCGAGCAGGAACAGCAGCAACAACATGGAGGGCAGCAATAGGGCGTTCACCACGGCGACGGCAATCGACAGATGGATCAAGTTGACGCCGGAACCGACGAGCAACGCGCCGGCGATCAGCAGTGCCGCGAACGGTCCGTAAAACCAGGGGGCTTTGAGCGGATGCTGTTCGAGCGAGTGCCTGACGCCCATCGCCTCTCCGATCGCCCAGGCGGCACTCAGGCACACGACGATGGTGGCCACCAATGCGCCGCCGGACAAACCGATCGCGAACACGGCCTTGCCCCAGGTCGGACCAATCAGGGTACCGAAGGCTTCGCCGATCTGGGCGATGTTGTCGAGCCCTTTATCGCGGTAGTGGGCGCTCAAGGAGGAGGCTGAGGCGATCAGCACGGCGGCGGATAGGATCTGGCAGAGGATCGCACCGAGCATCGTTTCGATCCGTGCGGCCCGCAGCTGACCGCTATTCAGTCCCTTATTGATGAGCGCCGACTGCTGATAAAAGATCGTCCACGGCATGATGCTCGTTCCAAGGTTTGCCGCCACCAGATACAGATAGTCGTGGTCGCCAAAAGGGATGCGCCCTATCTGTTGCGCGATCTGTCCGCCATCCGGCCGCGCCTTGACCGCCATCACGATGAAAGCCAGGGTGAAAAATCCGATGGCGACGGCCACCCGCTCGATCACCTGGTAGGAACCGCTGACCACCATGACGATGATCAAGGTCACCAGCAGCGTCAGCGTTTTCCAGGCGGGAATGCCGAACAGGCTCCCAGCCCCGACCAGGCCGCTCATCTCCGTGATCAGCGCCCCGAAGCAACTCAGCAGCAGAACCGCGGTGGCGGCCATCGCGATGTTTTGACCGTATCGCTGCCTGACCAGTTCTGCATAGCCCTTGCCGGTGCACAAGCCGAGGCGCACGGTCAGTTCCTGCGCCATGAACATCAGCGGGATGAGCATGATCTGCATCAGCAGGAGCCGGTATCCCCATTGTGCGCCGCTCTGCGCCAAGGTGACCACACTGCCGGCCTCGATGTCGGCCAACATGACGATGAGCCCGGGTCCGATGACGGCGAAAAGCCGTGGCAAGCGCTGGAGCGGCGTCACCAGTGCGCACAACCTATTTGCCGCTGGCCGCTCCAGCGGGGCCGGCGGTGAACTGCTTGAGGAAGGCGGCATCGGGAGTCAATATCAGCGTGGGTTGTGTGTCGGCCAACGATTGCCGGTAGGTCTGCAGCGAGCGATACAGTTTGTAGAACTGTGCGTCCTTGCTGAAGGCAGCCGACAGCACCCGATTGGCATCGGCATCCGCCTCGCCGCGTGTGATGGCGGCCTGGCGCTGCGCTTCGGACAAGAGCACGGTGCGTTCGCTGTCGGCCTTCGCCTGTATCTGCTGCGCCCATTCGAAGCCTTGCGCGCGCAGCTCCTTGGCTTCGCGCTGGCGCTCGGATGTCATCCGATCGTAGATGGCCTGACTGGTCTCGGCGGGGAGATCGGCGCGGTGCAGCCGCACTTCGGTCACCTCGATGCCGAGCGGAGCCGCCCTCTCGGCGACATCTTTCTCGATTCTCGCGACCGTCTGCTGGCGCTCTAGTGACAGCAGGGAACGCAACTGTACCTGCCCCAGCTCGCGGCGCAGCGAGGAGCTGATCATCTGCGTCAGTTCGGCATTCGCCTGCTCGAGCGTACGCACCGCTTGATAGAAGCGCAGCGGATCGCTGATGCGGAAATGGGCGTAGGTGTCCACTTCGATGCGCTTCTGGTCCCCGAGTATGACCTGTTCGGTGGGCGGCAGCAGCGTCTGCGGGCGCCCGTCGTAAAAAACCAGCGAATCGATGAACGGAAACTTGAACTTGAGTCCCGGCTCGCTGATCACTCCCGTGGGCGCGCCGAGGCGGATGAGCAGCGCCAGCTGGCTTTCGCTGAGCACGTAGAATGACGAGCCCACGATATACAGGCCGACGATGACGGCCGCGGCCGCAAGCCAGCGCCTGTCCAGCTTCATGGTTGGGCCTCCTTCGGGGCGGCATCTTTCGGCGCACCCGTCCTCTTTGCAGTGGCGTCCTTGTCGGATAGCGGCATATACGGAACCACCCCGCTCATGCCCTTGCCGGAGGAGTCGATGATCACCTTGGAGGCCTTCTTGAGCACCTCATCCATGCTTTCCAAATAAAGACGCCAGGCGGTCACCTCCTTGGATTCGGCATAGCTCTTGTAAATGGATAGAAAGTGGTTGGCCTCGCCGGCAGCCAGGTTGGTCACCTGGGCTCTGTAGGCATTCGCCTCCTGCGTGATCCGATCGGCGTCGGCACGCGCGCGCGGCAGTACGTCATTGGAGTAGGCCTCGGCCTCATTGCGTGCGCGCTCCTGATCTGCACGGGCACGTTGAACGTCGTTGAATGCGTCGATGACCTGTGGCGGCGGATCGACACGTTGTAGCTGCACTTGGGTGATCAGGATGCCGGCGTGCTCTTGATCCAGCAGTCGCTGCAGGAGCTCCCGGGTTTCATCGGCGATTTGCGCACGCTTGTCGGACATCGCCGCCTGGATGGGCGTGCGGCTGATGATTTCCCTGAGCGCGCTTTCAGCGGCGATCTTCACCGAGAGCTCGGACTTGCTGATTTTGAACAGAAAGTGCCGCGCATCCTTGATTCTCCAAAACACCGTGCAATCGGCTTCCACGATGTTCTCATCGCCGGTCAGCATCTGCTTGTCGCGCGAGTTGGTGGCGGAGGCCGCAACGCTGCCGCCACCCAACTGCAACTGGTTCACTTGGGTGACCTTGGGCAACAGCACCGTGTCGATGGGATAGGGGAGATGGTAATGCAGCCCCGGCTCCGTGGTATCCAACCAGCGGCCAAAGCGTAATACCACGCCTTGCTCGTCGGGTTGCACCTTGTAAATGCCGGAACTGACCCATGCCACCGCCAGAATACCCCCAATGAGCAACAACCCCCGGCCCTTGAGGTCCAGCAGGGCGATCAGGTAATTGATGCGCTCGCCCGCCTGCGTCAGGCGAGTGGCAGCATGGGAGGTCGCGGGGGGCGAGGAAGCGGACTCTTCAGTCGACATAGATTTGCGGCGAGTATATCCAGGAGCGGCGCGGAGCGGGATTATAAACCTCCCTCTCCCCTAGACTTAATACTTTGCGGCTGTGCAGTCGAGTTCCCCCGCTTCACCAGTTTGCCGGCCATTGTCCGCGAGTGGCCGACCGCGACTGAGGCTTTCGGCCTACGTCGGCGGTGGAGTTTATCCCGCAGTTGAGCGTCACCCCAAGAAGTATAAAAAGCTATGTAGGAATGTCCGTCCAGGAGGACGCACCGATCGGCTGGGTCCACATAGCGCCCTTTCCCATTTCGCCACGTAAGGGCCCGGCGCTCGCATCAGGGCGGTGCGTACCGGCAATCAAGGCGAGCCGGCCGCTTGCCGGTCTCTTTTTTTCGGGAGTATGTAAGCTATGAGCAGCAACACTGACGAAGTGCGCGACCGTTCAAAACAGGGTAAAGGCAACCTTGCAGACCAGGCAAGAGGCAGTATCAAGGAGGTTGCCGGCACGCTCGTGGGCGACGAAACGCTGGAGGCAAAAGGCGCCATCGAAAAGCATCTCAGCAACCCTGCAACCAAGGGTAGCGCGGCTGAGCAACCCTCCATTTATAAGGTCGTGGGAATTTATCCGAAGTTCGCCGACGTGGCCGACGCCATTCATCTGCTGAAGACCGAGGGCTTTTCGGAGGATCAGATCAGTGTCCTTGGGAGAGAGCAGGAACACTGGCAGGAGAAGCTCGGACAGGAGTGGGAGTCGAATAAAGCCGCAAAGGGGGCTTTGGTGGGCGGTGCGTTGGGGGCGGTACCCGGGTTGGTGCTCGTTGCCGGCGTTGCGTTGACCGGTGGCGTCGGGTTGCTGGTCGCGGGACCGATGCTTGGGGCCATGTCGGCGCTTGGCATGGGCTCACTGGTGGGCGGGTTGATGGGCGCCGGTTCAAACGCACTCGACGTGCCCCTCAATGTCGAAGAGGAAGTGGCCACTGCCATCAGTCTTGGGCAGTGGATCATTGTCGTGCAATGCCAATCAGACGCACAAGCGGCGCGTGCGCAATCATTGCTGCCCGCAAGACGCGTCGTCTGGGAAAATAAAACCAAGACGCAAGCACCTGCTGATCCGGCTGTTCATCCAGCCGCTGAACAAACCGATTTGGATAAGCTCGGCGCCGTCGTAGCAGAGGCTTTATCGTCGGTGACGAAATTGACTCAACGCCCCGTGGAAGAGGTGATGGCCAGTATCGACACCCTCGATTCCGGGGACCTCAAGGACGCCGCCCGGGAAGCGATCAAGAAAATTGCGACCGCAACCGGCCTCAGTACCGCTCAAATCGCCGACATCTTCAAAGAACATAGGTCTTCGGACGTCAACATCGTTGGCGTGCTCCATGAGCGAAGCAAAGCCGACAGGACAGTGTAGGTCGGTATCAGTGGTCAGTGCGGGGTGCCGGTGCCAGATAGGGGTGCCGGCGCCAGATAGGGGTGCCGGCGCCAGATGTGAATCAATCTCCTGCGCCGACCGCGACCCAAGCCAGATCTTTATTTGAAACCGATTCCACGTTGAATTTCCTGGCCGCCCCCGCCATCCGGGTGAGCGCCTGCCCGATCGGCATGGGCGGCGCGGTTTCACGCTTTTTCACCTTGTGAAATCGTACTGGATTGATCCGCGCAACCACGTAGTTGCGCAGATACGGGGACTTGAAGCCACGCTTGGTCAGCGCGGCGATGATTTTTTTGACCTCGGTGTCGATCTCCAATAGACGCGCCGCGAAACCCTCGCGTTCGCGTAGACTTGCGTGCAACGTGCGCTCGCTGAACCGATCGACCTTTTTCAGGAACGCACTGTACGCGCCCCCCGCGAAGCGCGATGTCTTCTCATATGCGATGCCCAAAGTGAGCAATTCGGGCGCTTCGAATTCGGCCGCGAACTCCAATTCTTTGGCGTTGCCCCGGCGCTGCGCCAGACTGCGGGCCATGCGGACGACCTCGAGGCTGCGGTCTCGCAGGTTATGCGCCTTTTCAGTATTGAGTGCGAGAATCCGATAAGCCAGCGTCTCGTCCGGAGAAATCAAGACGGTGATCTGCTTCATCCCCAGCACCTTGCCTGCGGCCAGCCGATGACGCCCATTGGGCGTCCATAGCTTGCCGTCTTCGCCGCGAACCACGATCAGCGGGTCGAGAAACGCGTGAGTTTCATCGATCTTCTGCGCCAGGCGCTTCGCATGGGTTGGCGACAGGTCACGCTGAAATGGCGTCGGCTGCACGGCTCCGAGGGGGATCGAGGCGAGCATCAGAGGCCGTCCGCCCAAGGGATCCCGGTAGGCGCCGATGACCGCACCACCGGCTCCGCGCACGAGCGCGGCGACCTCGGAAATGTCGGGCATGTCGCTCGCGATGGCAACATCGAGCGCTTCAAGTCCGCGAGCCTCAGCGAGCGGCGCGAGCTTGCCGCGTGCTCGTTTTACGGTGTCATTTTTGGCAGAGCGCCTGCCCGACGGCTTTCGTGAGGCCATGCATCAAGTCTACACCGCTGCACTCTGCGAAGGCGCGGCGGGTTCAATTCCGCCACAGCCTCTGCCAGCCCGAGTGTCCCAATTCGCGCAACGTGCGAATGTTGCGTTCGTATATATCCTTGGTATCGCCCACGGCGGCAATGGCGCGCTCCACACTGGCTTCGCGCAACAGGTGCAACATGGGGTAGGGAGAGCGGTTGGTAAAATTCTCTATATCCTCGGGCTGCGTATCCGAAAATTGGTAGTCGGGGTGAAAGCTGGCAACTTGCAGTTTGCCTTCCAGCCCCAGTTCTTGGACCGCCGCATCGAAGACGTCGAGGCAACTGTTGTACTCTGCAAAATCGGTCAGCACCCACGGATGAATCAACAGCGTGGTCTCGCGGTGCAGCGGATCCGCTGCCTGCAAACCAACCAACTCGGAGCACAAGACCTCGAGCAAGCCAGATGCCGTGCGCTGCTCGGTGACGCACAAGTGGATCCGATTATCGCGGTAGGGACCGGCCGCAAACGGGCACAGGTTGAGGCCGATCACGGATTTCTCGAGCCAGCGACGAGTGCTGGCTATTATTTCGTCAGTATCGATAACGCGTTCCTCCTGCGATGGGTGATATCCTAGACCAATCTCACACAGCTTTTCCGGTTTGACGCGCAACGCCAATCGGCACCCCCAAGGCTGAGCACATGACGTATCGCGGTACGCGCCGAGAAATGCGGCTCCATTCGTTGCACGATGCGACCTTGAGCCTCATCGACGGCGCGATTGCAACGCTCAGCTCGTGCCACGATGATGAGGCTGTACACATAGCTCGTAAAGCCGCGAAGCGAATCCGAGCGGGGTTGCGCTTGATGCGGGAGTGTCTGGGTACCGCGGCATACCACCGTGAGAATCGTCGAGTCCGAGACGCCGCCAAACCGCTCACCGCCGTGCGAGATGCGTTCATATTGCGCAGAATCTTGCGTAAAATGCCAAATCGCTCGGCACCCGTGGAGCGCGGCTTGAAGTTCGAATATGAACGCGAGCGTCAAGCCTTTGGCCGCCGAGGGTTGCAAGATGCCCTCACGGGGCTGCGAGCAACGCGCCAACACCTGCGCGAGCTGCGTCCCATCGCCCCAGAAGCCGTGTCCGCCGTTGAAGCCGTGGGCGATACGTACCGGGCCGGACGAAAGGCCCTGGTGAGAGCAAAATCCAACGACGATCAGGCTCTTCACGAGTGGAGAAAGCAAGCCCAATATCTGCTCAATCAGCTCGAGCTGCTGCGCGCCGTGTTCGGCTTGGACGTGAAGAGCCTGCGTCGACGCGCGGATAAGTTGGCGGCGATTCTCGGAGACGACCATGACTTGAGCGTGCTCGCTGCAAAGCTGCGCCGCTACGATGCCACCACGCCTCGCCTGATAAAGCACATTGAAAAACTGCGCCGCGATCTGCAGCGGCGTGCAGCCAAGCAGGGCAAAAAAGTATACCGTCACTCGGCAAAGCATATCAAAGCAACCATCGCAGCCCGGTTTGTGAAACTCAGCGCGTGATGGAAGCTCCCGCTACGAGCGGGTAACCGCCTGCCTCCCGACTCGCGGCATGGACCCCATCCGCAACAGCCGCAATCGCTATGCGGGTTTCCGAAGTCCGGCCGACACAGGGCTCAAGTGCGCGCGACCTCGGTCGATACACCCAGGTGAAACCCACTGTTGCAAGGAGCGACCATGTCAGAATTGTTCGAGTGGAATGCGGCTACCTACGGGCTCAACGTCCCCGAGATGGACTCCGAGCATCAGGTGCTCATCGGGCACATGAACAAACTGTACGAGCTGCATCAGAAAAATGCGCCGACCGTGCAGCTCAGCGCCGCCCTTGATGCGTTGGTCAACTACACAGTCAAGCACTTTGCCGACGAAGAGGCCTACATGGTCAAGACGGGCTTCCCGGGCATCAAGACACACGCCGGTGTTCACAAACAGCTGCTCGAGCAGGTTGCCACGCATGTCGCGACGTTTCGCAGCACCGGGAAGCTCACCGACGCGTTCTTTAATTTCTTGACCTTTTGGCTCAAGGCGCACATCCGCGGCGTAGATACCAGGTACGCCAAACACGCCGCTGTCGCTTGACCTCACCACCGCTGCCGCCCACGCCCGGCTGTGCGCCCGATCCTTGAGGTGTGCCGCACTCGCCCCAAGGCGGGTGTTTGGGCGTGCATTGGGGTAGGCTGGGAGTTTGGCTTCAAGGGAGCTGACGAGTGGCGGACTCGCCCGACGATGTCGCGGTCGCCTGGCAGGCGCGGTTTGCGCAGGGTCGCGATTTCCTCGGGCAACCGCGCGGCCTCTTATATATCGGCTGCACGGAATTGTGGGAGCGCATTTCCTTCCATGGCATGCAGGCGCTTCTCGTCCTTTATATGGTCGAGCGGCTGCTGCTGCCGGGGCACGTCGAAAACGTTGCAGGGTTCAACGGCTTCCGGTCGGCCATCGAAGGCGTGACCGGACCTCTCTCGACACAGGCGCTGGCGTCCCAAATTTTCGGTCTTTACGTGGGCTTCGTGTATCTCGTCCCCGTATTCGGCGGTCTGCTCGGCGATCGGTTGCTGGGCCGACGACGGGCAGTGGCATTGGGTGCGCTGCTGATGACGGTCGGACATTTCTGCATGGCGTTCGAGGTGTCGTTTCTCGCCGCGCTCCTATTGCTGATATTGGGTGCAGGGGTCCTGCGCGGCAACCTCGCGTCCCAAGTGGGCGATCTTTATTCCGAGGATGATCGCCGCCGCGAAACGGCCTTTCAGATTTACTACGGCGCCTTGAACGCCGGGGCCTTCGTCGCGCCCTTGATCACCGGGCTTCTTGCCCAAACGTATGGATGGCATTATGGTTTCGGATTCGCAGGATGCGGAATGTTCGTGGGTCTCATCGTCTATTTGTGCGGCGGCCGAGATCTGCCACCCGATGCCGTGCGAAGCGCGACCGCGGTACGTCCGAGGCTCACCGCCAGGGAGCGTCGAGTCGCTCTGGTCATGGTGCTGATGCTGCCGATCTTTACCCTGTTCTGGATCGCGCAAACGCAAATTTGGAACACCTACAATCTCTGGGTCAGGGATCACGTCGACCTTGCTGTCGGCGGCTGGATGATGCCCGTCCCCTGGTTGCAATCCGTCGACTCCCTCGGTGTTATCGCGCTGCTCTTTCCACTCCTGCAATTTTGGCGTTGGCAGAGCGCTCGTTCGAGCGAACCCGATGATCTGACGAAACTCGCCATCGGTTGCTTGCTGTTCGGTGGGGCGATTGCTTGGTTGGCAGCCGCGCAGCTGGTCTCCGACGCAACCGGCAGGGCGCCGTTGGTTTGGGCGCTTGCCTATCACTTCCTGTCGGCCGTTGGATATCTCTATTTCGCACCCGTTGCGGTAGCGGTGATCTCACGGACGGCACCATCCTCGATCAACGCCATGATGATCGGGGTTTATTATCTGTCGATTTTCGCCGGTAGCATCATCAGCGGGCGGCTCGGGGGGCTCTATGAGCGACTCTCCGCCGCGGAGTTCTGGCTCATCCATGCGGCATGCGTGGCCGCAGGCGGGGTGCTGATTCTGCTGTTCGCGTCGCGATTGCGCCGCGAGTTGACGCCCCGTTCGGAGAGGGGCAGAGCATACGAAATGTCGCCCGATGACGGCATGAGGGTCTGACGCCATGCCTGGGATCAATCTCGCCGAAAAGCTTTCGACGTTTTCAGAATACTGGCAGCCCCGGGTGATCGGCCAGTTCAACGGTCACGACCTGATGGTGGTCAAGGTAAAGGGGGAATTCGTGTGGCACAAACACGATGACACGGACGATTTTTTTCTCGTGCTGATGGGTCAAATCGACATTCAACTTCGCGATGAAGTTGTCCGGCTTGGCCCGGGAGAGATATTCGTCGTACCGAAAGGAGTCGAACATCGCCCCGTTGCCGTGGAGGAAGCTCATGTCCTCTTGATCGAACCGCGGGGAACTCCGAATACCGGGGATGCCGCGACGGCGGCTCCTCGGCGCATCATTTGAGAAACGGCAATTCCTGAAGGGTCCCGCCTAGGGAGGCTCCCTCTTTCACGACCTCCACGCGCTCTCCCGCGACGCAGCTCGTCGAAATCAGTGCAAACCCGATGTTCTTGGTGAGGCGGTAGGACCAGACGCAGTTGGTCAGGGCTCCCACCGTTTGTCCATTCCTCAGGATGGAATGCCAGTGAAAGCCGAGCCGAGTGGGCTCCTCGCCATCCAGGACCACCCCGAGTTGATGACGTCGAGGTCCCGCAGCGTGCGTACGGCGAAGCTCCTGTATGCCGATCACTTCGTCGGCAACTTGAAGGTCCACATAGTTGCCCAAGCGAACTTCGAAGGGATTGGTGGCCTCATCGGTATCGCCGCCATAGGACAAAAGCCCGCTCTCGACACGCTCGCAGAAGTTGGGATTACCGGGTCCGATGTCCCAGGCTTTGCCGGCCTCCTTGACGATGTTCCAAAGCTTCGTGCCCTTGCTCCCGTCCAGCAAATACAGCTCGAATCCACCCTGTTTCGACCAACCGGACCGCGCGACCACGACGGGAATCCCGTCGATTTCCGCGTCTCGAAACCAGAAGTACTTCAACGTGCGAACCCATTCCCCGAATATCGATGCGACCACGTCCTCTGCCTTCGGGCCCTGTAAGGCCAACGGCGAGACGTCCGGTTCGCTGACCTCGACGTTCAGGCCGCGCTCGGCTGCGATCGCACGCGCCCAGAACCAGACATTCGAGTCCGCGATCGACAGCCAGTAAAGATCCTCGTCGCGCTTCAGCAAGATCGGATCGTTGATCAGAATGCCGGCGTGGTTGCAGAGCGGAACATATTTTCCCTGGCCCGGCCGGCAGGCGTGAAGATCGCGCGGGCTCAAGATCTGAGCGAGGCGGCCCGCGTCGGGCCCTTTCAGTTGCACCTGCCGCTCGCACGCGACGTCCCATTGCGAAACGCCTTTCAGAAGACGCCAGTACTCCTCCTCCGGATGCCCGTAACTGGTGGGCATCAGCATGTGGTTATAGGTGGTGAATGCCGTCACGCCCTCTGCAAGGGTGGCCTCGTAGAAAGGTGAGGGTCGAAGGCGCGCTGAGGGGGTGATGCCGAACACTGCTGCTTTCTGCCGGTCAGCGACGGGCGGGCCGCGACCGATCGATCGTGAGATGCTTGGCGATGGCGGCCTGTATCTCATAGGGCCGCTCCGCCATCAACATGTGTCCCGCTCCCGTCAGCGTCACGATCGTTGCACCGGCAATGGCGGCGCCCAGCAGTCGTCCGCTCTTGAGAGGCGTCATCTGATCTCTTTCGCCGCAAATCAACAGCGTCGGCGCGGCAACCGCCTTGGCCGCGCCGGCTCCGTGACCGTAAGCGGCGCACGCGGCGAGGTCGATGTGCAGCACGCCTGGCCGAGCAGATTCCAAAACGCGCTCCCCGGCGCCGACCATCCACACTCCGGGAACGCGGCTGCCGCCGAGTCCGGCAACGTAGCCGTACCCCCAGAGGTTGACCATGTCGATGGCGGCGTGGTCGTTGGAGGAGGCTGCCGCAAGCAGGTCCGGATGGACGGGCATCGAAGCCGCCGTCCCGATGAGCACCAGGCTTTTCACTCGATCCGGATAGGTCGCTGCCGCTTCCAAGGCGATCAACGAGCCCATCGAATGGCCGATCAACACCGCATGCTCTGCTTTCGCTGCAGCGATCACCCCAGCCAGCCAGGTGGCCAGGGCACCGATGCTCGGTAGCGGCGGCCCTTCCGAGCGTCCATGTCCGGGCAAATCGACGGCAAGCACGTTGAAGCCGTGAAAGGCGAGCCAGCGGCTTTGCAACGCCCATACGGAATGATCGAGACCGGCTCCATGTACCAGCACCGCCAAGGACCCGCCCGCTTCGTGAGTTCGGCCGCCCGTTGCGCCGTAAACCGCGCGGCCGTCGATGGTTAACTGCACTGTCTCTCCTAGGATTTCGTCGCGGCCCGCAAGGCTTGGCTCAAGTCACCGATCACGTCGTCGATGGACTCGATGCCCACCGACAAGCGCACCATGTCCTCGCCAATTCCGGCGGCGTCGAGTTGCGCGGCGCTCAATTGCTGGTGTGTGGTGCTCGCGGGATGTATGACCAACGTCTTGGCGTCTCCGACATTCGCCAGGTGGCTGACAAGGCGCAGCGATTCGATGAATTTGGCGCCGGCTGCACGGCCGCCTTTGATTCCGAAACTGACCACGGATCCCGCGCCGCGCGGGAGCAGCCGTCGCGCCAACTCATGGTCTGGATGGCTCGGCAGATTGGGATGCAGCACCCAGGCGACGGCGGCGCTTCGTTGCAGGAATTCGAGAACGGCAGCAGTATTTTCCTGGTGTCGCTGCACTCTGAGGCTCAGGGTCTCGACGCCTTGCAACAGGTGAAATGCGTTCAAAGGCGACAGGCACACTCCAAATTGTCTCAAACCCTCCGTACGAGCGCGCATCACGAACGCGGTAGGCCCGAACTGCTCGGTAAAGACGATGCCGTGATAGCCGGCGACGGGTTCGGTGAGCGTGGGAAACTTGCCCGACTCATCCCAGTCGAAACGGCCGCCGTCGATGAGCGCCCCGCCAATCGCAATTCCGTGGCCGCCAATCCATTTGGTCAGTGAGTGCATGACGAGATCCGCGCCCAAATCCAACGGCCGGCAGAGGTAGGGCGTGGCGAACGTACTGTCGATCAACAGCGGTATGCGCGCCTGGTGCGCGATTTCCGCGATCGCCGGGATATCGAACACCTCGAGGCCCGGATTGCCGATCGTCTCGCCGATCACCAGACGCGTGTTGGGCCGCAGGGCGCTGCGAAACCCGTCGATGTCTCTCGGTTTGACGAAGGTCGTCGTAATCCCGAAGCGCGGCAAGGTGTGCGACAGCAGATTCACGGTTCCGCCATACAAGGAGGCGGATGCAACGATGTGGTCGCCGGCGCCGAGGAGCGTGGCTATGCCGATGTGCATCGCCGCCATCCCGCTCGCCGTACAGACTGCGCCCACGCCCCCTTCGAGCGCCGCGAGCCGCTCCTCGAGAACCGAGGTCGTGGGGTTCGAGATGCGGCTGTAGATATATCCGGGACGCTCCAGGTTGAACAGCGAGGCCGCCTGGTCGGTGTCGTCAAAAACGTAGGAGGTGGTCTGGTAAATCGGCACGGCGCGAGCGCCGGTCACGGGATCGGGGTGATGCCCGGCATGTAAACTGAGCGTGTCGAACCCCGGCGGTTGCGGTGCTGCCATCCCTTGAGACCTCTGCACAGCCGGAATTTCCGGCGACGCCGAAGTTTACACCGGGTTACCGCAGCTTATTCGCGCGGACGGAACAAGCCCCCCAAATAGACGAGGGCACCTCCCACTGCGATACCGGTCAAAAAACCCAGCCGGGGATAGCGGGTGACGTAGTGGTCGACGGAGGTTGCATATCTGCCCAGCCGCGCGCGGACGCTTGATCGATAGTAAGCGCGATCCGCGGAGTCGAGCGTGTCCTCGATGCGGGAACGCAGCTGAGTGATATCGGGGGAAGGGCAGCTTTCGAGAAGCGTCAGGAGTTCTCGCACTTGATCGGTCAGTGACTGAAGCGCTTTTTCTGATTTCATAGGGAATCTCGAGATTTAAAGCACGGATTTTACCGGCCCATCGAGCGTATGGGTCGCGTCGCTACGTAGGACAACCGGTAAACAGCGTGTCAGCGGGCGGGCCGAGTGACATGCAGCGAAACGCGCCCTCCAGCAACTACTCCAGCAGCGGATGTCCCGCGGGCAACTTATGCGCATACCACGCGGCAAGGCGGTGGCGAATGGTTTTCTCGCCCACCTGGTCTTCCGGCATCGGCGAAATGACCTTGTCATGAACGAGCAGACGATAGACGTATAGCGCTTTACTGCTGGCCGAATCGGTCGACTCGAATTCGACCGCCTTGCGGCCTTCGGCATATTCCACACCCGCCAGCAAGGCGGCTTTGAACAACTCCGCCTCATGTTTGAACTTCTTCATGGGCGCTCTCCACTGGCGGCTGACGATGCCCGTATTGTAGTGCCGCGGGTACTCATCGGATACCTCGGACCTTGCCCGTAGCGCGGGATCAGCGCACCGCGCTGCGCCGACGCAGAGCGGTGCGGCCGTCTCCGGGTGCCCATGGCTTGCCCGTGCGCTCCTCGATGTATTGCCGGATCAAGCGGCGCACCACCTGTGAGGGCGTCGCGTCTTCCTCCGCGCAGAGCTGCTCGAACAGCGCTTTCTTGCGTGGGTCGATCAACAGGGTGAGCCGGGCGGTGCGGTCTTCGGATGTCAATGGAGGTACTCACATCAAGTGACACTTCAATGTACATCAGATTATAATAAACTTCACATTGCCGTAAATGGCTCGTTTCCCGAACGTTGGGGGCCCGGTGTCTCGTGAGCAGCGATTTCCATTCGCCATTGACTCTCTGTGCGCTGCTCCTGGCGGCATGGTGCGTGGTGGGCGTCGCAGGATTGTTGCGTCCTTGGAGCATCGGCTTCGTCGGGCGCACGCTCTTTCCGCTGGGGGCGCTGATCGGCGCCGCATTGGCGGTTGTCGCTGCAACGGCTCTTGATCACCCCGCCGAACAGCTGATTTTGCCCATCGGTTTGCCGGATTTGCCGGTGCACCTGCGTCGCGACGGGCTCTCGAGCGTGTTTCTGGTGTTGCTTGGCGCGGCGTCGGCGGGCATTTCTATTTTTGCAGCCGGTTACTTCCGGCGCGGCGAAGGCACCTCGCCGGGCCTCATTTGTCTGCAATACCACTTGTTTCTCGCCAGCATGGGCTGTGTTTTGCTCGCTGATGATGCGTACGCGTTCATGCTGGCGTGGGAGACCATGGCGCTCTCATCGTACTTTCTGGTCACCACGCAACATCGAATTCCGGAGATCCGCAAGGCCGGTTTTCTTTATCTGGTGATGGCCCATCTCGGCGCAATCGCGATACTCCTTTGCTTCGGCATTCTGCAGGGCGGCAGCTGGCATTTCACCTTCGAGGCGATGCGCGCCGCGCACTTGGGTGCCAACGGTGCGACGGTCGCCTTCTGTCTTGCGCTGATCGGATTCGGTGCCAAAGCCGGCCTCGTGCCGCTGCACGTGTGGCTTCCGGAAGCCCATCCGGCTGCGCCTTCTCCCGTATCCGCGCTGATGAGCGGCGTCATGCTGGAAGTGGCGCTGTACGGAATGATCCGGGTGGGGTTCGACCTATTGGGGTTCCCGCTCTGGTGGTGGGGCCTGCTGCCGCTCTCGCTGGGCCTGTTCAGTGCGCTGTACGGCGTCGTCTTCGCCGCGGTGCAGACCGATATGAAGCGTCTGCTGGCGTACTCGTCCATCGAAAACATCGGCATCATGTTTACCGGCCTCGGTCTCGCCATGGTATTTACCGGTGTGGGCATGCGCTCGATCGCGGCGCTCACGCTGATTGCCGTCATGTATCACGCGATGAATCATGCGGTCATGAAGAGCCTGTTGTTCCTGGGGACCGGTGCGGTTTTGCACGCAACGGGCGAGCGCAACCTCGGCCATCTCGGCGGCCTCATTCATCGAATGCCGTGGGTGGCCTGGCTCACGCTCATCGGAGTGCTCGCCATTGCGGGATTGCCGCCCTTGAACGGATTCGTGTCCGAGTGGCTGCTGCTTCAGTCGTTCTTGCTGGCTTATCAGGTTCCGCATCCATTCATCAACATGCTGCTGCCGTTGGGCGCTGCGTTGCTTGCCCTTGCGGCCGCTCTCGCCGCCTACGTGATGGTCAAGTTCTACGGGGTCATTTTTCTGGGGCAGCCGAGGGAAAAGACCCTCCAACGTGCTCATGACGCCGGTTTTGCGGAGCGGCTCGGACTCGGATTGCTCGCGTTCGGCTGCCTGTTGCTCGGATTCTTTCCCTCGACCATCATCTCGATGTTGAGCGTGGTCACTCAACAGTTGGGGTTGGGCGGACTGCCGGCGAGCAATGCCCCCTGGTGGCTGCTCCTGCCCATTCCAGAACGGCAATCCTCTTATGCACCGCTGGTGTTCTTTGCCGTGATCCTGGCAGTGGTGGTCCTGGCGATCTTCAGTGTCCGGCTTTTTTATCATCAGCGAATCCGCAGAGGCGACGCTTGGGACTGTGGGTTTGGCGGGCTCAACAGCCGCATGCAGGACACGGCGGAGGGGTTCGGGCAGCCGATCCGACACTTGTTTCAACCGCTCTTTGCCATCGTGCGCCAGGTGCCGGATCCTTTCGATACGGCTCCCACCTATCGACTCGAGATCGGCGATCGAATTTGGATCGCCCTGTATCAGCCTCTCGAACCGTTGGTGCGGCGGGTGGCGGGCAAGGTTGCCTGGTTGCAACAGGGCCGCATCGCAAACTATTTGCTTTACAGCTTCGTCACTCTCGTCGTGCTGTTGGCGCTGATGCTATGAACGCCTTCGACTGGACCATGCAATTATTGGGCATCCTGCTGGCGATCGGCGCGGCTCCCGTGCTCCTCGGCTGGGTGAACAAGTGCCGGGCGTGGCTGCAGAACAAGTCGGCGCCCAGCATCTTGCAGCCCTACCGGGGCATACGGAAACTCTTCCACAAAGATGCGGTGATCGCGCAAAACGCCTCGCGGCTGTTCCGGCTCGCCCCGTACGTGGTCTTTGGCGCCATGGTCACGGCCGCCGCCATCATTCCCTCCGTCGCCACGCGGCTGCCGATCACGAGAGCCGCCGATGCGATAGCGCTGGTGGGATTGCTGGCGACGGCGCGCGTGTTCTTGTCCCTGGCCGCGATGGACGTGGGGACGGCATTCGGCACGCTCGGAGCGCGGCGCGAAATGATGATCGGCTTCCTGGCCGAGCCGGCTCTGCTCGTGGTGATCTTCGTGGTTTCGCTGACCTGCGCCACCACGGCGTTGCCGATCATCGCCGAGCGCCTCTCGGCGCAGTCCTTTTCATTGAACCCGAGTCTTGCCTTCACCGCGGTCGCATTCACGATGGTGCTGCTCGCCGAGAATGCCCGTATCCCGGTCGACAATCCCGCCACCCACCTCGAACTGACCATGATTCACGAGGCGCTGCTGCTCGAATACTCCGCGCGTCATCTGGCGCTGATGGAATGGGCCGCAGCATTGAAGCTGTTCAACTATGCTTGCATCGGCTTCGCGGTGTTCATCCCCTGGGGCCTTGCGACCAGCGATGCGCCGCTGGGCCTGGCACTGTCGGTCATGTTGCTGGGCGTAAAGCTCACGATCGCGGGAGCTGCGCTCGCGTTGATCGAGACGCTTTCCGCAAAGCTGCGCGTGTTCCGGGCTCCGGAATTTCTGGCGACGGCCTTCCTGTTTGCCGTGCTTGGACTGCTCGTGCGGTTGCTGTTGGGAGCATGACCATGAATCCCTTGTCGTGGGACCTGCAGGTCCTGAACATGTTGGCCGCATTGTTGCTGCTGCTCTCCTTCGCCATGCTGTCGCAGCGCAGGATCGTGGCGCTCGTCGACCTCCTCGCGCTACAGGGGGCTCTTTTGTGCATCGCCACGCTGTTGCTCGCGTGGCGGACGGGTAACAGGCACTTGTACGTGTCCGCAGCGCTCACCCTGGGACTCAAGGTGATATTCCTGCCCTGGTTGTTGCATCGTCTCATCCGCCGCCTCGGCGTCTACTGGGATACGGAGCCGTTGCTCAACATCACCGGGACCATGCTGGTCGGCGTGCTGGTGGTGATTTTCGCCTTTGGGCTCGCACAACCCATATCCGCGTTGGCCAGCACGGCCACACGCAATTCGATTGGCATTGCCGTCGCGGTGATCCTGATCGCCTTTCTCACCATGATCACGCGACGCAAGGCAATGTCGCAGGTGGTCGGATTCTTATCGATGGAGAATGGGCTCTTCTTCGGGGCCATGAGTGCCACTTACGGCATGCCGATGGTGGTCGAGTTGGGCGTGGCGCTCGATGTGCTGGTCGCGATGCTGGTGCTCGGCGTGTTCTTTTTCCAGATCCGCGAGCAGTTCGACAGCCTGGACCTCAAGAATTTCGAGAGCTTGAGGGAGGACCAGTAATGGAATTCATCGTGCTTCTGGCGACACCGCTCCTCGGCGCTCTGATACTCGGCGCGTTCGGGGCACGCCGGTGGGGACCGGATGCGAATGTGGGCTTTTCCCTGGTCACCTTTCTCTCCGCCTGCGCGCTCACCTCGAGGGTAGTGGCCCACGGCAATTTGTCCGTGGCACACGAACAATTTTTCATTGATGCGTTCAACGTGTTCCTGGTGACGCTCACCGCGTTCGTCGGCCTGACCACGTCCTTGTTCTCGCGCCCATACATGCGCATAGAGGCCGACCATGGACGTGTATCGGGCGGGCAGCTGCGGCTGTATCACAGCATGTATCAGCTCTTCATGGCCACCATGCTGATCGCCCTCACGACCAACAACATGGGCCTCATGTGGGTGGCCATGGAGGCTGCCACGCTCTCGACCGTGTTGCTCGTCACGCTGTACCGGACTCCAGCGAGTCTGGAGGCCGGTTGGAAGTACTTCATTCTCTGCGGCGTGGGCATCTCGCAGGCCCTGTTCGGCACCATTCTCATGTACTTTGCCGCGGAAAAGGTGCTCGGTTCCGAGGGGGTCAGCGCGCTCCTGTGGACGCACCTCAATGCGGTCAAGGGCCAACTCGAGCCCTCGGTCTTGGGTCTGGCGTTCGTATTCCTGCTCGTGGGATACGGCACCAAGGTCGGCCTGGCGCCGCTTCACAATTGGCTGCCGGATGCCCACGCGGAGGGCCCGACGCCGATCTCGGCCGTGTTGTCGGGATTGCTCTTGAATGTGGCGATGTATGCCGTCGTGCGCTGCAAGGTGTTGGTGGAGGGCTCGCTTCATTCGAGTCTTCCCGGCCGCATGTTGATGGGGTTCGGATTGCTTTCGGTGGTGCTGGCCGCGTTTCTTCTCTGGCGGCAGCGCGACGTGAAGCGCCTGTTCGCCTATTCCTCCATCGAGCACATGGGCATCATCGCGTTCGCTTTCGGCATGGGCGGTCCGGTCGCAAATTTCGCCGCGTTGTTGCACATGACGGTGCATTCGCTGACGAAATCCTCGATCTTCTTTGCCGTGGGTCATGCGACTCAGAAGGCAGGATCGCAGATCATGGACAACATTCGCGGACTCATCACCTTGAGTCCCACCGTCGGCTGGGGTTTGATGATGGGCACCCTGGCCATTCTGGGGACGCCACCGTTCGGGGTTTTCGCCAGCGAGTTTCTGATTCTGACGACGGCCATGAAACAGCAGCCGTGGGCAACCCCCATTCTGCTGCTCGCGCTCGGCGTGGCGTTCGCGGCAATCTTCGGACGCGTGCAGTCCATGGTCTTCGGAGAGACTTCGGCCAAGCGCCTGCCGCATCCCCCTGCGCTCATACCGGTATTTGCGCATCTGGGTCTTGTGCTGATGCTGGGATTCTTCATTCCTCCCTACCTGGCCGACTGGTATCGCGCGGCGGCGCGCCTGATTGGAGGCGAGTGATGGCCCTCGAGGGATGGTTCGGTCGAGCCGCTGATCGTGCTGAATCGACGGCGAGCGGGCCGATTCGGGGCGCGCCCGGCGTGTTCGGCCTGATCGTGCAGGAAGAGGAATGGCGCGAGATCGCCGAGCACTGGGCCGCGGCCGGCGGCCGCTTGTCGTCCTTGTGGGCGAGTCGCGACGCCGCAGGCTCAGGTATCGTCCGGGCCGCCTATGTGGCAGAGGCGGGAACGCTCGTGGTGAGCTTGCCGTTGCGCTCCGAGCAGGATCACTATCCGGGAATCGAGCGCTGGTTTTCGAGCGCTGCCCGTATGCAGCGCGCCGTGGCAGACCTCAGCGGATTGCGGGCGAGCGATGCGGACACGCGACCCTGGCTTCGTCATGCCGTCTGGCCGGACGGCTTTCATCCGCTGAACAACGAGGGCACGCCCCCGGCCTCATCGGCGGGGGTCATGGAGGAGTATGCCTTCGTGCGAGTGGGCGGCGACGGCGTGCACGAGATCCCGGTGGGTCCCGTGCATGCGGGGATCATCGAGCCCGGTCATTTTCGTTTCTCGGTCGTCGGCGAGAAGGTTTTACGACTGGAAGAGCGTCTCGGGTATGTGCACAAGGGCATCGAACGGCGCTTCACGGAGATGGCGCTCTGCGATGGCAGCCGTCTCGCCGCGCGCGTTAGCGGAGATTCCGCCGTGGCGTTTTCCTGGGCGTATTGCCAGGCGCTCGAGGGCATGGCGGAGACCCGCGTAAGCTCGCGAGCACTCTGGTTGCGCTCGCTCGCCTTGGAATTGGAGCGGCTCGCGAACCACCTGGGCGACATTGGCGCGATCGGCAACGATGCCGGTTTCGCGTTTGGCCTTGCGCAATTTTCCCGGCTCAAGGAACAACTATTGCGCGCGAACGAGCAAGCGCTTGGGCAGCGGTATCTCATGGATTTCGTCGTGCCGGGTGGCACGCGCTGCGACCTTACCTTGGCGGGTGCAGATCTATTGCTCGACTCCTTAAGGTCGATCCGTGTCGAGATCGAGACACTGCGCAAGATCTACGAGGAGCACGCGGGACTGCGGGATCGATTTGTAGGCGCCGGCATCGTCACCCCGGCCCTGGCCGCGAAGATGGGTCTATGCGGTTTTGCGGGGCGGGCGAGCGGCCAGGCGTTCGACCTGCGCTGCGATCTGCCTTGTGACCCGTATCGCGAACTCGAGCCCAAGAAGAGCCTGCGCAGCGGCGGGGATGTCGCGGCACGGGTCGAGGTGCGCTTCGATGAAGCCGCCGAATCTCTGCGCCTGATGGAGCGGATTCTGCTGCAATTGCCGGGTGGAGCGCATGCCGGCGTGATCCCGATACCGGACGAAGGTGCCTTCGGCATCGGAATGATCGAGGGATGGCGTGGACCGATCCTGCTTGCCATCGAGGCGGGAGCGGGCGGTAGGATCCGGCGCTGCCACCCGCATGACCCCTCGTGGCAGAACTGGCCGGTCATCGAGCATGCAGTCATCGATAACATCGTGCCCGATTTTCCGCTGATCAATAAATCCTTTAACCTGTCCTACAGCGGACACGATCTATAGCCATGTTGAAAACGCTGCACCAAATCGGTCGCATAGGGATCATCACGGAGCCGGCGCCGGATATTGACGACGCGCTGCGGGTGACCGACGCATTGCAGTCGAAGATTCTCGAGGTGCTCGGCCGCGCCTTGTGTATCCGGGCGGTCGACGCGGGCTCGTGCAACGGATGCGAGCTGGAAATCCACGCGCTCAATAACCCGCTTTACAATATTGAAGGGTTGGGTATTCGATTCGTGGCAAGTCCCCGCCACGCGGATCTGTTGTTGGTCACGGGCCCGGTGGCGAAAAATATGGAATTGGCGCTGCAACGCACCTACCAGGCAACCCCGGACCCCAAACTCGTCGTTGCCGTGGGCGACTGCGGTTGCACGGGCGGCATATTTGGGGAGAGCTATGCGAGCTGCGGCCGCGTGTCCAATGTGATCCCGGTTGATGTGGCGGTACCCGGCTGCCCACCCAGCCCTCGCCAGATCTTGAGCGGCATCCTCACGGCCATCTCGGGTTCGCCGGTGAACGGCCCATAGATCTGCGCCATGGCGAAGAACGTTGCAACGCAGCCGACTCGTTCGCCGTGGAGCCCATTCCGCCATCCGACTTTCACGATTGTCTGGATCGCGACGCTCGTGTCGAACATCGGCGGCTGGATGTACAGCTCGGCATCCGCATGGTTGATGACGAGCCTCGATGCGGATCCGCTCATGGTCTCGCTCGTGCAAGTGGCGGCTACGCTACCCATGGTGCTGTTCGCACTTCCCGCGGGAGCGCTCGCCGACATCCTCGACATGCGTCGCTTGCTGATTCGAGCCGAGATCTTCATTGCCGTCGTCTCGACGCTGTTCGCCACGCTGGTTTGGCTCCACGTCGTGAGCCCGCTTTCGCTCTTGCTATGTACCTTCTTGATCGAGGCAGGATCCGCGGTAGCCGCACCTGCATGGCAGTCCGTAGTGCCGCAACTCGTCCCAAAGCCGGACCTTCCGGCGGCTATCGCGATGAACAGCGCGGGCGTCAATGTCAGCCGGGCGGTGGGGCCCGCGCTTGGCGGAGCGCTCACGGCAGTCTTGGGGATCGCGGCACCGTTCTGGGTGAACGCCGTGAGCAACTTCGGGGTGATCGGCGCGCTTCTGCGCTGGCGATCGGCGCCGCATCAGGGAACGCAATTGCCCGCGGAGCGGTTCTTGAGCGCGCTGCGCACCGGCATCCGACATGCCCGCAACAATCGTCAGCTGCGCGCGGCGTTGATTCGTGCGGTGGGCTTTTTCCTCTTTGCCAGCTGTTTCTGGGCGCTTCTTCCGTTGGTTGCGCGCGACCGGCTCGGCGGCGGCGCCACCCTGTATGGCGTGTTGCTGGGCACGATCGGCGTGGGCTCGGTCAGCGGGGTTTTTGCGCTCCCCTGGCTCAAAGCGACGCTCGGACCGAACCGCGTGGTTGCCGCCGGGTCGGCGGGGACGGCGCTTGCCTTGGCGCTTTATGGGATTGCACGAAATCCCGCGACCGCGCTCGCGGCCAGCGCCATCGCCGGCGTTTGCTGGATCGCCGTGCTATCGAATTTGAATGTGTCCGCTCAGCTGGCGTTGCCTGAATGGGTTCGCGGCCGCGGCCTCGCCATCTATGTGACGGTGTTCTTTGCGGCGCTCACGGTCGGCAGCATGATGTGGGGCCAGGTGGCGCGCATGGGTGGTGTGCCCATGGCCCTCTTCATGGCGGCGGCGGGCGCGCTGCTGTCGATCCCGGCGACCTGGCGGTGGAAACTTCATGCGGGTGCGGGAATCGACCTCACACCATCCATGCACTGGCCCACGCCGGTTCTCAGTCACCATATCGAGAGCGATGCGGGCCCGGTTTTGGTGACGGTCGAATATCGGGTCGGGGATGGAAATCGAGAGGCGTTTCTTTCCGCACTGAACCAGCTATCACATGAGCGGGGTCGCGACGGTGCTTACGCGTGGGGTCTGTTCGAGGATACCGGCGTACCCGGCAGATTTCTGGAGACCTTTCTGGTCGAGTCGTGGCTCGAGCATTTGCGCCAGCACAAGCGGGTCACCAATGCCGATCGGGTGCTGCAAGATCGGATCGGCAAGCTTCTGAAGGACCCGCCGAAAATTACTCACCTGATCGAGACGACAGTTTGAGTGTTCCCTTGCGCGTCGCGCGCCGTCAGGGCGTCCGGCGCGTTGCCATTCTCCACCCAGGCCTCGATGACGCTCTGCCAATCGACATGGGTCGGCGCATCACCGCCGCCGCAATGAAGCATTCCCGGGACCATGTAGAGCCGATAAAAATCCTCGACGTTGCCCATCGCCGCGACCAATCGCTCGCGGTACTCGAGCGAATAACCCGGCGCAATGCCGGGATCGTTCCACCCATGGTATTGAATCAGCTTGCCGCCATGAGCCCTGAACGCAGACAGATCCGGATCGTTGGCATCCATGATGGGCGCGTAGTGGGTTTCGCCGCGCTTAAGATCCGCGTTCGTCACCTTGGACGGATCGAAGTGCGGATCTTCCATCACCATGTTCGCCAGATAGTTCCAGGTAAAACCGAGCGCGGCCGGCTTGCCGCCGTCGTCGGTGCCGGTGAGCCAGGCATCCCAGCTTCCCTTGACGCCCTCCGCTCCGGGCAGCACGGCGTATAGCGTTCCGCCGGTTGCAGGATCCTTTTGTTCTCGGTACATCGATCGCGCGGTCTCCAGTTGCCGTTCGGTGAGGCAGGCGTCGCTTTCAACGCCGCGACATGCCAGGGCGCCCAGATCGGGCCGGCACCCACGTGGATCAGCCAAGAAGCGCGCGCCGCCTCCGCACGACTTCAAGGCCGAGGCTTGCAGCAGCGCCAACTTGGGCGTCGACAGATGCCCTTCGACCGAGGCGAGTTGCGGGAGGTGCAGAGCGCCTGCCGTCAGCAACCTGCTCATGGCAAATGCGGGCGCCCCGGCGACGATCCCGTCGAAGTAGCCGGGGAAACGTTGCGCCATCATCATCGCTTCGCGGCCGCCGTCGGAGCAGCCCACGAAGTAGGATTTCACAGGCGCCTGGGACTTGAATTTCTTGAGAATCTGCTTCGAGGCAAGCGTGGTCTCGCTGATTGCGCGCCAGCCGTAGTCCTTGACCTTTTCTTCGTGGTGGAGCGCCCAACCGGCATCGGTCATGCCGGTGGACTCATGACCGTCGTCCGTGCCCGCCACCGCGTATCCCTGCGAAAGAACGCGTGCCATCGAATCGGTTGGGATGGCGCCCGCAAATCCGCCGTTGCCCACCTGCTCGAATCTGCCGTTCCAAGCGGATCCCAATGGAATCCACAGCTCGAAGCGGATGTCCGAGTCCTCGGTCGGTGTGGATTTTCCCTGCACCCGGCAATAGGCGACCCGCGTCGCCTCCGCCGGCGACACTTCCTCGGCGCGGGTGACCGCCCCATGCGGGATCTTCATCGCCGCAAGTTTGCTGCAATCCTCGGCATGCGCGCCGCAGACCACGATGACCGACGATACCCACCCAAACACTCGCTGCCTGTTCAAAACACTCCTCCGCGGCTCAATCATCCGGCATAACCGGTCACTGGGCTGGAATCGTTGCTGCGCCGGCCGTCTGCATCCGGTCGGCCCGGAACGAGCGCAACATCGTGATGGCGGCGTAGATCACGACCACGACGACCAGCCAGCGCAGCGCCACCAGCGGTAGCTGCTTGACGACGAAGGCGGCAAGCAGCACGCCGGGAATCGATCCGATCGCCAGAGCGATCGACGTGCCGAACCCAAAGCGTCCGGATCGAAAAAATCTCAGGCCCGCGGCAGGCTGGACCAGGGCACAGGAGCCCATCATGATGGGAAACGCGGCGAGCGGGTGCAAACCCAGGAGCGTCACCACGATCATGCAAGGCGCGTAGAGTCCGATACCGACACTCATCAAGGCGCCGAGCAGGAAGTTCACGCCGACCGCAACGGCGAATCGCCAACCCATCAGCGTATACGCGACGCCGCCGCCCGGCAGCAGATGCAGGTTGGTCGCCGCGAACACGCAGCCGGCGATGAACAGGGCGGCTCCCATACATAATTGGACGGCGGCCCGCGGCATGCGATTGACGACGCCTGCGCCGATCCAGGCTCCCAACGCAGCCGACAAGATGGTCGCCATGAGGAGCACGGGGTCGATCACGATCACGGTCACGAAGATGATCATCTCGAGCGTGGCGGCCAAGTTGAGCCCGATGTTCAGCGTTCCCGGTATGAGCTCGTCTGCGATTTTCCCTTGAAACTTCAGGGCGGCGGTGGTCGGCGCGAATGAGCCGATGCCGAGCGTATCGAAAAAAGCAAACACGAATCCCAACGGATACTCGATCACCAGCGGCCGTTTGCGGCCGACGTAAGTTTTGCGGCAAGCGATCCAGGCGATGTAGAAGGCCACGTTGAGCAAAAGCAACGCACCGAATAACAGCTCTACTTGCAGCGACATGCGAACCTCTCGCGTGGTGAAATCATGCCCCGCACAGCGCTCATGCGCCGAGCCGGTCGAGTAGACGGCCGTAAGCGACGCGCGCGTTCACGCCCAGGCGCCAAAAGCGGTGCAAGGGCATGGTGCGCACCGGGGTGACCGGCAGAGGAAACGAACTCGGCGCAGCGCCCGCCAGCACCGACGCGAGCTCCGCCCCCATGGCCGAGGAGAGCGCGACGCCGCGGCCGCTGTACCCCAGCATCACGAACAGTCCCGGTTGCGGCATGTGCAGCCGGGGATAGAAATCGCTGGTCAAGGCGAACTGTCCATTCCACCAATGCGTCCACTCGACTCGAGCGAGCGCCGGCCATAGAAGTCGCGCGTAGTTCACCAGGTGCCGAAAATCCTCGCGCTTCAATGTCTTTCGTTGCGGCCCTCGTCCGCCCATCAACAGCCGATTGGAAGCGTCGCGCCGATAGTAGATGGTGATGTTGCCGGTCTCGTATACCACCGGTCGGTCGGGCAACAGCGAGCTGGCGAGTTCGGCGGACAATGGTGCGGTCGCGATGATGGCGCTGAAGATGGGTATCACGCTGCGGGCAAGCCCCGGCACCAGGCCGTCCGAGTAGCCGTCCGTTGCGATCAGCACTCGATCTGCCTGTACGGCAGAGTGCGCGGTGCGCGCCTGCCATCCGTTTCCTTGCCGCATCAGTGCCACGACCGGCGATGAGCCGTGGACTCGCGCGCCGGCGCGTTGTGCGGCCTGCGCAAGGCCGCGTGCCAGGCCGAGCGGATTGACCGATCCTCCCCGCGGGTCAAAAGTGCCGAACAGGTAGCGGCTGGTGCCTGTGGCGTCCCGTACGCGGTCCGGCGACCATAGCTCCATGGGAAACCCGCGTCGGCCCCACTGTTCGGCGGATGCCTGCAATGCACTCACGTGGCGGGGCGAGTAAGTGACGCGCAAGGTGCCGCCGCGGCAGGCTTCGCACTCGATACCGAGGCGCTCGATCAGCCCAAACAGAAACTGCGGCGCGTTGAGCGCCATGCTCGACAGCCTCGGTCCGAACACCGGCCCCAGAGTTCGCTCGGCCACATCGGGCTCGAACTTCAGGCCCGCATTCACCTGTCCTCCGTTACGGCCAGCCGCGCCGAATCCCGGCTCTTGCGCCTCGAGCAGGGCGACGGAGCGGCCGCGCTCGGCAAGGTGCAACGCGGTCGACAGGCCCGTATAGCCGCCGCCGACCACCAGGACCTCGACGCGGAGCTCGCTCGTCAGAGGGGGCGAGGGGACGGGTGAGCCCGCCGAGGCGGGATAGAGGCAATGCGGCGCGTCGATCTCGATCGGTGTCGGCATACCGAGGGGAGTCTACACTGGCGCGGTCGCGCCTGGCGGTGCGCGATCACATCGACTAGCCTACCGAATACCCCGCTTTGGAATATCCGGAGATCCGCTTATGAATGACTCGGCCGCCTATTCGCCACCGGCGGTGTGGACGTGGAACAAAACGAACGGGGGACAATTCGCGAACATCAATCGGCCCATGGCGGGCGCGACGCATGAGAAGGACCTGCCGATCGGCCGACATCCCCTGCAGCTCTACTCCATGGCCACGCCGAACGGCGTGAAAGTGACCGTCATGCTCGAAGAACTGCTGGAGCTCGGTCATCGCGGCGCGGAATACGACGCCTGGCCGATCCGTATCTCGGAGGGCGACCAATTCGGCAGCGGCTTTGTGGCCGTGAATCCCAACTCGAAGATTCCCGCGCTGATGGATCGCAGCCAACTTACGCCGATCCGGGTGTTCGAGTCAGGGTCTATTTTGCTGTACCTGGCTGAGAAGTTTGGAGCATTTCTCCCCGCCGACCCACCGAGCCGCGCCGAGTGCCTGTCATGGCTATTTTGGCAGATGGGCAGCGCGCCCTACCTCGGCGGCGGGTTTGGGCATTTCTATGCGTACGCACCGACCAAGATCGAGTATGCGATCGATCGCTTTGCGATGGAGGTGAAACGCCAGCTCGATGTTCTGGAGCGGCGCCTGGCACAATCGGAGTATCTGGCAGGGGCCGCCTATACCATCGCCGACATCGCGACGTGGCCTTGGTATGGAGGGCTCGTCAAAGGACGCCTCTATGGGGCGGCCGAGTTCTTACAGGTACAGGAATATCGCGAGGTGCAGCGCTGGGCCGACGCCATCGCACGGCGACCCGCCGTGCAGCGAGGGCGCAAGGTCAATTGCTTCTGGGGAGATCCTGCGGATCAGTTGCCGGAACGCCACGATGCGAGCGATTTCGCGACGAAAGCGCAGGTCACTTGAACGAATCAGGCGGCGAGCAACGCCCGCAGCAACGCCAGCAGCTCGTCCGCCTTGATGGGCTTGCTGGTAATGCGCAGGTATCGATCGCCGGGCAATTGCTTGATTGCAGACGAGGTATCCCCGGTCATCAACACAGCCTTCAGCGTAACGCCCAGAATCTCGCGTAAGGCTGCGATGACTTGAGTGCCGGTTTCGCCTTCGTTCAGGTGGTAGTCGCTGATCAACAGGTCCACCCGGTTGCCTGCCTGGACGTGTTGGATCGCTTCCCTCAATGAGGTGACGAGCGTGACGCGGTAGCCCTCCAGCTCGAGCAACATGCTCGTTGCACGTCGCACGGCCTCGTCGTCCTCGACCAACAGAACGCACGCCTCTCCAATCTGACGGGGAAGGTTGTCGACGCACGGCATCGACAACGAGGGGCTCGCGTTCGCGCCGCCGCTGCTCGCCGGCAGGACCAGCGAGAACGCCGATCCCTTGCCGACCTCGGAATGCACATCGAGCTTGAGCGTGAGCAGCTTCACCAATCGCTGCACGATCGAGAGGCCCAATCCGTAGCCATCGCGCGAAACGTTGGTCGGAACACCCACTTGATAGAACTCCTCGTAGATGTACGGCAGCTCATCCTGCGGGATGCCGATGCCGGTATCGACGACTTCGAGCCGGACCAATCCGGCCTCGTGCAAACAGCGCAAGCGGACAAAACCCTTGGGAGTGTACTTGACGGCATTCGAGACGAGATTTCTCAGAATCTGTTCGACCAACGAGGGATCGCTGTACGCCGCCTCATTGCACCGCTCGATTTCCAGCTCCAGTCCCTTGTTGGTCGCGGTACTCGCAAATTCCAGCCGCAGTTCCTCGAAAATGGCCGCAACCTCAAAATCGGTGGGCTCGGGTCGAATTGCGCCGGATTCGAGCTTGCTGATATCGAGCAACGCATTGAGCAGCCGGGACATCGCCGCGATCGCCTGACCCTGCTGGGCCAACGCCTCGATCGACTGCGGGTCGGTGGTGCGGCGGCGCAATGCGCCGTTGAGCATTTCGAGCGTTTGCAGCGGCTGGCGCAGATCATGGCTGGCGGTGGCGAGAAAACGGCTCTTTCCTAGATTTGCCCGGTCCGCCAAGTCGCGCGCCTGATCGGCCGACTCGCGCGCCTGATCGGCCGACTCGCGCGCGGCGTCTGCGGCCTCGCGCGCCACGATGAGTTCGGCTTCGACACGTTTGCGGTCGGTCACGTCGCGAATCGCCGCTGCGACGAGTCCCTGGGCAATGTCCAACTGCTCGTCGTCCACGATCGGGCTCAAACTGATTTCGACGGGAAATTCCGTGCCATTCCGGCGGCGCCCGAACAATTCGAGCCCCACGCCCATCGGCCTGACGCGCACGCTGTTCGAATAGCGCTCACGATGACCGATGTGCCGCGCTCGAAAGCGCTCCGGCAGCAGAACTTCGATGGGCTCGCCGACGATTTCCTCCTGCCCGTATCCGAATAAGGCGGCGACTTGCCGATTGGTGAAGCGGATGATGCCGGACGCATCGATGATGATCATCGCATCGGGTGCCGCGTCGAGCATGCTGCGAGCGAGATCCGGCGAAGCGGTGTGCATCTGCAGCGATCCCTAAAGCCTGTGTTTTCCTTGGCTTATTCTATAACATTGTAAACATTGCAGCGCATTAACCGGGGCTGGTTCGGGGGTGGGCGTTTAATCCAAACCCTTAGCGAATGCTCGTTTATTACACTGCGACGTGTCTTGTCTGATGGACAGCGCGCCTTCCCATCAGAGTGGTGCCCATCAGAGAACGAGTAACGCGACCGGGCTTCAATTGGGCTCGCCCCAGCGGGGCATGTTCGGCATCTCCAGGCCAAAGCTGTCCAGCGCACGGCTGAGCGTGTGATCTACGAGGTCCGCAATGGTCTTCGGTTGAGTGTAGAAGGCCGGTACGGGTGGGTGGACGATCGCGCCGATCTCGGTCGCCGCGAGCATGTTGCGCAGATGTCCGGCGTGGAGCGGTGCCTCCCTCACCATCAGCACCAAGGTGCGGCGCTCCTTCAGGACGACGTCGGCGGCCCGGGTCAACAGGGTCGTGGTGACACCGGTCGCGATCTCCGCCAACGAACGGACGGAGCATGGGGCAATCAGCATCCCCATGGTGCGAAACGATCCGCTGGCGATCGATGCACCGACATCGTTGATGGGATGCCAATGATCGGCGAGCGCGTGCAACGACTCGCGGCTCATATCCGTCTCGTGCGCGCGTGTCATCTCGCCCGCGCGGGAAACGACGAGGTGGCTCTCGATACCGAGCTCGCGCAAAATCTGCAGCGCGCGAATGCCGAAGACAATGCCGGTGGCACCCGTGATTCCGACGATCATGCGGCGAGACGAAGTGCGCGTCATTCAATACTGTTCGTTGCCCAAGCGGCCGTCAGGGTGAGGTGGCGGCCGCCACGGGAGCCGCGACGAAGGCCTTCGCGTGCGCAATCTCGGGTCGGCCGGAGCCGGCGCCGTCGCTCGTCGACTTGAGGAGCAACGCGTAATAGCGGCTCGCCTCGCTCCGATCACCCGCCGCCTCCGCGGCCTGACCGGCGTCGTAGAGTCCATTGAAGCGATTCGGGCTGAGCTTCAATGCCTGGGCATACTCGAGCAGCGCCTCTTTCGGCCGCCTCGCCTCGAGCAGCATGTCGGCGAGCATCTCGCGCGCTGGAATGTCGACCTCGCCCTGGCCCACCTTATCCTGCAGATCCGCACTCTCCCGCATCTCCTTGAGAGCTTCCTCGGTGCGGCCTTCGGCGAATGCGACCCAGGCGACGATCTCGCCGCGACGGATCTTCGTGCCGGTGCCCTCGGCATAGTAGGCATGGGGACCCTTGCGCAGTTCCGCGATCAACGCATCGTAGCCAGCCAGATCCTCGCGTGCGTCGGCCGCGCGATGCAAATGGCCGGCGGCGATGGTGCGCGCCCAGTACACCTGCGTCTGCGTTTCCGGCGGCGCGCCCTGGGCGGGTTCGACTGCGAGTGCCTTTGTCCAATCTCTCGTCTCGAGATCGACGAAGATCGGCAGCTTCGCGCGGTAGTAGGGGAACATTCCCGCCATGTAGTGATCCGGTGCCATGCCGGGCATGGTCTGGTAATGCGCAATCGCCGCATTTGCATCGTCGACGACCGCCCGCGCTTTCGCTTCCTGACCGCTTTGAAGGTAGGCATAGACCAGAAAATCATCCGAATGAAACTGATCCATCCAGCCGCTCTCGTGACGGGCCTCGGCCGCTCGTGAGGCCTGCACCGAGGCGGCATTCGCCTCGATGTCCTCGTCCCAGAGGCCAAGTCTCGCGAATATGTGTCCGGGCATGTGCACGGCATGGGGTCCGGAGGGTGCAACCTTGCCGTAGGCCCTCGCCGCTTGGAGCCCTTCGGGCGCGAGCGGCGGATTATCGCAGGCATGGATGATGTAGTGCACGACTCCGGGGTGATCGGGATACTTTGCCCGCAGCGGCGTGAGCACCGTCATGGCCTTGTGCTCCTGAGCAAGGCTGGTATCGGTCGGCGATTCCGCTGCCAACAGAGCGAGCGCGTAGAAGGCCCCCGCATCGACGTCGTCCGGATGAGCCGCATAGAGCTTCCCCATGGCGGCGGAGTACGCGTCGATGCGCGCCTGATAGTCTGCGGCTCCCGGCCGGTAGAAGTCTGCGAGAGCGGCAATGTATTCCCGCTCGCGCGCGGTCTTGGGTGGTTGCGCCTCGGCGGCCTGCAGCTCGCGCCAGCCCGTCGCTTTCGCAGCCTCGTCCGGCCGGTCCCAGATCTGATGGAAGACGCTCATCGCAATTCCCCAGCGCGCCATCGAACACCCGGGATCGCGCTTCAGGATCCTTTCGAACTGAGGTTTCGCTTCCTCGTACCAAAAATCATGCAGAAGCGCGACGCCGCGATTGAAGCTGGCCTGGACGGATGCCGAACAGGAGACGGTGAACGACACCGTGCCCAGACGATCCTGCGTCGAGGAGTCCGCGGGATCGGCACTCGAGACCGGGGACACGAGAGGGAGCGCAGAAAGAAACGCCGCTGCAGATACTCCGAGCAATGCGCTTATTCGCATGATTTTTCTCCATCGCTCTTGGGATCAGGCCGCGAAAATAGCACGGGGCGGGGAGAGGAGGGTAGGCGCCCTTATTCGATTGCCTGACTCGCGGTGCCTCGATACAGCCGCGGCCGCCATACCGCGAGCACGATGTTCACCATAGCGAGCGTCGCCAGTATCCAAAGACCACCCCATTCGGTGCGAAGCACCTGCGCCAATTGGACTGCGTCGCCGCGCCCCGCCACCGCCAGGGCGGAGAGCTCGGCGGCATGTCGCGCACTCGCGCCGACCGTCAATAAAGTGCCCTCGAAAGTACCGATGCCGATGGCGCCTATCTCGTGCAGAGTCTTGAGCAGTTTTCGAAGCATGGGCTTACCGAGCCAGAACTATCTCCAACGGCTTCAGCGATACGAGCGTAGCACCCGCCAGCGCGTTCATGTAGCTCGCTGCATTGGCATACGACACGCGGACTTGCGAGCGCGGCGCCAATCCCTCAGATTCGCCTGTATGAGCACTCCGCCTTCGAATCCTGAGGTTGCGCCCGCGCCGCGGCCGCGGCGCGTTTTGCTGCTGGGGGCGACTGGTACGATCGGCCGGGCCACATTGCGGGCCCTCAACCGGCGCGGCCACGAGGTGGTTTGCTTGGTGCGCCCGCTCGCGGGTGCGAGCCGTGGACTCGCACCGAACGACCGGTTGAGTCTTCTCGCCGGGGCCACGGTGCGGTTTGGCGATGTCACCGATCCTCTCTCGCTGGCGACGCATGGCTTCTGCGGCGAGCGCTTCGATGCGCTCGTCTCCTGCATGGCCTCGCGCACCGGCGCGCCCAAAGATGCCTGGGCGATCGACTACCAGGCACATGCGAACGCACTCGCGGCGGCGCAGAAGGCGGGTGTGACCCAAGTCGTATTGCTCTCGGCCATTTGTGTTCAAAAGCCGGTGCTGGCGTTTCAATATGCGAAGCTGGCGTTCGAGAAGTCACTGATCGATTCCGGCCTGAGTTACTCGATCGTGCGTGCGACCGCGTTCTTCAAATCGCTGTCGGGACAGGTCGAGCGGGTGAAGCGCGGCAAGCCGTTTCTGGTGTTCGGTGACGGCACGCTGACCGCGTGCAAGCCGATCAGTGACGACGATCTGGCGGAGTACCTCGCCGAGTGTCTCGGAAATGAGAGCCGACGGAATGCCATCCTGCCCATCGGTGGACCGGGCGCGGCGATCACGCCGCGCCAGCAGGGAGAGCAGCTATTTGCCCTGCTCGGGCGCAAGCCTCGATTTCGACACGTGCCGCTCGCGCTGCTCGACGGCATCGTCGGCGTGCTCGGCGGGTTGGGTCATCTAGTCCCTGCGGCCGCGGAAAAGGCGGAGTTCGCGCGCATCGGGCGCTACTACGCCACCGAATCCATGCTGGTGCTCGATCCGCAGAGCGGGCGATACGACGCCGCCCGCACTCCGTCCACAGGGACCCAGACGCTGTTCGACTTCTACGCACGACTCGTGCAGGGCTCCATCGTACCGCCCCTTCGCTAAAGTTGCACGCGATGCGCTACGCTTACAGCTGCTCGGGCGAATGGCCCGCTCATCGAGGCAGCACCATGGATTTCTCACACAGCGACAAGGTTCGGGATCTGCAGGAGCGGGTCACCCGCTTCATGCACGAAGCCGTATATCCGGCGGAAGCGCGATTCCAGGAAGAAGTGCAGACGAACCGCCGCCAGGGCGATGCGTGGCGACCGACGGTCATCGTCGAGGAGCTCAAGCGCAAGGCCCGCGCTGCCGGGCTGTGGAATCTATTTTTGCCGAACTCCGAGTACGGCGCCGGGCTCACCAACCTCGAGTATGCGCCGCTCTGCGAGATCATGGGACGCTCGCCGCTCGGGCCCGAAGCGTTCAATTGCTCGGCACCCGATACGGGCAACATGGAAGTGCTGGTGCGTTATGGGTCGGAGGAGCAGCGGCAGCGCTGGCTGTTGCCGCTGCTCGAGGGACGCATTCGTTCGGCGATCGCGATGACCGAGCCCGCGGTGGCCTCGAGCGATGCGACCAACATCGAGGCATCGATCGTGCGCGCGGGTGGTGAGTACGTGATCAACGGCCGCAAGTGGTGGACCTCCGGCGCGGGCGATCCGCGCTGCGAGATCGCGATCTTCATGGGCAAGACCGATCCGACCGCGGCGCGCCACGCCCAGCAGTCCATGATCCTCGTGCCGATGAACAGCCCGGGAGTCAAGGTGCTGCGCACACTGACTGTGTTCGGTTACGACGATGCGCCCCACGGGCATGCAGAAGTGGATTTCAAGGACGTGCGCGTTCCCGTATCCCATCTGCTCCTCGGCGAGGGACGCGGCTTCGAGATCGCCCAGGGACGCCTGGGGCCGGGGCGCATTCATCATTGCATGCGTCTCATCGGCATCGCGGAACGCGCGCTCGAACTTCTCTGCCGGCGTGCCTCGCATCGCGTGGCGTTCGGGCGGCGTCTTGCCGAGCGCGGCGTGACGCTCGAGCGCATCGCCGAATCGCGGATCCTCATCGACCAGGCGCGCTGGCTGGTGTTGAATGCCGCCTACATGATGGATACGGTCGGCAATCGCGCCGCCAAGAAAGAGATCGCGATGATCAAGGTTGCCGCTCCGTCGATGGCATGCCGGGTCATCGACTGGGCGATCCAAGCTCACGGCGGCGGTGGGGTCAGCGATGATTTCATTCTCGCGGCCGCGTATGCGGGCGCCCGCTCGCTGCGCTTCGCCGATGGACCCGACGAGGTGCATCGCGAGCAGATTGGGAAGCTGGAGATCGCGCGCTGGCGCACGGGCTGAGCTCAGAACAACCATCGCGGCCTGAAGCCGACTTCAGGCCCGTTTCAAGCCCGGTATCGAGCGCAGCGCGAGGAATCCCACGATCACCGCGCCGACGAACACGAGCGACTGAACCGATCCGCCGGTCAGCAACAACAGCGCCGGGCCTGGACAGATTCCTGAAAGTCCCCAGCCGACCCCAAAAACGGCGCTTCCGGCAACCAAGGAGGCGTTGAATTTGAACCGGTCCGGAAGCTCCGCGGCGTTGCCCAATAAGTTCACATGGCGTTTGCGGACAAATAGGAACGCGGGTACCGCAACGAGGATCGCGCCGCCCATCGTGAAGGCCAGTGCGGGATTCCAATGACCTGCCACGTCGAGAAAGGCTAGTACCCGTTGCGGATCGCACATCCTGGACAACAGCAGGCCGCTGCCGAAAAGAACACCGGCCAGTAAAGCGGTCAGGAATTCCAAAATAAAGCTCCATGGCGAACGATGAACACGGTGGCCACGGCCACCGTCATGAAAGTCAACGTCGCCAGCAGCGATCGCGGCGACATATTGGCGAGACCGCATACGCCGTGTCCGCTGGTGCACCCTCCACCCAAGCGCGTGCCGAATCCCACCAGCAATCCGGATACCGCCAGCAAAGGCAGCCCTTGCGCAAATACGATCGGTCCCAATCCCAGGATCGCGGCGGGCAGCACCAGCCCGATGAGAAACGCAAGCCGCCAGCCTCGTGCGCCGATCACACCGGTCACGGTGTTCTCGAAGATGCCGCTGATACCCGCGATTTTACCGTTCAGCAACAACAGCGCCGCGGCCCCGGAGCCGATGAGCATTCCACCCAGTAGCGCCCTCCAGAGATCAGGTGTCATAAATGCACTGTCTGTTATTTGAATCCGTGCGAGAACGAGATTGCCAGCGAATCTTCCTGGAGGGAAATGTTGGCCTCGCCGCCGCCGAAACTGGGCGGTATCGATCCCGAGCCATTCACGGTGTCCTTGAATGCATGCAACCAGGCAATGCAAATCTGATTGTGGGGGGTGAATTTCCAACTGGCGCCCGCAGTCAGGTGAGTTTCGATCACTCCTGGCGCCAGAATGTTCAAGAAGGTCTGCGAGTCGGGGACCGGTTGCTGCGATTTGCTCACTCCGGCACGCAGTGTAACGGAATCGGTGAGGGCGTAACTGCCTCCCAGCTTGAACACCGAGATATTTCTCCAGCCGAATCCAGGACCGTCGGTAGCGCCCAGCGGCACCCCTGCAAACAGCACGTCCACGCTGTCCCCAACCGCGGGCACCTGCGCGTATAAAATGCGCTGCCAATCGACACCGATCGTCAATTGCTTGGTCGGCCGGATCGCGACACCCAGTCCGAACGATTCCGGGATATCGAACGCGCCCCCATCCGCGAACAGACCGCTATATTTCTCGAAACGCCCCATATGGGTCTTCGACTGCCAGGTCGCACCGAGCGTGACGTAGTCCCCCACCTGTCCCAACCATCCCAGACGCACGCCCACCCCCGTGGAGTCGCCGTGAGCGCGATTCGACACATCGTCCGGCTGTTCCGAAAAACCGGCAAAGATGCCGATGCCCTTGGCCTCGAAGCGCTGATACGCAACGTTCAGTGCGATCCCGAGGGAGTTTGTCTCGTTCAGCTTGACCGCGAGCGCAGGTGATAGAAAGGCCTGTTCCAGATCGACGCCCGCAGGGCCTTGTGCTCCGAAACGGGCGTAAGGGTTGGACCCATAGTTGGTGTCGAGGCCACCGTTGCCATAGAGCGCCACACCCCAGGCCAGTCGGTCGTTGATGTGCCGGCTGGTGCCGATCTCCGGCAAGTAAAAGGTCTTGGTGTCGTTGCCATCGAATTCCTCGGCTTGGCCTCCCTGCACGAGCGTTGCATCGCGGCGCGGCCGGAATATCTCGACGCCGAAGGTCAGCGCGTCGGCGACTGCCGTCAGTCCGGCCGGATTGGTCGCGACCGTGAGTGAATCCAACGGAAGCGCAATACCGACCCCCGCTTGCGCCTTGGAATCCGTTCCGTAGCCCTCCAAAAAGTAACCGTTCGTCGCGGTCGCTTGTTGTGCGACCAGCAACAGCGCAGCAAGCCCGAGCCGCTTCATCGACATTCACATCCCCTTATCTTGCTATGAATCCGTTGAAGGTACGGGCAACACGGGCAGGGGTAAAAGAACCAAACGGTATGTCCTCATGATCGGTGGGTACTGCTGTCGAGATGCTAAGCAGATAACGAAATAGCGCACTCTGCGGCTTCTGCTCGCGGATTGGGTATACCGATAGAACAAAGTGGTGTTGGCCAGCCTTGACCCCCTGCGATATTGTGGAGTTCGGGTACCGTGGCCCAGCGGATGAATCGAACCAATCGAACTCCCCTGTTCCAGCGCCTCTTCATTCGCGGGCCGCGGATACCCACCACCGCGCTGCATTAGATCCCTCCCGCGCCGGCATCTATATAGAATGGGTGTATGCGCGTAGGTCTCCTTTACCGTCGCTGATGCCACTAACCGCTCTTCTAGGGTTCCTTGTGGTCCTGATCGGCACCGGCAACGCGTGGGCCGGTACAACCCTCGAACGGGTCACGCGCACGAAGGTCCTCAAGGATGTCCTGGTCAACACCTACCCGCCTTTTGGCTTCATCGATGCCAACAACGAACTCGCCGGTTTCGATGTCGACGTTGCGCGCGCAGTGGCAGCGAAGCTCGGGGTCACTCTGAGTCTTGCGACGCCCGGATGGGAGACCATTGTTTCCGGCCGCTGGCAGGGACGCTGGGACATTTGTATCTGTTCGATGAGTCCCACCGCCGAGCGCGCCAAGGTGCTGAATTTTCCTGTTTGGTACTATAGTTCCCCGGCCGTTTTGACGGTGCACAAGGACGAGCGACACATCCAATCGATTGCGGAAATATCCGGCAAACGGGTCGGCGTAGGAACCGGTTCGAGTTACGAAAATTATCTCAACAAGGCACTCACCATTCCGGGTGCGCCACCCATTCCTTATCCGTTTCATGACGTGATCGTGATACCCGGGGACGAAAGCGTGAATTTTCGCAATCTCGCGCTCGGTCCCGGAGTCCGCTTGGATGCCATCGTGTCCGATCTCGCCACCGCTCAAGCCACCATCAACGCCATGCACACGCTGAAGATCGTCGGCCCCGTGCTCTACGCGGAGCCCAATGTGGTGGCGACGGAAAAGGGAGATCCGGAGTGGGACGGCACGGTGACGCGCACGTTCAATGAGTTGTTGGCGGATGGAACCTTGGCGAAAATTTCGATCAAGTGGTTCGGTCAGGACATCACGCCCCATGGCCATTGACGCGCCGGGCGTCTCGCCGACGGTGGACAGAGAGAGCGGGCGGTTTCGGCGCAACGTCTGGCTTACCTGGCTGCTCTTGTTCGCGTTGCTGGGAGTTGCGTTTCACGGGCTGCATCTCGATTTCTCCTATGTCGGCCAGAAACTGCCGTTCCTGCTGGGGCTTCGGCTCGCGCCGGACGGGTTCATCCAAGGCGCCGCGTTGACGATACTCGTGACGGTGTGCTCCATGTTTTTTGCGCTGCTGGTGGCGCTCATCACCGCACTCGGCCGATTGTCGAGAAATCCGGTCGCCTTCGCCATCGCCACGTTTTACGCCTCGCTGTTCCGCGGTACGCCGTTGATGGTGCAGGTCCTCATCATCTATCTGGCGCTGCCGCAGGTGGGCGTTGTTTTGGGGGCCATGACCTCGGGTCTGATCGCCTTGTCGCTCAATTACGGCGCGTACCTGGCCGAAACGATTCGCAGCGGCGTGATGGCGGTTCCGGCGGGACAACGCGAGGCGGCGAGGGCGCTTGCGTTGCCACGCTGGGTGATCGCTTGGAAGGTTGTCGCGCCACAAGCCCTGCGGCTCATCATTCCTCCGGCGGGCGCCTTGTTCGTATCCATGCTGAAGGATTCGTCCTTGGTCTCTCTGATGGGATTGTGGGAACTCAATTTCCTGGCGCAGTCCTACGCTCGTGCGACCTACCACTACATGGAGATGCTGATTGCCGCCGCCCTCATCTACTGGTCCATGTCCATCGTCTTTGAGCTGATTCAATTCAGGCTGGAGCGCCGTTTCGGCAGGGGCGTCATTTCGGTGGGAAGGCACTAGCGCAGATGCCCCAAGAGCCCGCAATCACCCAGTCGACAGCGCCGGCTGCGCGGCCGTTGCTTGCCGTTGAGCGATTGAGCAAGTGGTACGGCGCGGTCCAAGTTTTGCGCGATGTCTGCCTGGAGGTCGCCACGCACGAACGCGTGGTCATATGCGGGCCGTCCGGATCCGGCAAGTCGACTCTGCTTCGCTGCCTCAACGGACTCGAACCGCATCAATCGGGCCGAATCATCGTGGACGGCACTGAACTCACCGGCTCCGCATCTGCGCTCGATGCCGTGCGGCGTGAGATCGGCATGGTATTTCAGTCGTTCAATCTGTTCCCGCACATGACTGCGCTGGAAAACTGCACGTTGGCGCCGATCTGGGTTCGCAAGATGCCGCCGGCAGAGGCGGAGGAACTGGCGTGTTCATATCTCGCGCGGGTCCGGCTGTCCGCTCACTCGCACAAGTATCCGGGTCAGCTGTCGGGGGGCGAACAGCAGCGGGTGGCCATCGCCCGCGCCTTGTGCATGGCGCCCAAGATCATGCTGTTCGACGAGCCCACCTCCGCCCTCGACCCAGAGATGACCCAGGAGGTGCTCGACATCATCTTGGGTCTGGCGGACACCGGCATGACCATGATTTGTGTGACCCATGAAATGGGCTTCGCGCGTCGCGCCGCCGACCGGGTCGTGTTCATGGATCATGGTGCAATCGTCGCCCAAGGGACTCCCGAACAAATGTTCGACAGTCCCAAGAGCGAGCGATTGAAGGCGTTCTTGAGCCAGATTCTCCAGCAACCTGCTCAGGGGAGATTGGGCTGAGGGGTTATCCGCAGATACGGACCCTAGACCCCTGCGCAGAACTCCCGCAACGGGAGTTTGCAGCCCTCCAGCAGATAGTCGACCTCTTCCTGGTTCGGCGCACGCTCGGCCGCACGCACCCGGGAGCGCACCAAGTGCGGCGCCAGCTGCCTGATGAATGCGTAGGTGTACGCGGTCAAAAGCGCCCCGCGCCGAAATCCAATCCAGGTCGTGTGCCCGTCGAACAAATGCGCCGCGTCGAGCACCTTGAGGTCCGCGTCAGCCACGGGGTCAACGGCGAGCTTCGCCAAGATGCCGATTCCCAAACCAGCCCGGACGTAGGTTTTGATGACGTCCGAGTCGTACGCGGTCAGGGCCACGTCGGGGCTGAGTCCCGCCGTATCGAATAATGCCTGCAGCGAGAAGCGTCCGGAGAGACTGAAGGCATAGGTGACGATCGGATATTCGGCCAGTTTGTTGAGGGTCAATTTTCCGGCGGAGGCGAGCGGATGCCCTTTGGGCACGATGACTGCGCGATGCCATCGATAGAGCGGCAGCCGGATCAAATGTGGAAACGACTCCTCCGAGCCGCTGACGATCGCGAGGTCGACCCGGTCGCGCCCGCTCATCTCAGCGATTTGCTCCGAGCTTCCCTGGTACAAGTGCAGGCGCACGTTCGGATGCTCAGCGAGAAATGCACGTATGACCTGTGGTAGCACGTAGCGTGCCTGCGTATGAGTGGTTGCGATGGACAGTGAGCCGCCCGTGGCCTCGTGCAGAGCCGACCCCACCCGGTGCATGTTGCGGACTTCGCGCAGTATGCTCACTGCCCGGCCGACGATGTCATCGCCCGCCGGTGTGGTACGGACCAGTGCACGTCCGCGGCGCTCGAACAGGTGCAAGCCGAGCTCCTCTTCCAGCAATTTGATTTGCCGGCTGATCGCGGGTTGCGAGGTGTGGAGTTGACGCGCGGCCGCTGTGATGTTGAGGCCTTGTTCGTGAACGGCGGCGAGGTAGCGAAGCTGCTGCAGGTTGATGCCCATGGCGATGTCAGCCTCCCGGCTGCTCGTGCGCGACCAACGGCAACGAGGAATCGGCTGCCCATTCCTCCAGGGATCCGTCGTAGATCGAGATGCGTTTCTCGCCCAGCAAGGTCAATGCCAGGGCGTTGGCGGCAGCCGACACTCCGCCTCCGCAGTAAAGGACCAAGGGTCGCTCGGTGGTCAATCGGTTCGCGATGACGCGCGACAACTCGGCCGTGTCGAGGTAAAGGCCGTGCGCATCGAAAAGCTCGCGTGCGGGCACATTGCGACTCCCGGGAATATGCCCCCGGCGCGCGTACCGGGTCGGCGTGGTGCCGTGGAAAAGCTCGGGCGATAACGCGCAAACGAGCGCCCCCGGCTGTTCACCGCGTTCGATGGCAAGCACCGCGGGCAACGCGGTCCACGCTGTCGGGTCTTCCCGTATCGTAATGGCTCGTGCGGGCCGCGCTTCGCTTTGACCTGCTTCGATCAGCTGATCATCATCGCGCCAGCGCCTGAAACCCCCGTCCAGCACGCGGGCCTGAATGCCGATGCCTCGCAGCATCCACCAGAGTCTTGCGGCCCACAGGCCGCTCTCGGAGTCGTACACCACCAGGCGCTTCTCGTTGTCCACGCCGAGCGCGCGCAGAGCGTCGGCGAGGGCCTGGGGCCTCGGAACGGCGAAATGAAATGAGGCCTCGTGGTCGGATAAATCTCCCAGCAGGTCAGCGAATCGAGAGCCGGGGATATGGGCGTCGAGCCATCGCGCGCGACCACTCTCGGCTCGATAGTCGCCGTCGAAACGCGCCGGCGGCATGATCACCGTCGCATCGAGGATCACGAGCTTGGGGTCGCCCAGTTGGTGCGCCAACTCCCTCACCTGGATGAGCGGTGAATCGGTCACGGGATGGTCTGCAATTGTTGGTGGATGTGGGCGAGCAGAGCCTGTCCTTCGGCTCGTTCGAACCAATGGCAATGTCCCAGCAGGAAAGCGCCATACGCCAGATCCGCATTTTCTGAGGATCGGGTGATGCCGTAAAAATAGTCGATTTCCGTCAGCGCATAGCCCACGTGAACGATGGGCAGGATCGCGACCAAGGCCGCACGTTCCAGTATCCCGAGCTGCGTCCCGGCAAGATAGCCTCGCAGCAGTGCGTCGACGAGATCGAAGTCGGCGGCAGCGGAGCGGCCCGCCTGAATGTCGAGCCAAGGTATCGTGTTGCGCTCGATCGCCGTGGCGAGATCGTAAACCGCCGTGGTGCGGTCGCTCAGGCCGAAGTCCAGGATGGTCCGTACCTCGGCCGTTGGGCTGGCATCGGACCAGAGCAGGTTGGATGCGTGCCAATCGTTGTGGGTCCACAACGGCGCAAGGGACGAGGAGAGCTTCAGATAGCGCTCATGAAACGGAGCCAGCGCCCGCGTGAGCTCCTCGCGCCAGCGGTGTCGACGCAAGTACTCTCGGAGTGCGGGGCGTGCCTCGGTCGCGCGCTCAACGGCCTCCACCGGGTCGGCTGAGCGAATCACGGAATCATTCGAGACGAGGAGATGCGCCAGGCGGGGAGAAGCGAAATAGCTTCCGGAAGCAATATGCAGGGTGGCGAGCGCCCGGCCCGCGGCCGTGGCGTGGGCGTGGCTCGAGAAGGGCGTCCAGGATACCGCAGCACAATACAGGTCGACGCCCGCACCCAACTCGTGAACTTCGTAACTCCATTCGCCCACGGAAAGAGCCGAGGGTCCGTGTGCCGAATGCAAGACCCGCGTCACGCCGATGCCGCGCGAGAGCAGATGGGCGCTGAATCGGTGCTCCTCTTCGAGATGTGCCGCTTCGCGCACCTGGCGGCTGTGGCGCTTGATGAAGAGCGAGCCGCCCGGGAGGGTCACAATGGCCGCGGCGGACAAGGGACGCGGGCTGTGCCAGGCGATGTGGGCTTGCGCGGCGGGGATGTTCCAAAGCTCGAGCACGCGCCTGACCTCGTCCGCGCGCAACTGCGGCCAGGTTGCAGTATCTGTGTCGCCGCGCATCGAGTGGGCGATGGCAACGCTCACGCCGCGACCTCCGTCTCGGGCAGAAATTCGTTGGTGACGGCGTGTCGCCAGGTGTCGGCGTTCCTGAGGATGCCGTGCGCCTCCAACCACGTGGCGTAGCCGGCGAGCAGCTTCGGCCGCTGCTCCCCCCACCGGCCCCGGTGCGTCCACGTGGTCGAGATGAGCTCGATCGAGCGCTCGAGCAGCGAGCGCGGGAAATAAGGAATGGCGCGCTCAATGGCCGTGAGGGCGGCCGCGGGATCAGCAACCGCCTGCGCGTAGCCGCGGGCGGTCGCCGCCAAAAATCGTCCAACCAGTTTGGGGTTGGCATCGAGTAACGAATCGTGGGCGCCGAGCAGATAGCTGTGGTAAGGCGGGGCGCCGATATCGTCGACCCGCCAGGTGACCCGTTCGGCTTCCGGCAATGCACCGAACAGTGCATCCCAGGCCCAATAGCCGCCGAAGGTGGCGTCGAATTCGCCCGCCTCGATGTGGTCCACCGTGAATTCGCGTCCCTGATTGTCGATCAGGACGGCAGCGCTCGAATCGCCCCCATCCGCCTCGATCAGATGCTTCACCATTGCGATACCGCGCGGTGTCGTTCCCATCGCGATGCGCCGGCCGGCGAGCTCCCGTGGCCGAGTAATGCCGGTTCGCCTCACCGTTTGAATGGTCTCGAGGCCGCCGTGGTTAACCGAGGCAATCCCCCGCAACGCTTCGCCGCGCTCGCGCCGCACCATCAGCCGATTGCTCGGGAACACGCCGAAGTCGACTTCTCCCTGCAGCAGATACTCCAAGGTGTCGCCGCGGGCGCGATCGAACAAGCGGATTTCGAGCTCGATGTCCGCTTCCTGATACCAGCCGCGCTCGCGCGCCAGGTAAAACCCCGCGGCATTCGGCCAAGGGTGAAAATATTCGAGCATCAAACTCACCCGGCTCATGGCGTGCTCACTTGGCGACCGGGTTGAGAGACGACAGATTGGCGGCCGGCGGGGTGCCGGGTGCGGGTTCGGTGCGCGAGTCGGGACGTTCGGCGTCCCGCCCTTGCGCTGCATAGGCCGTCTGCCAGCGGCGCCAACCCAGTGCGGCAAGCACGACGAACGCAGCGTAAAGCGCCGCCGTTGGATAGGCCTGTTTGGCGACATACAGACCGACGTACAACGTATCGACGAGGATCCAGACCCACCAGTTCTCGAGATACCGCCGTGCTCCCCAGACGCTGCCCACGAGGCTGCCGGCCAGCAACATCGAATCGGACCAGGGGAAAGAGGCATCCGTCCTCTTGTACAGGAAGGCTCCGAGTCCCAGCGCCACGATCAATGCTGCCGCGACGCTGACGGCGACCTCGCGCGCCTGAATCCTCGCGACGACCACCTCGCCGCTCGCGCTTCGGCCGTGGGTCCATTGCCACAGTCCGTAGAGCAGAGTGCCCGCGAAGATGCACTGCAGACCCATGTCGGCGTAGAGCTTGATTCGATAGAAAAAAACTGCGTAAAGCGCTACCGACAGGAAGGAGAAGGGGTAGTTCCACAGACTTCTCGCCGTCATCAACCACACGCCAATGATCGTCACGATCACCGCGATGATCTCCAGGGGCGACATGCCGGCAAAAGTCATTTGGAAGATTCGCCGAATTTCCCCGTCAGGCTCAAAGTCCATGTACGGGGATCGCCGAGCTGGACGTACACCTCGTTCGGGAAATTGGGCGGCACGTCGCCGAAGTAAAATCCGCGCACCGGATAGCGCTTGTCGAGGAGGTTGCGACCCGACAAGTAGGCCGACCATTTTGCGCTTTCCCAGCCGAGTTTTCCGTTCAACAGCCCATACGGATTGGACGTCGTGTTGTTCGGCGGAAGGTCGAAGTAGTAGCCGCCCATGCCCGTGACATCGACTCGTGCGAACGGTCCCCGCGGGTCGCGGTAAGTGGCGTTGATGGCGGCCTGCCAGTGCGGTGCGTTCGGCAGTTCGCGGGAGACCGAGACTTGCGTTGCTCCGGAGGCGCCCTGCTGCACGAAATCGGTGAAGCGGGTCTGCAGCAGTCCGAGGTCGCCGCCGAGCGTGAGATGATCGACGACGCGCCACGCAAGCTCCCCCTCGAGGCCGTAGTTGCGCCCGCTCGCCGCGTTGCCGGTGTAGAACACGAAATCATCGGGATTCGTCGGATCACTCTGAAAGCTGGTCTTGATTTGCGCGTCGCGCCGGTAGAGATAGAACACGTCGCCGTTGAGCGTGAGCCGATGATCCAACAGATCCGCCTTGTAGCCGGTCTCTATATTGATGTCGGATTCCGGATTGAAGGAGAGCTGACTCGGCAAAAGGCCCTGGCTCAAATTGAAGCCGCCGGATTTATAGCCGCGTGACAGGGTTGCATAGAGCGATTGATCGGCCTCGAGCTTGTAAGTCAGCGACGCATGGCCGCCCCAAAGATTGTTGGACGGATTCAGGCTCGCCGGCGTCACTGAAAGAATGCTGGTCGGGACGACCGGTGCGTTCGTGTAGCCCGTATTGGTGCCGAGGAAGTCCGTCGTCGTGCCCTCGTAGCGCGCGCTCCAGCGCTCGCCGCGAGCTCCCAGCGACCAGCGAAGGTCAGAGCTCAGATCACCGTCGAGCTCGCCGTAGACAGCCCCGTTGCGTGCCCGATAGCCGCTGTTGATGACGGAATTGCTTTGATCGTCGGCGGGAATGTTCGGCGCGCCGAGCGCCTGGAAGTCCCCCAGACTCGTATCGATCAAGCTCTCGTCGAGTTGGCTGCCGTACAAGCCGGCGAGCCAGCCGAATCCACTATTGGACTCGGTCCCGAGCCGCAGCTCCACCGTCTTCGTGGTGCGGTCGCGGTTTTGCACCTCCGAATACTGATAGACCGTGGCCACGGGAGCCCACAGAACGGGATTTCCCCAATCACCGTCATAGCTGTATTTGATGATCGAGCGCGCGTAGGTGCTGATCGCCGTCAATCCGATGTTGTCGCCCGGCACGTAGTGCACGTGCAGCGCGACTCCGGTCGAATGTTGGGAATCGACGCCGGGCTGGTCGGATTCGACGTTTCTCGAATTGTCGATCGCGTAGGCGTCGTAGCCATTGTTGATGGCGATGTGCAGCACCGACAATTCGGCGCGGAGCTGACTGGAAGGGGTGTATACCCATTTGGCACGCAGCGTGTACGAATCCTGGTTGTTGGTATCGTCCCGATTGAGATACAGGTTTCGGTAATACCCGTCCGAGTAGAAATCCTGGGCGGCGATCCGAAATCCGGAATCGAGTGATTCAACCGGTGCGCTCACCACCAAGCCCGCCGACCGGGAGTTGTAGTCACCGGCCTCGAGGTCCACACGGCTGTATAGCGACGGCGTCGGATCTGCGCTGCGCAGGTAGATCAGACCGCCGAGTGCATTGGCCCCGTAGCGCGTCGCTTGCGGGCCGCGCAGCACCTCGAGCTGATCGATGTCGTACAGGGTACCCACCGTGCCGATGCCGCTGAAATCGATGTCGTCGATCAGGAATCCGACGGAAGGGTTCGGGGCTCCCTGATACTGCTCCAATTCCCCGATGCCACGGAGCTGAAAATAGCGGGGGAGCGACGTGTCGCCCGCCCAGTTGAGATTCGGGATCAGCCCGAGGACGTCTTCGAGGTTGGTCCGGCCCGCGTCGCGAAGCGTCTGTGCGTCCAGCACGGTGACGCTCGCCGGCAGATCGATTGCGGGCTCGGCCCGCAGGGTCGCAGTGACCACGATTTCGTTGAGCTCGGTATCCGAGTCCGCATACGCGAGCTCAACCGGGGCCCATGCGGCGAGGAGTAACGACAAAGCCAGGGCTGAGGCGGGCGACACATTCGTGGGCTGTGGATTCATGTTTTCCGGCAATAGATTGGTTATGAACACAGCATGCGTGCTGCAGGCAGGCCCGAAAAATATTCCTTCGCTATAAGCACAGGCGCTTTCGGTATTGGTTCCGGGACGGGGCGGGACGCAACCTGCCGACTCCATCATCACGAGTCGAGCCCCTTCATGTCAGCCGCGAAACGTATCCACCTGTACGCTCTGAAGCAATCCACGGTGGGGCACACCGCGGTGGGGCTGTGGCGCCACCCGAATTCCCAGGCAGCACGCTACAAGGATCTAGACTATTGGGTCGATACGGCAAAAACCTTGGAGCAAGGCCGTTTCGACGGGCTGTTCATCGCCGATGCCCTGGGCGTGCTCGACGTTTACGCAGGAAGCGCCGATGAGACGCTGCGGCATGGCGTGCAAACTCCGACGAATGATCCGCTGATGAGCATCTCCGCGATGGCCGCCGCCACCTCACGCCTCGGTTTCGCGGTCACCGTGTCGACGAGCTACGAGCTGCCCTACGCCTTCGCCCGCAAGATGACGACGCTGGATCATCTGAGCAAGGGGCGAATCGGCTGGAATATCGTCACATCGGCGCTCGAAAGCGCCGCCAGGAATCTCGGCCTGACAGCGCAGATCCCGCACGACGAGCGCTACGCGATCGCCGAGGAATTCATGGAAGTGGTGTATCGTCTATGGGAGGCAAGCTGGCAGGATGGGGCGGTCGTCGACGATCGCGAGCAGGGCACCTTCGTGGAGCCGAGTCGCGTGCAGCCGATTGCCCACCGGGGAAAGTACTTTCGCGTTCCCGATTTCGCGCTTTCCGAGCCGTCGATCCAGAGAACTCCGGTGTTGTTTCAAGCGGGCACTTCCTCTGCCGGCCGCTCGTTCGCGGCGCGGCACGCAGAGGGCATCTTCGTGAGCGTTCCGCTCGCGGCGATAGCGAGACCATTGATCGCGGGCATCAAACGACGTGCCTTGGGCTACGGCCGCAGCCCCGAAGACCTGAAATTCATCGCGATGGCCGCGGTAGTGGTCGCGCCGACCGACGCCGAGGCGCAGCTGAAGTACCGCGAATATATGAGCTACATCAGCGTCGAAGGGCATCTCGCACGGCACAGCGCATTGTTTCAGCTGGATCTGTCACGTCTGGGACTGGACACGCCGCTCGAGTACGTGGAGACGGACGGCATCCGCAGCACCCTCGAGGTGTTCACGAGACTCGATCCGACGCGGCGCTGGACGCCTCGCGAGATGGCGCAGTCGCTGGGGCTTGCTGCCGGCGGTCCCACCTTTGTGGGGTCGCCGCAGACCGTATCCGACGACATGGAGCGGTGGATGGAGGAGGGCGATCTCGACGGCTTCAACATTCTCGACCCGATGCCGCTGTTGAGCTATCCGGAATTCGTGACGTTGGTGGTACCGGAATTGCAGCGGCGTGGGCGGGTCTGGCGTGAGTACGAGGCGGCGACCCTGCGCGAACATCTCCTGGGAGTCGGCCATACGCGCAGCGTACCGGGTCATCCGGCCACCCGGATCCGCGATGGCGCGGTGTGGCGCGATCCAACCGTCAGCGATAGGCCCTGATCGGCGAGGCCGTGAGCTGATGCAGCGCGGAGACCAGGGCGTCGACTTCCTCGCAGGTGTTGTACATCGCCAGCGATGCACGCACGGTGCTCTCATGACCGAAGCGTCGCAATATGGGCTGGGCGCAGTGATGTCCCGCACGCACTGCAATTCCTTCCTGGTTCAAGGCCGAGCCGATTGCGGTTGGCTCCAGGCCCTTGATCACGAACGACAGTACGCTCGCTTTATGCGCGGCCGTGCCGATGATTGTCAGACCCGGTACCGTCAGAATTCGCTCGGTGGCATAGGACAGAAGTTGCGCTTCGTAGCGCTCGATGTTGGGCATCCCGATAACGGTGAGGTATTCGAGCGCCGCGCCCAATCCGACCGCATCGGCGATGTTGCCGGTCCCCGCCTCGAAGCGGGTCGGCGGTCGTTGGTACGTTGAGCGCTCGAAGGTCACATCGTCGATCATGTTGCCGCCGCCCTGCCACGGTGGCATGTCCTCGAGCACCGCCTGTCGGCCGTACAGAACCCCGATGCCGGTGGGTCCGAATACCTTGTGTCCCGATAGCACGAAAAAATCAGCGCCCAGGCTCTTCACGTCGATCGGCATGTGCGATATCGATTGCGCTCCGTCGATCAGGACGGTCGCGCCCGCCCGGTGGGCGATGTCGATCACGTCCTTGACCGGAGTCACCGTGCCGAGCGCGTTCGAGACATGGGCGATGGATACGATTTTGGTGCGGTCGGTCAGCAGTCGCTGAAATTCGTCGAGCCGCAGCTGGCCGGTGGAATCCACCGGCACCACTTTCAATTGGGCGCCGCGCTCGAGCGCAAGCATCTGCCACGGCACGATGTTGGCGTGATGTTCGAGATGCGACACGATGATCTCGTCGCCCGCCGAGATGTTCTTGCGGCCCCAACTTTGCGCCACCAGATTGATCGCTTCGGTGGCTCCGCGCACGAACACGATTTCCTCGGCCGAGGCGGCGCCCAGGAAGCGCTGCACCTGCCGGCGTGCGTTTTCGTAGGCGTCGGTGGCTCGTGCCGCGAGCTCGTGCGCGGCGCGATGAATGTTGGAGTTCTCGTGTTGATAAAAATAGGACAGTCGATCGATGACCGCAGTGGGTTTTTGGGTCGTTGCGGCGTTGTCGAACCACACCAATGGCCGTCCATGCACGCGAGTCGACAGGATCGGGAAATCGCGCCGGATGCTGTGTACGTCAAAGGCGGGATGCCCCTGTCCGTGCGGCAGCGTGGGAATGCCCTGATCCTGCAGAAAGTAGAAGGTCGGAGCCGCTGCAGCGACCGGACCCGGTATGGCGGTTGCGGGCGCGCCCGGACCGGGCATGGCCACCGGCGGTAGCGCCGGATGAGTCAGATCGTGGGCGCCGAGCCGGGGAAGCTCGGCATTCACCAGCGCCGCAAACGACGGCAAGCCGGGCGCGGCGGGCGCAGTCGACGGGAACTCCGCCGGGATCGCCGCAGCAGCGGGTGCGCTCGTCGGGACCTGCGGTACCATCCCGGGTACCGCGGCAAAAAGCTCATTCGCCCAGCGGGCCAGCGTCGCCGCATCAGGCAATGTGCCGGTCGCCGGCGCGGCGAGCATTACCCCGCCCGGCACCTCACCTATAGGTGTCGGCGTAGTCATGGTACTTGCCGACCTCGACGTCATCGAGCAGGCCGATGGCATCGTCGGTGTGTACTGCCAGCGAGCAGTAGAGCGAGACCAGGTAGGAGGCAATGGCGCTGCGGTTGATTCCCATGAAGCGTACCGAAAGCCCCGGACTTTGCTCGCCCGGCAGCCCCGGCTGGAACAAACCCACCACGCCCTGCCGCTTGTCTCCGACCCGGATGAGAAGCACCTTGGTCTTGCCGTCGCTCACCGGCACTTTGTCCGAGGGAATCAGCGGCAATCCGCGCCAGGTCAAGAACTGTGAACCGAACAAGCTGCACGTCGGTGGCGGCACGCCGCGGCGCGTGCATTCGCGCCCGAAGGCTGCGATCGCGAGGGGATGCGTCAGGAAAAACGCGGGCTCCTTCCAGACTCGGGTGATCAACTCGTCGAGGTCATCGGGCGTCGGCGCGCCCGAGAGGGGCGTGATGCGCTGCTGGTCGGCGACGTTGGCGATCAGGCCGTAGTCGGCATTGTTGATGAGCTCGCTTTCCTGGTGCTCCTTGATCGCCTCGATGGTCAGGCGGAGCTGCTCTTTGATCTGATCATACGGGCTACTGTAGAGATCGGATACCCGGGTGTGGATATCGAGAATGGTGGTCACCGCATTCAGGTAGTACTCGCGCGGCTTGTCCTCGTAGTCCACGAAGGTCTGAGGCAACTCCGCCTCGTCGCGTTTCGCGCAGGCGATTTTCACATCCTCTGGATTTCGGACCTTGTTGACGCGGTAAATGCCGGCCTCAACGGGCACCCACTGCAACAAATGAACCAGCCACCGCGGCGTGATCGTCGACAGTTGCGGAACGGTCTTGGTGGTATTGGCAAGCTGGCGGGCAGCACCGTCGCCCAGCGCGAGAGGCGCTTTCGGAGTATCAGCCATATGAGAAATCCCTGTGTAGCGCGCGAATCAATCCCCAATGTACCTGAGCGCCGCGCTGCGGGCTGCAGATTTGTAAATTATATAATCAACGTTTAGATTCGTGGTCGATGTTTGTTCAGTCTTGAATCCACGGCAAACCATGGAAACGCCAGCCGTCATTGCTTCCGCGACGGCGTTGCGGGTCGAGTTCTCCCTCGAACCCTTCGAGAACGTTGAAGGCGTGCTGGAATTGCGCCCGGGTTGCGGCTTCAGCCGCGAGAACCGATCGAGCCCCACTGCGGCACAAGAGCAGCAGCACTTCATCTTTGCGAGCCTTGCCCTCGAGTTCGCGCACAAACCGAGGGTTCCGCGTGAAGGCGGTGCCGGTTGCCCAGGGCACAGCGATGCTGTCCGGGACATAGCCGACGAACTTGCGCTCCTCGGGTGTTCGGACATCGATCAGTCGGGCCACACCCGCGCTGACAAGCTCGAGCGCCTCGTTCGGCGTGACATCGCCGGCGTATCCCAACCCAGCGGCGCGCGCGCGCGCGTGCGCGCGCTCGAGGATGGCGGCGGTCTCCTCATTTTGAGTCGACGCCGACAAGAGACTGACGCGGGCCGAATTCGACTGGGGGCTGGAGGTATCGAATTGCGGAGTAGCAGCCATAGGATTCTCCAAGTTTTCATGCCGACCGAAGAGCAGCGTAATCGCCCTCTGTCGCGCTCGGAAATGACGGGTGAGCATCGGGTTATAACCATCAGTCATGGGACCTCAGATTCTTTTGATAACGCGGCAATAATTAATATAATAATCAATAAGTAAAGAAGTAATTAGAATGTCAATCATTAAATAAGCGGCACACCGAAATTCGGTCAGAGTAGCGAGAGCCACACGTGATGTGGGTCCATGCTCGCGAGCGAAGCGCGAAGCCACTCGCGAGCCGCGCGATCCAGCCCGCCGGCGACACGATCGCAATCAAGCTGATCCTGATTGCGAATCGGGCGAGCCTTGTACAAGAGTTGGATCTCCGGTGCCAGGTAGCGAATGCCGATCGCGGTTCGCCGGATCGCCGCCAGCGAATTCACTTCCGCGCGCGGCGCATCGCCCGGGGTCAGTGGCGTGAGCGTGCCGGCTCTCGCTTCATGAAACTCCCATTCATTTAATGAGCGGCAGACTGTGGATACGTCCCGGCGCGCAATACCGATATCGAGATCCTTGTGCGGGCGAGTGCTGAATCCCAAAAACAGATCCAGCGCCCAGCCGCCGGCAACCCACCAAGGTGCGGTCAGGGATGCCAGCCAGTCGACCGCCTCGCACGGCTCGGCCGCTCGCCAGTGAGCACTGGCCGCGGGGGCCGCATCATCGGATGTCGCTCATCACCAACAGCCCCTTAGCGAGGCGCTGTAGGGTGGACCCCTATACACTGGCGCCACATCACGGAATTTATATTGCACGAGCACCAAGCGCGTCTCAAAACAAGAAGCTCGGGCGCAATCCGGGGAACGATGCATCTAAGCTGGCGCCCCTACGAGTCGAGGAACTGCTAGAGGGACTGCTATGGAAGATCTCATCCACGTCATCTACGTAGGTGCTGCGTCGCCTGATCTCTCCGAACACGACACGGTCAATATTCTAAACGATGCGCGCAAGACCAATCGAAGCCATGACATCTCGGGTTTGATGCTCTACGTCGGCGGTTGCCTGTTGCTTTTGCTCGAAGGCGAGCCGGCGAAGGTGGACAGCGCGTCGCGCGCGATTGTCACCGAGGAACGCGACCTGCGGATGATTCTGCGCGAGCCCATCTTGGAACGAGAATTCCCGGAATGGATCATGGGATTCGAGACGGTGGAGCCGCTCGAAGCGGCCCGCTTGCTCGGCGAGCCCCTCTTGTTCGACGCCTCTTCGCGTATCCCCCGCATAGACCCGACCTGCGCAAAGACGCTGCTTTCCATCATCGGACGTCGGCGGTGGCAATCCGACCGAAGCGGCATGTTTCGAGCCATCCGCCGCACGGCGAAGTGATCGCCAACTTCTCGAACTCCCTACGAGTGCTGGCGCTTCGGGGCCAGGAGATCGAGCAGTCGCTCATCGGGCGCCTCGGCGGGGCCGATCGCTTGCACGCAGACATGGTCGGCGCCGGCCTGCCGATGTTCCTCAATCCGCTCGCGGATCGCCCGTTCATCGCCCCATACGATCACGCGGTCGATCAGCCGGTCGGAGCCGCCTCCCGCAATATCGGAATCCGTGAAGCCCAAGCGCTTCCAGTTTTCGACATAGTTGGGCAGGCCCAAATATAGGGCAAGAAATTTACGTGCCGTCGCGCGCGCCTTGGCCGGATCCGTCTCGAGAATCGCTCCTTGCTCGACGCACAAGAGCTTGCCGGCTCCCAGTGTGTCGCGCGCCTGCCGCGTGTGTTCCGGCGGGACGTTATAGGGGTGGGCGCCGTCCGCTAACTCGCGGGAGAGCCCCAGCATCTTGGGACCCAGCGCGGCGAGCACGGTCGTGGGCGTTGCGGCCGGCGCTGCGGATCCGTACGTGGCGGAGGCCATGGCCTGCAGATAGTCGCGCATGGTGGCGACGGGCTTGCCGTACCGATGGTGCCGCAGCCCTTCCACCAAGGGGATGTGGGAAACGCCGAGCCCGAGCAGAAACCGGCCGCCGGATTGCTCGTTCAGGCCTTTCTGGGCCGAAGCCGCTGAAAAGGCATCGCGGGCATAGATGTTGGCGATGCCGCTGGCGACAACCAGGGTGCTGGTGTTCGCCAACAGCCATGCCGAGGACGAAAACACCTCGCGTCCCACCCCTTCCGGTATCCACAGGGCGCCATAGCCCCAGGCTTCGGTGCGCTTCGCCAGCGCGGCGGTCTGGGTGGCCGAAAGACAGTCGATCGACGCCCATACACCGAGGCTGTTGAGTTTCATCGGGCATTCCCTGGGAGTGGCTGCGATAGGTTCATTATCGCAGGAATCCGCGCATGGAGCGGGGCACGATTTTGTAAAATCGCCCGCGGCAATTGCAGGGTGCAATTGCGGATCTGGGCAAAGCGTGACTCGGTTATCGACGATCGCAACTTGCGCTGCGGATGAGTCGATATACGGCGCCGCCAAAATCCGGCATCGTTCCGCACGCTCGATAGATCAACAGAGGACTCGGCGGAATGGCGACCCAGAAGAATGACTATCACTACCTGCGAACCAACATAGAACGCAGTGAGCCGCGCAAATATGCCTCGCTGGAGTCGGCGCTCGCCGCAATGAAGGATCTTTTGCATCTTCAGCTCGGTCGCGGATTCGTCACGACCAGGGAGGCTGACGGCAAGCACACCAGCCAGCATCCCGATGGCAGGGGCGTGCAGTTCTGGGCGGAGGATTCGAGCGGCATAATCGTCAGCTGAGGCCGCAACGCGGATTGTTCAGGGCTCCCCCGAGGCCCGTGATATTCTGCCGTCATGGTGCATATTGGGCACGAAAACCAACTGCTTGCGGCGCTGCCTGCTTACCTTCAGCAGTCATGGCTGGCGCAGCTCGAACCGGTGCAAATGCCCCTCGGCGAGGTGCTCTACGAATCGGGCGTAACGCTCGCCCACGTCTATTTTCCCACCACCGCCATTGTCTCCCTGCTGTACGTCATGGAGGACGGCGCATCGGCCGAAATCGCCGTGGTCGGCAATGAGGGGATCGTCGGGATCTCGCTGTTCATGGGCGGTGAGTCGACCCCGAGCAGAGCGGTGGTGCAAAGCGCTGGGAAAGGATTCCGGCTGAAAGCGCAGGTACTCAAGGAGGAGTTCAACCGGGCGGGCCCCGTGCTGCACCTGCTGCTGCGCTACACGCAGGCGCTGATTACGCAGATGGCGCAGACCGCCGTTTGCAACCGGCATCATTCGCTCGATCAGCAATTGTGCCGTTGGCTGCTGTTGAGCTTGGATCGGCTGCAGGGAGACGAACTCGTCATGACGCAGGAACTGATCGCGAACATGCTGGGCGTGCGCCGCGAGGGCGTCACCGAGGCGGCTCTCAAACTCCAAAGCGCAGGGCTGATTCGTTACACGCGCGGTCGCATCACGGTCCTGGATCGGGCGGGATTGGAGCAGAGAACCTGCGAGTGCTACGCCGTCGTCAAAAAGGAGTACGACCGGCTTCTACCTCCGTGAGGCTTGCGCCGAGCGTCACGTTGAGCGCGTGCGTGAGTCCGTCGTCCGCCAAGACGATATGAGTTTGCCCGGTCGGCAGCCGTACGCCGTCCAGCTCGATGCGCGCGACGCCGCGGCACACCCGATCGGGATTGGAAACCAGAATCTCGTAGCGGGCGGAGCCATGCCTGAAAATGATTTCGAAGCTCGGCCAGTCCGCGGGGATGCACGGTGTCACGAGCAGCGACCCCGCTCTGACTCGAAATCCCAGCACCCATTCCAAACCCGCTCGATACATCCAACCGGCTGAACCCGTGTACCACGTCCAACCTCCTCTCCCAACGTGGGGTGCCACCGAATAGACATCCGCGGGCACCACGTAGGGCTCGACTTTGTAGCGCTGCACGTCGGCACGGCTGCTCGTGTGATTGATGGGATTGAGCAGCGCCATGAGTTCGGCTGCCCGAGCGCCGCGCCCGAGGATGGCCTGCGCGATGACGGTCCAGGTGGCGGCGTGAGTGTATTGTCCGCCGTTCTCGCGAATACCCGGGGGGTATCCTTTGATGTAGCCGGGATCGTGCGCAGTGTGATCGAAGGGCGGCGTGAACAGCAACGCAAGCCCTGGATCGTTGAGGATGAGCCGGTTTTCGACGTTCGACATGGCGAGCGTCGCCCGACCGGCATCGGCGGCTCCGGAAATCACGCTCCAGGATTGGGCGATCGAGTCTATGCGGCATTCGCTGCTCGAGGCCGAGCCGAGCGGCGCCCCGTCGTCGAAATAGCCCCTGAGGTACCAGTCGCCATCCCAGGCCTGCTCGAGCGAGACTCGTAAAGCTGCCGCGTGGTCGCTCCACCGGGTGGCGCGTCCTTGCTCGGCGCGCGCCGCGGCCACGACGGCGAAATCGAGCAGCGTGCCGTACAGAAACCATCCGAGCCAGACGCTTTCGCCCTGGCCCTTCTCGCCGACCCGGTTCATGCCATCGTTCCAGTCCCCGGTCCCGAAAAGCGGTAAGCCATGCACGCCGATCCGCAATGCATGATCGAGCGCTCGCGCGCAGTGCTCGAACAGGGTTGCGGCCTCCTCCGAGATGCCGGGCATGAAGAACGCGTCGTGCTCCTCGGGCTGCAGTGCGCGGCCTTCGAGAAACGCGACGCTCTCGTCGAGCACGGCCGTATCGCCGGTGGTCGCGAGGTATTGCAGAACACAGTGGGCGAGCCACACCACATCGTCGCTGATGCGGGTGCGTACGCCCTGACCGGTGGCACCCGCGGTGACCGGCGGCAACCACCAGTGCTGCACGTCTCCCTCGACGAATTGCCGTCCGGCGGCGCGCAGCAGGTGCTCGCGCGTGAGGTCCGGTCTCGCGACGGCCAATGCCATGCCGTCCTGAAGTTGATCTCGGAAGCCGTAGGCGCCGCTCGCCTGGTAGAACGCGGATCTCGCCCAGACCCGGCACGCAAGTGTCTGATAGAGCGACCAACCGTTGAGGAGGATGTCCAGCGACCGATCCGGTGTCTTGACCTGTACGCCACCGAGAATTGTCTGCCACTGCGCAACGACGCCACGCAACACAGCGTCCAGATCGGCTTCGCGGTAGCGATCCAACAAGGAGCGCGCGGCAGCGGCATCGTCGGCCTCGCCGAGCAAGGAGACGAGCTCTACCGTCTCACCCGGCTCGAGCGCGATAGCTGTGCGCAGCGCGCAGCAGGGATCGAGCCCCGCGCCCGCCCGCGCCGCCAGAGGTATGCGCGAGGCCATCCCGGCCGGCATGTCCAGGGTGCCGTGGCGGCCGAGAAATTCCGTGCGGTCGGCGGTCCATTGCGACTGGCGTCCGGCGAGATCCGCGAAAGCGACCCGGGAACCGAAGGCAGCGTCCCACGGATTGCGAGCGAACAGGGCGCCCGTGACCGTATCGAGCTCGGTCACGATGAACGGTGCCGCCGTGCCGCGCGCCGTGCCGAGCACCCATTCCGCGTACGCCGTGAGGGTGAGGCGCCGCGGGCGCTTCGAGGTATTGCGAATCTTCAGCAGCGAGATCTTGATGGGGTCGTCCACCGGGACGAACATGCAGAGGCTCAACTCGAGGTCGCGCGCCGTCACCTCGAATCGGCTGTAGCCGTATCCGTGCCGCGCAATGTAGGTCGCCCCCGGATCCCGGATGGGCGCGGCGGTCGGTCCCCACACCTCACCGGTCTCCTCGTCCCTCAGATACAGCACCTCGCCCGGCCGGTCCGATACCGGATCGTTCGACCAGGGTGTGATCTGGTGCTCGCGGCTGTTGAGCGCCCAGGTGAAGCCGCCGCCGTCGGCCGCCACCTGAAATCCGAAGCGCGGATTGGTGATGACGTTGATCCAGGGTGCGGGCGTGGACTGCCCGGGCGCGAGAATCGTCACGTATTCGCGGCCTTGCGCGTCGAAACCTCCGAGTCCGTTGAAGTATTCGAGATCGCCGCCCGTTGTCCCACTCGACGCCGGCTCGGTCCGGGGAACGCTTCGCGGCGGCAATGCGATGGGCATGACGGGCTTGCGGGTGCGGTCGAGTTGGTCGGAGATTTTGCCGCGCCGGGCCACCAGCACGACGCGCGCGACCGCGGAGAGCAAGTTGCGACTCTGCGCCGAGATGAGGTCGGTGCGCAGCACGAACACCGTGCCGCGCGCGCCATGGGCCGCGGAGGGCGGCCGCGATTGGGTCATCCGCGCCTGGGTTTCCAGGGCGTTTTGCAAGTCCTGGACGTAGGAGGCAGCCCGATCATTGAGGATCACCAGATCAACCGCGAGACCCTTCATTTGCCAGTATTCATGTGCCTGAAGCAGATGGCGGGCGACGGCTATGTCCTCGATTGCGTCGATTCGCAGCAGCACGATGGGAACGTCGCCGGAAATTCGTTGGGCCCACAATCCCGCGGGCGGCCCGTTGCCTTCGCGAATCGTCGTCGAGGGCGGGCGCATCGAGGCATCGGCATAGATCAGGTGACCCGCGAGGCGTTGAAACAGACCCGCATCGGCTGAGTCGATGCCGAGATGACGCATCTGTACCTGCGCCTGGGTCCAGGCGAGAGTGGCCGCGCGCTCGAACGAGTTGTCCTCGTGATGCTTGTCGAGCAGGTCGAGCACCGCTTCGCGCGAGGAGGCGATTCCCGTCCAGAACGCAATTCGTGCAGTCGCGCCCGCCGTCACCAGGATCCGATATCGAAGCGCGAACACGGGATCCAGCACCGTGCCGACGGTGCCGGAGAGCCGATGCCCGTCCATCACCGCAAGCGGCGACCGGAGCTCACGTCCACGGCCCAGGAAGCGCGCCCGATCGGTCTCGATTTCCGGCTCGCCCAATGCGCTGGCGTCGACCACCGCATGATGTGCCGCCCAGATTTCCGGCTCGCCCGGGGTTCGCTTGCGGCGCGTCGCCAGGAGCGTGTTGCGCTTGGCGACATACTCCGTCTGCACGAAGAGCTTCGAGAAGGTTTGGTGCGCGGCATCGGCCGCCGGCGGAGCCAGCACCAGTTCCAGATAGGAGGTCACCTCGATCTCTCGGTCTCGATGTCCGCTGTTGGTGATCGACAGGCGTCGGACTTCCGCATCGTCCTCGGGAGAGACGACGATCTGCAGTGTCGTCGTGATGGTGGCGTCCGTGCGAATGAACTCCGCGCGATCCTCGGTGAACGTGACTTGATAGGATTGTGGCTCGGTGCCGCAAGGTTGATAGCCCGCCGACCATACGGCACCGCTCACCACGTCGCGCAGAAACAGGTAGCTTCCGTAATCATCCCGGGTGACATCTTCCCGCCAACGTGTGACCCCGATGTCTCCCCATCGGCTGTAGCCGGAACCTGCGCCGGTCAGCATCACCGAATATCGCCCGTTCGAGAGCAGATGAGTTTGCGGTAACGCGTCGTGTGCGCCGTGCAGGCGACGCACCTCCGACACTCGAGCTTCGGCGAGCGGTGCGGAAGCTCTCACCTCCTGCGCTCGCGGAGGAACGGCCGAGACATCGCGCGGCGCGCGCTCCTGAAGGAGCAGTTCCGTTGCCTGAATGCTCGGCTCGGCGTGAAATCTTGCCCGCATCTTGCCGTTGAAAATGACATTCGCGAGGGCCACGATCGTCATTCCCTGGTGGTGCGCCATATAGGCCCGAACGATGGCGACCACGGTGCCGTCCGGGACCCGCGAGCGCGTGTAATCGAGTGCTTCGTTGAAGCCATAGCGGCCGCGCGCGCCGATTCCGGCGAGTCGGTCGAAATTGCGCATCGCGCTCCTGGGGTCGACCATGGCGGCGAGTGCCGTCGCGTAGGGCGCGATCACCGCGTTCGCGCTCAGCCCGCGCTTCAGCCCAAGTCCCGGGACGCCGAAATTTGAATACTGGTAGGTGAGCTCGAGGTCGCGCGCATTGTAGGCCGATTCAGAAATTCCCCATGGAATGCCCAGCTTCGCGCCATATCGGATCTGTACCGCCACGATCAGCCGGTTCGTCTGATCCAAAAGGCTGCCGGCCGGGGCGCGCATCACCAGGGAAGGCATGAGGTACTCGAACATGGAGCCCGACCAGGAGATCAGGGCCGCCCCGGTTCCCACCGGCGTGACCGATCGGCCGAGCCGGAACCAGTGCCGGGCCGGAATGTCGTTCTTCGCGATGGCGATGAAGCTCGCCAGGCGAGCCTCCGAGGCAAGCAGGTCGTAACAGTTGGAGTCCAGGCTCCCGTCCGCCGCGCAGCCGATCGACAGCAGCCGGCGCTCCCGATCGAACAGGAAGCCGAATTCCATCTCGCCGGACATCCGGCGCGCAGTCCACTCGATGGTGGCCAACTCCTGTTTCAATTTGTCCGACGCAGCCGTCGTCTGCGTGACATCCCGGCGCCCGCTTTCCACGGAGCGCTGCGCCGCTTCGCTCCAGAAGAGCAGATCCGAACCCGCCTCGTCGCCCCACTCTCCTACCAGCGTACGGACGATGTCGGTCAGCGTTTCGGCCAGTGGGACGAGGCCCGCGAGCCCTGCCGCGAGCTCGCCAGGGCTTGCTTGCGCAACGTCGAGCGCCGCGATGAGCGATGCGAGCGCGGCGTCGATCTGATCGGGCGACGTGGCGTGCATTCTGCGGTCGGCGGGAAGATCCCGACGTGCTTCGCATGCCAGATCCAAAGAATCGCGGATGCCCGCGAAATACCGATCCGACGGGGCCGCATCGATCCACTCACGGCAGGCGTTCGCCAGCGCGATCAGATGTCCGGCCAGATTACCGCTGTCCACGGTCGACACGTATCGGGGTTCCAAGACCCGCATATCGCGCGTGTCGTACCAGTTGTAGAAATGGCCGCGAAAGCGCTCCAGACGCTCGAGGGTCGCGAGCGTCGCCTGCACGCGTGCCACGAAGTCGACGGTCCCCAGCCAGCCGAAGTCGCGGGCGCTGACCGCGGATAACAGGTACAGACCCATGTTGGTGGGCGAGGTGCGGTGCGCCACCACGGGATGAGGGTCATCCTGGAAGTTGTCCGGCGGCAACAGGTGTTCCTCGGCCGTCACGAAGGTTTCGAAGTAACGCCACGTGCGGCGTGCGACCAACCGCAAGGCGCGTTGATCGCCTGTCGAGAGGGCAAGACGGCCCGCCGAATCGGGCGATCTCGAGATCCACACCGCGATGGCAGGCGAAAGCGCCCATAGGGTCAAGAACGGCGCGGACAGCCAGCCATTCTCCGGCCGCACACGAATGATGACGGCGGCACCGAGGGCGGCGATGACGACGGAGCCCCACATGCGGCGATAAGCGCTCGGGAAGGTGAGCCGGAACACCAGCTTCGCCTGTGCGGCGGTGACCCATTGCAAAAGATTCCGCCGGCTCACGAACAAGCGGAACAGCGTGCGACCGATCGCGTCCATCATCGAGGTTGCTTGAGGGGCCAGGAACGTGAGCAGGAAGGCGGTTTGCGTCACGGCGAGCCCCAAGTCTCTGCGCAGCGCGCGCAGGTGGCTGCGAAGCGTGATTTCGGGGCGGCTTGGAAGGATCGCAGTGAACACCGGCAAGACCGCCGGCAGAGCGACGGTCGCGCATATGAACCCGTCCCACAATAGCGCGCTGCGTGCCGGAAGCAGCAGCCCCGCGACCAGCGCGGCGAGCGCGGCCGGCGCCGAGAGGGTGCGCCGCAGGTTATCGAGCATCTTCCAAAGCCCGATCAGGGGCATCGTGCCACTGCCGCGGCCATCGCCCGCGGCATCGCCGCGGCCCAATATCCACGGCAGCAGTTGCCAATCCCCCCGAGCCCAGCGGTGCTGGCGCGCAGCGGCCACGTCGTAGCGAGCCGGAAACTCCTCCACGACTTCGATGTCGGAGACCAACCCCGCCCGCGCGAAGGTTCCCTCGAAAAGATCGTGGCTGAGCAGCGTTCCTTCGGGCACGCGACCGGCCAATGCCGACTCGAAGGCATCGATGTCGTAGATGCCTTTGCCGGCATAGGAGCCGAGACCGAACAGATCCTGGTAGACGTCGGAAACTGCCGCCGCATACGGATCGATGCCGCTCGCGCTGGAAAATACATGCTGAAAGACGGAGCCTTCGCTACCCATCGGGAGGGACGGCGCGACCCGCGGTTGCAGCACCGCATAGCCTTGGAGAACCTGGCCGGTCGCGGCATCGAAGCCGGGCCGATTCAGCGGATGGGCCATCTTTCCGACCAATCGCCGTACCGCGTCGCGCGGCAATCGGGTATCCGTATCGAGCGTGACGACGTAGCGCACGCCGCAAGGGACGCGAGGGGGCGCGCCGTCGGCTCCGACGAATGTCGTATCCGCCGAACCGCGCAGCAGCTGGTTCAACTCGTGGAGCTTGCCGCGCTTGCGCTCCCACCCCATCCAATGCTTTTGCCCGCTGCTGAAGACCCGTCGGCGATGAAGCAGAATGAAGCGCTCTCCCGCAGGTGCGGGACCGTGCAGACGATTCAGCCGTGCGATGCCCTCGATGGCGACCTCGAGGAGCGCGGCGTCCTGCGCGGTATGCTCGGTCGGTGCATCGGTCCAATCGGTGAGCATTGCGAAATGCAGCTCGACGTCCGGCGAGGCAAGGTAATGGATCTCGAGCCGTTCGATGTGTTCCCGGATGGACGCGGAGTTCGTCAGCAAGCTCGGCACCACGACCATGGTGCGCAGATCAGGCGGGATGCCTTCGCGAAGCGCAAGACCCGGGATGATGGTGGCCGCCAGGCCCCGCGTCACGGAGCGGTTCACGAGCGCGACCGCTGCGTCGATCGCCGGCACCAATCCCAGCAAGGCGAGGAGGGCGAGCCACGGCTCCCTCACGCCCCATGCATGCAGTAACGTCAGGGGAAGCAGGATGACCATGGCGGCGATCATGAAAATGGCGCCGATGTAATCGCCGGCCCTGAAGATTCTGGAATGACGCAACGCTTTCCAGCGGGGCGCCCGATACCCCAGCACGGTTTCGAAGGCGCGCCGGCCGGGACCGATCAAATGGTAACCCGGGTCGCGCCGCCGATCGGCATCGCTGCCATCCGTCGCACCGAGATCGTCGCCCGCCGCCAGGGCGGTGCGCGCGATGCCGAGCTCGGTGTGCTTCGATCCACGCGCCAGTTGTTCTATCGCCCGGCGATACAGGTCGCGGCTCGCGAAATCCATGGCGGCGAAGCCGCTCTTCGATCGCAGCACCTCGTCGACCAGACTGACGCTTTCGAAGAACTCCGGCCAGTCGACATCGGAGAGCAGTCGCATGCTGGTGATGACATTGCGTACGGTGACGCTCGAGGCGCCTTGCCGTTGATGCTCCGAGTGCACGAGCTCATCCGCCGTCGTGCCGAACAAGGTCAGGCGTTCGTCCAGCCATCCGCGTGCGGGGGTCGTATCCGGATCTTGATCGCGCAGCCTAAGCACGAGCTGGACCACGAAGGCGGGCGCGAAACCGTTTGGCGTATCGCGACGCACCAACGCGTCGGGCTCCAGCGCATATCCGTTCACGCCCAGCAGGCGATCGGCCACGGCGTCCGCATCCTGGCGCGCCGCCCGGCTGCTCACGATGCGCGAGGCCGCGCGGCGCAGGTTCTCAACCAGCACGATGCGCAGCGTGATGGCCACCGCCCACAACTCTCCGATGGTGAGCGGCTGCACGCGCTGATAAGCCCGCACGAACAGCCGCAGCGACTCCAGATCGAAGCGGCTGTCGCTGTGTGCGATCACCGCCCACGCCATGCCGAAGACACGGGGAAAGCCGGCGAACGGACCGTCCGCGAGGCGCGGCAATTGACGGTAGAATCCCGGAGGCAGGTCGGCGCGGATCTCGCGGATCTGCTCTTCGACCAGATGATAATTGTCCAGCAGCCATTCGGCGGCCGGGGTTATGGAACGGCCTTCGTCTGCCGCCGCGCCGATGGTCCGATACGCGGCGAGCAGAACGGATTCGTTTTCCTTGAGACGCGCATTGAGCGACCGGCGCATCGAGCGCTTGCGCGTCACCTGCTGCGCGGCTGCAAGACTCGCGGCATGCTGCTCGAGGCGCTCGCTGCTGAACAGCTCGGCGCGAAGAATCTCGTCATTGTCCCAAGGAGAGACCGGCGACCTGTATAGCAGCACTGTGTCGCCGGTCCGTCTAGCTTAAATCGCTGTCGCCGGCCTGCTCGTGCCGGCTCGGACCTTAACCGCGTGCCGAGATCGAGGCACCACTTTCATCGCCGATCACCACTTCGACCCGTCGATTCAATTGCCGCCCACCCGAGTCGGCGTTATCGGCGACCGGGAAACCCTTGCCGTAACCTTGACTCCCAACTCGCGACGCATCGATGCCCCGCGTGACGAGCGCGGATTTCACGGCGTCGGCGCGCGCCTGCGAAAGAGTCTGGTTATAGGATTCCGTACCGACGCTATCGGTGAAGCCGTCGATCTGGACGCGGCGCTCCGGATGCTCGGTGAGGAATTGCGCCAATTGATCGAGCTTGCGCGCGGCCCCCGGATTCAATTGTGCCTTACCGGTGTCGAACAGCACGTCGCCGAGCGTCAGCACCAGCCCGCGCGGTGTGGGCTTCGCCTTGAGTTGATCGACTTCAGCCTGGAGCCGGGCAGCCTGTTCCGTGGCCTGGTCTCGCTGTTGCACGGCGGCGCTGGTGGCCACCTTCGCGGTATCGACCTCCCGGGTGCGGGCGTCGAGCTGAATCCTGTCGCGCTCCCCACGGCCGGCGGCAACACGCGCGTCATCCGCCTTCGCGGCGCCATGCGCCTCGGCGAGTCGCGCCATCTGAGTGGCGAGGTACGCGGGCTGTGCGACGGCGGGGTCGTCGTGACGCAGGTAGGCGGCCTGGGCGACATCGAGCTGTTTCTTGGCCGCGTCCAGATCCACGGGAGCGTATCTGATGACGTTCGGATTCGCTTGCGCCGTCTGCACCTCGGTACGCGCTGCTTCCAATGCCGCATTGGGCTTCGGCATGGACGCGCAGGCCGCGATGCTCAGCGCCGAGCCGATGGATATCAAGACCCGGATTCTTGTTTTCATATATGTCCTTATTCAGTGGGGGGCGAGCTGCGCAGCGATTCTTGGCGCAGAGTTTGAATGCCTGCGTCGAACTCGGCCGCCGCCTTGTGCGAACGCTGCTGCTGCGCGGTGGCTTCCGCGAGCTCGGCGTCTGCGTTTGCCTGTTCGGCGAGGAGCACGGCCGGCTGCAGATCCCGATCCGCGTTGGCCTTTTCGGCCCGGGCGAGTTTGTCGCGTGCGCTGGCGAGTTCCACCGGTGCCAATTCCGGCGCACCGGAGCCTTCGGCCCGCTGTACGGAGGCCTTCGCAACGGCGATCTTTTCGTCCGCCACCGGGTTGCTGCTGGCGCATGCGGCCAACACCACGGCGCCCGCTGCCAATGCGACGACGCCCTTCATCAATGTCGATAGTCTCGTACTCATAAGCAGCCCCTGGTCCTTGTAGTAACGGGGCACCAAGCGAGGACGCCGCGATTGGCGAAGCGCCCGGTCCCTAGGGATTGAATGCTGACAGTACGCGCAAGCGACGAGATCGTCGGTACGCTACCGCACTTAATCCGCGGTGCAGACCTTGGGATAACAGCTGCAGGACGCGGCTTCGAGTCCGGCACGATTGAGGATCGTGATGTAGCCGCGGGTGTATTCGATCAGACCGCGGCGTTGCAGTTCGCCGGCGGCGGCCGTGACGCCGACCCGGCGCACGCCGAGCATGGCGGACAGCACTTCCTGCGTGGCGAAGAAGCGGTCGGACTGCGCCCGATCCTGGCTCATCAACAGCCAGCGAGCCAATCGGGGCTCGATCTGGTGAAATCCGAGACACGCGGCCGAGGAAGCCAGCTGCGCGATCAGGGCACGCAGATACCGATCCATGCAATGACGCAGGGCCCCGCTATGGCTGATCTCTTCGTCAAACGCGCGCGCGTTGATACACCAGGCGGCCCCTGGACCGAGCACCACTGCGTGCATGGGCTCATTGCGGGCGCAAAATGCGAGATCTGGACCCCACATCCCCTCGCGTCCGATCATGCAGACCTGCACCACGGGTTTGCCACTGAGCGTGGCCATCAACGCGATGAACCCGCGGGTTGGAAAATAGACATTGGCGCATCGACGCGAGCCCGCGTCGAGTTTCTCGCTGCGTACCAGGTCGATCCTCTCGGCAATCGTCAGCAACCGCCGGCGCTCGCTCAGCGGCAGTGTCGCGATCAGCTGATTATCGGCCATGGCCGCCAGTGACGGCTCGGCCGTGGAGATTGGCACGGGTGGCTCAGCCTGATCCGAAAGTCGCTCCATTCGGTGGAGCTTGAATAAAATCGCCGAGCATGACCGTCTGTTAGGATACATAGTGGTCAGATGTGCCATGCGGCATGGGCCATTGCTTCAGCGCACGGAATACTCGCCGAGGAGCTCCTGAAATGTTCGATTCATTGACGAGACCCGAGGTACGCCGCCATCGTTGACGTTTGCGTGTATTACTTCATGCGGCGCGGCGGCCCGGCGGTCGGTGAATTCCTGTCGAAGCGGCGCGCGACTCTCGAGAGCATCGCGGGCAAGGGCGAGCCCGTGATGGAATCGAAGCTGATCGTCGATCACACCGAGATCGACGCGAACGGTTTCCTGACCGGGCGCGCGAGCGACGATGCCCATCCGGTGCATGAGTTGTGGGCCCAGACCCGGTCGCTCGAGTCGAGGGCGAATTCGCGCGATATCGAAGCGCTGGAATTGGACGACCCCATCGATGCTGCGCGCAAGAGCCGGCTGCTCGCGGAAAGCCGCGAGCTTCGTGATCAGGCCGAGGGGCTGCGGAAAGTGCTGCGCTCGATCAAGCCCGACTCGATCGGTTCCTGAGGCGCGCTCGACCCGGTGAGCTGCGCCGCGGGCGCAGCGTTACCCGAGCCTCATTCAGCGATGGTCGAGACGGTCTCGCTGGGGACGCCGAAGCGATGCTGCTGTTCCGCTCTGACCTGGTCCAGCGTGAGCCCCGTATTGACCGCGATCACCGCGAGCACAGGATGGTTGGCGTCGCGCGGCAACTGTGCGCCGTGCAGACTCTCCCATAAACGAATCCGCTCCTGCGCCGTATAGCGATCCGAGGACTGTTCGCTCTTCGCACGATGTCGTTGCGCTTCCTGCTCGGCCTTGATTTCCGCCGCGCGCTCGCGGCACTCGTTCCTGCTCGCTCCGGCCGTCGGCAGTTGCGGTACGTAAATGCGCGTCCACTCAGAGTTCATGATCTGCTCCAGAAGGGGGAGAACTCGGCGCGCTCGCCGCCGGTTCCGTTGAATTCGCTGTCTCCGACGGCTTCTCTTTTTTAAGCCGCTTCTCGTCGTTGCGCTTTTTCTTCAGCTGTTCGCGCAAGTTTTTCTGGTGCCGATAATTGACCCGTGCCATTGTCTCTCCGTGATGTCCCCATTCCGGACCGGAGCCGGCGATGGCGGGACGAGCTTCACAGTCTACGCCGCTTTGCGCCGGAAGTTCGCGCTATCTGTGCGCCTCTGTGCGATCAGCTCGGTGCGGGCGCGTTGATGACCGGCAAGCTATGTTCGAACATCGGTGCATGGGACAACACGGCGCCGTTGCCCTCCGATGTTCCAACGTTCGCGCATCACCTGACCACCGACATCTGCCCTTCGGATTTCAATCCGGACGGTCGTCCGTTTTTCATGGTGGCATCGTTCACGCATCCTCATGATCCTTACGTGACGCCCCGGCGATTCTGGGATCTGTACCGCGACGAGAACATCGACATGGCGCGGGTCCCGTTCCACGCATCGCGACGTGCTCAAGGCGCGCCACGCCTGTTACGGCTGGACGACACCGTGGTGCGTATCACGAGGCCGAGGAGCGGGACCTGCTTCGTCCTTGAGAAGTTTCCTCGCCGCGCTCACGGCGCTCATTCTGTACGGCTTTATTGCGGCCGCGTTCCCTTTCTTTGATCGCGTGACCGCGGCGCATCGCGCGCCCTACCGCTCTCAATACATTGATTTCTATAGGCTCAGAAAAGGTTTAGACCTCCTTTAGCGATCCCTGAGGACTCTGCCCCCTTGCCGGCCGTACACCACCGGCCTCACCGCGGCAAATCGCGGCGAGAGTTCTGACATCACCAACGCTAAAGGACACCATCATGAAAACGACTCTGTTGTATGCCGGTATGTGCTGCCTGCTGGGGATTGCCGGCGGCTGCGTGGCCGCACCCCGAGGCCACGCCGCGGACAGTTCCACTCTCACTCAAGTGGTGAGATTCGCCGACTTGGATATCCAAAACGCGGCGGGCGCCGAGGCCCTCTATCGCCGCATTCGCTATGCCGCGCAAGCGGTTTGCCCCCTGCCGGCGGACCTCGGGCATCTCGTTGCCCAGCGCGCCTGCGTCAATCACGCCATCGATCAGGCGGTGCGGACCGTGAATTCCGCTGCCCTCACTCGCTTGCGATTCGGGGCCGATTACCGCCTCGCCAGCAAGTGAACGCCAAGCATTTCATGCGCACCAGGAGACCTTTTATGAATTCTATTCAATACGATTCAATTCGCACGGGCTTTTTCAGTACGGGGATCTATCAGGCGGTGATGATGGCATCCGCGGGCTTGGTGGTCGCGGCCATCTGGCTGCAACCCGCGTATGCCACGGACGAGTGTTCCCCGACCAACACCGCGGCGGCGAAAAGCGCCAGTGTCCCGGTGGGAGATCTGGATCTATCGACGACCGAGGGTATCAGGACCGCAAAGCAGAGGATTCACCAGGCAGCTCGTAAGCTGTGCGAGCAGGTGGTGGATTCGCATTCGATATCACATCAGCCTGATTTCGTGCGCTGCGTGGATGCGACCATGGCAGCCGCTGCCGCAAAACTCGAGGGACCGTTTCTCGCGCGAAGCGACGGGACGCCCCTCAAGAATTCCGGTACCCGGTGATCGAGCGAACCGTTACGGGGCGGCTGACGGCAAGGGCCGTCAGCCGCCGAATTTCGTTCGTCGACCGGCAAGGGCCAACGAGTAGCGGATGCCCAGCGGCCTTATACTGCGGCGAAGGAGGCCGTCAGAGATGCCGACTGCGGGCCCGCGAGATACCTTTCAGATCGGCGAGTGGCTCGTCCAACCGGCTCTCGACACGATTTCGCGCGGCCTGGAGATTCATAAACTCGAGCCGCGGATGATGCGGCTGCTCGTCTTTCTCGCTGACTCCGCGGGTTCTGTCGTGAGCATCGACCGTCTGCTCGAAGAGGTCTGGAGCGGAGTCGTCGTGGGCTCCGCCTCGGTCTATCAAGCGGTGTCGCAGTTGCGCAAGCTCCTGGGCGATGTGGACGCGCAGCCCACCTATATCGCAACCATCCCCCGCAAAGGCTACCGGCTCGTCGCCCCGGTGACGCAACTGGCGGCGGGGGTGGCTGGGGCCAGCGGGCCTATGGCTGGGGCACCTGCGGCGGCGCAAACACCTGCGGCGGGGCAGGCACCTGCTCCCGGGGCCTCGTCCGCCGCCCCGCCGTTCGCCGCCGACGGCCCACATTCAAATCGCCGTTGGCGCTGGGGCACGCGCACCATGGCCGGCGGCCTTGCCGCGATCGCATTGACGGCAGCGCTAATTTTCACCTGGACCCGGACGACGGTGCCTGTCTCGGGCAACTCCATCGTCGTGTTGCCGTTCGTCGATTTGACCGCCGAAAAAGCCGACCAATCCTTCTGCGACGGCCTAACCGAAGAGCTCTCCAACTGGCTGTCGCAGATTCCAACCTTGCGAGTCGTCGCGCGGACCTCCGCCTTCGCGTTCCGCGGCCGCGGCGAGGATGTGCGTGAAATCGGCAAGGCGCTCGATACCACTCATATCCTCGAGGGCTCGATGCGCCGCACGGGAGATCGCATCCGAATCACGGTGCAGCTGATCGACGCCCGTAATGGCTTTCACCTGTGGTCGCGGAATTTCGACAAGACGAAAGACGATGCCATCAGCGTGCAGGAGGACATTTCGAGGTCGGTGGCGGATTCGCTGAAAGTGCGGCTCACCGCCGGGGTCGAGGGTCAATTCGCCTTGCGCCGGACGAACGATCCCGACGCGTATCAGGAGTATCTGCTGGCGCGCCACTTCGATCAGCAGCTGACGCCGGAGTCCACGGACCAGGCCATCGATCTGTACCGACAGGTGCTTCGGGCGGATCCCAAATTTGTGTCGGCGTATGCCCGGCTCGCGCGGGCTTATCTCAACCGGGGTTTCTTTCACGACACCCCGACGGCGGAAGTTGCCGCACAAATGGATCCTCTGATCGCTTCGGCGTTGCGGCTCGATGACCGGTTATCCGATGCGTACGCAGTTCGCGGCGCGCTGCGGGCGGTGCAGGCGCGTCCGGCCGAGGCGCTCGAAGATCTCAAACGTGCCATTGAGCTGGACCCGAGCAACATGGGGGCCTTTGCAGAAATCGGCCGCATGGCGCTGCTCGACGGGCGGCCGGGCGACTCACTCAAAAGCTACGATCATGCCGCGGAGCTCGATCCGCTGAATTCGACCCTGCAGGAGCAGCGATGCACGGCGTTGGGCGACCTGATGCGCTACGAGGAGGCCGCCGAAGCCTGCGAGCGTGCCCGCATCCTTCAGCCGAAGTCAGCCGCTGCCCTGGATCGCCTGGCCGCGCTTGCCGAATCTCGCGGCGACATCCCCTCAGCGCTCCGCTGGAATTCCGAGGCCATCAAGGCGGAGCCGGCTGGCGATTTCGACCTCTACTGGGCTCGGGCGGCTTATTTTCTGGACCTGGTGCTTCCCGACCCGGCGCGCGCGACGGTTGAAACCGGGCGGGTCGAGGCCAAGGAGCAAGAGGGCGCCGACGCCGCGCTCGTTCGGGTGGTGTTCTGTCAGAGCGGTGTGGAGGGATTGCGTGCGTATTTGAACGCATCTCACTTGGACCGATCGTCTCATGGCCCCGCACTGATGGAGGCCGCATACGCGCACCTGTTGCTCGGTGAGGCGACTGAGGTCGAGGGACTGCTTCAACGGGCGCTCCGGGCGCCGGATCTGCTCGCCGGCTTCGCCGATTCACCGTGGTACGCCCGCGGCGAACTGCCGATAGGCGCATCCTATCGGGTGGATCTCGCGGCCGCGGAACTTTTGCTCGGCCGCCGAGCGGAGGCGGAAAAGCAGCTGAATACGGTGCGCACCATGATTGATCGCATGATCACGAACGGAGTCTCGCGGCATGCGACGTATGAGCTGCGCGCCAGGGTCTTCGCCTTGTTGGGACGGGGCGACGAGGCGATGCGCGATTTGCAAACGGCCGCCCGGCTCGGATGGAGACGCGCGTGGTGGGCCACGCACGAGCCGTACTTCGCCTCGCTGCGCTCACGCGTCGATTTCAAGGAGCTCGTCGCCACCATCGACCGCTCGAACCAGTCTCAGATCGAGAAAATCGGTACCAGTCCGTCCGCGCGCCGAGGCGCGGTCGCGGACTATCTGGCCGGCGATTCCGGCGTGAGACACAGCACGAATGCGGGAAAATCCACGAAGCGGCAAGGAAGAACGGACGGATGACCACCGCCGCCCGATCCACCGCTCGCGTGCTTGTCCTGCGGGCGGCGCTCGCGCGTCGCATCCTCCGGGAATTTCTCGAGGATATGCATGCCCGTGGTGAAGATGAGCTCGCGGTAAAGCTGTTGCCATTCTGGCAGACTGCAAGCGTCGGGCACTTCACTCAGCAGCTCACGGAATTTGTCGGCGAACACGCGGCTCTTGAACTTGGGTTTGTTCTTGGACACGGTACGGTTCTCCCTGGTGACTCGAATTCGGTGACTCGATTGTCGCAGCGCACGAAAGGCGCGCTTTCAGTATGCCGAGGCGGAGGTTCCAGGGAAAGGTCTGGCGCCGTCACGACCCTCAGTACTCGTGATACAACGCGACCTCATCGATAACCCCGCCCTGCAGATAACGCACCGTGAAAAAGTCGACCATCTCCCGGGTGTCGAGCCGATAGACGCGTTCCAGGCCGGCCCTCGTGGTTCTTTCTTCGGCGAAGAGCAGCCGCTCGATCGGTCCGGTTTCGCGCAAATCGCGGGCCAGCGCTCGGAGCCAGACGCGCGATAGTTTCCGTTGTGCGGCAGCGCTCGAGGGCTCGCTCTGAAATTCCCCCTTCTGCGCATCGTCGATGAGCCGGCGAAACGCGCGCGTCAGCGCCGGCCGCGAGTCGCCGGACGGCTCCTTGAAATGCGCGACCTCCGGATCGAAAAAACCCGCGACCGTATGCACGATGCGCTGCACCCGGCAGAGCGAGAGATTGGTGAGCACGACGACCGTCAGATGCCGATCCTCGTAACGGGCCATGGCGGATTGAAAGCCTTGCCAGTTGCCGTCGTATTCGATCACGGGATGTCCGCGCAGGGAGTTGATCTCCCAGCCGTAGCCATAGTGCAGGAGCGGCGCTTCGCCGCCCTTCAGCGGATCGACGCTCCAGACGCGGGCCAGCTCGTCGTGCGTGAGCACCGTCCCCGCCCACAATGCCCGATCCCAGCGGGCGAGATCGAGCGCTGTGGAATACAGGCTTCCGTCCGCGGTCCGGTTCAGGGCGGGCGCAACCCAGCCCTGATTCTGGAGTGCACCCGAGGGGCCGATTTCGTAACCGGAGGCGCGGTCCGGGATGATGTCGGTGTCCGAGAGGATGCGCGTGCGCGTCATGCCAAGCGGGCGGAAGACGCGCTCGGCGAGCAGGTCGCCGTAGAAGCCGCCGGTGAGGCGATCGATCACGATGCCGAGAAGCACATAGGCGGTGTCGCTGTAAGAGGCGTCAGTGCCGGGCGCGAAGTCGAGGGGGAGGGAAGTCGCCAGACGGATGTACTCATCGTCTGTGTAATCGTGGTGCAGGTCGAGCAAGTCCCGTGCGGGCGGCGTCAGCTGCGCGATGCCGGATTGATGCTTGAGCATGTCGCGCAACGTGACGGCGCGCCAGCCGGGAGGAATTTCCGGCAGATATTTCGATAGAGGGTCGTCGAGATCGAGACGATGCTCGCGCGCGAGGAGCATGACGGCGGTCGAGGTGAATTGCTTGCCGACCGAGCCCAACTGGAACAAGGTCTCGGGTCTCGCGGGCACGGCGTGTTCGAGGGTGGCGACGCCATAGCTCTTGATGTAGAGCGGCTGGCCGTCCCGCAGGACCGCGAGCGACAGCCCTGGGATGTGCTGCTCGCGCATCTCGGCTGCCACATAGTCATCGACTTGCGGCGGTTGCGCGGCGCACGAGCCCGATGCTGGGATCCCACCTGCTGAAACCGCCGCCCAGAGCACCCATAGAAGATGAGCTTGCGGGCGCCCACCGTTGCCGTCCGCCATGAAATCGATGCCCCCGCGGCGAGAACCGCTTGTTTTGATCGGCCGATAGTCTAGCGCAACGCTTCGCGAATACCTTTGATCACCCCGGGGTCCTTGGCGGTGTAGCCCGGAAGCTCTCCGATTGCCGCGGCGAACTCCGGGCTGCGCATGACGCTGACCAGCCGTTGCACCGACTCGTTCTCCAGCGTGTGCTTGCGGCACACGAACAGGTAGTCCTCGGTCACCAGCCGCACGAAATCCAGATCGAATTGCCTTGCGGCGGCCTCCACGCCGAAACTGGCGTCCGCCATGCCGCTCGCGACGTAGGCGGCGACCGCGGCGTGCGTGAACTCCTCGTGCAAGTAGCCGTTGATGCGGGTGGCTTCGAGACCGCGTTGTTTCAACAGCTCATCGAACAGGCGGCGCGTGCCGGAGTCAGCGTCGCGGTTCACGAATCGAATGTCGCCGCCGATCAACTGATCGAGCGACTCGATGTGGAGCGGGTTGCCGCGTTTCACCATCAGTCCCATTTCTCGGGTGACGAAGCCGATGACTCGATGCTCCCCCGCGATCAACCATTGCTTGGCCGCCGCGATGACCTTGCCGCGCAGCTCTCCCAGCGGAATGTGGACGCCCGCCAGATCGCACGCGCCGCGCGCCAGCGAGGCGAGCGAGTTTTGATTGCTGACGTAGCGCAGATCGACGTTGAGCTGGGGCTCGAGGGAGGAGAGCAGCTCGCGCAGCTTCGATACGGCGAAACCGTGGCTCGCGTGAATGCGCACCAGGTTGGTCCGCTGCGGCAATACCTCGTTGATGTCGGTCTCCAGCTCCTGCGCGAGGTTTTGAAGTTGTGGTTTGAGCCGCGCCTGCAGGCGCTGCCCGGCCCACACCAGCTTTTCGCCCAAGGGGGTGAGCCGGGTGCCGCGTCCCTGGTGCCGCTCGACCAGCGGCGCGCCGAAGAACGCGGCCCATTTCTCGATCAAGTTCCAGCAATGCCGGTACGACATGTCTGCGCGCACCGCGGCCCGGGTGATTTTTCCGGTGGCGCGGATCTCCTTGAGAAAATCCAGCATCACGAGGGTCGTTCGCCCATCGTCCTCGCGGCGAAAGCGCCAGACGGGCTCGATCTCGATGCGGATCAACCCGGGCTCGATCTGTGCTTGTGGTGCGTCTGGATCGGTCGGCATGTGGCGTCCCTTGGAATATGCAAATCGATGCATATAAAGCATAAAGGAAACCGGCTCTCAAAGACATATTCCCACGGATTATCTCGGGGAATATGCTGGAACACCGATCAAATTGGAACTGTGACATATGATGCTAGATACATATCAAGAGAAGCCTGCGACGCCTTCGGAACAAGCACCGGCAGGCCGCGAGCAGCTGTTGATTCACGGGGCACGTCGGCCGGCGCAGTCGGGCCGCTACTTCGAGACCGTCGATCCCGCCACCGAGACCGTCATTGCCCGGGTCGCCGAGGGTGATGCCGCCGACGTCGATGCGGCCGTCGTGTCGGCACGCGCTGCCTTCGACGGGGAGTGGGGTCACTTGAAGGCCTCCGAACGGGGGCGGCTGCTGCTTCGCTGGGCCGAGCTGATCCGGGATCACGAGAACGCGCTCGTCGAGCTCGAAAGCCTCGACTCCGGCAAACCGGTCTCCACCATTCGCCGGCAGGATCTGCCGGCGGTTCTCGACACGTTGACGTACTACGCCGGCTGGGCCGATAAGATCAACGGTCAGGTGATTCCGGCGCGCACCGATGCGCTGACGTACAGCTTGCGCGAGCCCATCGGCGTGGTGGGAGCGATCGTGCCGTGGAATTTCCCGCTCATGATCGGGATGTGGAAAATCGCCCCGGCGCTCGCGTGCGGCTGCACCGTCGTGCTCAAGCCGGCGGAGCTCACCTCGCTCACGGCGCTCAAGCTCGGCGAGCTGGCGCTCGCCGCCGGCATTCCGCCCGGCGTTCTGAACGTGGTGTCCGGTTTCGGCAAGACCGCCGGCGCGGCGCTGGTCGAGCACCCCGGTGTGGACAAGGTGACTTTCACCGGCTCCCCCGCAGTGGGTCGCCAGATATTGAGAGCGGCCTCCGGCAATCTCAAACGCGTGACGCTGGAGCTCGGCGGCAAGTCGGCCAACATCATTTTCCCCGGCGCCGATCTGGATGCGGCCGTCAAGGCGGCGGCCTCGGGCATCTTCTTCAATTCGGGGCAGGTGTGTTCCGCCGGCTCCCGCATCCTGGTGCACGAATCGATTCACGACGAGGTCGTCGATCGCCTCGTGGCGCGCGCCGGTGCCATCCGCATGGGCGATCCCCGCGACCAGGCGACCGCCATGGGGCCGTTGGTGTCGGCGGTCCAGATGCATCGCGTGCTCGAATACATCGACATCGGCAAGCGCGAGGGCGCGGAGCTCGTTGCAGGCGGCGCGCGCGTCGGCGGCACCGGATTCTTCGTCGCGCCGACCGTGTTCGCCAACGTCGAGCATTCGATGCGCATCTCGCAGGAAGAAATTTTTGGGCCGGTGGCTGCGGTGACCCGTTTCAAGGATGAGGAGGATGCCCTGCGCATTGCCAACGGCACCAAGTACAGCCTGGCAGCCGGCGTGTGGAGCGAGGACATAGGCCGCATTCATCGCTTCATCAAGCGGCTCAAGGCGGGAACCGTTTGGGCGAACACCTATGGGCCGACCGACGTGCGTTTGCCCTGGGGCGGCTCTCGCGATTCGGGGTTCGGGCGCGAGCACGGCGAGGCGGCAATCGAGAACTTCACCGAGCCCAAGGCGGTGTGGATCAACACCGGCCGTTGAGCTATAAGTGACTCCCTCGACTTTGAGGGAAGCGCAGCGTTGCACCGGCGTACTTTCTTGCGATGGGCCGGAGCCGCGTCTGTCGCGGGCTCCGCCCGCCCGGTCTGGACGCGTGGCGCCGCCGGCTCCGAACTCTCGAGGGACCTTGCAGCCCTCGCCGCGCAGATCACGGCCGGGCGTCTCACCTCCGAGAGCCTGACCCGCCATTATCTCGACCGCATCCAGGCGATGGACCGTCGCGGACCGTGCCTTCGTGCAGTGATCGAAACCAACCCTCGGGCGCTCGACCTCGCCGCGGCGCTCGACCGGGAACGCGCGACGCGAGGGCCTCGCGGCCCGTTGCACGGCATGCCGATTCTGATCAAGGACAACATCGAGACCGCTGACCGGATGATGACCACCGCGGGCTCGCTCGCACTGGAAGGCTGGTATGCGCCCGAGGACGCTCCGCTCGCCGCGCGGTTGCGCGCTGCCGGCGCCGTCATTCTCGGCAAAACCAATTTGAGCGAGTGGGCCAACTTCCGCTCGACGCACTCGAGCAGCGGCTGGAGCGCGCGCGGCGGGCAGACCCGCAACCCCTACGCCCTGGATCGCACGCCTTCAGGATCGAGTTCCGGATCGGCGGTGGCGGTGGCGGCCGAGCTCTGCGCGGCCGCCATCGGATCGGAGACCGACGGTTCCATCGTCAGCCCGGCTTCGATCAACGGCATCGTGGGATTCAAGCCCACGGTCGGACTGGTCAGCCGCCGCGGCATCGTGCCCATATCGCACAGTCAGGATACGGCGGGTCTGCTGGCGAGGTCGGTACACGATGTGGCGCTGCTTCTCGGCGCGATATCCGCGCCAGATCCTTTGGATGCGGCCGCGCAAGCGGCCACTGACGTGTTGGGGGGCAATTTCCTGGCCGACTACCGCCCGTACTTGGATCCCGATGGGCTGCGGGGTGCGCGACTCGGCATAGCACGCAAGTTCTTCGCCGAGAACGAGTCGATGAACGCCTTCCTCGACACTTGCATCGCGTTGCTCTCCCGAGCCGGTGCGATTATCGTCGACCCCGCGGATCTGCCCATGCACGGCGAATGGGAGGCTCCGGAACTCGAGGTGCTGCTGTACGAATTCAAAACCGATCTGAACGCCTACCTGGCTCGATTGCCCATGAATTTTCCGGTCCGGTCACTCGAGGCTCTGATTCGCTTCAACGAGGCCAAGGCCCCGCAGGAACTCGAGTTCTTCGGACAGGAACTTTTGCGCCGCTCGCAGGCCAAGGGCGAATTGAGCGAGGAGGCCTACCGCAAGGCGCGCGAGAGCTGTCTCGCCGCGACGCGCGCCAACGGCATCGACGCAGTGATCGCCGAGCACCGGCTCGATGCGATGGTCACGCTCACCTCGGGTCCCGCCTGGTTGATCGACGAAGTGAACGGCGACTCGGACACCGGCGGCTGCTCCTCGCCGGCGGCCATCGCAGGCTATCCGCACATCACGGTTCCAGCGGGGCTGCATCGAGGGCTGCCGGTCGGATTATCGTTCTTCGGGCCTGCCTTCAGCGAGCCCACGCTCGTAAAACTGGCTTCGGGCTTCGAGCACGCCGCCGCGCCGCCGCCAATCCCGGCAATGCGTCCGAGCGTCCGGCACCCAAGCTATTCGAGATCCGGATAAGGGCCCTTGCCGCCCTCGGCAATGAAGCGGTCGATACGTGCGCTGAGCACGGGCAGGGGCACCGAGCCGAGTTCGAGCACCGCATCGTGGAAGGCGCGCACGTTGAAGTGCGCGCCCAACGCCTTCTCGGCTTTGTGGCGTCCTTCCAGAATGGCACTCTCTCCGAGGTAGTACGACAGCGCCTGGGCGGGCCATGCGATGTAGCGGTCCACCTCCGTTTGGATCTCATGTTCGGGCAGCGCCGTGTACTCGCGCAGGTAGTCGATGGCGCGGTCCCGGCTCCAGCCCTGCGCATGGATACCGGTGTCGATCACCAGTCGCGCAGCGCGCCAGATCTGGTAGTTGAGCATGCCGAAGCGGTCGTAGGGTGTCTCGTACATGCCCATCTCCTGGCCGAGCCACTCGCAATAGAGCGCCCAGCCTTCGCCATACGCGGATAGATACGTGTGCTGGCGAAATTCAGGCTGTTGCTTGTGCTCGAGCGCCAGCGGAATCTGGAAGGCGTGTCCGGGCGCGGACTCGTGCAGCGTCAGGGCGGTGAGGTTGTAGAGCGGGCGGCTCGGCAGGTTGTAAGTGTTCAGCAGAAACAGCCCCGGACCGCCGCGGCCGGCGGTATAGAACGGCGCGATGTCGTCGGGCACCGGTTGGATGGCGAAGCGGGCACGCGGCAACAGTCCAAAGTATTGCGAGGCCTTACCGTCGAACTTCTTGGCGATCCAGGCGGCGCGCATGAGCAGATCCTGTGCGGAGTACGCCTGGAACTGCGCATCGGCCCGCAGGAACACCAAAAACCCCGGATAGTCTCCCTTGAACCCGGTCTGTTTCATGGTGTCGACCATCTCGCCGTGCAGCCGTGCGACCTCCGATTCGCCCAGGGCATGGATGGTGTCCGGATCCATGTCGAGGGTGGTGTATTCGCGGATCTTCGTGCGGTAATAGGCTTTGCCGTCGGGAAGATCATAGGCCGCGAGGCTGGCGCGGGTTCCCGGCAGATAATCGGTGCGCATGAACGCCAGCAAATCTTGGTAGGCCGGCTGCACCGAGTCGCGGATGACGGCGATGGCCTCTGCCCTGAGCGAGGCCCGGTCCGCGTCGGCGATTCCCGGCATCTCCTTGAACGGGGTATAGAAGAGGCTCTGCTCGGGCGCTGCCTCGGTGACGGCGGTGATCGAGGCGTCGCGCCCCTTCATGGTCACCTGCGGCGGCGTGAACCCGCGCTTCAAGCCGCGCCGCATCTCCTCGATCTGTTCACGAAAATAGCGCGGGATGTCGCGCATTTGCGCGATCCAATTGTGGTAATCCTGCGCATCACGGTAGGGGCGGCGGGCCGTGTAGCCCAAATCCGTCCAAAACGTCGTATCGGAGTTCGCGGGCATCTCGTAGTCGCGAAACCGCTGGTTTGCGATCAGCGTCTCGATCTGGGGCCGGTAGACGTCGTAATTCACGCGCTCAGCCTGCGACAGCTCCTCGCGCGGGATCGAGTCGAGCTTGGTGAGCGTGTCCTGCCACATACGAAGGCGCGTTTGCTGCGTGTCCGGATCGGCCTTGGGCAGGTGGTCCTGGATCGGCTTCTGCGAGTCCTCGTCGTCCGGAAACTGTTCCTGGCGCCATTTCCACTCGGCCGTGTAGATGGCCGCGAAGCGCGCGTCCGGCGTTTCCTTCTTGGTACAGGACGCGAAGCTGACGAACGATGCAAAAAATGCGATGGCCCGGACGAGGTGCCGTGCCGACGCTCGAGATCGGGGAAGGTGCATGCGCGATATTCCGTGGGTGGAGTGCATCGAAATCGCGTAGATCGTATACGATCTACGCTCTCGACAGTCCAGCTTCCAGCGAGGCGCAACATGCTTACCGCACTGCCCTGTGATTGGAGCGGCGTATACCCCGCCGCCACCACGCAATTCGATCCGGATCTGGAGGTGGACCTGCCGGCGACCCAACGAATGCAAAAAGCGCTGCTGCAGGATGGCGTTCACGGCTTGGTGCTGATGGGCACCGTGGGCGAGGGCAACTCGCTCAGTGCGCAGGAGAAGCGCGCCGTGCTTCGCGGGGCGGTCGAGGTGGCGGAGGGGAGAGTCCCCGTGATCGCGGGGGTATCGGAGCTCACCACGGCCGCTGCCGTCGCCTTTGCCCGCGACGCGGAGCGCATCGGCGCGGCGGGATTGATGCTCCTGCCCGCCATGGTGTACGTGCCGACGCCGGCCGAGCTCGAATATCATTTCAGAACGGTCGCGGCGGCGACCGGGCTGCCGATCATGCTGTACAACAATCCGCCGTCGTATCGCGTCAACATCGATGTCGGAACGCTGTCGCGCCTCGCGGATGTTCCTAACATCGTGGCCTTGAAGGAGTCTTCACCCGATTCCCGGCGCTTCACCGATGTCTTCAATGCGCTCGGCGATCGCTACGTGCTGTTCGCGGGTCTGGATGATGTGGTGTTCGAGGCGCTCGCGCTCGGGGCCAAGGGCTGGGTCTCGGGCCTCACCAACGTGTTCCCCGAGGAGTCGATCGAGCTTTACCGCGCGGTCATGGGGGGCGAGCTCGCGCGGGCCCGCGAACTGTATCGATGGTTCATGCCGCTCCTGCATCTGGACGCGGAGCATGACCTGGTGCAATCCATCAAGCTCGCGGAACAGCTTCTCGGCCGGGGCACGGAGCGGGTGCGTCCGCCGAGGCTGCCGCTCGCGGGCGAGCGGCGCGCCGAGGTCATCGCGATGGTCGAGCGCGCGCGCGACAGCCGCGCGCGGATCGGCGCCGCCCCCGGGCGATGACGACGGTCTTGCGCGTCATCGATTCTCATACGGGGGGCGAGCCCACGCGCCTCGTGATCGACGGTGGACCGGACTTGGGCTCGGGTCCGCTCGCCGATCGGCGCGAGCGATTTCGCGCCCGCTTCGACCGCTACCGTTCGGCCATCGTGAACGAACCGCGCGGATCCGACGCGCTCGTCGGCGCGTTGCTCGTCGAGCCGCATCGCTCCGACTGCGATCTCGGCGTGATCTTCTTCAACAACGTCGGCTTCCTCGGCATGTGCGGGCATGGAACGATCGGCGTGATCGAATCGCTGCGTTTCAGCGGACACCTGCGAGCCGGTTCGATCAAGATCGACACCCCGGTGGGGCCGGTGGAGGCGCGACTCGAGGAGGATGGCTCGGTGAGCGTCGACAATGTGACGAGCTACCGGGTGGCAAGCCGATTCGAGCTGCAGGTCCCGCAAGCAGGGCGGATCTCGGGCGATATTGCCTGGGGCGGGAATTGGTTTTTTCTGGTCTCGGATCATGGACAAATCATCGACCTCGCACATGCCGAGCCGCTGACGGAGTTCAGCTCGCGGGTGCGCTGCGCCCTCAACGCCGCCGGCCGGCCCGAGGTCGACCACATCGAGTTGTTCGGTCCCGCCGGCCGTGCCGGTGCGCACAGCCGAAACTTCGTGCTGTGTCCCGGCAAAGCGTACGACCGTTCGCCCTGCGGAACCGGCACGAGCGCGAAACTCGCCTGCCTCGCGGCCGACGGCTCGCTGCAGGAGGGCAGCGAGTGGATTCAGGAGAGCCTGATTGGGAGCACTTTCTCGGCCCGCTACCGGTGGAGCGACCGCGACAGGGGAGAGATCATCCCGACCATCACCGGCCGGGCGCACATCACCGCTGAAAGCACACTCTACATCGATCCGCAGGACGCTTTCGGCTGGGGAATCGGCGCGTGACGGCTCGCTCACCCGGTCGATGCTAGCGCCGGCCGGCGCGATGGCGCGGTCCGAGATGTCCGCGCACGCCGTCCCACCAACCGCTCGCCACGGCGGCCAGCTTGCTCAGTTTGACGTCCTCGTAGAGCACGATGCGTTTGCAGGTGCGCACGCGCCGGCCCAAGCTCTTGAGCGCCCATGAGCCCCATGGGAATGCGCCGTATTCCTTGAGCATGACGGTGTCATTGCGCGCCATGTAGTAACGCCGATCCGCCGAATGATTGGTGGTCCATTTGCGCAGCCCCAGGATCGAATGACGCGTCGATTCCCCTATGGCGTGCGACATGAGGGGCTTTCGCGTCTTCGCCACCCGGTAGCCCTGAGCTCTTGCCCGGAAGCAGAATTCGGTGTCCACCAAGTCGATGAAGAACTCGTCGCGGAAGGCGCCGATGCGATCGAGGGTCGCCAGATGCAGGAGCGATCCGGAGGAGATCACCGACTCGACCTCCAGCCAAAGGGGCTGCGCGGCCGGCGACTGGTCGCTCGCCCACAGAGCCTCGCGGGCCGTGCCCGTGGGCTCGACCTCGGAGGAGTCCGGCTCGGGCTTGTGGATGTCGCGAAAGGTTGCGCCCAGCACGGCCAATCGTGCGGGCTCGGGGAAGGAGGCATGCGCGGCGATCAGCTCCTCGACCATGCCTGAGTCGAGCACGCTGTCCTGATCGAGCATCAACACCCACTCGTACCCGAGCACGCGCACTCGCCGGATGCCGATATTGAGCGCGCCGGCGACGCCCAAGTTTTCGCGATTCAGCTCGAGCGAAATTCTCGGGTCGGTCGCCAATGCCGTCAGCATTCGAAGCGTGGCCTCGCCCGAGCCATTGTCCACGATCACCAGGGCGCCGACTTCTCCCAGAATGCGCTCCACTCTCGCGGGCAAATCGGGGTCCGGATGAAAGCTCACCAATACGGCGCAAATACTCTTGGCGCTCGTCGGATGCTCGGGCACTCTGTCCTGCACGACCGCTGGCCGCTCCTGTTGATTTACACGCATAATACCCGCCCCGAGGAGAGCCCATGACAACTACCCACCCGCCGCGCGTCAGCGGCACACGGCTCTGGTCGCGACTGATGGAGATGGCCGAGATCGGAGCGACCCCCCAGGGCGGCTGCAATCGGCAGGCGCTGACCGACGGCGACCTCGAAGGGCGGCAACTGTTCGGCCGTTGGGCGGCTGCGGCCGGCTGCACGCTGCGCGTCGACGCCATCGGCAATATCTTCATCCACCGTCGCGGGCGAGACGATGCGCTGCCCGCGGTGATGACCGGAAGTCATCTCGATACCCAGCCGACCGGCGGCAAGTTCGACGGCATCTATGGCGTGCTCGCGGGACTCGAGGTCATCGAGTCGCTCAACGACCGGGCGATCGAGACCCGGCATCCGATCGAAGTCGCCGTCTGGTGCAACGAGGAAGGCTGCCGCTTTCCGGCGGCCATGATGGGATCGGCCGTGTGGTCGGGTCGGATGACGCTCGCGAGCGCCCATGCACTCACCGATCGCGCGGGACGCAGTGTGCGGCAGGAGCTCGAGCGGCTGGGCGTGGATCTCTCCGCGCCGGTGCCGCGCCAACCGATCAAGGCAGCCTTCGAGGTGCACATCGAGCAGGGACCGGTGCTCGAACAGCGCTCGAAGACCATCGGCGTGGTCACGGGCGTCCAGCACATGAGCCGGCACGAGGTCATCGTCCACGGTCAAGAGGCTCACGCGGGACCGACGCCGATGGACATGCGCAAGGATCCGATCCGCGTCCTGGCGGACGTGCTACCGGCCATGTATGCAACCGCCGCCCGGCACGGCAAGGATGCGCGCTTCACGGTCGGGATCATCGAGACCTCACCCGGGTCTCCCAACACGGTGCCCGGCCAGCTGCGCTTCACGGTCGATCTGCGTCATCCCGACGGGGCGCAGTACCGGTCGCTTCGCAAGGAGATCGACGGCGTGGTGCACGCTGCGCTCGACCGCCAGGGGCTTGCGGGAAGCATCCGTTGCGTGTGGGAAGCTCCCGGCGTCGTGTTCGATCCCGGCTGTATCGACGCGGTCAGGCATGCGGCGCAGGCGCTCGGATGCGATGCCATGGAGATCGTCAGCGGCGCGGGCCACGATTCGTGCAATACGGCAGCCGTCGTGCCCACCTCCATGATCTTCGTCCCTTGCGCCGGCGGCTTGAGCCACAACGAAGCCGAGAGCGCCGCGCCCGCGGACCTCGAGACCGGAGCGAATGTACTCATGCAGGCCATGCTGTCGCTGGCGAATTGAACCAAGGAGCTCGAGATGCCGATGAGAACATCGATGATTGCCGGCGTCATTGGCTGTGTCTCGATCGGCGGCATCTTGGGGTGTGCGATCGCGCGCGCCGACGATGTGCCGGCGCCGCCGCCGTTGACCGCCCTGCATTGTGGACACTTGGTCGACGCGGTTGCGGGCACGGTGCTCGGCGCGACCACGATCGTGATCGAGGGTAAGCGCGTGCGGGCGGTGAACGGCGGCAGCGCGCCGGTGCCCGGGGCGACCGAAATCGATCTGCACGATCAGACCTGCCTGCCGGGACTCATCGACAGCCACACCCATCTGACGGGCCAAACCAGTCCGACCCAGTACCTCGATCAGTTCCATTGGAACATCGCGGATTACGCCGTGCGCTCCACCGTGTACGCAAGGCGCACGCTGTTGGCGGGGTTCACGACCGTGCGCAATGTTGGGGACGTGGCCAATGAGTCGGTGGCCCTGCGCAACGCGATCAATGCGGGGATTGTGCCGGGCCCGCGAATTTTCACGGCCGGTCAGGCGATGGGATCGACGGGGGGGCATACGGACCCCACCGACGGCTACCGGGTCGATCTCGCGGGCGACCCGGGACCCGGCAATGGCGTGATCAACGGCCCCGAGGACGCGGTGAAAGGGGTGCGCCTGCACTATAAGCTCGGCGACGACCTGATCAAGATCATGCCGTCGGGCGGTGTGCTGGATGAGAGCGCGAGCGGCGATAATGCCCAGATGACGCTCGAGGAGATTCGTGCCGTGACGAGCACGGCGCACGACTACGGCTTTACGGTGGCGGCGCACGCGCACGGCGCCGAGGCGATCCGGCGAGCGGTGCTCGGCGGCGTCGATTCGATCGAGCATGGCACCTTCATGGACGCCGAGGACATGAAACTCATGGTCGAGCACGGCACCTGGTACGTGCCCACCATCATCGCGGGGGACTTCGTCGCGCGCCAGGCAAAGGTCGCGGGTTATTACCCGCCGCAGGTTGCCGCGAAGGCCGCCGCGATCGGGCCGTTGATCATGGCGACCGCGGGACGCGCCTACAAGGCTCACGTGAAAATCGCGTTTGGCACGGACGCGTCGGTCTATCCGCACGGACAGAACGCGCACGAGTTTGAGCTGATGGTGCAGGCGGGCATGCCGCCCATGTTCACGTTGCAGGCGGCGACGGTGAACGCGGCGCAGCTTCTGCACCACGACAAGGAGCTGGGTTCCGTGGCGGCTGGAAAGAACGCCGATGTGGTCGCGGTTCCCGGCGACCCCATCGCCGACATCAGCGTCATGAAGCGGGTGAGCTTCGTGATGAAGGATGGCGTCGTCTACAAAATGAACGGTTCGCCGGTGGAGCAGACCCCTTAGAGGGGCTTCCCGGGTGGCCGACCCCCGGCCCGGCCAGCAGTCACCCCGGGGGCGGGGCCAACGGCGTCCTCGTCAAGCGCGCCTTTCAAAATCCGTGATCAGTGTACTTAACCTAACGGTCGCGGGCCCCTAATCTCTCCCGCATGAGAGCTGCGTTAGAGTCGGCCGATGTTGCAGTGCACGATGAAGGGATATCCGCTGACGAGGCGGAGCGCCTGGTATCGTTGCATCGCCTGGGTCTTTTGGACACGCTGCCCTCAGCCGCTTTCGATGGCGTGACCCGGCTGGCCGCTGCGGCGTTGCGGGTTCCACTGCTGCTGGTCTCACTGGTCGATCAGAATCGAGTTTGGTACAAGTCGCGCGTCGGGCTGACGCTGCGCGAGACTCCACGCGACGGCTCGTTTTGCGCGCAGGCGGTGCTGCAGCGCGAACCCTTGAGTGTTCGCGACGCCTCGGCCGACCCGCGTTTCGCGCAGAATCTGTTGGTTTGCGGCCCGACCGGGGTCCGCGCCTATCTCGGCATCCCGCTCTTCACCCGCGACCGTCAACCCGTGGGGACCCTGTGCGCGATGGATACGGAGCCGCGCGATTTCGGCGAGGTCGAGTTGGTGGTGCTGTCGGAGTTCGCCAAGATCGCCGAAGAGCTTCTGGCCTCGCAGGAAGTCGCATCCAAATCCGACGGTGTCCTGCAGTACGCGATGGAGCGCGAAAAGCTGTTCCGTGAAACGTTCGAGCAGGCGGCCGTCGGCATCCTGCACACCTCGCTCCACGGTGCGATATTGCGGACCAATCAACGCGCATGCACCGTGCTCGGCTACAGCGCCACGGAGCTGCGCGAGCTGTCGTTTCGAAATCTCTCCCATCCCGATGACTTTCAGCGCAACGTCACCGAGTTCAAGCGCGCCCTCTCGGGGGACATTGACAGCTACCGGCTGGAACAGCGGTTGCGCTGCAAGGATCAGAATTATCTGTGGGCCGCCGTGTCGGTGACCTTGAAGCGGACCGCGTCGCGACAGCCGGATTACAGCATCGTCGTCATCGACGATCTGTCCGCGCAAAAGCAGGTCGAAGCCGATGCCTTGAGAGCCCGTGATGCCGCGCAGGACAGATTGGCGCAGCAGTCGCTCAAGTTCAAGGAAAGCGCCGATGCGCTGGTGACGCAGGGCTCGCGAGCGGTGGAGGCGGGCGAGGCGCTGCGCGAATCTCAGTCGAGTCTGCGCGACACTCGTGCACGGCTCGAGCAATCGGAGCGGGCGCTGCGCCCGGCGCAGGACGAACTGCGCTCGGCCCGCGAGGAGCTGCGCTCGCTGCAGGAAACGCTGCACTCGACGCAGGAGACGCTGCACTCGACCCAGCAGGCATTGCTCGACGCCCAGGCGCTGCAGCGCGAGGCCCAATCCGCGCTGCAAACCAGCAACGCCAAGCTCGCGACCGAAAGCGCGACCGACGCGTTGACCGTGCTCCCCAATCGGCGCACGTTCAGCCGCCGCAGCGAACAGGCCGCCCAGGCGCTGCGGCATTCGAAGAAGCCCTACGGACTCATCCTCCTCGATCTGGACGATCTGAAGCAGATCAACGAAGAGTACGGTCATGAGGTGGGCGACGAGGTGCTGCGATCCCTCGGCAACATGTTGAACTCGCAGCTGCGCAATTCCTCGGACATGGCCGCGCGGCTGGGCGGCGACGAATTCGGAATTCTTTGCTTCGGCGACATCAATGAACAGACGTTGCACGACGTGGCGGAGCGGATTCACACTCAGATCGGCAAGGAGCCGCTGGCGACCCCGAAGGGACTGCTGCGTTTCGCGGGAAGTTTCGGCTTGGCGCTCAGCATGCCCGACGATCCGGACTGGAAAACGCTTTACGGTCGGGCGGATGCGGCACTGCGCGAGGCCAAGGCGGCCGGCAAAGATCGGATTTCCTTCGGACGCTCGCAATCGAAGAACGCCACCGCGCGCTTGCGAGCGCTCTCCGTCCCGTCCTCCCCGGCCTAGACGGCCACCGCTCGGTCCCGCCGCCGATTGATGGCGTCGCGCAACTGCGCCGCGGCGGCGTGAATCGCGGCGCTCTCGCCGCCGCCCGCGTAGATGATCGCGCGCGAAGAATTGATCAACAGTCCGCTGCCGCTCGAATCGAGGCCGGCCGCCAGCGCAGCGTCGAGGTCGCCGCCTTGCGCGCCAATCCCCGGCACCAGGAACCAGAGCTCCGGATGAGCCCGTCGCAGTTCCGCCATCTCCGCCGGGTAGGTCGCGCCGACCACCAGCATCAAGTTCCGATGCGTATTCCATCGCGCGGCCGCCAGCGCCGCCACTCGGGCGTACAGCGGCGTTCCATCGACCAGAAGATCCTGGAAATCCCGGGCGCCGGGATTCGACGTGCGGCACAACAAGACCGCACCCCGGTCGGGGCGGGCCAGAAAGGGCGCCACCGAGTCCTCGCCCATGTAGGGACTCACCGTCACCGCATCCGCGCCGTAGCGATCGAACGCCTCGCGCGCGTATGCCTCGGCCGTGTTGCCGATGTCGTTGCGCTTCGCGTCCAGGATGACCAGCGCCTCGGGTGCCCGGTCGCGGATGTATTCGAGGGTCGCTGCGAGTTCGTCTTCCTTGCCAAGCGCGCTGTAGAAGGCGACCTGCGGCTTGTAGGCCGCCGCCATGCCCCGGGTCGCATCGACGATCCGCCGGCCGAAGGCTAAGAATGGCCTGGGGTCGCGGGCGATGTCCGGTGGCAATTTGGCCGGGTCCGGATCGAGTCCGACGCAGACCAGGCTGTGCGCAGCGATCCGGGCTCGATCCAGGCGTTCGGGAAACGTGAGCGGCATGTCGCAATGATAGCGGGCGCACTAGGAGTATGCTTGAACCCATGAGCACGGTGCTGACAAAGCCTCGCGCGGGGCAGCGACTGGTGCTGCAGCCTCCCGCCCGCCGTACCGCACGGCACTCGAGTCGAAGCGTGCTGAAGCGTTTCTTCGCGATCGCGGACGCCTGGGAGCTTTCGCCCCTGCAGCAGTGCCGGCTGCTCAAAATTCCGTCCCCGCAGGTGCTCGAGCGCTACCGGCTCGGCCAATCGCCGCGTCTGTCGGCGGTGCAGCAGGAGCGGGCCGCCCTGGTGGCCAACATCCACAACTCCCTGTCGCCGCCGGCAAGCAGCGCGGATCGGGCCTGGGCATTTCTGCACACGCCGCAGCAGGACGCCCCCTTCCACGGCGATAGCCCACTTTACTTTATGCTGGAGAAGGGACTTCCGGCGATGCGCGAGCTCGCCCGTCTGTTGGTGAGGGAAAGCGAGCCCCGCTAAAGGCGCATTCTCGCGTTATAATGCGCGGCTGTTCGAATGCGAATGTGGCGGAATTGGTAGACGCGCCAGGCTTAGGACCTGGTGGGGCAACCCGTGCGAGTTCGAGTCTCGCCTTTCGCACCATTGCCCGGCCCATAACGAGGAGCGACATGCAGGTTTCCGTGGAAAGTATCGGCAAGTTGGAGCGCCGCATGCAAGTGCAGGTGCCCGCCGAGCGCGTCAGCGAGGAAATCGCGACGCGGCTCAAGCATTTGAGCCGCACCGCGCGCTTGAAAGGCTTCCGTCCCGGCAAGGCCCCGCTGACGGTGATCCGCCGCCAGTTCGGCCAACAGGTGCACCGTGAGGTCATCGGCGAGCTCATGCAGTCGAGTTTCGCGGAGGCGGTGACCCAGAAACAGCTCGCGCCCGCCGGCAGTCCCCGCATCGAGCCCAAGTCCGTCGGTGAGGGGCAGGACCTCACCTACGTGGCCACCTTCGAGGTGTTTCCCGAGGTTGCGCTGCAGCCGGTGAGCACTCTCGCCGTCGACAAGGTGACGGCGGAGGTCACGGACGGCGACGTGGACGCGATGATCGAACGGCTGCGCAAGCAGCAGACCCGGTACACGGCGGCCGCGCGAGCGGCGGCGAGCGGCGACAAAGTCACGATCGACTTCTTGGGCGCGATCGACGGCGTGCCGTTTGCCGGCGGAAAGGGCGAGAACGTGCCGATCGTGGTGGGCGAGGCGCGCATGCTCGCGCAGCTCGAGCAGGGCTTGATCGGCGCATCTTCCGGGGAGAGCCGGGAAATCGGCGTGGACTTCCCCGCGGACTACCGGGCCCAGGAACTCGCGGGCAAGCACGCGGTATTCAAGGTGGACGTGAAGAACGTGGAAGAGCCCTCGCTCCCCGCGCTCGACGATGAGTTCTGCGCCGTGTTCGGCGTGACCGAGGGCGGCGTGCCGAAATTGCGCGAGGACGTGGCCGCCAACATGCGGCGCGAGCTCGACCAGAACCTCCGCAACCGCAACAAGACTGCGGTGCTGGAAAAGCTCTATCAAGCAAATCCCGTGGATGTGCCGAACTCGCTGTTGGAGTCGCAGATCCGGGACATGCAGATCGAGGTCATGCGTCGCGCGGGCGCCAAAGATGTGTCGCAGGCACCGGATCGGGAGCCGTTCGTGGAGCCCGCCCGGCGCCGGGTGGCATTGGGGCTTCTGATCAATGACATCATCCGGCGCGAAAAGCTCGTGCTGGATCCGGCGCGAGCCAATGCGAGGCTCGACGAGATGGTGTCGAGCTATGGCGATGCGGCGGCGCTGAAGCGCGCGTATCTGCAAAACGCCGATGCCATGCGCCAGGTGGAGAGCCTGGCGCTCGAGGATCAGGTGGTCGACTGGGTCCTGGCGCATGCCGAGGTGCAGGAGAAACCCTCCACCTTCAAGGAGCTGATGAATTTCGAGGGCTAGAGCGGGCCGCGCGGCTTGAAAAGGCGCACTTGGGTCCTCAACTTACTGTTTCGCTGCGTCCAAACTTAAAAGGCTTGTATTCAATGACAACTCGAGCACTGAACCTCGTTCCCATGGTGGTCGAACAGACCGCGCGCGGCGAGCGCGCCTACGACATCTATTCGCGCCTGCTGAAGGAGCGGTTGATTTTCATCGTGGGGCCGGTCGAGGACTACATGGCGAATCTCGTGGTCGCTCAGCTGTTGTTTCTGGAGTCGGAGAACCCGGAGAAGGACATCGCTCTCTATATCAACTCCCCGGGGGGCTCGGTGAGCGCGGGGCTCGCGATTTACGACACCATGCAGTTCATCAAGCCGGACGTGAGCACGATTTGCGTGGGTCTCGCGGCCTCGATGGGTGCGGTGCTGCTCGCCGGGGGCGCGGCCGGCAAGCGCTACTCGCTGCCGAATTCCAAAATCATGATCCATCAGCCCTCCGCCGGCTTCCAGGGCCAGGCATCGGACATCGATATTCATGCGCGGGACGTGATGGAGACCAAGGAACGGCTGAATCGCATTCTGGCCAAGCACACCGGCCAATCGATCGAGCGCGTCAAGCAGGACAGCGACCGCGACAACTTCATGAGCGCCGAGATGGCCAAAGCGTACGGATTAGTGGATTCCATGCTTGAGAAGCGCACTGAAATACCTGCAAAGTCTTAATGTACGCGTAATTCGCCCCGCCGCGGCGTCCTACGGGGCCCTCGGGGGTGCCATTCGGCTGCGGAACGGCCCCGGGTGGAGCCGTCTTATGTCCCCCTGAAGAGGACCAACGAGGACCTCGGTCACAGCCCGGCAGCTGCGATCTTTGCGCATGGTCGGCCGGGTGCTATATAGTCATATCGTCGCCGCGCCCCTCCTTAAAGGTTGCGCGGCCAATTTGAGGGCAGCATGAGCGAAGATTCGCGCGGCAAACATGATGACGGCAAGCTGTTGTATTGCTCTTTCTGTGGAAAGAGCCAGCACGAAGTTCGAAAGCTGATCGCCGGCCCGTCGGTCTTCGTCTGCGACGAGTGCGTCGAGCTTTGCAACGACATCATCCGGGAAGAGCTCGAGGAACGCGCCGAGCGCACCCGCGACAAGCTGCCCAAGCCTCAAGAGATCAAGAAGGTTCTGGACGAGTACGTGATCGGACAGGAGCGCGCCAAGCGGGTGCTCTCGGTCGCCGTCTACAACCACTACAAGCGGCTTCAGACCCGGGGCGCCGAAGGCGTCCGCTCCAGGGACGAGGTCGAGCTCGCGAAGAGCAACATTCTTCTGATCGGGCCCACCGGCTCCGGCAAGACGCTGCTCGCCGAAACGCTCGCGCGGCTTCTCAATGTACCCTTCACGATCGCCGACGCCACGACCCTGACCGAGGCGGGCTATGTCGGCGAGGACGTCGAGAACATCATTCAGAAGCTGCTGCAGAAGTGCGACTACGACGTGGAGAAGGCGCAGACGGGCATCGTGTACATCGACGAGATCGACAAGATCTCGCGCAAGTCCGACAACCCGTCGATTACGCGCGACGTGTCGGGCGAGGGTGTGCAGCAGGCGCTGCTGAAGCTGATCGAGGGAACCATCGCCTCGGTGCCGCCGCAGGGCGGCCGTAAGCATCCGCAACAGGAATTCCTGCAGGTCGACACCACCAATATCCTGTTCATCTGCGGCGGGGCGTTCGCGGGCCTCGAAAAGATCATCATGAACCGCACCCACAAGAGCGGGATCGGTTTCGTGGCCGAGGTGCGCGAACAGAACGCGCGGCCGCACGGCAATGACGTGTTCCATGACACCGAGCCCGAGGATCTGATCAAGTACGGACTGATCCCGGAGTTCGTCGGGCGCCTGCCGGTGGTGGCGACCCTGGAGGAGCTGGACGAGGATGCGCTGATCTCGATCCTGATGCAGCCGAAGAACGCGCTCACCAAGCAATATCGCAAGCTTTTCGACATGGAAGGTGTGGAGCTCGATTTCCGCGAGGATGCGCTGCGCTCGGTGGCCCGCAAGGCCATGCAACGCAAGACCGGCGCCCGCGGTCTTCGCACCATCCTCGAGAATGTGCTGCTCGACACCATGTACGACCTGCCGTCCCTGCGCAATGTGCAGAAGGTGGTGGTCGACGAGCAGGTCATCGAAGGCCAGACCAAACCCTACATCGTCCATCGAACCGAGGAGACTCGTTTGGTGGCCCCGGTCGAGGAACAGCGCCGCCCCACGGGCTCGGATCATCTTTGAGCGTGCACCGGGGCGTTGATCACCCCCGTCAATCAGGCTTGAAACTCATGCGAGGCGGCCGCATTCATCTTCAGGCTGTGTTCCGTGCCCTAACCAGAAGGCGAGCCTCGTGAGCGACGAACCCGTAATCGATATCCCCGCCACCGTTCCCGTGCACTCGGGCATGCCCGTGCTGCCGTTGCGCGACGTCGTGGTCTATCCGCACATGGTGATCCCGCTGTTCGTCGGCCGGGAGAAGTCCATCGTGGCATTGGATCTTGCCATGAAGGCCGACAAACGCATTCTGCTCGTGGCGCAGAAGCAGGCCGATGTCGACGACCCGAAAGGCGAGGATCTGTACCGGGTCGGCACCGTCGCCACCATCCTGCAGTTGCTGAAGCTGCCCGACGGCACGGTCAAGGTGCTGGTCGAGGGAGTCGAGCGCGCCACCATCGACAAGCTCGCCGAAGGCGAGTTCTTCTCGGCGGAAGTCACCTCGATGCCCGATCTGGAGCGCTATGAGGAGCGCGAGATGGACGTGCTCACGCGCTCCATGATCACGCAGTTCGAACAGTACGTGAAATTGAACAAGAAGGTGCCGCCGGAGATCCTCACCTCCCTCGCCGGCATCGAGCAGGCGGGGCGCCTCGCCGACACCGTCGCCGCGCACATGTCCCTGAAGCTCTCCGAGAAGCAGAAGGTTCTCGAAATTCCGGACGTGCGCAAGCGCCTGGAGCACATGCTCGCCGTGATCGAGGGCGAGATGGACGTGCTGCAGATCGAGAAGCGCATCCGCGGCCGCGTCAAGCAGCAGATGGAAAAGAGCCAGCGCGAGTACTACCTGAACGAGCAGATGAAAGCCATTCAGAAGGAGCTCGGCGAGCTGGACGAGGCACCGAACGAGATCGGCGAGCTCGAGAAGCGCATCAAGGCCGCCGGCATGCCGAAGGAGGCGCGCGAGAAGGCGAACTCCGAGCTCGCGAAGCTGAAGCTCATGTCGCCGATGTCCGCGGAGGCGACCGTCGTCCGCAATTTCATCGACTGGCTGGTCAAGGCGCCCTGGAAGAAGCGCAGCAAGGTGCATCTGGACATCGCGGCGGCCGAGAAAGTGCTCGAGGCCGACCATTTCGGTCTGGAGAAGGTCAAGGAGCGCATCGTCGAATACCTGGCCGTGCAGCAGCGCGTGAAGAATCTTCGCGGCCCCATTCTTTGCCTCGTGGGCCCGCCGGGCGTGGGCAAGACCTCGCTCGGTCAGAGCGTCGCGCGCGCGACCAATCGCAAGTTCGTGCGCATGTCCTTGGGCGGTGTGCGCGACGAGGCCGAGATCCGCGGCCACCGCCGCACCTACATCGGTTCCATGCCGGGCAAGATCATCCAGAATCTCGCCAAATGCGGCGTGAGAAATCCGCTGTTCCTGCTCGACGAGGTCGACAAGATGTCGACCGACTTCCGCGGCGATCCGTCCTCGGCGCTGTTGGAAGTGCTCGACCCCGAACAGAACAGCTCGTTCAATGACCACTACTTGGAGGTCGACTTCGACCTGTCCGAAGTCATGTTCGTCTGCACGGCTAACAGCCTGAACATTCCGGCGCCGCTGCTGGACCGCATGGAGGTCATCCGCATCCCCGGCTACACCGAGGATGAGAAGAGCAACATCGCGCGCCGCTATCTGTTGCCGAAGCAGGTCAAGCAGAACGGCCTGAAGCCCAATGAGCTGGTGCTGGGCGACGACGCGATCCAGGACATGATCCGCTTCTACACCCGCGAAGCGGGCGTGCGTAATCTCGAGCGCGAGATATCCAAGATCGGGCGCAAGGCGGTCAAGCAGCTGCTCCTGCACCCCGCCGAGAAGACGGTCAGCGTCGACACCAAGAATCTCGACAAATATTTGGGCGTGCGGCGTTTCCGCTACGGCAAGGCCGAGGAGAGCAACCGCGTTGGACAGGTCACCGGACTCGCGTGGACGGAAGTCGGCGGCGAGCTGTTGACCATCGAGGCGGCGGTGGTGGCCGGCAAAGGCAAGCTCACCCATACCGGCCAGCTCGGCGAAGTGATGCAGGAATCCATCCAGGCGGCCATGACGGTGGTGCGCAGCCGCTCGACCATGCTGGGGCTCGAGACCGATTTCTACCAGAAGGCGGACGTGCACATTCACGTCCCGGAAGGCGCGACGCCGAAGGACGGTCCGAGCGCCGGCATCGGCATGTGCACCGCATTGATCTCGGCGCTCACCAAGATTCCGGTGCGCTCGGATGTCGCCATGACCGGCGAGATCACCCTGCGCGGCGAGGTGTTGCCGATCGGCGGCCTGAAGGAGAAGTTGCTGGCCGCGCACCGTGGCGGCATCACTACGGTGCTGATCCCCGACGACAACACCAAGGATTTGACCGAGATCGCGGACAATATCAAGGAAAAGCTCGATATCCGTCCGGTCAAGTGGATCGACGACGTGCTGCAGGTGGCGCTCACCCACATGCCCGCACCGCTCCCGGTCCCGGAAGCCAAACCGGCGCCGGCCATCGAGGGCGAGAAGCGCCGACGCAAGGCACCGCGCGCCAAAGGCGAAGTGCACGCCCACTAGGCCGCGGCACTAGCCAAGCGGCGTCAGCTTGGGTAGACTTCGGCGCCTCTTCCAGGGGGGTGCTTAGCTCAGCTGGTAGAGCATCGCCTTTACACGGCGAGGGTCGGGGGTTCGATCCCCTCAGCACCCACCAGCATGCGGAGTGGTAGTTCAG